>NZ_JACMYK010000098.1 GCF_020889785.1 Bradyrhizobium acaciae
CCGCGCAAAGGCGTAGCCTTTGCGCGGGGATGACGGGGAGACGTGGATGCCCGGGTCAAGGCCGGGCATGACGGGCGGAGAAATGGTGGCCGACGCTGCCAAGGAAATTCAAATGACATTATCGACGACGAGCGCAACGCCGGTCCATGACGGCACGGTCGACAAAAAGAACATCACCCGCCTGATCGTCGCGACCTCGGTCGGCAATGCGCTCGAATGGTACGACATCTCGGTCTACGCCTATTTCGCGGTCTATCTCTCCAAGGCGTTCTTTCCGGCCAATGATCCGACCACCTCGCTGCTGCTGACCTTCGGCAGCTTCGGACTGTCGTTCCTGATCCGCCCGATCGGCGGCGTCGTGCTCGGCGCCTATGCCGACCGGCACGGCCGCAAGGCCTCGCTGATGCTGTCGATCGTGTTGATGACAGCAGGCACGCTGGTGCTGGCGCTGATGCCGACCTATCAGACCATCGGCATCCTGGCACCGATCGCGGTGATGCTGGCGCGGCTGGTGCAGGGCTTCTCCGCCGGCGGCGAATTCGGCTCCTCGACCGCGTTCCTGGTCGAGCACATGCCGGAGCGGCGTGGCTTTGTCGCGAGCTGGCAGTTCGCAAGCCAGGGTGTCAGCGGCCTGCTCGGCGCGGGCTTCGGTGCGCTCTTGACCTCGCTGATGAGCCCGGAGGATCTGCAAGCCTGGGGCTGGCGGCTGCCGTTCCTGTTCGGCGTGCTGATCGGTCCGGTCGGCATCTACATCCGCAACCACGTCGAGGACGCGACCCCGCCGCCCGCGGCCGGAAAGCAAGGCTCGCCGGTCAGGGAGGTGCTCACGCGGCAAAAGCTCGCCACGCTGCTTGCGATCGGTGCGCTCGCGGTGTCGACGGCGGTCAACTATTTGATCGTCTACATGCCGACCTATGTGGTGAAGACGCTCAACCTCGCGCCGTCGGTTGGGTTCATCGCCGCATTCGCCGCGCAGACGGCGGTTGCGTTGCTGGCGCCGATCGCAGGTCTTGTCTCCGACAAGATCGGACGCACCACGCACATGATCCTGTTTGCGTTGCTGCTGCTGGTGTCGATCTTTCCGGCGTTCCTGCTGCTCACCGGCAAGCCGACGCCAATGATCATCCTGCTCGGCGTGCTCTGGCTCGGCGTGCTCAAGTCGCTGTATTACGGGCCGCTGGCCGCGCTGATGTCGGAGCTGTTTCCACCGGCGACACGTGCGACCGGGCTCGGTCTCAGCTACAACATCGGCGTGACATTGTTCGGCGGCATGGGGCCGGCGATCATGACCTGGATGGGCGGCTTTGCGCTGATTGGCGAACTCGCGCCGGGCTATTATCTCACCGCGGTCTGCATCCTCAGCCTCGGCGCGCTCTTCACGATCCGAAGGATGCGGCTGGCGTAGCTGCATTCTGGTGATTTCGTGAAGCGAAATTCAAATATCTCCATTGCTGCACAGCGGCGGAGATAGTTGAATTCGAAGTTTCATCTGACGAAAGTATACGATGTCCGGCGTGCATCATCCGTCCTAGGATGATGTCCGCCGGGCGTGGCCACTCGTCGTGCCCGGTTCAAGATTTGGAATTCAGGCAAGGAACACCGGGCATGAACGCCTCCACGACTGCGACCGCACGGACCAGCCGCAAGAGGCCATCGCCGGAGCCGGGCCAACCCGACAAGTTCAACGCGATCCAGAAGGTCTGCGCGATCCTGCGCGTGCTGGCGCAGCGCTCGCCGCTGCGGCTGACCGACATCGCCGACACCACCTCGCTGAACAAGGCGACCGCGCTGCGTATCCTCAATTCGTTGATCGAGGAAGGCTTCGTCTCCAGGGTCGCCGGCGCCAAGACCTATGAGCTCGGCCAGGAGGCGCGGGTGATGGCGGTCGGCGCGCGCCGCTCGGTCGACATCGCCGAGTTGGCGCAGCCGAGCCTGCTGCGGCTGTCGGAGCGCTCGGCCGATACCGCGCTGTTGTCGGTGCGCTCCGGCGTCGAGGCGCTGTATCTGGCGCGCTCGGTCGGCAATCATCCGCTGCAGCCGAACTATCTGCAGATCGGCAGCCGCCGTCCGCTCGGTGTCGGTGCCGGCGCGCTGGCGCTGTTGGTCTGGCTGCCGGATGCCGAGATCGAGGCCGTGATCGAGGTGATCGTGCCGCGGCTGGCGAAATCGCCGCGCATCACACCGAAGTTCCTGCGCGAGCGGATCGCTATGGCGCGCAAGGCCGGCCACACCGTGCTGCTGGACGCCGCATTCCCCGGCATGGGTGGCGTGGGGGTCCCCGTCCGTGACGATGCCGGCGAGGTGGTCGCCGCGTTGTCGATCGGTGCGGCAAGTGACCGCATTCGCCGCCGCGAAAGCGAGCTCGCCGACATGCTGAAGAAGGAAGCCCAGGTGCTCGCGCGCGCGATGGCGCAGGCGCCGAAGAATGGACGTGCCGTCAAGGCGAGCTGAGATGCCGCCGCGGCCTGCGCGCTGAACCGGCACGCCGCGTTTGGTCAAGCGAATAATCCAGGGAACCCAAGGGCATCGGCGCCTTGCGGGATCGCGGCCTTCCGGTCATCATGGGTCGTCCGCCGCAGGAAACCTTCCCCGACAGATGACGCGATCGCCCGACGCCACCGACGACGCTGTGACGACGGCGTTTGCCGGCCTTCCCGCATTGCTCGACCGGGCGCCCTCGCTGGTCTCGCGCGGGCGGCTGCTCGATTGCGACTGCCTGATCGGTGCGGTGGCGCGTCCGTTTCATGCCGCGATCCGCAATGGGCGCATCGTCGAGCTCGTCCCTTCGCCGGTCCTGATGCGCTCGTGGCGCTTCGCCTATCGCGCAACGCCGCGGGCCTGGGCCGCTTATTGGCAGGCCGAACCGAAGCCCGGCTGGCATGATCTGCTGGCGCTGACCAAGCGCGGCGAGGCGGTGCTGGAGGGCGATCTCTATTCCTTCATGACGCATCTGCAATACTTCAAGGACCTGCTGGCGCTGCCGCGGCAGCATTTCGCGGCGGCCGTATCATGAGCGGCGCTGTCATGAACGGTCATATCGAGCCGATGGTCGGCCGCTACGTGCACGTCGAGATCGGCGGCGAACTGCACCGCATCTATTTCGAGGAGAACGGCAAGGGCATTCCGCTGGTCTGCCTGCACACCGCAGGATCAGACGCGCGGCAGTGGCGGCATCTGCTCGCTGACGAGCAATTTGCCGAAAATTTCCGCATCATTGCCTTCGATATGCCCTGGCATGGCAAGTCGAATCCGCCGATGAGCTGGACCGGCGATGAATACCAACTCACCACAGCACGCTACACCGAAACCATCCGCGCGTTCTGCCGCGCGCTGGGTCTGGAGAAGCCTGTCGTGATGGGCTGCTCGATCGGCGGCCGCATCGTGCTCAACCTTGCGATCGAACATGCCGCCGAGTTCCGCGCGCTGATCGGGCTCGAGGCCGCGGATTTCCAGGCGCCGTGGTATGACACCGACTGGCTGAACCGGCCGGACGTTCACGGCGGCGAGGTCTGCGCCGCGCTGGTGTCGGGGCTGATCGCGCCCCAGAGCCCCGAAGCTGCGCGGACGGAAACGCTGTGGGCCTACAAGCAGGGCGGCCCCGGCGTGTTCAAGGGCGACCTCTATTTCTACCGTGTCGACGGCGACCTGCGCGGCCGGGCCGCGTCAATCGATACTAAAGTATGCAACCTCTATCTCCTCACGGGCGAGTATGATTTCTCCTGCACGCCCGAGGACACGAGGCGGACCGCAGCGGCAATAGGGGGCGCCAGCGTCACGATCATGGAGAAGCTCGGTCATTTTCCGATGAGCGAGAATCCCGAACAGTTTCGCGGCTACATCGCACCCGTCCTCGCCGACATTCTCACGCACTAGATCGACCGTTTCCACGAAGGAGTAGACGTATGACACCCAAATATCTCATCGGCTTCGCGCTCGCCGCCGCGCTCGGCGCGAGCCAGGCGCAGGCCCAGGAGCTGACCGGCACGCTGAAGAACATCAAGGACACCGGCGCGATCACGCTCGGCTACCGTGACTCCTCGATCCCGTTCTCCTATCTCGACGACAACCAGAAGCCCATCGGCTACGCGATGGACATCTGCTACAAGATCGTCGATGCCGTGAAGAAGGAGCTGAAGCTCGACAAGCTCGAGGTCAAGCTCAACCCGGTCACCTCGGCCACGCGTATTCCGCTGATGGCCAACGGTACCGTCGATCTCGAATGCGGCTCGACCACCAACAATGCCGAGCGCCAGAAGCAGGTCTCGTTCACCAACAGCCACTTCCTGACCGCCAGCCGCTACGTCACGAAGAAGACGAACAAGATCAATTCGATCGACGATCTGAAGGGCAAGACGGTGGTTTCGACCGCCGGCACCACCAACATCAAGCAGCTCACCGAGGCCAACCTTGCGCGCGGCCTGAGCGTCAACATCATCCCGGCCAAGGATCATGCCGAGGCCTTCCTGATGGTCGAGACCGATCGCGCGGTCGCCTTCGTGATGGACGACATCCTGCTCGCGAGCCTCGTCGCCGGCTCGAAGTCGCCGGATGACTACGTCATCTCCAAGGATGCGTTCTCCAAGCCGGAGCCCTACGGCATCATGCTGCGCAAGGATGACGCGCCGTTCAAGAAGGTCGTCGACGCCGCCACTGCCGCGCTCTACACCAGCGGCGAGGGCCAGAAGATCTATGACAAGTGGTTCACCCAGAAGATCCCGCCGAAGGGCCTCAATCTCAACTCGCCGGCTGGACCGGAGATGAAGAAGCAGTTTGCGAAGCCGTCGGATTCGCCCGATCCGGATGCCTATCTGGTGAACTGATCGCAGTGTTGCGCATGACCCGTCGCCGTCGGCGGCGGTCTCGAAAATAAACGTGTCCGGCCATTTTGGAGGAAAATGGCCGGACATTTGCATAGACGCCGCGCGCCAAGTCGGCGTAATGCGTGATCGCCGCGGCCGCGCGTGGGGGACCCGTGAACTATAATTGGAACTGGCACATCTTTCTCGAGCCGAACCCGATGGGGACCGGCACCTATCTCGACCTGTTGCTGTCGGGACTGGTGGTCACCGTCAAGGTATCGGTGCTCGCCTGGATCATCGCGCTGGTGTCCGGCTCGGTGATCGGCGTGTTGCGCACGCTGCCGTCGCGGACCGCGTCGTGGATCGGCTTCTGCTGGGTCGAGTTCTTCCGCAACATGCCGCTGCTGGTGCAGCTGTTCCTGTGGTTCTTCGTGCTGCCCGAGCTGCTGCCGAGATCCGCCGGGCTGTGGCTGAAGCAGTTGCCGAATGCGCCGTTCTGGACGGCTGCGATCGGCGTTGGGCTCTTCATGTCGGCGCGTGTCGCCGTGCAATTGCAGGCCGGCATCACCTCGCTGCCGCGCGGGCAGAAGCAGGCTTCGACCGCGCTCGGCCTCACCACGGTGCAGACCTATCGCTACGTGCTGCTGCCGATGGCGTTCCGCATCATCCTGCCGCCGCTGACCTCCGAGTTCCTCAACACCATCAAGAACAGTGCGGTCGCCATCACCATCGGCCTGATCGAATTGACCGGCCAGGCGCGCTCGATGCAGGAATTTTCGTTCCAGGTGTTCGAGGCGTTCACCGCGGCAACCGTGCTCTATCTCCTTCTCAATTTCGTCGTGGTGACTGCGATGCGCTTCCTCGAGCGCTATGTCGCGATCCCCGGCTACATCACGGGCAAATGACCATGCTCGGCAATTTCGATTTCGACGTCATCCGCCGCGCGCTGCCCTATCTGTTCTTCGAGGGCATGCGCTTCACGCTGACCCTGACGGCGCTTGCCGCATTCGGCGGCCTCGTGTTCGGCACCCTGATCGCCTTGATGCGGTTGTCGAGCTACAAATGGCTCGGGCGTATTGCCGGCTTCTATGTCGACTTCATCCGCTCGCTGCCGCTGGTGCTGGTGATCTTCTGGTTCTACTTCCTGGTGCCGTATATCGGGCAGTGGCTGACCGGCGCGTCGCGGCCGATCACGGTCGGCGCCTTCGCCTCCTCGCTGATCACCTTCATCGCATTCGAGGCCGCCTATTTCTCCGAGATCATGCGGGCCGGCATCCAGTCGATCTCGAAGGGCCAGCCGGCCGCGGCCAGCGCGCTCGGCCTGACCTACGCGCAGTCGATGCGCTACGTCGTGCTGCCGCAGGCGTTCCGCAACATGCTGCCGGTGCTGCTGACGCAGACCATCGTGCTGTTCCAGGACACTTCGCTGGTCTACGTGCTGTCGATCCCCGATTTCCTCGGCGCGGCCAGCAAGGTCGCGCAGCGCGACGGCCGTCTGGTCGAAATGTATCTGTTCGCCGCGGTCGTCTACTTCGTCATTTCCTGTGTCGCTTCCTTCGGCGTCCGCCGCCTGCAGTCGCGCATTGCCATTGTTCGCTGAACAAACAAGTCGAGCTATCATGATCGAGATCAATCACGTCAATAAATGGTACGGGCCGACCTTCCAGGTGCTGAAGGACTGCACCACCAGCGTCGCCAAAGGCGAGGTGGTGGTGGTCTGCGGCCCGTCCGGCTCGGGCAAGTCGACCCTGATCAAATGCGTCAACGCGCTGGAGCCGATCCAGGGCGGCGACATCACGCTCGACGGCGTCAAGGTCAACGATCCCAAGACCGACCTGCCGAAGCTGCGCTCGCGCGTCGGCATGGTGTTCCAGCACTTCGAGCTGTTCCCGCACCTGCGGATCATCGACAATCTCTGCCTCGCGCAGGAGAAGGTGCTGGGCCGCAAGCACGCTGACGCCATGGTCAAGGGGATGAAGCTCCTGGAGCGCGTCGGGTTGAAAGATCATGCGAAGAAGTTTCCCGCCGAATTATCCGGCGGCCAGCAGCAGCGCGTCGCGATCGCACGCGCGCTGGCGATGGACCCGATCGCGATGCTGTTCGACGAGCCGACCTCGGCACTCGACCCGGAGATGATCAGTGAGGTGCTCGACGTCATGGTCGACCTCGCCCGCGAGGGCATGACCATGATGGTGGTGACCCACGAGATGGGCTTCGCCAACAAGGTCGCCGACCGCGTGATCTTCATGGATCGTGGCGAGATCGTTGAGGACGCCAAGAAGGCCGATTTCTTCGGCACGCCCCGCAGCGACCGCGCGCAGAAGTTCCTGTCGAAGATCCTGCAGCATTAGGGCTGGAGGCGCCGGTCCTCCCAACTCGTCATTCCGGGGCGCGCGCAGCGCGAGCCCGGAATCCATTGAGCCGCATCACCCATGGTGGAATGGATTCCGGGCTCGATGCTTCGCATCGCCCCGGAATGACGACGCGGAGGGTTTTCCCCCGTTAACAATTTGCGTATACGAAGGCGGAAACTCCCCCTTCGTCCGCAGGAGAACTCGCGTGGAAAAGATCGCTTACGTCAACGGCTCGTTCGTGCCGCATTCCGAGGCCAAGGTCTCGGTGTTCGACCGCGGTTTCCTGTTCGCCGACGGCATCTATGAGGTGGCGGCGGTGCTCGAGGGCAAGCTGATCGACAACGCCTCGCATCTGGCGCGGCTCAAGCGCTCGGTCGGCGAGATCGAGCTGGCGCTGCCCGAGACGCTGGAGCGGATCGAGGAGATCCAGAAGGAACTGGTCAAGCGCAACGACCTCGTCAACGGCATGGTCTATCTCGAAGTCACCCGCGGCGCCGACAAGGGGCGCGACTTCGCCTTCCCGAAGGCCGACGTCAAGCCGACACTGGTGATGTTCACCTCGGAAAAGGACATCATCAACGCGCCGTCGGCCAAGACCGGAATCAACGTCATCACGGTGCCCGACATCCGTTGGGAGCGGCGCGACATCAAGAGCGTGGCGCTGCTGGCGCAGGTGCTGGCCAAGCAGGCCGCCGCCGCGGCCGGCGCCGGCGAAGCCTGGATGATCGAGGACGGCAAGGTCACCGAGGGCGGTTCGTCCTCGTCTTTCATCGTCACCCAGGACGATGTCATAGTGACCCGGCAGAACGGCAACGAGATCCTGCCCGGCTGCACCCGCAAGGCGGTGGTCAAGCTTGCCGAGGAGCGCCAGCTTCGCATCGAGGAGCGTTCCTTCACGGTCGAGGAAGCGCTCGCCGCCAAGGAAGCCTTCATCACCAGCGCCTCGGTGTTCGTGCAGGGCGTGGTCGCGATCGACGGCAAGAAGGTCGGCAACGGCAAGGTCGGTCCTATGACCGATCGCCTGCGCGAGATCTATGTCGAGTTCGCGAGGGCGACGGCGGTTTGATCTCTCCTCACTCGCGTTGTCATCGCCCGGCGCGACCGGGCGAGCCAGTATTCCAGAGGCCGCGGTGCTAGAGCCGAGAGGCCGCGGCCTACTGGATGCCCCGCATGAAGCGGGGCATGACAGTCTAATTGGTGGCGGGCAGCGTTGCCCTCACGCCGCCACCTTCACCTTCACCGGGTGAACCGCGCGGAAGCCGATCGCGATCCGGTTCCAGGCATTGATGGCGCCGATCAGCGTGGTCAGGTTGACCAGCTCGCTGTCGGTGAATTGCGCACGCACCGCCTCATAGTCGGCATCGGGCGCATGCGTCTCTGAAACCAGCGTCAACGCTTCGGTCCAGGCCAGCGCCGCGCGCTCGCGCTCGGAGTAGAGCGGCGACTCGCGCCAGGCGTTGAGCAGATAGAGCCGCTGCTCGGTCTCGCCGTGCTTGCGGGCGTCCTCGGTGTGCATGTTGATGCAATAGGCGCAGCCGTTGATCTGCGAGGCGCGGGTCTTGACTAGTTCGATCAGCGATTGCTCGAGGCCGCTCGCGGTGATCTGGCTTTCGACCGCGACCAGCGCTTTGATGGTCTCGGGGGCGGCCTGGTAGAAGTTCATCCGGGGTTTCATGGTCGTTCTCCTTGGTTGAGTTTGGGGTTGCTAGTGTGCGTCACCGCCGCCAGCGAGCCGGACCGGCTTCTTCAGGAACAGTGTTGCGATCAGCGCGACGATCAGCGCCACGCCGAGCAGGTAGAAGGTGTCGCTGAAGGCGAGGATGTAGGCCTGCTTCTGCACGACATTGCCGACCGCGGCGATCGCACGGTGGGCGGCCGCTGCCTGGTCGGCGACGCCGTGGTTCAGGAAATACTGGGTCAATCCTTCAATCCGCGTGCGGGTCGCCTGTTCCAGCATGGAGACCGACTGCATCAGCACGTTGGAGTGATACTGCTCGCGCTTGGTCAGCAGTGTCTGCAGCGCGGCAATGCCGATTGCACCGCCGAGGTTGCGCATCATGTTGAACAGGGCTGACGCCGATCCGGCATTCTCCGCCTCAATTCCCGCCGTTGCGACCGCCGACAGCGGAGCGAATGCGAGCGCCTGACCGACGGCACGGACGACGTTCGGCCAGAGCAGTTGATCGGCCGCGTAGTCGTTGGTCATGTAGATGTTCATGAAGTTGGAGGCAGCGAACAGCGCAAATCCGATACCGATGACAATGCGGGGGTCGAAGCGCTGCATCAGCCGCGGCACCAGCGGAATCAGCACGAGCTGCGGCAGGCCGGTCCATGCCAGCACCATGCCGATCTGCTCGGCGTTGTAGCCCTGGATGCGCGACAGATACTGCGGCAGGATGAATACCGAGCCGTACAGCGCGATGCCCATCAGGAAGTTCGCCAGCATGCCGAAGCCGAAATTGCGGCGGGCCAGCAGGCGCAAATTGAGCAGCGGCTTCTCGACGGTGAATTCGACGATCAGGAAAGCGGCCAGCGAGACCGCTGCGATGACAGACAGGCGGACGATGAAGGGCGAGCCGAACCAATCGTCCTTGTTGCCTTCTTCCAGCACGGTCTGCAGCGCGGCGAGGCCGATCGTCATCGTGATGATGCCGAGCCAGTCGCCCTGGCGGATCAGCGACAGCTTCATCGGGCTCGGATCGAGCGAGACGTACAGCATCGCGATCATCACGGCGCCGGGCACCAGGTTGACATAGAAGATGTATTGCCAGCCCCAGTTCTCGGTCAGGTATCCGCCGATGGTCGGGCCGATCGCGGGCGCGAATGTTGCCGACAGCGCGAACAATGCGAGCCCGATCGGCTGCTTGGCCTTCGGCAGCAGCGTGATGATCAGTGTGAACGCCATCGGGATCAGCACGCCGCCGGTGAAGCCCTGTACGGCGCGCAGCGCGATCATCTGCGGCAGGTCCTGCGCCAGCGCGCACGCCGCCGAGAACACAAGGAACAGGAACGCGTTGGTGAGCAGATACAAGCGTACCGAGAACACCCGCGCGAGCCAGCCGGAGAGCGGGATCACCACGATCTCGGCGATCAGATACGAGGTCGAAATCCAGCCGCCGTCATCGATACCAGCGCCGATGCCGCCTTGAATGTCGGCAAGCGAGGCGTTGACGATCTGGATGTTGAGCACCGCCATGAACGCGCCGAGCGTGGCGCCGATCACCGCGATCCAGGTCCTGGTCGGGACCGCTTGTGTGGCCGGCGTTGCGGGGGCGGGGAGGGCAGCGGCGTTCGCTGCATCGGCTGTGGGCTGGAGTGTGGTCATCGGGGTCGTCCTTGCTGCCCACCCAAGATGTATTAGGCGGCCCGTTTCGATAATCCGGGAAAGACTGGAAGGATTGTCCCGCAGAAGTTGATAATCGCGTCAGATCAGGACGCGCCGCACAGATGGTTCATTTGCCGGATGATCCTCTCGTGAGGTGAGAACGTCTCGTCGGCACCCTCCCCCTTGCGGAGGAGGGTGGGGAGAGGGGCGGCGCCGGGCGCAGAGGCAAGGGATTTGGGCGAGCCGCTTCAATCTTGCCGGACGCGTCACTCTCGACAATGGCGTCGTCGCAAACCAACAAACGTCAGCGCAAGCGGCACCCCTCTCCCCACCCTCCCCCGCAAGGGGGGAGGGAGCCCTACCGCTGGTGATCGCGGCACGAAGCGAAGAGCGGAGAGGCGCACAACAAAACGCGCTCGATCACCGATGCGGTGATCGATCGCGCCAAGCCAGCCGAAGCAATGTTGGGTGCTAGCCGCCGTGCGATCGCGTCGCCGACGCCATGCGGCGCTTCTCGTCGCGCTCGGCCAGCACGGTCGCCTTGGTGTTGATGGTCGGGATCGCCGACATGCCCGGCCGCAGCAGGCCGGTGAGGCTGTGATCGTCGAGCACGATCTTCACCGGCACGCGCTGCACGATCTTGGTGAAATTGCCGGTGGCGTTGTCGGGCGGCAGCAGCGCGAATTCGAGGCCGCTGGCCGGCGACAGGCTGTCGACATGTCCCTTCAGCGTGGTGCCGCGAAAGCTGTCGACGGTGAGTTCGACCGGCTGGCCGTTACGCACATGGGTCAGCTGGGTCTCCTTGAAATTGGCGACCACATAGACCGCATCGAGCGGCACCACGGCCATCAGCTGGGTGCCGGCCTGGACATATTGCCCGACGCGCAGCGTGCGGGCACCCACGGTGCCGTCGACTGGCGCGGTGATCCTCGCATAGGACAGGTTCAGCTCGGCCTGCTGCTCGACGGCGCGGGCGCGGTCGACTTGCGCAGCGGCCTGCGCGCGCTGTGTGGTCAGCACGTCGACCTTGCGCTGCGCCGCCGACAACGCCGACTTCGCATGCTGCAACTGCGCCGTATTGGAGCGCAGTGCCGCATCGGTCTGTTGCGCGCGTTGAATGGTGCCGGAGCCTGATTTCATCAGTCCATCGTAGCGGCTCTGCTCCTCCTGGGCGAATTTCAGATTGGCCTCGGCGGCTTCGACATCGGCGGTGCTCTGGTCGATGATCGGTTGCTGCAATTCGAGCTGCGCATCGAGGTTGCGCACCGAGGCGTTCGCGGCGTCGACATCGGCCTTGGCCTGGCCGAGCGCGGTGCGGTAATCGCGGTCGTCGATCTCGGCCAGCAGCTGGCCGGCCTTCACCGGCTGGTTGTCGGTGACCAGCACGCGGGCGATGTAGCCCGACACCTTCGGCGCGATGATCGTGGAGTCCGCCTTCACATAGGCGTCGTCGGTCGATTCCAGGTAGCGGCCGGTGGTGACGTAGTCGTAGCCGAGGTCGGCGGCCACGGCGATGCCGAGCAGGGCGGCGAGCCCGAGGGCAGCCCGCTTGACCGCCTGCCGCGATGGGCGGAGGCCGATTTTGGTTGATTCTTCAGGGATATAGGTGGTGGTCGACATCGCATCCTCCGGGTCGAACATTTGCGTCCTTCCAGAAAGGGCGCCGGGTACGGCCTCTAGATGCAATGTCCTCCCCGCTGTGATAATCCCCATAAAACTGGAAGCATTATCAAGCCAGCGCTGATAATCCGGACCTTGCCGAATGGATCGCCTGACCAGTTTGACCGCCTTCGTCCGGGTCGTGGATTCCGGTGGCTTTTCCGCGGCCGGCCGCAAGCTCAACATGTCCACGACCATGGTGAGCAACCATGTGCAGTCGCTGGAGGATCGGCTCGGCGCCCGGCTGCTCAACCGCACCACGCGCAAGGTCAGCCTCACCGAGGTCGGCAAGGCCTATTACGACCGGTCCGTCCAGATCCTCGCCGACCTCGAGCAGGCCGACGACATTGCGGGCGCGCTGCAGTCGGTACCGCGCGGCACGCTGCGCATCTACACCAACACCCATCTTGCCCAGTTCCTGTCGCCCGCAGTGGTCGAGTTCCTCGCGACCTATCCCGAGGTCAAGGTCGACCTCGCGATCGGCGAACGCAATGTCGACCTGATCGACGAGAACTTCGATCTTGCAGTGCGGATGATCCCGTCGCCCGATTCCAGCCTGATCGTGCGCACCATCGCGACTTGGCGGCACGTGCTGTGCTGCTCGCACAGCTATATCGAACAGCACGGCAAGCCCGCGCAGCTGGCCGACCTCACGGCGCGCAATTGCATCCGTCATGTCAATTATCCCTACGGCGACGAGTGGCATTTCGTCGACCGCAAGGGAACGCCGGCGTCGGTGAAGGTCACGGGCAATCTGGTCGCCAATAGCGGCGACACACTGAGGCTCGCCGCGCTGGCCGGCGTCGGCGTGTTCCTCGCGGCGGGCTTCCTGGTTCGCGACGAGCTCGAGTCCGGCCAATTGGTCCGGTTGTTGCCCGAGTACCGACCGGTCGAGTTCACGATGAACGCGATCTATCCGCACCGTCATCATCTCTCGGCGAAGGTCCGCACCTTCATCGACCTCCTGGTGCATCACGCCACCGAGCAGCAGAAGCTGATTAATCCGTATTCGTGATCGAAGGCGTGGTGCGAACCGCGCATACAAGTCTAACTCCGTCGCCCTGAGGAGCGCGGCGCGCCTCGAAGGGTCGACGGCCCGACTGGGGCCGATTCATCCTTCGAGGCTCGCTCCGCTCGCACCTCAGGATGACGGGTTGAGCAGCGCTTCGTCCCGCGTCATGGCGACCCGCCGTCCCTTGCATGGCGCTCCCATGTATGAAGATCACGTCATCTGCCGGGGCCTGCCATGCCGCTTCGTGTCCTGACCACCATCCTGTTCGCGATCGCAGCAAACGTGCTGCTGCTGGCGCCGGCGTCGGCCGCCTATCCCGATCATATTATCAAGATTGTGGTGCCGTTCGCGCCGGGCGGCGGCACCGACGTCGTCGCGCGGACGCTGGCGCAGGAGATGCAGAAGGATCTCGGCGTCACCGTCATCATCGAGAACAAGCCAGGGGCGGGCACCATCATCGGCACGCAGAGCGTGGCGACGAGCCCAGCCGACGGCTACACGTTGCTGATGGCGACCTTCGCCAATGCGGTCAATCCAAGTCTCTATCGGAAGCTGCCCTATGACGCGCACAAGGATTTTGCCCCCGTCGCGCTGGTCGCTCGCTCCTTCAATGTCGTCGTGGTCAATCCGTCATCGCCGATCAAGTCGATCGCCGATCTGATCGCGACCGCGAAGGCCGATCCGGAAAAACTGTCGTACGGGACCTACGGCACCGGCACCTCGGCGCATCTGGCCGGCGAATTGTTCAAGCATATAGCCGGCGTCAACCTCACCACCGTGCCCTACAAGGGCGCAGCACCTGGGATCACCGACTTGATGGGCGGCCAGATCCAGGTGATGTTCACCACGGTCGCGAGCTGCGCCGCGCTAGTCGAGGCCGGGCAGCTGCGTGCGATCGCCGTGACCTCGGCCGAACGATCGGCGTCATTCCCGCAACTGCCGACAGTGTCGGAAGCCGGTGTGTCCGGCTATGCCGCGGAGTCCTGGTACGGCCTTTACGCACCTGCGAACACACCGCCCGACATCATCGACCGCCTCAACCGATCAGCGGCGAGGGCTGTGCAAGGCGAGGCCTTCAAGAAGCTCGGCGTCAATGAGGGCCTCGTGATGGTGGCGTCACCCCCCACCGAACTCGACCGCTATTTTGCCGGCGAAGAGGCGCGCTGGCGCAAGGTGATAGAGGACGCCGGCATCAAAGCCGAGTAGGCGGCCTGCCCGGCACGGCGATCACATCTTTTTGCATCGCCATGTCGCAACTGTGATTCTAGACGCAACGAATGGTTCCTGGGGTGGTTGATGACGGGACGCCGGCAACCCTGCCGGATTGGATCACGCCCCGGGCTGGGAGAGGACCATGTGGATTCTGTTGCTGCTGCCGTTCATCGGCTTGCTGTGGGTGCCGTTCTATAATTTCGTCGAGCCGTCGCTGTTCGGCTTTCCGTTCTTCTATTGGTACCAGCTCGCCTGGGTGCCGATCTCATCGCTCCTGATCTGGCTGGTCTATCGCAGCCGCCAGCCCGACGCCGACGAGCAGCGGTGAGGGGAGAGCCATGACCGATCACATCGCCTGGGTGGCGCTCTCCGTCTTCATCTTCTTCTTCGCGCTCGTCACCGTGATGGGCTTCTTCGCCGCGCGCTGGAAATCCGGCCCGGTCAGCGAGCATCTCGACGAATGGGGGCTCGGCGGCCGTCAGTTCGGCACCTGGATCACCTGGTTCCTGGTCGGCGGCGATTTCTACACCGCCTACACCGTGATCGCGGTGCCGGCGCTGGTCTATGCCGTCGGCGCCTACGGCTTCTTCGCGCTTCCCTACACGATCATCGTTTACCCCTTCGTGTTCGCGGTGATGCCGGTGCTGTGGAAGAAGGCGCATGCCAACGGCTACGTCACCGCTGCCGACGTCGTCCACGGTGCCTATGGCTCGCGCGCGCTCGAGCTCGCGGTGGCGCTGACCGGCCTGGTCGCGACCATGCCCTATATCGCCTTGCAGCTGATCGGCATGGAGGTCGTGATCAAGGCGATGGGCCTGACCGGCGAACTGCCGATCATCGCCGCCTTCGTGATCCTCGCGCTCTATACCTACAGCTCCGGACTGCGTGCGCCGGCGCTGATCGCCTTCGTCAAGGACATCATGATCTATATCGTGGTGCTGACGGCGGTGGTCGTGGTGCCCTCGAAGCTCGGCGGCTATGGCGCGGTGTTCGCGGCGGCGAACGACGCCTTCACGGCCAAGGGCGGCGCCACCGGGCTGACGCTGAAGCCCGGGCAGTATCTGCCCTATGCCACGCTGGCGCTCGGCTCGGCGCTCGCTGCCTTCATGTATCCGCACACGCTAACCGGCATCTTCGCCTCGAAGTCGGCGGATACCATCCGCAAGAACGCGATCCTGCTGCCGGCCTATACGCTCTTGCTCGGCCTGATCGCGCTGCTCGGCTACATGGCCTATGCCGCCAACATCAAGGTGACGTCGCCGAACGACGTGGTGCCGATGCTTTTCAAGACGCTGTTCCCGGAATGGTTCGCGGGCTTCGCGTTCTCGGCGATCGCGATCGGCGCGCTGGTGCCGGCGGCGGTGATGAGTATCGGCGCCGCCAATCTGTTCACCCGCAATGTCTGGAAGTCCTACGTCAATCCGGACATCTCGCATGCCGGTGAGGCGTCGGTGGCCAAGATCACCTCGTTGGTGGTGAAGGTCGGCGCGCTGGCCTTCATCCTGTTCCTGCCGACGCAATATGCGCTCGACCTGCAACTGCTCGGCGGCCTCTGGATCGTGCAGACGCTGCCGGCGCTGGTGTTCGGCCTGTTCACCGTCTGGTTCCGGGCCGAGGGCCTGCTGCTCGGCTGGGCCGTCGGGATCGGCTGGGGCACCTATACGGCATGGAGCAACGGGCTGAAGCCGCTCGCCAGCATCTCGCTCGGCGATTCCAGCTACACCTTCTATGTCGGCCTCGGCGCGTTGCTGCTCAACATCGTGGTGGCGGTGCTCGCAACCGTCGTGGTCGGCCTGATCTCACCCGCCAAGCGCGGCGCGGCGGCCTGAGCCGTCGCTTGCATCTGTCGGGGCGGAGGTGAGCAGCGCGGTCAGCCGCGCCACCTCCGCCCTGGTCTTTTCGATCGCGGCGTCCTTCACCGGCCCATAGCCGCGGATCTCCATCGGCGCTTTTGCGATTGCGACGAGGTCGGGCAACCGCGCCGCATCGAGCCTGTCGAGCAGCGCATCGATCAGCGCTTCATACCAAGAGATCAGCTCCCGCTCGGCCCGTCGCTCCGCGGCGTAGCCGAACACGTCGAACGCCGTGCCGCGCAACCGTTTCAGGCCTGCAAGCAACCGCAGCGGCGTCTGGATCCATTGCCCGAACGCGCGCTTGCGCGGCCGGCCACGTGCGTCCAGCCGTGCCGGGAGGAAGGGCGGTGCAAGGTGATACTGCACCGTGAAATCGCCGTCGAATTCGCGTTTGAGCTCGTCGAGGAATCCCGACTGCATATGCAGCCGCGCCACCTCGTATTCATCCTTGTAGGCCATCAGCTTGAACAGCGAGCGCGCCACGGCGTCGGTTAAGGTCTCGCTGCCGAACACCGCTTCGGCGCGGCGCACGCGCTCGACTGTGGCCCGGTAGCGTGCGGCATAGGCCTCATTCTGATAGCCGGTAAGGAAGTCGGCGCGGCGCGCGATCATCTGCTCCAGCGCCTCCGGCGTGCTGATGGCAGCACCGTCTGCCTTCGGCAGAAACTCCGGATCGGCAAACGCGAGCCGGCCCCAGGCCAGCGCCCGCTTGTTGCGCTCGATGGCGACGCCATTGAGCTCGATCGCGCGCGTCAGCGCGTCCATCGACACCGGCACCAGGCCCTGCTGCCAGGCAAAGCCAAGCATCATGATGTTGGCGTACACGCTGTCGCCGAGCAGCCGCTCGGATAGTGCGTTGGCGTCGATCGTGGTGAGGTTGCCCGATCCGATCACCCGCTCGATGGCGCGCAAGCGAACCGGCGAGGCGAGGTCGGCATCGCGGAAGCGCACCACGTCGCCGGTCGGCATCTCGGCGGTGTTGACCGCGGCGCGCGTGCCCTTGCGATAGGTGCCGGACGCCTTGGCCGACGAGCTCACTACGAGATCGCAGCCGATCAGTGCATCCGCCGCGCCCTGGTCGATCCGCACCTGGTGCAGCGCCTCCGGCGCTGCCGCCAGCCGCAGGAAGCTCAGCACCGGACCGAATTTCTGCGCGAAGCCGGTGAAGTCGAGCACCGAGACGCCGCGGCCTTCGAGATGCGCGGCCATCGCGATCAGCGCGCCGACCGTGATGACGCCGGTGCCGCCGACGCCGGTGACCAGCAGATCGTAGGGTTTGTCGAGGGCCGCGAACACCGGCGCCGGAAGCGTGGCGGCCCGTGCCAGCGGATCGATCGCGCTTGCACCCTTCGCCCGCCGCTTGCCGCCTTCTATGGTGACAAAACTCGGGCAGAAGCCGTTGAGACAGGAAAAGTCCTTGTTGCAGGTCGAGAGGTTGATCTTGCGCTTGCGCCCGAACGGCGTCTCCTTCGGCTCGACGCTGAGGCAGTTCGATTCCACCGAACAGTCGCCGCAGCCTTCGCAGACGAGATCGTTGATATAGGCGAAGCGCGCCGGATCCTTGATCGTGCCGCGCTTGCGCCGCCGCCGCTTCTCGGTGGCGCAGGTCTGCTGATAGATCAGCACGGTGACGCCTGGTATCTCGCGCAGCTCGCGCTGCACCGCGTCCATCTCCTCGCGCGGATGGATCGTGACACCCACGGGCAAATCCGCCGGCGAGAAATGCGCGGGATCATCCGACACCAGCGCGATCCGCGCGACGCCCTCGGCGCGGACGGAGTGCGCGATCGCCTCCACACTGACCGGGCCGTCGACCGGCTGGCCGCCGGTCATTGCCACCGCGTCATTGAACAGGATCTTGTAGGTGATGTTGGCATTCGCCGCGATCGCCTGCCGGATCGCCATCGAGCCCGAGTGATAATAAGTGCCTTCGCCGAGGTTCTGGAACACATGGCTGTTGCCGGTGAATTTCGACGAGGCCGCCCAGTTGACGCCCTCGCCGCCCATCTGGATCAGCGACGAGGTCTCGCGGTCCATCCAGCTCGCCATGAAATGGCAGCCGATGCCGGCCAGCGCCTTCGATCCTTCGGGCACTTTTGTCGAGATGTTGTGCGGGCAGCCCGAGCAGAAATACGGCGTGCGCGTCGCGCCAGGGACTGCGATGGTGCGATCCTGCTCGGGCCTCAGCGCGGCGACACGGCGGGCCAGTTGCAGTTCCGGAAACATCGGATCGAGCCGCCGCGCCAGCACGTCGGCGAGCATCCGCGGCGACAATTCGCCGGTCCAGGAGATCAGCCGTGCGCCGGTTTCGTCATGCTTGCCGACCATCCGCTCCGGCTTGGCGCCGGGATAGTCGTAGAAATATTCCTTGAACTGGCTCTCGATGATGCCGCGCTTCTCCTCGACCACGAGAATCTCGCGCTTGCCCGTCACGAACTCCATCGCATCGTGCAGCGCCAAGGGCCACACCATGCCGACCTTGTAGATGTCGATGCCGAAGCGACGGCAGGCGGCCTCGTCGAGGCCAACCAGCCGCAGCGCCTCCATCAGATCGAGATGCGCCTTGCCTGTCGTGACGATGCCGTAGCGCGCGTCCTTGATGTCGTAGATGCGGCGGTCGATCGGATTGGCTTTTGCAAACGCGTAGACCGCATGTTTCTTGGCCTCCAGCCGCTCCTCGATCTGCGGGCCCGGCAGGTCCGGCCAGCGATAATGCAGGCCGCCCGGCGGCGGCACGAAATCCGGCTGCGCGAACACGCGTGGCGGCCGCAGCTCGACCGAGGCGCCGGATTCCACGATCTCCGAGATCGCCTTGAAGCCGACCCACATGCCGCTGAAGCGACTCAGCGCATAGCCATATTCGCCGAACGCGAGGTATTCGCCGACATCGGCCGGATGCAGCGTCGGCATGAACCAGCTCATGAAAGCGACGTCGGACTGGTGCGGCATCGACGACGACACGCAGCCATGGTCGTCGCCGGCAACGACCAGCACGCCGCCATGCGGCGAGGAGCCATAGGCATTGCCGTGCTTCAACGCATCGCCCGAGCGATCGACGCCGGGGCCCTTGCCGTACCACAGCCCGAACACGCCATCGACCTCGCGATCCCTTTGCGTCTCGACCTGCTGCGAGCCGAGCACCGCGGTTGCCGCGAGGTCTTCATTGACCGCGGGCAGGAATTCGATGCGGCTGTCCTTCAGCAGCTGTTTGATCTTCCACAATTCGAGATCGACGCCGCCGAGCGGCGAGCCGCGATAGCCGGAGATGAAGCCCGCAGTGTTGAGTCCGCTCGCACGGTCTCGCCTGATCTGGTCGAGCGCGATGCGGACGATCGCCTGCGTGCCGGTGAGGAAGACGCGGCCGCGTTCCCTGCTGTAGCGCTCGGAGAGCTGGTAGGCGTCGAGCAGCGGCATCTGGCCCATGACCGGTCCCTCGGGAATCGCGATGTCTGACCGGACAAGGCTATGCCCGCGGGGCTGGTAGGTCTTACCTATCTATTCGATTGGTGAGACCAATTCGGTATAAGATTGTTCAGTGCGGCCATATTTGGTAATATCTACCAAACTGGAGCCCGGCGATGGTCGAAGAGCAAGACGAGCGAATTCTGGCCGAGCTGCAGAAGGACGGCCGCGCCACCAATCAGCAGCTTGCGGAAACCGTGGGGATGTCGACCTCGGCGTGCTGGCGCCGGGTCCGCGCGTTGGAAGAGGCCGGCGTCATCTCGGGCTATTCGGCGCTGGTCGCGCGCGAACGCGCAGGCTTTGCGACCTCGGCGATCCTGCACGTCTCACTCGAGCGTCACGATGTGAAGTTCGTCGACGAATTCGTCGCGCGGGTGACGCAGCGCCGCGAGGTGCTGGAATGTTTCGCCACCACAGGCGATGCCGATTATCATCTGCGTGTCGTCGTGCGCGACATGGACGCCTACAACAGATTCCTCGACGAGTTCATGTTCCGGATTCCCGGCATCCGCCATGTCCGCACCAACGTGATCCTGAAGGAGATCAAGACCGGCGTGGCGCTGCCGTTTTGATGGAGTGAGCCATCATCTCGGCGATGGAGCCGCGCGCTCCACTCTCAGCTCCGTCACCCTGAGAAGGCCGCGTAGCGGCCGTCTCGAAGGGCGAACGGCCACCAGCCGGGCCGTGCATCCTTCGAGGCTCGCCCAGCGGCGCAATTGCGCCGCAAGACTCGCACCTCAGGATGACGGTTCAATCAAGTCCACTTCCGCCGCCTTCGCCCGCATCAGGATCATGAACACCATCACGTGGCTGACCAGCAGCAGCGGTACGTAGAGCGCCGGAATATAGATGCCGGCGCCGAACAGGCCGGGATCGGCGTTCTTCGTTGCGCCCATGAAGTAGGCGTTGAGAAGATCCAGCGTGCCCCAGATGTTGAAGAGCCAGACCAGCGGAATGGCGATTGGCCAGCGCCACGACAATGCCGCCATCGCAAGCAGCGCGAGAGCTGCGGCGGTCAGATCGCCCCAGCCGACCGCGCCGGCAAACACCGGGTTGACCTCCGGCGATACGAAGCCGGTGACCAGGAAGTTCATCCCGAGAAACCGGAAGGCATGGAAAGCCGCAAGCAGCCGCAGCGCCTCATGGCGCGGCAAGGTGCGGAGCGCCGGCCAGACATAGGTCGCGGCCACCACGGCACTCGTCAGAAATGCTCCGGCGACGCTGAGAAGGAACGGGATGTTGAGACTGATTGGCATGGTCGGGCTCCCTGTGATGTCCGTTCGGTCTGGAAGGTCGAGCCCGTCGACCGGGTTCGACCTCGGCGCGCGCTCAGGGCCTGGCGACGAGCAGACGCAGCGGCAGCAGCGGGCCGACTGCGATGTAGTCGTGGTCCATGATGTCCAGCTTGGACAACGGCAGACCTTCCATGATCGCGTGCGCCTCGGATGTATCCTTGGCGTCGAGCAGGAAGACGACGCCGCGTCCGTCGGACCGCGAATACCATTCGCGAAGCTTGCCATTGAGATAGAGCTGCACGGTCTGGCGGATTTCATCCGGCATCACGGCCATCACCTGATCGCGGGTGACGCCGGCTTTCACGGTGAGGATGACCACCACGCCGGTGGTGATGGTGGAGGGGGCTTGGGCTTGGGTGGTTTGGGCAAGAGAGGAAGTGGTCATGGAGCTGGCGCCTGTCAGAGTGAGGGTGAGGGCGAGGATTGTGTGACGGATTGCTTTCATCGGTCGCATGTCTCCGCTCACGACATCGTCGTGATGTCGCGTGGATCAGCGCATATCGCGCTGCTTGCTGCTCCGATGTAGGACCGCTTCCCGTGCGCGACTATTCGCGATAATGTTGACGGGCCATGAAGCAGAACTTCACAGTCCGGCAGGGCGCGCTCGACGGCGTCGAGGCGTTTCTCAGCGTCGCTCAGCACCGCAGCTTTCGCCGCGCGGCGACCGAGCTCGCCGTGACGCCGTCGGCGATCAGCCAGGCGGTGCGCGCGCTCGAGGCGCGCCTCGGCGCCGTGCTGTTCATTCGCACCACCCGCAGCGTCGGCCTGACCGAGGCCGGCGAACGGTTTTTGGCGCGCGCACGGCCTGCGTTTGAGGAACTGATCGCCGCGAGCGGTGCCGCGCGCGAGCTCGGGCAGAAGCCGGCCGGGCTGTTGCGTCTCACCGTGCCGCGCTCGGTGGTGCCGATCCTTCTGGAACCGCTGATTGCGTCATTCTGCAAGGCCTATCCCGAGATCGAGGTCGAGCTCGCCGCGAGCGAGGAGCTGGTCGATCTCGCCGCCGGCGGCTTCGATGCCGGCATCCGGATGGGCCAGTTCATCAACCCGGACATGGTCGCGGTGCGCCTGACCAGGCCGTTCCCTTTCGCCATCGTCGGCAGCCCGGACTATCTCGCGCGCCGCGGCCGGCCCAAACGTCCGGACGATTTGCGCGAACATGCGTGCCTCAGGCTGCGGCGATCGAACGGCGGACTGGCCCCGTGGTCGCTGAACGACAACGGCCGCTCGATCGAGCTTGCCGTATCCGGCTCCTTCATCGGCCATGACTTCCCGACGCTGGTCGGCGCGGCGCTCGAAGGTGTGGGGCTGGCGCAAGTGCCCGCACCGCTGATCACTGCTAGCGTGAGGGAGAAGAAGCTCGTCCGCGTGCTGGACCAATTCGCACCGACGACACCCGGCGTGTTCCTCTACTATCCCGGCCACCGCCAGATCCTGCCGAAGCTGCGGGCGTTCATCGATCACGTGAAGCGCCGGCCTGGGGTGACGCGGTGACCCATCCGGTCTGCGCGCTGGATGCATGACCCCGATGCCTCCATTGGTTCAGTGTCGTCCCTGCGAAAGCAGGGACCCATAGCCACCAGTGGTTATTGTCGAGCGATGTCGGAACGACGAATCCCTTCAACAACACAAGCCGCGGAGTATGGCTCCCTGCTTTCGCAGGGACGACACCGGGTATGGAGCACGCGCGTCAGCAATAACGAGGAGCAACCGCCCTCACACCTTCTCCTTCACGAACCGGTTCCGCAACGTACCGATGCCGGTGATGTCGATCTCGACCACGTCACCGTCCTTCAAGTCCGGCGAGGCGCCGTCGGTGCCCATCCAGATCACGTCGCCGGGCGACAGCGTGAAATATTTCGTCAGCTCGACGAGGAAGGGCACGATGCCGAAGATCATCTCGTTGGTGCGGAAGCGGCCGGTCTCCTTGCCGTTGACGCGGATCGCGGTTTCCATGCGGTCGAGATCGACATCGGTCTCGATCCACGGGCCCATCGGCTTGAACGTGTCGGCGTTCTTGGATCGCCACAGCCCGCGGTCGGCCTTCTGCCAGCTGCGCTCGGAGACGTCGTTGCCGATGGTGTATCCGAACACGCAGTCCATCGCATTGGCTTCGGTCAGATGCTTGGCGGTCTTGCCGATCACGACGACGAGCTCGCCCTCGTAATGGATCTTCTCGGTCGCGCTCGCCGGGATCACCACGTTCTCGTCATGGGCGATCAGCGCGTTCTGCGCGCGGTAGCCGACCTCGGGACGATCGGGGACGTTCGGCACCGTACCGGCCTTATCGGCGGCTTCCTTGAGGTGCTTCAGATAATTCAGTCCAACGCAGTAGAAGGTGCGCGGGATCAGCGGCAGCTCGATCTTGACGTCCTTCAACGCATGGGTCTTCGCGGTCTTGCTCCATTCGCCGAACGGATCGCCGTTGACGGTGATGACGGTGTCGCCCTCGACGAGGCCCCAAGAAGGAGTGCTCGCAGTGGTGCCCGCGGCGGTGAATTTCAGCCAGCGCATGATGATGTCCCTCTATTCCGCAACCTGCGCGCGGGTCTTCCACGCGCCGGCAGCCGGGCGCTTGAGCCCGAGATTTTCCCGCAGCGTCGTGCCGGCGTAATCCTTGTGGAACAGGCCGCGCTTCTGTAGCTCGGGCACCACGTGATCGACGAAGTCGGCATAGGAGCCCGGCACGTAGCTCGCTGCGATGACGAAGCCGTCGCAGCCGCGATTGACAAACATCTCCTCCAGCCGATCGGCGATCTCCTTCGGGCCGCCGACCATCGCGTCCTGCACCTGACCGCGGCCGGAGAAGGTGATGAAGTCGCGAGTCGAGGGATTGGTCTTGCCGGAGGTGCGCAGCACGCCGTCGCGGATGCCGAGCATGCCTTGCATGCCCTGCAACTCCTCTGTCGTCAGCGGCTCGTCGATCCCCTTGGCGCCGAAGTCGAAGTTGAGGCCTTCGGCGAGCAGCGACAGCGCGTCGATCTCGAGCGGCAGCTTCTGGATCACGGCCATCCTGTCTTCGGCCTCCGCCTTGGTCGCACCGGTGACCGGCGTGATCAGATTGCAGAGGAACATCTGGTCGGGGTCGCGCCCGGCCTTGGCGGCCTCGCCCCGGATCGCGTCATAGCCCTGCTTGGCGTTGGCAAGGTTGCGCGCCGCGGTGAAGATCACCTCGCCCCAGCGCCCGGCAAAGCGCTGGCCGCGACCGGAGGCGCCGGCCTGGATCACGACGGGATGGCCCTGCGCCGAGCGCGGCACCGTGAACGGGCCGCGCGAGGTGAAGAACGCGCCCTCGTGGTCGAGCCGCTTCACCTTGCTTGGATCGGCGAAGCGGCCGCTCGTCTTGTCGATCACCAGCGAGCCGTCTTCCCAGGCGTCCCAGTGGCCGAGCACCACCTCCATGAACTCGTCGGCGCGGTCATAGCGGTGATCGTGCTCGAGATGCTGCTCGCGGCCCATATTGAGGGCTTCCCCGTCATTGACCGACGTCACCACGTTCCACGCCGCACGGCCGTTCGTCATCAGGTCGAGCGTCGCGAAGCGGCGGGCGACGTCGAACGGCTCGAAATAGGTGGTGGACGCGGTCGAGGCGAGGCCGAGCTTGGTGGTGACCATGCCCATCGTGGTCAGCACCACGATCGGGTCCATCTTCACGCAGCGGATGCCGTATTCGACGGTGTGGGCATGATCGTTGCCGTAGCGATCGGGCATTGCGAGGCGGTCGTCGAAGAACGCCATGTGGAACTTGCCGCGCTCCAGGATGCGCGCGATTTCCTGGTAGTAGTCCGCCGACATCGAATCGTCGCGCGACTCCGGATGACGCCAGGAGCTCGGCAGATTGGTGCAGTTCTGCGCCTGCAAGAATCCAACCAGCGCCATTTGCCGTGTCATGTCGTTCTCCTGTATCCGGACGATGTATCAGCGAAGGCCGAGGTCGTCGGTCAGCTTGTAGTCGGCGGCGAGCGCCTTGAGCTTGTCCCAGGTCGCATCCTCGATCTCAATGCCGTCCTTGCGCCGCTGCTGCTCGCGCAGATATTCGATCTCGCCTGGATAGAACACGCCGCGGCTGCCTTCCGAGGGCGGTGTCGATTTCAGATAGCGGGCGAAGTCGGCGACTTCCTTTTTGAAGTCCTGCAATGGACGGAACGCGGCGACGTTGAACACGGCCATGAAGCAGCCGTCGTTGTGGCGGCCGGTCGGCTCGACGCCGAAACCGAGGCCGGTTAGCAGGCCGCACAGTACCTCGACCATCGCGGCAAGGCCCGAGCCCTTGTAGCCCTCGCTGCCGCCGAGCGGCAGCAGCGCGCCGCCCTTGCGGTAATCCGTGGGATCGGTGGTGTCGCGGCCCTCGGCGTCGATGATCCAGCCCTTCGGGATGCTCTCACCGCGCGCCACCGCGAGCTGGATTTTACCGGCGGCAACCGCGGAGGTCGCCATGTCCAGATAGAACGGCGCCTCCAGATCGGAGGGTACCGCGATCGACAGCGGGTTGGTGCCGAGCCGGGCCTCGCGGCCCCCGAACGGCGCGACATGTTTCGGCGAACGGCCGGAATCGGCGGCCGCAATCCCGATCATGCCTTCGCGCATCGCCATCAGCGGGTAATGCGCGAGACGTCCGACATGGCTCTGCCGGAACACGGTGCAGGCCGCGACATTGGCGGTCTTCGCCTTGTTGATGGTCATCTCCATCGCCTTGGCGTTGACGTGGAAGCCGAAGCCCCAATGACCGTCGATCACGGTCGTGGTCGGCGTCTCCTGCACGACGGTCCATTTCGCGCCGGGGACGATATGGCCGGCCTTGATGCGGTCGATATAGGTCGGGATCGCGATCACGCCGTGGGAGTCGTGGCCGGCGAGGTTGGCGTTGACGCAGCCGGAGGCGACCGCGCTGGCCTCCTCCTCCGACGCGCCGGCGCCCTTCAGCAGCGCCGCGCCGATGCGCGTGAGACGGTCGGCCTGGACGATCGGCATGGGATTTTCCTCGCGGTCGGCCCGCGTGATGCGCGGGTCTTGCTTGCTGTTGTCAGGCTCATGGTCTCAAAGCGCCGAGGTGCGAGCAAGCGCAGAAAATCCGGTCCGCCATACCGCCAGCAGGGTGCTGGCGGCGATGTTTTCACCAAGTGGAACGGGCGAGGTCGCGATGCGGAATTTGGCCGCTCCGCCGACGCAGGCAGGGCCGCAATCCGGGCTTTACGGCCTTACGGCTCAGGCTGGCACACCGGCGTCCGTAATATCCCGGAAAAGGGCCTTCCGCGTTCGTCAGCCGTTTACTTTGTCGTGCGACTTGCCGGATACGCTAACCACCACTTAGGCCTATCGCGGGCAATGTTCCGCTCCAGTTTGAAGGGGGTGCCCCGGGCCTTCAGGAATCGTGCAGTCGAGCATCGGGCGTACATTCGCGGCGTTGAATGCCACCAACGAAGCGATCCTGTACGCAAAATCGCCAGAAGAACTTTACGGAAAGGTCTGCGAAGCCGCGTTCTCGGGCGGGAGCTTCCTGGCCGCGACCGTGTTCTTGCTGGAGCCGGATACCGGTCTGCTGACCTTCGCAGCCGGCTGCGGCGACGATGTCGCGCGTCTGCGCAGCATCACCATTTCCGCGATCGCCCACGCTCCGGAAGGCGAAGGCGTTGCCGGGCAGGCGTTCCGCGACCAGCGGGTCTGCGTCAGCAACGACTATGTCAACGACGCCCGTTCGGCGGCCTGGCGCAGCGGCGCCGCGGCGCCGGTGTC
>NZ_JACMYK010000099.1 GCF_020889785.1 Bradyrhizobium acaciae
GCCGCCGCGATCACCGTGCGCGAGACATTCGCGATCACGGTGCGGCCGGCGCGGATCTCGTCGTTGATTGCCTGCGACAGCGCGTAGCGATGACCATGCGCTTCCCAGTGCATGGCATAGTCGCCGCGGGCCGCCGCGTGCTGGAAGGTCTCCGCGCTGACCTCTTCATTGTCCTCCGACGTCGAGGCCTGGCGGGTAATCAGGCGGCGGGGAAACACGACGTCGCGGTTATCGGCACAGGCCAGTTTCGCCAGCCCCAGCAGCGTATCCTTGCCGGCGCCGCTCGGGCCGACCACCAGGATCAACCGGCCGGGACCGATCGCAGCACGCTGTCCGGCGATGACGGACGCCTCGGTCACGCGACCCTCCCCCCTTCGCGCCAGACGCTGCGCACGACAGGCAGGTCGCGCGCGACGTGCACGCGGATCAGATCGGCGCGCCGGCCGACCGCGATCTCGCCGCGATCCGACAGACCGACCGCTTCGGCCGGCGTCTTGGTCACGGTGCGGACGGCGGAAGCAAGATCGATCGCCGGCACATGCCGCGGCAATTGCAGCGCCGCCATCAACAGGCTGGACGGAATGTAGTCCGACGACAGGATGTCCAGCATGCCCTCATTGGCGAGATCGACCGCCGCGATATTGCCGGAGTGCGAGCCGCCGCGCACCACGTTCGGCGCACCCATCAGGATGTCGATGCCAGCCGCGTGCAGCCCGCGCGCGGCTTCCATCGTGGTCGGGAATTCCGCGACCGCGACCTTGTCGTTGATGGCGTCGACCACGTTTTCCTCGGTGGTGTCGTCGTGGCTCGCCAGCGGTATCTTGTACTCATGTGCCAGCGCGACGATCGCACGCATGTTGGGTACGGCATATTCCTTCTGATAGGCGAAGCGCCGGGCGAACAGCACGTCGAGCTGGGCGTCGGTCATGCCGCCACCCTTGCCGCGGTAATAGTCGCGCAGCTTGACCTCGTCGCGGAACTGACGCTGACCGGGCGTATGGTCCATCAGCGACATCAGCCGCACGTCCGGCCGGTCGATCAGCTCCTTGGCTTCGGCGACGACATCAGGCATCGGCACCTCGCAACGCAGATGCAGGAAGTGATCGGCGCGCAGCAGGTTCTCCTCGCGCGCTGCCGAGATCGCCGCCGCCAGCACCCCGGCGCGGCCGTCGACATCCTCGGCGCCGTCCTCGCGCCAGACCCGCAGCGAATCCAGCACGGAGGTGATGCCTGAGGTTGCGAGCTGCCCGTCATAGGAGATCACGGCCGCGACCGGATTCCAGAATACCTTCGGCCGCGGCACGTAGTGCATCTCGAGATGGTCGGTGTGCAGCTCGATCAGCCCGGGCATCAGCAGATCGCCGCCGGCATCCTCGGCGGCCCCGGGCGCCCTGCCCTCGCCGAACTCGGCGATCTTGCCGTCGGATATCGCGACCCAGCCCTGCTCGATCACGCGATCGGCGAGGACCAGGCTGGCGTTGCCGATGATGGTGTCTTGCTTGGCAGTCATTTCAAACGGTCCTTCAGGCAGCAGCGGCGAACGAGGTCACGTCGACGATCCGGTCGGCAATCAAATGACGGATTTCGTCGTCATGGACAATCGCGACCATCGCGACGCCCTTGGTCTTTTTCTCCGCAATCAGTTCGACCACCACTGCGCGATTCGCCGCATCGAGCGAAGCGGTCGGCTCGTCCAGCAGCAGGATCGGCAGATCCGAGATGAAGCCGCGCGCGATGTTGACGCGCTGCTGCTCGCCGCCGGAGAAGGTCGAGGGCGGCAGGGTCCACAGCCGCTCCGGAATGTTGAGCCGGCGCAACAGGCCGCCGGCTCGCTCGCGGGCCTCCTCGCGCGCCACACCGTTGACGATCAACGGTTCGGCGACGACGTCGATGGTCGCCACCCGCGGCACGGCACGCAGGAACTGGCTGACATAGCCGATGGTCGAGCGGCGGATGCTCAGTACCTGGCGCGGCTCGGCGGTCGCGAGGTCGACGATATTGCCGTGGTGGCGGATACCGATCCGGCCGCTGTCGCAGCGGTAATTGCCGAAGATCATCTTCAGGATCGAGGATTTGCCGGCGCCCGACGGGCCCGACAGCACCACGCACTCACCCGGGTCGGCGTGGAACGAGACGCCGCGCACCACGGGCAGTTCGACGCCACCCTGCAGATGCATGGTGAAGGTCTTCTCGGCATTGGCAAGTTCGATCATCGCGGTCATTGGCAAGCTCATGGCGGCAGAATCGAGGAAACGAGCAGCTGGGTGTAGGGCTCGCGCGGATCATCGAGCACCTGATCTGTGAGACCGGTCTCGATGACGCGACCGCCCTTCATCACCATCACGCGATGCGAGAGCAGGCGCGCCACGGCGAGATCGTGGGTCACGACGATGGCGGCCAGCCCGAGCTCGCTGACGAGATTGCGCATCAGGTCGAGCAGGCGCGCCTGCACCGAGACATCGAGGCCGCCGGTCGGCTCGTCCATGAACACCAGGCGCGGCTCGGTGACGAGGTTGCGCGCGATCTGCAGCCGCTGCCGCATGCCGCCGGAATAGGTCTTCGGCGCGTCGTCGATGCGGCCGACATCGATCTCGACCCGCTCGAGCCAGGTCGATGCGGTGTCGCGGATACGGCCGTAGTGGTTCCAGCCGACAGCCATCAACCGCTCGCCGACATTGGCGCCGGCCGACACGCCCATGCGCAGACCTTGCGCCGGATCCTGGTGCACAAAGCCCCAGTCGGTGCGAAACAGGAAGCGCCGCTCGGCTTCGCCGAGTTCGGCGAGATCGCGCAGCACGCCGTCGCGCATCCGGTAGGCCACATGCCCCGCGCTCGGCGCGAGCTGCGCCGAAAGCAGTTGCAGCAAGGTCGACTTGCCCGAACCGGACTCGCCGACGATCGCCAGCACTTCGCCGGGGTAGAGCGCGAACGAGACGTCGCGGCAGGCCGCGAGGCGGCCGTAGTTCTTGGCAAGCCCTTCGGCCACCAGCAGCGGCTGATCGTTGTCGAGGCTGGAGAGCTCAGACATGCGCCTTCTCCTTGTGTGGCGCTGCGCTTTCGGTGCCGTGATGGCCGGCCGCCTGGCGCTGCTCGCAGAAGTCGGTATCGGAGCAGACGAACATCCGCCCGCCTTTATCGTCGGTGACGATCTCGTCGAGATAGGAATCATCGGCACCGCACAGCGCACAGGGCGCGTTGAAGCGGTAGCGCGTGAACGGGTGATCCTCGAAATCCAGCGAGACTACGGTGGTGTAGGGCGGGATCGCGTAGATGCGCTTCTCACGGCCGGCGCCGAACAGCTGCAGCGCCGCGCAATTGTCCATCTTCGGATTGTCGAATTTCGGGGTCGGCGACGGATCCATCACGTAGCGCGCGTTCACCTTCACCGGATAGGCGTAGGCAGTCGCGATGTGGCCGAAGCGCGCGATGTCCTCGTAGAGCTTGACGTGCATCAGGCCGTATTCGGCGAGCGCGTGCATGCGCCGGGTTTCGGTCTCGCGCGGCTCCAGGAAGCGCAGCGGCTCGGGGATCGGCACTTGATAGACCAGCACCTGCCCGGCATGCAGCGAGGCCTCGGGAATGCGGTGACGGGTCTGGATCACGGTCGCGTCCGTGGTCGAGGTCGTGGTCGCGACACCCGCGGTCTTGCCGAAGAATTTGCGGATCGAGATCGCGTTGGTGGTGTCGTCCGAACCCTGGTCAATCACCTTCAGCACGTCGTCGGGACCGAGGATCGCCGCCGTCACCTGCACGCCGCCGGTGCCCCAGCCATAGGGCATCGGCATCTCGCGGCTCGCGAACGGCACCTGATAGCCGGGGATCGCGATCGCCTTCAGGATCGCGCGCCGGATCATGCGCTTGGTCTGCTCGTCGAGATAGGCGAAATTGTACGTCGGCGCGTTCATTCCGCGGCCTCCTGCAGTTCGACCGCCTGATTGGCTTCCGCGAATTCCTGCCGCAGCTTGCGCAGCAGGCCGAGCTCGGACTGGAAGTCGACATAGTGCGGCAGCTTGAGATGCTCGACGAAGCCGGTCGACTGCACATTGTCGGAGTGCGACATCACGAACTCCTCGTCCTGCGCCGGCGCTCCCACCTCCTCGCCAAGCTCGCCCGCACGCAGCGCGCGGTCGACCAGCGCCATCGACATGGTCTTGCGCTCGCTCTGGCCGAAGGCAAGGCCATAGCCGCGGGTGAAACATGGCGCCTCGGTGGTCGAGCCCTTGAACTGGTTGACCATCTGGCACTCGGTCAGCTCGATCGAGCCGAGCGGCACGGCGAATCCGACATCTTCGGCGAACAACTCGACCTCGACCTCGCCGAAGCGGATCTCTCCGGCGAAGGGGTGGTTGCGGCCATAGCCGCGCTGCGTCGAATAGCCGAGTGCGAGCAAAAAACCCTCGTCGCCGCGCGCAAGATTTTGCAGCCGCAGATCGCGATCGGCCGGAAAGCCCAGCGGCTCGCGCGTGAGGTCGCCGACCGGCGCGTCGCTATCTGCCTGCGGCGATGGTTCGATCAGGCCATCGCGACCGAGAATGTCGGTGACCCGCGGCGTTGCCGCCTGCGAGGCTTCCGCGGTCTCCGGCTGCTCCGGCACGAAGCCTTCCGCCAGCTGCGGATCGAGCAGGCGATGGGTGTAGTCGAAGGTCGGCCCCAGGATCTGGCCGCCCGGAACGTCCTTGAAGGTCGAGGAGATGCGCCGTCGCACCTGCATCTCGCCGGTGTTGACCGGCTCGGTGGCGCCGAACCGCGGCAGCGTGGCGCGGAAGGCGCGAACCAGGAAGATCGCCTCGATCATGTCGCCGCGCGCCTGCTTGATCGCAAGCGCCGCAAGCTCACGGTCGTACAGCGAGCCCTCGGTCATCACGCGGTCGACGCCGAGCGCGAGCTGCTCGGAGATCTGCGCCAGCGTCACCTCGGGCACATCGCGATCGCCGCGCCGCTCATGCGCCAGCAGCCGATGAGCGTTCTCGATGGCGCGCTCGCCTCCCTTGACGGCTACATACATCGCTCACACTCCACTTGCGATCAGCCGCGTGGTGCGCGGGATCGCGACAATGCTGTCGTCATGGACCAGCACGACATCGATGCCGCGCGGAAACAATGCCTCGTTGATCGCCAGCCGCTGGAACAGATCGCGCGGCTTGATCATCGCCTGCAACACCGCGCTGCCGTCGATGCCGGGACCCTTCAGCTCGAAGGCCGGGCCCCGCGTCAGGCTGTCGACCTGCAGGATCAGCGTGGTCGACCTATCAGGATATTCGCTGCTGCCGAACGCGAAGCGTTCCAGCGCGGGCAGGTTCGCCGCATCGCCGATCAGCGCGAAGCTTGCGATCGAGGGATCCGCGACCACCGGCGCACTGGCGTGAAACTTCAGCCAGCGGGCGACGTCCGGCGTCGCCGACATCGCAGCGTCGAGCCAGATCGGCGTGTCGTGATCGAACAGCGTCAGCGCGATCGCGGCCGCGCCGCGCATCATGCCGGCGGGTGTTCCGACATCAGCTGCGACGCGCTGCACGCCGCCCGGGCGCGCCATCGCATCCATCACGGACCGGAAGGTGGATTGCGCCGATAGCACCTTGTCGGCGAAGCCCGCGGGCATTTCGGCAATCGTCGTCATTGCATCACCCCTCACCGCGCACCATCGTGTAGAAATCAACCCGCGTCGCCGCGGTCTCCGCGGCCTTGCGGGCGCGCTCGGCATTCATGGCGACACGCAGCGGCGCGATCACCTTGGCTTCCACCTCGCCGGACAATTCCGCCGACTGCACCATCGCGTCGCATAGCGCGATCATCTGCGCCTTCTCCGCATCACGGCCGAGCGTGTAGCCGAAGCCGACCTCTCCGGTCGCAAGCCGCACCGCCGCGCGCGACACCGTCGCCTCGCCGAGATTGAACGGCGCGCCGTCGCCGCCGATCCGCCCGCGCATCATCACGAGGCCGTTTTCGGGCTCGCGCAGGTTCTCATGGCTGGGCAGGGTGATCGCCGCGAGCCGGCCTGCGATGTCGACAGCGGCGGAGTGCGCCAGCACCGTCATCGCGGCCTTGCGCTGGGCCTGTTTGTTGTTTGATCCGGTCGAATTCATCGGCAACCTTCGGGCAACCTTGCTTTATCAAGTTGTCTATGATACTAGACAACTTGATAGCGAAGCGCCATGACTGTTTCGTGACAAACCAAAGATTTCTGGTATCACCGCGCGATGAGCATGCAGGAAAGTTCCGGCGTCGCCTTGTGGCGGCAGGTCGCCGACGGCATCGAACGCGGCATCGCTGACGGCCGCTTTGCTGCGGGCGAAAAGCTGCCCGGCGAGATGGAGATCGCCGAGACTTACCGGGTCAATCGCCACACCGTGCGGCGGGCGCTCGCTGCATTGGCCGAGCGCGGCCTGGTGCGCGCCGAGCGCGGCAGCGGCACTTATGTCGAAGCCCAGCGCCTCGCCTATCCCTTGCGCTCACGCACGCGATTCTCGGAAATCGTCGGCGCCGGCGGCCACGAGCCGCGCGGCCAATTGATCGAGGCCGGCGAGGATATTGCGAACCGCGAGATCGCACGTGAGTTGGGCCTGAAGATCGGTGCGCCGCTGATCCGGATCGAAGCGGTGCGTCTTGCCGACCGGACGCCGATCTGCGTCTCGACCACGTGGCTGTCGGCCGAGCGATTTCCCGACGCAGGCCATGTGTTCGCCAACGTCCATTCGATGACGAAGCTGCTCGACCATTACGGCGTGAAGGATTACCACCGTGCCTCGACACGGATCACGGCGGCGATCGCCGATGCCACCGACGCCGCGCGGCTCGACCTGCCGCTGGGACGGCCGGTGCTGGTGGTCGACGCGACCGACGTCGACATGCTGGACCAGCCGCTGGTGACCAAGCGCTCGCGCTTCGCCGCCGAGCGCGTGGAGTTCCTGGTCGAGAACGGCTGACGAGGCGGCGCTCCGGCACGTGCCAACTAGAAGGATCCGAGCACCGAGCCCAAAGCGATCACGACGACCAAAGCGATGATCGGCCCAACGATATTGGCCATCACCATGTCGAAGTAGCTGTTGCGATGGGTCGAGCCGCAGACTGCAAGCAGCGTCACGACGGCGCCGTTGTGCGGCAGACTGTCGAGGGTCCCGGAGCCGATCACGGCAATGCGGTGCATGAGCGCCGGGTCGATGTGGGCCGTCTGCGCAATCTGCAGGTAGGTGTCGCCAAGGGCATCGAGCGCAATGGTCAATCCGCCTGAGGCCGAGCCGGTCAAAGCGGCAAGCAGATTGGTCGCGATGGCGAGAGAAACGAGCGGACCGCCGGAGATCGACAGCACCCAATCGCGCACTGACGCAAAGGCCGGCAGCGCAGCGACGACGGCTCCAAAGCCGACCAGGCTTGCGACGCTGAAGATGGGAAGCACGGAAGCGTTTGCGCCGGAATCCATGCTCGCCCTTAGGTCCGTCAGACGGGACCGATTGAGCGCGACGAGCGTCGCCGTGGCGGCGGCGAGAGCGACTGCGACCGACCACACCCCGGCAACGCCGGCAAGGGACGTCCCGCCCCAGCGCTCCTGCGCGAGGAACGAGAAATCGAGGCGCGGCAGGATCAGAAGCGACATCAGCAGGTTCACACCCACGACCACGAGGAGCGGGATGATCGCCGTGCCGATCGGCGGCGGCACGTCGCCGCGCTTGCCATGGGCTATTTCGGCCGGGTCGAACTCGTGGGACGATGTGGCGCGTTCGCGAATGAATTGATCGTCAGCGACCGCTCTGGTCCCGAGCTCTGCGTCACCGCCGAAGCCTTCACCGGACTTGCGCGCCGCTCGCTCGGCGCGGCTGAGCCACCAGAGCCCGAATGCCAGCATGATCGCCGAAGCGACGATTCCCAGTCCGGGCGCTGCAAACGGAGTGGTTCCGAAGAACGGCATCGGGATCGAATTTTGAATCGCGGGCGCTCCGGGCATTGCCGACATCGTGAAGGTGGAGGTGCCGAGAGCGATGGTGGCCGGCATCAGCCGATGCGGGATGTTGGCGACGCGAAACATTTCCCGTGCCATCGGCGCCAAAACGAAAAAGGCGACGAAAAGGCTTACCCCGCCATAGGTGACGAGCGCGCCTGCAAGCACGACAGCAAGGATCGCGCGATGCTGTCCGAGCTTGATGCTCATGAAATGGGCGATGGCGTGGACCGACCCGCTGTCGTCCATGAGCTTCCCGAACAGCGCACCGAGCAGAAAAATCGGAAAGAACTGCGCGATGAACTGCGCAGCGCCGCTCATGAAAGTCTGCGTCCAATGGGCGAGCAAGGGCTCGCCGGCGAAAGCCGCGGCGACGATCGCGACAGCCGGCGCCAGGAGGAGCACGCTCCATCCGCGGAACGAGAGCCAGATCAGCAGGCCAAGGGCAACCAGGATTCCGACGAGGCCCATGGCGTCAAACCTGCTGCAAGAGAACATCCAAATCGATCGAAGAGCGCCTGCCGATGTTCTGGTCGTTCGCGGCAAGGAATGCCTCGGCGGCAGCGCGGCCTTCGTCGCGCAGCATGCAGAGAAAATCCCACTCGGCGTTGAGCTTCGACGACGCGCCGAGTTCGGCCAGAACCTTGCTGGCGATGAGATGAATGCGCATCTCGGCCCATTTGCGTCCCTCTGAGCTGCCGGCGTCGGCGACCTGCCGCAGCAGCGCGATCATGCGCAACTCCTTGAGCAGCGTGGCGTTGAACGCGACTTCGCTCAACCGATCGAGGATCTCGCGCGCGGAGCGCGGTGTTCCAGGTCGTTCGACCGGGTTGACCGCGACGAGAAGCGTGTCGCGCGAATTGCACTCGCGCACGAGCGGCGTGATCGTCGGGTTCCCGGAGTACCCGCCATCCCAATAGGGCTCGCCATCGATCTCAATCGCGCGGAACAGGGTCGGCAAGCAGGCGGAAGCGAGCAGAACATCGGGCGTGAGCTCGGCGTTGCGAAACACACGCCCGCGGCCGGTATGAACGTTGGTCGCCGTCACGAACAAACGGATTGGGGAGCTCGCGACCAGTCGAAAATCGACCGACTCGGCGAGGACTTTTTGCAATGGGTTTGTGCCGGCAAGATTCAGATCGTACGGCGAGAACACGCGGCTCGCCAGATCGAAGGCGAGATAGAAGGGCGACGTATCCAGCGTCCAGCGGCCGAGCATGACGTCCAGCGGGCTTCGACGCATGGGGCTGAATCGCGCTGAGTCAGCGACCCGCCGCCAGAACGCGCTCAATGCAGACTTGGCACCCGCCGGGCCGTCGGTCATGAAGCCGCTCGCCAGCACGACGGCGTTCATCGCGCCGGCCGACGTGCCCGATATCGCCTCGATGCGCAGCCACGACTCATCCATGAGCCGATCGAGCACCCCCCAGGTAAAAGCGCCATGCGATCCACCGCCCTGCAGCGCGAGATCGACAAGCACAGGTTCGCGCGCCTGGCGTGTTTGCGGCTCCTTCAAGGACATGGCGCGCTCCGCCCGGCGCGCGAGCACGTCGCGGCCGGCGACCGAACGACAAAGAAGCCCTCAGCTCCTGCCAGGGAGCGGTTGCGGCAGTGGTTGCGGCCGCTGGATTCCCGGCCGACCAGGTCTCGGAGGCCGAGCAACCGGGCGCTGACCCGGCCGTCGCCACCCGTGCCATCCCGCCGGACCACCCCAGCCCATCCCACGCCTCGAAGCAAAACCACACCGATACCAGCCGCCACCGCGCCATCCCCTATTGTACCAACAATAGCGATGGCCCCTCCAGGTGAACTGGATGGTTTCGGCGAGACGAAGCTCGTCGGCGGCCTGACGCAAGCCCAGCGGCGCAATAAGGCCGGCCTGCGAACGACCGCTGGTCGCCGTAATCGCCGCTGAAGCAATCCCAAGTGCCAGCCCCCATAGAAGCAATTTGCGCATGATTTTCTCCCGGCTTGGACCGCGCGGAAGGAAACCGGCTAAGTGGCCGCGGAGCCGCACGGCTACAGCCGGCCTCCTTCGCGGGCGATCCCGCCCAGCTAGGCGGCCTTGGCCCGCTAGGCAGCCTTGGCCTGCTAGGCAGCCTTGGCCTGTGTTGCGGCTGCGAGCGTGTCGCGCAGGTGCTGCTCCTTCTTTTCATCGAGCGACGTCGTCAGAACGATCCCTCCCGCATCCTTGATCGCATTGAGAACCTTGTCTGAGGTCATGGATTTGATCAGCAGGAACAGAACGGCATCGCCCGATTTCACCTTCGACGCGAGATCCTTCATGAACTGGTCTCTGATGCCGAAATCGGCCAGTGCACCGCTCAAAGCGCCTGCGCCGGCTCCGAGAGCCACGCCGAGAAGGGGATTCAGGAATACCATCCCCAAGAGCAGCCCCCAAAAGCTACCACTGGCGGCGCCGGTCATGGTGGTATTCACAAGCTGATTGAGCTTTACAGCGTCCCCGGTTTTGACTGCGATCACGGCATCGCTGATCGTGATCAGATACTCGCTCTGAAGCTTGAGTATTTTCTGCCGAACTTCCTCTGCTTTGACTTCGGATGGGTACACGATCGCAACGAGATCTGACATTGAACACTCCTTGATGACTGGAAGTGCTGCCCCTATTGCGCGCTTGATGCACAGCCGAAATTTAGCACAGACCCGAAAGTCTCTCGTCGGCTAATCAAACATACGGGTTCACAATCCCGAGATGCTACCAGCGCTCGAAGCAATTGAGTAAGCGGCATTGTCGTATGTGTCCCGAACAAGGACTCGCGGAGACCTCGTCTGCAGCGACCTCCCGAGTTCGACCGCTGCTGCCAAACGCAACAAGCCCAACGGTTACCACCTCGATGCGCAACGGTCAGCGTCACCCTCAGACAGAGTGGTCGCAACCGACGGCCGCGGCTTGATCCGCCGGATGACGAATTCTCATCTCTTGCTGACTTCAAGTCGCCGCTGCTCTAGGTTGATTGGTCCAATTGTCGGTGCACTGCGAAGAGAGCACGCATGTCGACGGCGATTTCGGTCCTCGGTGGAGTTGGTCTGTTCCTGCTTGGCATGAGCGTCATGACCGCCGGCCTCAAGGGACTCGCCGGGTCGAAGTTGCGGACAGTCCTGACCAAGGCAGCGGCGACCCCGCTATCTGGTGCGCTCTGGGGCGCCATCGTGACCCTGATCGTGCAATCGTCCAGCGCAACGACCATGACCACCATCGGTCTGGTCAGCGCGGGCGTGCTGACCTTTCCGCAAGGGCTGGCGCTCGTGTTCGGCGCGAATGTCGGAACCACGGGAACCGGCTGGCTCGTTGCGCTGATCGGTGTGCGCGTCTCCCTCACCGCCGCGGCGCTCCCGATGATTTTCGTCGGCGCGTTGATCAAACTGTTGGGCCCTGGCCGTGTATCCGCAGCGGGAGCGGCCCTTGCAGGCTTTGCGCTCGTGCTGTTTGCACTGACGACCCTGCAGCAGGGCATGGGAGGACTGGCCGATCAGTTGCACCCCGCGGATTTGCCGGCCGTTCTCGGCACCACCTGGTGGGCTGGCTTGTACGGGGTGCTGGCCCTGGCCGTCGTCGGACTGGTGATGACCGCCGTGATGCAATCATCGACCGCGGCTATCGCCGTGACACTCTCGGCATACTATGCGGGAGCCGTCGGCCTGGACCAGGCATGCGCACTGATCATTGGGCAGAACATCGGAACGGCGACCAGTTCGGCCATGGCGGCAATCGGTGCGAGCAGCACTGCCAAGCGCTTGGCCCTCGCGTACATCTTGTTCAAGCTGATTGCCGCGGCTATTGCGCTGGTGCTCTTCCCAGTGACTATTCCCCTTCTGGTCCGCGCCTCCGACAGCATTGGTGGCGTAACGCTGCTTGCCGCCTATCACACCGCTTACAACGTCGTCGGCGTCCTGGTGCTACTGCCCGTGATCAACGGCTTTACACGGCTCGTCGAGCGCATCCTGCCCGAACGCGGCTCACCGCTGACGAGGTGCCTGGACGCAGCAGCGCTTGTGACTCCGATCGCAACCGTGGAAGCAGTACGACGCACAGTCGCGCGCACGCTTGAAACGATGTGCGGATCGCTGGCGACAGCACTGTCGGCAGCAAATCAAGAGGCCTCCGTCGCAGCGGGATGGACTACAGTGCCGGCGGCGGAAGCTGCCTCTGCCCTGCGCCAGGCGCAGGAGTTCATGTCAAAGGTGAGTGGACCGCCTGAGGCGGAGGATGAGGAACAGAAGCTCACCAGCACACTGCATGCGCTTGACCACGCGTCTCGCCTGGCCGAAATCTTCAGCGAGGAAACCGAATTCGGGATGCCGCCCGGCGGCCCTCAGGACATGCGCGCGGCGGAAGTGTGCGCGGAAGCCATGCGCGCCGCGGCCTCGCTCGCGGCCGAAGTCGCCGCCGTGCCCGACGCTTCCGATCGCGAAACACAAATCAAGCTGGGACGTGCGCCGACACAGTCGCTCAACCCCGAGAAGGAACCCGCGGCAGCCGGAACATCGAACGAGCAGGCCCTTGCGCATCTCCAACACTGCGCGGAAGCGCTGGGCGAAGTGCGCCGAGACCACCGTAAAGCTACGCTCGGCTCAGTGGCGAGTGGAGCGGTGAGCGCGGACGAAGCAATCGCTCGCGTCGATGCGGTACGGCGCCTTGAAGCCCTCGCGCATCACGCCTGGCGCTCTGCCGTGCACCTTGCCGGTCGCAGCGCATAGCGCGGTGACGCTCCGCAAGTCGCGCAGGCTACACCACCGCCCTCTGGCCAATGATGGCAAAGCGCAGCTTGCTCGAGATGAAGTCGATCGCGGCGACCGCGATCAGGATCATCAGGATCAGGAACGACACCTTCTGCCATTCCAGTACGCGGATCTGCTCGGCGAGCTGCAGGCCGATGCCGCCGGCGCCGACGATCCCGATGATGGTGGCCGAACGGGTGTTCGATTCGATGAAGTAGAGCACCTGCCCGGCAATGACAGGCAGCACCTGCGGCAACAGGCCGAAGCGGATTTCATGCAGCGCGTTGCCGCCGGAGGCGCGGATACCTTCGACCTGCTTGCGGTCCGCGGCCTCGATCGCCTCGGAGAACAGTTTCCCGAACGCGCCGAAGTCGGAAACCATGATCGCGAGCACGCCGGCGAACGGGCCGAGGCCGACGACGTTGATCCAGACCAGCGCCCAGATCAGCGTATCGACGCCCCGGATCGAATCCAGGAAACGGCGCACCGGAAAGCGGATCAGGTTCGAGGGGATGATGTTGCGCGCCGCCAGCAGGCTGACCGGGAGCGCCAGCATCGCCGCAAGCGTAGTGCCGAGCAGCGCGATCGACAGCGTCTCGCCGAGCGCCTGCATGTAGAGCGCGAACGACGAGCCCGGATTGGGCGGGATCATCATCATGGTGATCCAGCCGAGCTGGCTCATCCCGGTGATCAGCTTGGTCGGCGAGAAGTCGAGATCGACCAGGCCGTAAACGAAGATCGCGAGCGCTGCCGCGACCATGGCCGGCAGCGCCAGCCGCGCCGATGCGGGGCGTTCGAACACGCCGGGGTATTTCCCGCGCAGTTCCGCGGTATCCGGCCTCGGCATCTGGCTCATCGGCTGGTCTCCTTGCCGAACAGCCGGCCGCGCAGCCAGCCGGTCGAGATGTCCATGATGAAGACGGCGACGATGATGGTGACGAGGATGGCGCTGACGTCGGAATAGTAGAACTTGCGGATCGCGACCACGAGCTCCTGCCCGATGCCGCCGGCGCCGACGAAGCCCATGACCGACGCCTCACGGACGTTGATCTCGAAGCGCAGCAGCGCATAACTGGCGTAGCCCGCCGAGACCTGCGGCAGGATCGCAAAGCGCATGCAGGACAGCCAGCTCGCGCCGGTAGAGCGGATGCCCTCGACCGGCTTCATGTCGGCATTCTCGACGATCTCGGCAAACAGCTTGCCGAGCGCGCCAGTGGTGTGGATCGCGATTGCCAGCACGCCGGCCATCGGGCCCAGGCCGAACGCGATCACGAAGATCAGCGCGAACACGATGCCGGGCACCGTGCGGGCGAATTCCAGCAGGCGGCGGACGATGAAGCGCACCCAAGGCCCCGGCGAAGTGTTCTGGGCGGCGAAGAAATTCAGCGCGAACGCGAACACGGCTCCGGTCAGCGTGCCGACATAACTGATCAGCAACGTCTCGCCGAGCAGGCGGAGCCATTTCTTCAGGCCCCAGAACCACTCCACTGGATCGGTCCAGACCCGTGCGCCGGAATCCAGCGTCAGGATGCGGTCGAAATAGCTGAGGAAGTTGCCGAAATAGGTGAAGAACGTGTGCAGGTTCACCTCGGCCCCGAGCGCCGCGATGAACAGCGCCGCGCAGAACACGGCGGTCGCCATCGTCGCCTTCAGCCGCTTGCGCGCAACCGCCTTGCGATAGGCATCGTTCAGCGTCGCCAGTTGCTGCGCTGGAAGGATGGAAATGGCGGTCGCCATCGATGCGGGCCAGTCTGCTCGAGGGATGAACGAAAAGGGCCGGGTCTCGAAACCCGGCCCGGTTCAGCGGGGATGTGCGATCAGGACGCCTTCTTGCGCAGCGCGTCGACGAACTTGATCAGCTCGATGGTCTTGTCGTAGTCGGCGTTGGTGACCGGCTGCCACGGCAGGTTCTTGCCGTCGGACAGCTTCTTGAAGGCTTCCGGATCCTTCTTCGGCATGTCGAGGAAAGCCTGCTTGATCTTCGCCTTCATGTCGTCGGGAAGGCTCTCGAGATAGGCATAGGGCGAGTTGATGATGAGGTCGGACTTCACGATGATGCGGAAGTCTTCCTTCTTCAGCGGCGTGCCGTCGCTCGACTTCACCATGTTCTTGGCGAGCATGCGGGTCAGATTGGAATCGTCGTCGGCGTTCCACCAGTTGGCGGCGACGTCGACGGTGCCCTGGGCGAGCGCCAGCACGGCGTTCTCGTGGCTGCCGGTGAACACGACCTTGGAGAAATAGGTTTCCGGATCGATGCCCATCGCGTTGAGCTTGAAGCGCGGCATGTTGTTGCCGGAGGTCGAGTTCGGATCGACCAGGCCGAGGTTCTTGCCCTTGAGGTCTTCGACCTTCTGGTACGGGCTCTTGGCGAGCACGTAAAACACCGAATAGTAGCCCTTCGAACCGTCGGCGTTGACGTCGATCACGAACGCGTCGGTCTTGACGCCGGTGAGACGGGCGCGGGCGAACGACGCCGGGCCGTAATAGCCGATGTGGATGTTGCCGGCGCGCTGGCCCTCGATCACGGCCGCGTAGTCGTTGGCGACGCGCAGGTTCACCTTGATGCCGAGCTCCTTGGTCAGATACTCGGTGAGCGGACCGTAGCGCTCGGTGACGCCGGAGCCGTTTTCGGCGGGGATCACGGCGAAGGTGATCTCCGGATACTTGGCTTTCCAGTCCTCGGCCGAAGCCGAGCCGGCGAATGCCAGCGCGGCGGCGGCGGCCAGAATGATGCGACGAGTGATCATGTTACCCCTCTTTGGTGGTTACGCGTGTTGGCCGGGCGAAATGCCCGGTTGCCCTGATTTCGGTAATGCGACGCTCAGGCCGCGGCTGCGGTGCCGAGTGCCGGAGCTGTCGCGCCGTCGCGCGCGGGCAACGGCGCCGCGCCGATGACGTCATTGGCCTCGAGGTCATAGAGCTCGCGGGCGATATGGTCGGTCAGCGCCGCGGGCGCGCCGTCGAACACCACGCGGCCCGCCGCCATCCCGATCAGGCGGTCGCAATAGGTGCGCGCGAGGTCGAGCGAGTGCAGGTTGCAGAGCACGGTGATGCCGAAATGCTTGTTGATGCGCAGCAGCGCATCCATCACGATCTTGGTGTTGCGCGGATCGAGCGAGGCGATCGGCTCGTCGGCGAGAATGATGTCGGGCTCCTGCACTAGCGCGCGAGCAATGGCGACCCGCTGCTGCTGGCCGCCGGAGAGCTGGTCGGCGCGCTGCGCCGCGAGCTGGGCAATGTCGAACTGCTCGAGCGCCGACAGCGCCAGCGCCCTGTCCTGCTCCGGCCAGACCTGCGCCAGCGAGCGCCAGGACGGGATCTGGGCGAGCCGGCCCATCAGGACGTTGGTCAGCACGTCGAGACGGCCGACCAGATTGAACTGCTGGAAGATCATCGCCGAGCGCGCCCGCCACTGCCGCAGCGCCTTGCCGCGCAGCGCGGTGACGTCGGTGCCTTCAAACAGGATACGGCCGGAGGTCGGATCGGCAAGACGGTTGATCATCCGCAGCAGCGTCGACTTGCCGGCGCCGGAGCGGCCGATCACGCCGACAAAGCTGCCCGGCGCGATCGAAAAAGACGCGTTGTCGACTGCGGCTTTCGTGCCGAAACGGCACGTCAAACCTTCCACCACCAGCATGTAATGCTCCAACCGCGCCTCGTTGGGCCATCGCTATCCCCCGCGTTTTACAGTTATGTGACGGCAGCGCTGCGGTGCGTCGATCGTCCACACCCCTCACTGCCGTCATCGCAACGTCATGATGCTGTCATCAAGCGCCCCGAAGACGAGCGCGCATCTCCCCGGAAGCCAAAGATTTACAAGATTGCGGAGGCCATGATGGCCGGAAAAACACTCTCGGTTGTGCCGACTGTCGACCCGACTGCGTCGGTTCGCGAGAGCAAGCTCGGCAAATATACCGAGATCGGCGCGCGCACGATCCTGCTTGAAGTGAGCATGGATGACTATTCCTACGTGGTGAACGACAGCCAGATCACTTACACGTCGATCGGCAAGTTCTGCTCGATCGCGGCGATGACCCGGATCAATCCCGGCGACCACCCGATGCATCGCGCGACGCAGGCGCATTTCACCTATCGCGCCAGCACATATTTTCCCGGAGAGAGCGACGACGCCGACTTCTTCAACTGGCGACGTGCGCATCACGTGCATATCGGCCATGACGTCTGGATCGGTCATGGCGCGGTCCTGCTGCCGGGACGGAATATCGGAACCGGCGCCGTCGTCGCCGCTGGTGCGATCGTGACCAAGGACGTCCCCGCCTACACCATCGTTGCCGGTAATCCGGCACGTCCGGTGAAGCGGCGCTTCTCCGAGACAATAGCGGATCGCCTTGCCGCGCTCGCGTGGTGGGACTGGGATCACGAAACACTTCGCCGTGTCCTGCCCGACTTTCGCAAGCTCGCAGTCGAGGAATTCCTCGACAAGTATGAGACCAAGGTCGTATCCCAATCAGAGGACAAGCAACGGAGCGCCGCATCGTGACGGACATTTTCATCGAGGGCGGACGTACGCTGGTTGACGGCGCATTGGTCGAGACCTCGCTGCGGACCGCAGGCCGCGACATCGGCGCGCTCGACGCGGAGCAAGGTCGCGCAGCGCTCTACATCAATGCCGGCGGCCTGCTGGTGCTGCCCGGCATCATCGATCTGCACGGCGACGCGTTCGAGCGGCAAATGATGCCACGCCCGGGCGTCGACTTCCCGACCGACGTCGCGCTTGTTGATAGCGACCGGCAGGCAATCGCCAACGGCATCACCACCGTGTTCCATGGCACGACCTGGTCGTGGGAGCCCGGCCTGCGCAGCGCGGACAATGCGCGCAAGCTGCTCGATGCGATCGAGGCGCTGCGGCCGCAGCTCGCCGCCGATACACGCTTCCATCTGCGTCACGAGACCCACAATCTCGAGGCCGAGGCCGAGATCATTCAATGGCTGACCGAGGGCCGCATCGATCTGTTCGCTTTCAACGACCACAGCAACGTCAAGCCGAAGAAGCGTAACCAGCTGGCCGAACGCACCGGACTCTCGCTCGAAGCCGTCAACGACATGCTCGATCGGGTCGTGGCGCGCCGTCCCGAGGTACCCGCCTCGATCGCGCGGCTGGCTGCGGCCGCACGCGCGGCTGATATCCGCATGCTCTCGCACGACGACAACAGTCCGGCGATGCGTCAGGCGTTTCGGGCGCTGGGCGCGACGATCGCGGAATTCCCCGTCAATGAGGAGACCGCGCGCGATGCCGCAGCCGCCGGCGACTTCATCGTGTTCGGCGCACCCAACGTGGTGCGTGGCGGCAGCCACACCGGCTGGACCAAGGCGTCCGACATGATCGCGCAGGGCCTCTGCTCGGTGCTGGCGTCGGATTACTATTATCCGGCGCAGCTGCTCGCCGCGTTCCGCCTCGCCGCCGACGGCATCCTGCCGCTTGCCAAAGCCTGGGACTTGATCTCGTCGGCGCCGGCACACGCCGCAGGGCTCACCGATCGCGGCGCACTCGCCGCCGGCCGCCGCGCCGATATCATCGTCGTCGACGACAAGATGCCGCGGCGACCGCGCATCGTCGCCGTGATCGCGGCCGGACGGCTGGTGCATCTGGCCGATGCGAGCTGCCTCGTTCATTCGTTCGCGCCGCACAAGACGGTTGCGGCGGCGTAGCTCAGCCCATGGCCAACACTCCGCGCTACGCGATCTATTATGCGCCGTCACCCGACAGCGCCCTGCACCGTTTCGGTTCGACGCTGCTCGGCTACGATGCCGTTGATGGCGTCGACCTGCCGTTTCCCGATGGCGTTGCGCCCGACTGGCGCGAGGTGACGGAAGATCCGCGCAAATACGGCTTCCACGCCACGCTGAAGGCGCCGACTTCGCTCGCCGAAGGCCGGAGCGAGGCCGAGCTTCTCGACGCCTGTGCCGCCTTCGCCGGTCGCGCGCGGCGGATTCCGGTGATCGAACCTGTCGTCGACGCCATCAGCGGCTTCGTCGCCGTGATTCCAGCCCGCCGCTCGGATGATCTGCAGCAGCTTGCCGCCGACTGCGTCACCGAGTTCGACGCGTTCCGCGCGCCACTCACGCCGGAGGATCGCGCGCGGCGCAAACCAGAACGTCTCACGGAGCGGCAGCGCGACTATCTCAACCGCTGGGGTTATCCTTACGTCATGGAGGAATTCCGCTTCCACATGACGCTGACGGGACGGCTGAGCGACGAGCGGCGCGGCCCGATCATGGCGCGGCTGCGCGAGCGATTCGCGGCGATCGCGCTTGCGACGCTGGCGATCGACCGCATCGCGCTGTTCAAGCAAGCCGATGGTGCGTCACGTTTCCGCATCGTCGAAAGCTGGCCACTACGGGCGCAATAACAGGCGCTATTCGCCCACCCGGGTGCGCGCGATGATCTCGGCGGCGCCCTTCTCCAGCAGCTCCATACCGACGGCGCGGCCGAGTTCGCGCGGCCGGTCCGCCGGGCCGTGCCGCGTCACCTCGATGAAGCCTGAGCCGGCCTCATCCAGCACCGAGGCGCGCAGCGCCATCTCGTTTCCGGTCAGCGTGGCGTGGCCGGCGATCGGCGAATTGCAATGGCCGTTGAGCACCCACAGCACCTCGCGCTCGGCCTCGGCGGCAAGGCGCGACGGCGCGTTGTCGATCGAGGCAAGCCGCGCGCGCGTCGCCCAGTCGGTCTCGACACATTCGACCGCGACGATGCCCTGGCCGACCGCCGGCAGCATTTCGCCGACGGAGAAATCATGCGCGATGCGCGCGGTCATGCCGATGCGCGCCAGGCCGGAGCGTGCCATCACCAGCGCATCCGCCGGTCCCACCTCGCCGCCACCGGGCAGCCGCTGCTTGTCGCCGCGATCGAGTTTTGCAACTCGCGTATCCGCGGCGCCGCGATAATGGATTACAGTCGCCTCGGGAAACAGCCGGCGCAGATAGGCGGCGCGGCGCACCGCGTTGGTGCCGATCATGAAGCCCTTGCCGCGAGCGGCGCGCAGCGTGTCCAACGACAAGCCCGGCCGCAGCACGAGGCTGTCATTGGCGGCATCGCGCGCCAGCATCGCGGCAAGGACGAGACCCGGCGTCTCCTCATTACCCGGCACGTCCTTCAGCGAATGCATCGCGGCCTGCAAGGTGCCCACGCGCATCGCCTCGCGGATCTCGGCGACGAAGGCGCCGCCCTTGCCGCCATGGCGCAACAGCTTGCTGGTCTGGTCCTGGTCGCCGCGGGTCTCGAACTTGACGATGTCCACGGCGAGGTCCGGTGCCGAGGCACGCAGCAGCCGTGCGACCTCGTCCGTCTGCGCGAGCGCCATCGCGCTCTTGCGCGTCCCTATCCGCAAAACCTGTCCCGACACGAAAGCTCCGCTGCATGATCATCAACGGCTGGGGATTAGAACAAAAGGCCAGTTAAAACAATGGTTTTTGCCCCTGTTAGGCGAGGCTCAGGGGATCTCCTCGACAAGCGCCACGCCGGCCTCGCACATTGCGGCGGTGGCCGCGGCGAGCGAGCCGCCGAGGTCGATGGCGCGGCAGCCCGACAGCACGACCGTAGTCTCGAAGCCGAGCCGCCGCGCATCGAGCGCCGAATATTGCACGCAGAAATCCGTCGCCAGCCCCGCCATCATGACGCGCTTGAGGCCGCGCTCGCGCAGATAGCCGGCGAGCCCGGTCGGCGTCTTGCGGTCGTTCTCGAAGAACGCCGAATAGGAATCGATCGCGCCACGGAACCCCTTGCGGATCACGAGCTCGGCCCGATCGGTTGCGAGGTCGGGATGAAACGCGGCACCGGACGTGCCCTGGATGCAGTGATCCGGCCACAACGTCTGCGGCCCATAGGGCATGGTGATCGAGGAGAACGCCGCCGTGCCGGGATGCGAGGTCGCAAACGAGCTGTGGCCCGCCGGGTGCCAGTCCTGGGTCAGCACGACATGGTCGAACCGCGCGGCGAGCCGGTTGACGACCGGCACGACGGCATCGCCGCCGGCCACCGCCAGCGCGCCGCCGGGGCAGAAATCATTCTGCACGTCGATGATCAGCAGGAGATCGTCGGGCGCAATCTTCATCACGTCCCGATCCGCAATGACGCACGCAGCTTGCGCAGGCAGGCGATCACCGACAGCGCGGTGATGCGGCCGGTCTTGGGATTTTCCGACGGGATGTTCTCGATCATCATCGAGAACCGCGCGGAATCGGAATCGACCTCGATCCGGTGGGTGTTGCGCGTTACCGTCGGGTCCGCCCAGATCTCGACCCTGGTGCGATCGGGGCCGATGCCGGCGAGCGAGAGCGCCACTGCGACGTTGAGATTGGCGGGAAAGCCCTTGGCGGCGTCGCGCGCGCTGCCCTCGAAGATGCGCAGCGGTTCGGTGATGTCATCGATCCGGATGTTGTTCTCGACCAGATGCGGCGCGCCGAGGAGACCGGCGACCGGCTTGCGCGTGACGAGCTTTGCCGAATGAATGGTCCCGATCGCCGCCGCGGTCACCGCGTCGAGCCCGATCAGCGCGCCGGTCGGCACGATGATCTGGCCGCCATGGGCTCGCGCGATGTCGACCAGGTCCTCGTTCTGCAACAGCGCGCCGACGCTGAGCACCACGGCGGTCTTGCCGCGCGCGACCACCGGCGCCACGATCGAACGCACCACCTTGCTCGGCGCGCACTCGACCACGATGTCGGCCACATCGGCGAGCTGTTCGATCGGCACCAGCTCCGGCGCAGACTTGAGCCCAGCGACCCAGCCGCGGTGCTTGTCCGGGCTGTTCGCCGACACCGCAACCAGCGTCAGGCCCTCGATGCCCTGGTCGAGCGCCTTGACGACGTCGGTGCCGATTGCGCCGAGGCCGGCGACCGCGACCCGTGTCTTTGTCTTGCTGTCAGCCATCACTTCCCGCCGGCGAGCATCTTGACCAGTCGATAGAGGTAGTCCTGACCTTCGTAGAACGATTTGACGAGCACGCGTTCGTCCTTGCCATGGTTCCGGTTGTCGTCGACATCAGCACCGAGCCCGGAATGACCGTAGGTCGGGATTCCGGCATTGCGCAGATAGCTGCCGTCGGTCGCGCCGGTGCTCATGACCGGGACGATCGCCGCATCCGGCCAGAACTCCTTCGACAGCTTCTCGATCGAACCCATGATCTCCTCGTTCAGCGGTGACGGCGGGCTCAGCACCGCCTTGCCGGTCGGGGTCACCTCGATCTGCTTGTCGGCGAGCACGCGCTCGATCGTTGCCTGGACACCATCGACCGGCTCGCCGGGCAGGATCCGGCAGTTCACCTTGGCGGTCGCCAGCTGCGGCAATGCGTTGATGGCGTGGCCGCCCTCCAGCATGGTCGCGACGCAAGTGGTGCGGAGCTGGGCGTTGTAGCCGGGGCTCTCCGACAATCGCGCCAGCGCCGCCGGGTCAGGCTTCGGCGCCAGAATTGCCCTGATGTCGTCGGCATGCGACTTGTCGACCTCCGCGGTCTTCGTGAAATAGATCCGCGTGGTTTCGTTGAGATTCATCGGGAAGCTGTAGTTGGAGAGCCGCACGAGGCCTTCGGCGAGCCGATAGATCGCATTGTCCTTGCGCGGCAGCGATGAGTGGCCGCCGCTATCCTTCACCGTGAGCTGATAGCCGACCGAGACCTTCTCGCTGGTCTGCACGCTGTTGCGGATCGCCTTGCCGTTCTTCAGGCCGACGCCGCCGCCTTCGTTGAGCGCGAACTCGGCATCGATCAGGTCGCGGTGGTTCTTGATCAGCCACTGCATGCCAAGACCGTTGGAATCGAGGATTTCCTCGTCGGTCTCGAGCGCCACGATGATGTCGCGGTCGGGCGTGTAGCCCTCCTTCTTGTAGCGGATCAGATTGGTGACGAAGGAGGCGGCCATGTATTTGTCGTCGCTCGAGCCGCGGCCGTAGAAATAGCCGTCCTGCTCGGTGAGCTTGAACGGATCGACCGTCCAGTCCTCGCGGAGGGCGGGAACGACGTCGATATGGGCGACCAGCAGGATCGGCTTGCGCGCGCCGGAGCCGTGCAGCCGCGCGACCAGATTGCCCTTGTGCGGCGCCGGCGAAAACACGTGCACGTCGGCCTCGGGGAAGCCCGCAGCGCGGAGCCGCGCGCCCATCGCTTCCGCCGCCTTCTGGGTATCGCCGGTCGCGGTGGTCGTGTTGATCTCGACCAGTTCCTGGTAGATGCCGCGGGCAAATTGCTGCTGCTCGGTCAGCCCCTGCGCCGCAGCGCCGGTTGCCACCAGCATTGAACCGAGCGCCGCCGCAAACTGCAACGATCGGACCATGTCTCCAGCCTTGTGCGACATCGTGCTCTCCCAGAATTCCACCGTCTCGGGAGCGAATTCAGACAGGCGGCACGCGCTTTGGCAAGACGGCGAGCCCTTCAATTTCCGCGCGCATGCTCCGCAGTTTCGTGCACGCTATTTGGAGCCCTTATTTCGTATCCTTGACCGCGATCACCTCGATCTCGACCAGGAAGCCGGGATTTGCCAGTGCCGCGACACCGAGCACCGACCGCGCCGGCAGGTTCGGCTGGCTGCCGCCGAAGAACTGGGTGTAGCCCTCCATGAAGGCCTTGAAGTCCATCGGCGCAGACGCGTTGTGCACCAGGAACACCTGCATCTTGACCACGTCACCCATGCCGAGCCCCTGGCCCTCCAGGATGGTTTTGATGCGATTGAGCACGCCGACGGTCTGGGTCTTGGTGTCACCATAGGCCTGCGGGCTCGAGGGATCGGCATCCTTGTTGGCGATCGGCGGCACCTGTCCGCTGACATAGACCGTCGTGGTATTGCCGGTCACGGTCACGGCCTGTGCGATCGGGAATGTCGAGTTGGGAATCGGATGCCTGACCACTTCCGCAGAGGCTGCGGTCGCCATCGCCGACAGCGCGGCGCCCAGCGCGATACAGATGAACTTCATTCAAACTCTCCCCGGGTAAATTGTTAGCGGCGGGCATCCTGAACATCCTTGGTCGTCACCGCATCCTGATAGGTGTTGCCGAAGTGCGTCCGCAGATAATTCACAACGGCGGCGACCTGGCCATCGGTCATCATGTCGCCGAACGCCGGCATGCCGCGGCGGCCGTTGACGACGAGGAAGATCGGATAGCTGCCGGATTCGAGATTCTTGTTGCCGGCGAGCGACGGATAGGTGCCGGCGCCGCTCGCACCCGTCGCGTCCGGCATGTGGCAGCCCTGGCAGACATTCGCGAACAGCTCCTCGCCGGTCATTTCCACGAAACGGTAACCCGAGGAGAAGGTGCGCTTGGCCGCCCCGCTGTCCTGCCCAACGGCCGCGCCGGCTGACAGCAGCGTCGACGTGACAAGCGTCACCGTGACGATCGCCGGTATGCTGGCCCGCATCATCACGTCTTCACCACGCGTTCGTGCAATCGGGTAATGGCGTCGAGCGCCGACAGGATGGCACCCTCCTGCCAGGCCGGCAGCTGCGACGCGTGCTCGCCCGCGAGCGCGATGCGGCCGTCGATCTGGCAGAGATTGCGGTAGTGCTGCGCGCGCCCGGCCTCGGTCCATTCGCCGGCGCAGCCGAGCGTGAACGGCACCCGATGCCAGGCCACCGCGACGCCGTTCTCGAACTCGCTCTTGTATTGCGGATGGATCGCGGCACCGAACTCGACCGCGCTCGCGACCCGCTCGGCCGGCGTCATCGCGGTGAACTCGAAGGAATTGGCGCCCTCATACAAATAAGCACCGAGCACGACGCCGCGGCCGCCGCGGTTGAAGCCATAGTTCGGGTAGCCGATATTCCGGATCGGCAGGTCGGTGTAGCTGATGCCGCCATAGATCGCTTCATCCTCCTCCCAGAACCGCCGCTTGAACTGCAGCCCGACTTTCACCGAGGCGGCATAGGGCAAGGACTCGATCGCATTTTTCATCGGCGCGCTGACATCGACCTGGAGCTGGCTCAGGATCGGCAGCGGAATGGTGCAGATGCACCAGTCGGCGGTCGCCTGCTGCACCGCGGATGGGCTGGCGGTGTCGACATAGCTCACGGTGACGCCGGAGCCGTTCTGCTGGATCTGCGTCACCTTGGCATTATAGCGGATGAGATCGCCGACCTCGCGCGCGAACGCCTTGCCGATCATGTCCATGCCGCCGACCGGCTGGAACATCGTCATCTGGAAATCGTAGCGCGCATAGGACTGCAAATAGCGCCACATCCGCGACCGCAACAGCTCCTGCAGCGAGATCGGATCGCTGGGCAGCGGATCGCCCATCAAGCCGCCGCCGGGATCGCGGGCATAACCACGGAACTCGGCGGAGCCGAGATTGGCATTGTACTTGTAGTCGCGATCCAGCGCGCCCCAGTCGCGCAGCGCTTGCAGCAGGATCTCCCGATCTTCCTTGGTGACGAGTTCGTCGAGCTTGCCCTGTTGGCTGACTTTCCCGAGCAGCTCCGACACCTGGCCCTGGAAATCCGCCTTGATGCTGCGGAAGCGCTGCGGCTTGCCACCGAATGCACGCGTCGCGTGCAGATAGGCGTTGTGGTTGAGCTGAATGAAGGGTTCCAGCGTCACATTGAGCCGGCGGCAATAATCGAGCAGCGCGCGGTGATGATAGGGAATCCGCCACGGGCCGGGATTGAGGTAGAGCCCCTGCTCGAACTGGCAGGTCTGCTTGAAGCCGCCGAGCTCGGTAAAGCTGTCACCGCCGCGGATCGACCAGTTGCGGCCGCCGGCGCGGCTGTTGAATTCGAGGATCTGGACCTTGTAGCCGGCCTTGCGCAGCTCCAGCGCCGCCGTCATGCCTGCAAGCCCGGCGCCGAGAATCAGCACCGACGCGCCCTTCACGTCGCCCGCGAGCTTGAGCGGCCCCTTGTAGGCGGACTCGGACGCGAAGCCGAGGCTCGTCATCGCCTGATACATCGCCGAACTGCCGGCGATGGTCCCGATCAGCGCCAGCAAATCCCGCCGCCTGATCACAGATTCGTTCTGCACCCGCGTTCACCCAGCCGCTGACCTCGTTGATGAAGGGAAACGGTTGACGCGATCCGTGTCAAGAAAGGGCACACGCTTCCACGTGCACCCACACGCGCTTTTGATGCGTGGCGCGACCGATGCATCACACCACACGCTCGAGATGCACGCGCCGGCAATCCATTTCAAAATCGAGCCCGACCACCGGCGGCCGGTCGAAATGCCAGGTCAGGCCGCTGCGAAGCACGCCACGGCGACCGAATTCGCTTTCGAGCACCGGATAGGCATCGTGCACGGTGTAGAGCTGCACCGCGGTGGTGTCCCGCCAGTAACCGCTGAACGCGCTCATCCGGCGTTCCATCTCGCCAAGGACGAATTTCGCCTTCGCCAGGATGCCGGCCGGACTGGTGTCACCGAGCGCGACGGTATGATCGCGATAATTGGCCTTGCCCTCGACCGATTCGCCGCTGCCGGCCACGACAAAGCTCGTGGGAGCGTCCTTTGCAGCCGGCACCGTGTAGCAGAAGGCGTGGAAACTCGGCTCTCCTGGCGGATCGAATTTCGGACAGACGTTGCTGCGCGCCACCGGATTGACGCCGTCGCGCATCACGCCCCAGGCAACCAGCGTCTTGATGTAGATCTCGTTGAAGGCCTTGAACCCATCTTCGGTGAACGGCGCCGGCGAACGCAGTTCGCAGGCTCCGAATGCCGTCAGCGGACGGCCGGCGTCGCGGATGATATCGGCAATCCGTTCAAAACCCGTGCTCAAGGGGACCGGGTCAGAGAACCTGACCCGCTCGATGGCATAACCGGGCAGAGCACCGATGCCGCAGGAATACTGACTGACGCCGGGCATGAAGCGGTAGCCGCCGTCGGGAGCTTCGATGGTGTCGGTCATGGTGCCTCTTGGTGTGAACGCGATATGCGGCCGTCACGATGACGTCGCATTCAATTTCATCACAGCTGTCGTCCTGGCGAAAGCTCTCGAACCGTCATCCCCGCGCAACGGCTTTGCCGTTGTCGCTGGAGGTGCGAGCCTTGCGGCGCAATTGCGCCGCTGGGCGAGCCTCGAAGGATGC
>NZ_JACMYK010000100.1 GCF_020889785.1 Bradyrhizobium acaciae
CAGCTCGATGCGGGCATTGGCGGCCGGCAATTGCTGCGACGTCACCAGCGACGGCACCAGCGCAGGGGCGGCGACGCTGTAGGCAACCGTGCCGCAGACCGCGATGAAGCCGAGCAAGGCGAGCAGCGGCAGGGTCATCGCGCCGAGCCATAGCAACAGCAGGATCGCGGCCAATGCCGCGGCGCGCAGGGCCTCGGAGCCTGCCATCACCCAGCGCCGCGACACGCGGTCGGCCAGCAGGCCGGCGGGAGTCGCAAACAGGATGAACGGCAGCGTCAGCGCGGTCTGCAACAGGCCGGTCTGGCCCTCGCCGACGCCGAGCACCAGCACCGCGACGATGGGTGCGGCCGCAAGCGCGATCTGTTCGGCCGATTGCGCGGCGAGGTTGGACCAGGCCAGGCGATTGAAAGTGGCCGGCAGGCTAGGTGTATCCGCGGACATGGCAGAATCCCTTAAATGTGATCTGGCCATAGTGTGTGGTTGGACGACGTCCGATCCCACCCGTTTCCCGATAACGCCAAAAAAAGGCCCGCCGGACGGCGGGCCTTGTCGATGCGATGTTCAGTGCCTGACTAGGCCATCGAGGTTCGGGATCAAAAGCTGGCTGAGATCGTGCGTGCGTGTGCTACGACCTCGGACCAAGCGTCGCGTGGCCGGTTCCCGATACGGTGGCCGGCGGCGTTGCCGTGCTGTCGATGGACGGGGCCGGTACTTCCGCTTGAGTGGCACGCAGCGCACTCAATAGGTTGGTCATGGCGTCGGGGCCTGCGGGGAAGCCTGCCTCAGTGAGGATCTTGTCGATCATCGGCTTGAATGCCGAGACCGACAGCAATTGCGCGGCGAGGCCGTCGCCGAGCCCGAGACCACCATTGCCATTGGCATGGCCGTTGGCGCTACCGCGGCCAAGCATGCTGCCGGTGTCGAAGATCCGGATGTCGGAGATCTTCTCGATCGGCTTCACCGCCTCGGCGAGGGCGCTCGGGATCACGTTGATCCGCGCGAGGTTGAGATCGTAGTCGATCATGTCGGCGCTGAGCTTGTTGCGCGCCTCTGCCTTCATCGTCGCGACTTCAGCTTCGGCCTGGCCGAGCGCCTTGACGCCGGCGGCACGGGTGGTGGCGGCCGCCGCATCGGCCTTGGCGAGCACGTTGGTGGCTTCCGCCTTGTTGGCGGCGGCCTGGCGTTCGGCCTCGGCCATCACCGTGATCGGCATCGCGTCGGTCTCGGCCGCCTTGCGCGCCGCGATCACGTTGATGATCTTGTCGCGCTCGGCGATTTCGGTGGCGCGGGCGGTGGTGACCTTTTCCTCGGCGGCGATCGCGACGGCACGCGCGGTCTCGGCGATGGTCTGGGCCTCCGACTGCTCCTTGCTCTTGGCCGCGACCGCGATCGCGCTTTCCTGGGCGACGATCTGAAGGTCGCGCTCCATCTCGGTATTGCGGCGCTTGACCGCGAGATCAGCCTCGATCTTGCGGGTGTCGCGGGCCTGGTTGGCCTCGGTCTGCTTGTTGGCGACCGCGAGCTCCTGCTGGATGCGGTATTCGGCTTCGTTCTGCAGCGCGGTCTGCTCGACCTGCGCCGTCTGCGCGCGCATCGCCGCGGTCTTGTTGGCGATGTCGCGCTGCTGGGCGAGCTCGGCCTCGCGCTTGGTGCTTTCGATCGTCAGCGTGGTCTGCCGCGCCACCAGGTCCTGCTGGGCGATGTTGACCTCGGTGGTGCGGACGATCTGGTTGCGCTCCTGCTCGCGCTCCTTGGTGATCTTGGTCAGCGTGGTCAAACCGTGCGCGTCGAAGAAATTGCTCGGGTTGAAATGCTTGATGTCGCTCTGGTCGAGCCGAGTCAGCGACACCGATTCGAGCTCGAGGCCGTTATTCTGGATGTCGGCGCCGACCGCGTCCTGCACCGCCTTGACGAAAGTCGCGCGCTGCTCCTGCAATTCCTCCAGGTTCATGGTGGCGGCGACCGAGCGCAGGCCGTCGACGAACTTGGCTTCAACCAGTTCGCGCAACTCGGCCGCGTCGTTGGTGCGGTTGCCGAGCGTCTGCGCGGCGAGCGCGATCGACGACGAGTCGGGTTTGACGCGGAGATAGAATTCGGCGCCGATGTCGACTCGCATGCGGTCCTTGGTGATCAGCGAGTCCGGGCCGCCGCGTGCGACCTCGAGCCGCAGCGTCTTCAGGTTCACCGCGGCGGTGGAGTGAAAGATCGGCAGCACCAGCGAGCCGCCGTCGAGCACCACCTTCTGGCCGCCGAGGCCGGTGCGGACATAGGCCTCATCGCGCGTGGAGCGCTTGTAGAGCTTTGCGAACAGCAGACCGATAACGAGAATGGCAATGACGCCGATGGCGACGGGTATAGCAAGTTCCCACATGTGTTATGCCCTGTTGGAAGATTGTTGTTCGACGAGATCGGATGGAGCGGCAATCGCGATGAAGCCTCTGGCATCGCGATCGACCAGCAGTACGCTGGCGCCGACCGGCAATGCCTCGGACTCTGCGCTGGCACGCGCCGACACGGTGTGCCAGTTGCCGAAGACATCCTTGAGACGGACCCTGCCGGGCAGGCCCTGATCGAGCGGGCCGACCGACACGGTTGCGACCTTGCCGACAAAGTCGCTGTCATTGACCGCGTAGCTCTCGTCGCGCGGAATGATGCGGGCGAGACCGCGGCTGGTGTTTCTGATCACGGGGACGCTGCCGGCAGCAGCTACCACCGCGGCAATCGAGACCGGGATGGCGGTGCCTACGGCATGCGCCATTCCCTGAAGCAGGAAGCCTCCGATCGAGAATATGCCGAGGATCAGGATGATCAGGATCAGGAGGGGAAGCCGCCCGGCGTTGATCCAGAGAAACAGGCCACTGAGAGCATTGTGGCTCTCGGCCTCGACCGCGAAATCCTTGCCGATGAGTTCGCTGATCGAAAGTCCGACCATGGTGGTGAGCAGTTCGATACCGCCAAGTGCCACCATGATCGCAGCCGCGACCGCGAAGGGCCGCACGTCGGGGGCGAGCAGAATGTCGCCAACTACACTCATTTTTCTGACTTGATCCTTTCAAGCCGCGCCGCGATTTCCTTTTCGCGGTGCAGGCGATCGAGTTCGTCAAGCTCCTTGTCGCCGAGCACGCTTGCAGCGGGAACACCGGTGACCCGGGCGATCGCCGCCATGGCGCGTTCAGCACTCAATGTATTGGTCGTCGATGGGCCCCGGCTGGTTTCGTCCTTGGCCTCGCGGATCAGGCTTTGTTCGAGATCGGTTAATCTTGTCTCAGCCTCGCGCCGCGCGCCGAGCATGGCCTGCAGCGCCTTGGTCTGCTCATCGATTTCGAGCTCGATGAAATCCATCGCGCGTTCCAGCGCGATCACCTGCGACTCCAGGTCAATTTGTCGCGCGACGCCGGCACGCGCGAGATCCTCGCGATTTTCCGCAAGTGCGAGACGGATCTTCTCGTTCAGAGCAGCCGTCTCGGTATCCAGCTCCTCGCGGCGCTTCTTCAAGCGGAATTCCTCGGCGCGCGACTTGCCGAGCGCATAGCGCGCTTCGTCGGCGCCGGCGTCGATCTCGCGGATTGCCTGTTTGACCAGCGCCACCTTGTTGTTGCTCTCGACGTTGTCGATGGTCTGGCTCGCGATGGCGGCAAGAAGCCGGCCCATGCGCGCAAGGATGCCTTCGTGAAGCATGGTCTTCTCCTCCGGTTGGACTGATTTGGATTTGACGGCGATGTGGATTTCGTAGCCGCGACCATCCGAGACCAGGTGCGCCGGGAAGGGGCTTTCCCAGCCCGAGACATATCCCGGCACGTCGAACGGCACCAAGACGCGTCCGCTGACAGTGCTAATGGTCAGTGAAGTTGGACCCTTGATCGCGAACAACTTGTCGTCGAGCGGTATCCGGCGGACGGCGGCGCCCGGGACGTAGTTCGCGCGGTCGCGCAGACCGAGCGTTACCAGCCGCGCGGGCAGGCCGGTCTCCTTGCGGATCCTCTCGTAGGCCTGGGCGTGCAGCGAGACGAGGTTGGCGCCGACGGGAGCCACCTCGTTGAGGATCGCCATCATCCGGTCATAGGCCGCAAAGGTCGCCTCGATCGCCTCGATGCCCGACGGGTCGGGGGCGAGGGCGTAACGCAGCGTCGCGGTCGGCGTCTCCACGGGCAGCTTGATCATACATCTAACGTAAAGCACTTCCTCAGTGCTTTACAAGACGCGCGGCCGGTATCATTTTCGTGAGCCTAGATGCAGTTGCAAATTAGTTGCAATAGTGGGCGAGATCGGCCATCCTGACTTCATGGATGCGAGGACCCCTGAAATCTCTTCCGTTTCCGCTCCCAGCGCCGTGCCGGGCGGCTGGCGGGACGATGCCGGGCATGCACGCAGCCTGCCGGAGGTGAACGCAACCGTCGCAGTACCAACCGGCGGCTTGTGGTGGCGAAGGCTGCTGGCCTTCGCCGGGCCGGGCTATCTGGTCTCTGTCGGCTACATGGATCCCGGCAACTGGGCCACCGATCTCGCGGGCGGATCGAAGTTCGGCTACACGCTGCTGTCGGTCATCCTGCTCTCGAACCTGATGGCGATCCTGCTGCAGGCGCTCGCCGCGCGGCTCGGCATCGCCACCGATCGCGATCTGGCGCAGGCCTGCCGCGCCACCTATTCGCGGCCGGTGAACCTGCTGCTCTGGCTCGCCTGCGAGGCCGCAATCATCGCCTGCGACCTCGCCGAGGTGATCGGCACCGCGATCGCTTTGAAGCTGTTGTTCGGCATTCCCCTGATCGGCGGCGCGCTGCTCGCGGCGCTCGATGCGTTCTTGCTGCTGCTGTTGATGAATCGCGGCTTCCGCTTCCTCGAAGCCTTCGTGATCGCGATGTTGATCGTGATCGCGGTCTGCTTCGCCGTCCAGATCGCGGCCGCGGCGCCGCCGATCGCCGGCGTGCTCGGCGGCTTCGTGCCTTCGCGCGAGATCGTCACCAATCCGGAGATGCTCTACATCGCGATCGGCATCATCGGCGCCACCGTGATGCCGCACAATCTTTATCTGCACTCGTCGATCGTGCAGACCCGCGCCTATCCGCGCACCGAGGAGGGCCGGCGCGACGCGATCAAATGGGCGACCACCGACTCCACCATCGCGCTGATGCTGGCGCTGTTCGTCAACGCCGCGATCCTGGTGCTGGCGGCTGCGACCTTCCACAAGAGCGGCCATTCCGACGTCGCCGAGATCGACCAGGCGTTCGAGCTGCTGTCGCCGCTGCTCGGGCTCGGCATCGCCTCGACGCTGTTTGCGGTGGCGCTATTGGCCTCCGGCCTCAACTCGACGGTGACGGCGACGCTGGCGGGCCAGATCGTGATGCAGGGCTTCCTCGACCTCAAGCTGCCCGACTGGTTGCAGCGACTGGTGACCCGCGGCATCGCGATCATCCCGGTCATCGTGGTCGCCGCGCTCTATGGCGAAAGCGGCACCGCGCAGCTGTTGGTGTTCAGCCAGGTCGTGCTGTCGATGCAGCTGCCGTTCGCGGTGATCCCGCTGGTGCGCTTCGTGTCCGACAAGCGCAAGATGGGTGCGTTGGCGATTTCGGTCCCGGTTGCGTTGGCGGCGTGGATCGTCGCCGGCCTGATCGTGATCCTGAACGTGAAGCTGCTCTACGACACGATCTTCGGCACCTAGCGCAGGCGCGCTATAGCAGGATGAGCTTTAGTTGAATCGACCTGGCGCGGTCTTGGTTCACCTCTCCCCGCCGGGGAGAGGTCGGATTGCGCCTGGCGATGCGAAGCATCGTCCAGTGCAATCCGGGTGAGGGCTTTTGCTCCCTCGATAGACCGTAACCCCTCACCCGATTTGCTGCGCAAATCGACCTCGCCCAAGGGAGAGGTGAAGTTTCGACGCCGTTGCAGCTTAGCCTGGTCTCACCAGGCGCTAGTCCTGCGGCTCGGCCAGCACCTCGCCCGTGGCATCGACGCGCAGCCAGCCTGATGGCGCGAGCCGCTGCTGCGGCAGGAAGCGGCCCTTGTAGTCCATCTTCTTGGAGCCCTCGATCCAGTAGCCGAGATAGACGTAGGGCAGCCCCTGCCGGCGGGCGCGGGCGATGTGGTCGAGGATCATGAAGGTGCCGAGCGAGCGGGCCTCAAGCCCCGGCTCGAAGAACGAATAGACCATCGACAGCCCGTCGCTGAGCACGTCGGTCAGCGCCACCGCCATCAGCTCGTCGCCGCGGCCGGTGATGGCGCTGTCGGCATTGCGCTTGCGGTACTCGATGATCCGGGTCTCGACATGGCTGTCCTCGACCATCATCGCGTAGTCCAGCACGGTCATGTCGGCCATGCCGCCGTTGCGGTGGCGGCGGTCGAGATAGGCCCGGAAGACCGAATATTGCTCGGATGTCGGCACCGCGGTGCGCTGCTCGCCGATGATGTCGGCGTTGCGGGCCAGTACCTTGCGGAAGTTGCGGGAGGGGCGGAATTCGTTGGCGACCACCCGGACCGAGACGCAGGCCCGGCACTGGTCGCAGGCCGGGCGGTAGGCGATCGACTGGCTGCGGCGGAAGCCGCCATGGGTCAGCAAGTCATTGAGATCGCCCGCTTTATCGCCGACCAGATGCGTGAAAACCTTGCGCTCGTGCCGGCCCGGCAGATAGGGGCAGGGAGAGGGCGCCGTCAGATAGAACTGAGGAGTATCACGCGAGTGCTGGGTCACGTCTGATCGTCGGGCTCCACAAACAATACAGGCAGCCGCGTTAGCATCGCCCCCCGGAGGCTAACGGTCAATTGGTTTAGGCGGGCCTAATAAGTGGCCCGCGCCGCCGGGGTGACCTGGGTCCGGACCGAGCTGTTGATAATCACGGTTCCGAGGATGATGTCGTGCAGCAGCCGGCGGCGGCCGTTGAGGAGTCCGACCAGCAGCACCAGCGGCGACAGGAACGAGATCGTCACCCAGAACAGCACCGCGTGGACGGCACCGAGCACGAAATAGCCGCGTGCGCCGTACCAGGTGCGCAGTTCCAGATCCATCATGCGCATGCCTGGCGTGGCCGAGTGCTGTCCGCCGATCGAGGCGCCGTAATAGACGATCGCCCAGACGATCGAGGCCGGCGACACCAGCCAGAACAGCGCCCAGCCGAGACCGAGCGTGACGAGGCCGAACACGGCAATGAAAATCACCGCCAGGATGACCGGCACCGACAGCACGAGGAGGTCGATCAGGAACGCAAACACACGCCGCGTCAGCACGCCGCGGAACAGTTCCGGCTGCATCGACGGATCGAACGCATGCGGGGGAACGCCGCCGTCGTTGCGCCAGGCTTCACTGCGCCAGGCCTCACTGCGCCAGGTGCCGCCGTCATTGCCGTAGGACATGACCAACCTCCGATGAAAGTCCCGCGCAGGACATGGGAACAGGAGGTTCGCCTGCCAAGGCCGCGCGAACATGAACTAGCCGAAATATTCCGGCGATTCGGCGGCCATCGGCGGTCGCGGAACGTGTATGTTGCGTCCGGCAAGCCGAGAGGAACCCATGAGCACACGGATCGGGCTGCGCTGCAGGTGCGGAGAGGTCTTCGGTGTCGTCTCGAACCCGTCGCCCAAATCGGCCAATCGTGTGACCTGTTACTGCGATGATTGCCAAGCGTTTCTTCATCAACTCGGCCGCGCCGATCTGCTCGATGCACACGGCGGCACCGATATCGTCCAGGTCGCGCCGTCATCGCTCAGCTTCTTGCAGGGGCAAGACAGGATCGCAGGCCTCCGGCTGACGCCGAAGGGGCTGTTCCGCTGGTATGCGACCTGCTGCAACACCCCGGTCGGCAACACGCTGACGCCAAAGGTCCCGTTCGTCGGAATTGTCGCGCCCGTGTTCGACGGCGGCGCGGACCGTGCCGATGAAGCATTCGGCAAACCGGTCGGCGCGATTCTCGGAAAATATGCGGTCGGCGAGGCGCCGAAGGACTCGACCGGATTGAACCTGTCGCTGATCGCGCGCGCCATCGGCAAAGTGCTGGGCTGGCGCCTGCGTGGAAAGGCGTGGCCGCATCCGTTCTTCAGCCGCGAGACCGGCGCGCCGATCTATCCGCTGACCGTGCTGACGCAACAGCAACGCGACGCACTGCGTCCGCTGTGTGGCCCGCATCCGACGGCGCCGGCCGCGGGCCAGACGGAGCTCAGGTCTCCGCCTTGATCTTCTCGGCGGCCTTCGGCGCGAAATAGGTGAGGATGCCGTCGGCGCCGGCGCGCTTGAAGCCGACCAGGCTCTCCATCATCGCGCGCTCGCCATCGATCCAGCCATTGGCGGCAGCGCCCGCGATCATCGCGTATTCGCCGGACACCTGGTAGACGAAGGTCGGCATCGCGAAATGGTCCTTCACGCGGCGGACGATGTCGAGATAGGGCATGCCCGGCTTCACCATCACCATGTCGGCGCCCTCGGCGATGTCGAGCTCGACCTCGCGCAAGGCCTCGTCGGAATTGGCGCTGTCCATCTGATAGGTGCGCTTGTCGCCGGTCAGCGTCTTGGCCGAGCCGATCGCGTCGCGGAACGGGCCGTAGAAAGCCGACGCATATTTCGCCGCATAGGACATGATCTGCACGTCGCCGAAGCCGTTGTCGTCGAGCGCCTCGCGGATCGCGCCGATGCGACCGTCCATCATGTCCGACGGCGCGATCACGTCGCAGCCGGCCTCGGCCTGGGTCAGCGCTTGCTTCACCAGCACCGCGACGGTCTCGTCGTTGAGGATCTTGCCGCCCTCGATCAGCCCGTCATGGCCGTGGCTGGTGAAGGGGTCGAGCGCGACGTCGCAGAGCACGCCGATGTCGGAAAACTCCTTCTTGATCGCGCGCACCGCCTGGCAGACCAGATTGTCGGGATTGAGCGCTTCCGAACCTTGCTCGTCGCGCAGCGACGGCTCGGTGAAGGGAAACAGCGCGATGCAGGGGATGTTGAGCTTGGCGGCGCGCTCGGCATCGCGCACGATCTGGTCGACGGTGAGCCGGTCGACGCCGGGCATCGAGGCCACCGGGGTGCGGGTGTTGTGGCCGTCGACCACGAACATCGGCCAGATCAGGTCGTCGGTGGTCAGCACGTTCTCGCGCACCAGGCGGCGGGCCCATTCGGTCTTGCGATTGCGGCGCATCCGGATGGTGAGGTCGAGCGAGGGGGAGGCGAGGGCATCAGTCTGGCGCCGCGGCGTGTCGCGCAGTTCGATCGGCGCCCGAATTTGATCGCCATGTTGTCTTCTCCTCGAGGGACGGCTGGTCTGGACCTGATATAGGTCCGGTTCTAGCACCTCACAGAGGCGCCGTCATTGCGCCGCCACTGCATCCTGGGCGCCTCCGAATTGCCGCAACGGCGATTGATTTTGCGTCCCCGGCGGGCCAAGACTGCGCCATGAACGCCATTTTGCAGCCGCTGCGCGACGATTCGGATGTCTGACACCTCTGCACGCGATCAGGCGCGCGACAACGCCATCTCGGTGAGCGCGATCTCGTCCGACCGGATCCAGCCGGACGACAATGCGTGGACGCGGCGCCTCGTCATCTTCCTGCGTATCATGGCCGTCGTCTCGGTCGCCAAGGGCCTCTATCACTGGGCCCAGGTGACGGGCTTCGTCGGGGGCGAGGAGGAGGCCTTTGAGAACCAGTCGATGGCCTGGCAGACCGCCACGATCTATTTCGCCGTCATCGAGCTCGTCGCCGCCGTCGGGCTCTGGCTGGCGACGCCCTGGGGCGCCGTGGTCTGGCTGACCACCGTGGTGTCGATGGCGGTCATCGAGCTGATGTTTCCGGGCATCTATGGCGGCAGCCTCACCGTGGTCGGGTTCGAAGCCCTGATGCTCGCGGCCTATCTCGCGCTCGCCTGGATGTCGGCGCGCGAACGCCCGCCATAGATAAGGTCCGCGGCCCGATCCACTGTTGCCTGGCTGCGACACCGCGACGAATAGCCGGCGGCGGCTGGCGATTTTTGGCAGCCGTGCGCCCAACGAGAAGACAGCGCCGCTGGTTCTGCTAGGTGAGTGCCGACAGATCGCACCCCATTCGAGGCGCCCCATTCCCAAGGCGTCTCTGCGGGACCTGCCGTCGGGACCCATTTCACCGGATCTCGGCGCGTGTGCCGGCCGGCTTTGCGCGGGCTGACGGTGGAACCGGTCTGGCCGCGGCAATGAATGAAGTCCGCCTGCGCGCATCGCGTGCAGATCCCGCCGATGCACTCCCATAAAATTTTCAAAGAATTTTCCGGTAACCGATCGGTCACCGTAAAGGGTTCCCTCACACACGTTACGCCGCCGTTTCGAATTCGAACGATGCTGTTTCCGAATGTGACAGGGCAGGCAGACGAAGCGTGAACAGGGGTCTGCCACCGTCAATGAAAAGTTGCGAAAAGTCCTTGATCCATGAGCTTAATCCACGATTCACTGTCTTAAATTCATGATCTCTTTATTCTCTTATTTAAGCGGATATTCAAACGGCCCCCTTACGTTGGACCTATCAGGCGGGACACAAGTTTCGTCGAATAAAGTCGATAAAAACGACAAACAGGGGAAGTGTCATGATGAAAGCCGTTGCGACAACGGCGGCGGATGCCGCTGATCGCGCTGCCGGCCAAGCTCCGGTGCAGCCGCTCTATCTCGAAGCCCTGACTTTGGTGGAGCGGCTGCATCGCCGGCTCCTCGACGTCATCAAGGACGAATTCGATCGTCGCGGCCGCGCCGACATCAACTCGGTGCAGGCGCTGCTCCTGTACAATATCGGCGACAAGGAGCTGACCGCCGGCGAGCTGCGTACCCGCGGCTACTATCTCGGCTCCAACGTCTCCTACAATCTGAAGAAGCTCGTCGAGCTCGGCTTCCTCGATCATCAGCGCTCGCGCGTCGATCGCCGCTCGGTCCGCATTCGCCTGACCCCGCAGGGCCAGGAAGTCCGCAAGATCGTCGACGCGCTCTATCAGAAGCACGTCAAGACGGTCGAGCAGGTCGGCGGCATCTCGAACGAGGAGTTCGCGAGCCTCAACAAGTCGCTGCATCGCCTCGAGCGCTTCTGGACCGACCAGATCCTGTATCGCCTCTGAGCCTTCCTCTCTTCGCCTGATGGCCAAGCCGGCCGCTCGAGAAGACCGGCAGCCTCCTCCAGTAACGCATCGGTCATGCCCGGCCGATGCGTTTTTCGTGTTGCATTTGTTTCATGCTGCACCTGCGAAAATAAATGGGGCCCGGCGAGGAACCAAGGCATGCCCCGAGCTTTATCTCGTTTCCCAACGGAGAAGCAGGACATGCTGGTCGAGCGCGGGATCGAGGTGCTGAATGTCGAGGTCGTCGGTGACGCCTACGCGATCGCCTCGAACTATCTGCGCAAATCCGGCGCCATTCCCGACACCTTCGCCACCAATGAGCGCCTGCTCGGCATCATCGTGAAGCTGTTCCAGCGCGGTGAGCTGAACCGACTCCGCCTCGCCAACAAGGCGATCGCGAAGTTCGAGGTCGAGACGCTGGTGGTCGCCTGAGCGTCAACCCGGAGACTTCAATGGAAGCCGCTATCGATCGGATCATGCAGACGTACGATCTGCTGCTCAACCGCACGTCCGCTGCAAGCGACGAAGCGCGGGCGAAGGTGACAGAGTACGTGCAAACGCTGTTCGATGCGGGCGAGCGGGATACGCATCGGTTAACCGTGTGCGGTCTGACCTATCTGCGCCAGCTCGACGGCAGCACCGACCATGTGAAGGCCGGGTATACGGGACTGTAGGGGGGCGCGCTCCCTGCGTCATTGCGAGGAGCTCACGACAAAATTGCAAAGCAATTTTGCGCTGAAGCGACGAAGCAATCCACCGTTCCGAACACCCGGAGCCATGGATTGCTTCGCTGCGCTCGCAATGACGGCGGAACGCCGTCTGATTCAACGGTCAAACAGCTACTCCGTGTCATCACCCGCGAAAGCGGGTGATCCAGTATTCCAGAGACAGCAGTGCTTGAGCTGAGGAGCCGCGGCGTACTGGATCGCCCGGTCAAGCCGGGCGACGACAGCGAGAATAGGGTTCAACCTCGCATTCCCGCGACAGTTGTTGGTCGCAGCCCGAAGCGGGCGGAGGAGGGGTGCGTGGCTCACTGCTTGGATCGATGAAGGACGAAGGCGGCATGAAACACCAGCCCGTCGTCGGTGCGGACTTCGACCGCAACATCATTCTCCCCGCCGGAATGACCGGCGTCCCTGGCGATGCCAGCCAGCGTGTTCGCAGCTTCAACCTTGGCGGCTTTCAGATCTGCGAGGTCTAGCCCCTCTTCATCGGGGTAGAGGTCGCCGTCGTCCCTGATGTCAAAGAAATAGCGCGGCATTTCCATTGCTCCTCGAGCAATGGTGAGGAACAGCCATCCGATGGATTGTGTTCCTATTCAGGTGGCAACAGTCCCGGCGACGACAGCCATTCGCTCACATGAGCGGCCGTATCGGCCTGCCGTGCCTTCTGCAACAGCCGCTCCTTCTCGATTCCGGTGGGAAGAGCGCTTGCTTCCTCGCGCAAGCTCTTGGCCTCTGCGAGAAGGCGATGTTGCAGAGAGTGCGTTTGCTTGAAACGACGACGCCTGAACATGCGCTGTCCTTTCCTGCTGGCAGAGGGCGGGAACGCAATTGGCGTTCTCATCACCGATGGATACCGGGACCGCGCGGTGACGCTCGATAACTTTTGCGCAGAGCGACGCGTTCCTGTGGTTCCGCTGGAACGAACGGGAACCGGGGGAGTCGGTATTCAGCTCCCGGCCTTTGCCCCCAAGCTCCCCGGGAGTAGCGATCCCCGGTGCTGTGAAACCTCTGGTGCCGGGGGTCGTTGGTTGGATGGCATCGCAAGCTGTCACCGCGCTCCGGTCATTCCTGCAGGGGCGAGTTACCCCTTCTTGGGTATGAGACCTCTGCGCGCTTCGCGCGACCAACACACATCAGGATTTTGCACGACCCTCCTGGGGCTAGAGCCAGCGCCGCCCGCGTGTATTTTAAGCGGGCGGCGTTGTGCTGCAGGGGTACCCTAATTCCCCTCTGCGAGCCGCTTTCTGGTGATCGCGAGCCGGGTACTCACCGCATCAGTTCGCCCAGCTTCTGAGCGATCCCTCGCTGCGTCAGGCTCGCTTCCCGTATCATCCGCAATAGCTGTTCTGGTCCTCCGGGGACCATCGCTTGGTTGGCAAAATGTCATCCCGAAATCGCTTCGTGATGAAATGCCAGCGAGGATTGCAGATTCCGATTTCGCTGTCTGTCCAATTTGATCTTTCGCTCGCGAGGAACCAACACTGCAAGCGCAATGTTGTGATGATAGTACGCGAGCGTGGCGGCAATTCCGTCCCCGCCGTTTTCAATTCGAAAAGCCAAGTTTCGTCATTCATTCGCGCGCGCATCGCGAAGGGAACGATCGTGTATGCGGAGGAAGCAAACTCATGGGATAATTGACATGAGCGTTTCGAGGTCAAAGGAATCAACGATCAGGAGGCACACAGCCTCGATGGCGCGTGCGCTCACATGGCTGAGGAATACTTTTCCGGCCTGTGACGTGCCGAGATCGGAATTCAATACCACGTCGCTGGTGCGCATTGACTCAGATCCGCGCAGGGCTCCTCATGGTGTGAGGACGAGCGGGCCTCGTATGGGGACAAGGTGAACAGGATTGCCGCGCTGGCTTTCACCCGGAAATGAAGAAGGTCGACGTCTGCAGCGCCGATGTGCTCACGCGGAAAGCGTGGTCGTTTCACGGCGTTGTCCGGTCGGCCGCCGGCGCGTTACCGGCGCAACCCGTGATGGATCGTCACTGCGTCCCGTCCGCGCGTGAGCCGAGCAGACGGGACTTCAGCGCTTACTTGCCTTCCGGCTTCCAGGTCGTGCTGGCCCGATCGTACTTGAAGCCCGGCGCAGCCTTCAGGCTGTCCTTGGTTTCGTCGAGGGTGAGCCACCACTTGTCGTCTTTCTTCTGAGTTTTGACCGCCGTGTATGGCACGATCACGTCCTTCTCGCCGGCGCCGAGAAAGCCGCCGACGCCAACGACGAGGCCGGTCACCTTGCCGGCCTTGTCGACAAGCACGTCGTCGATGGTTCCGATCTTGGATTCCTTCGGGTCGTAGACGTTCTGCTTGTAATAGTTGGTGATGGTCCAACTCTCGGTCGGGGCGGCGGACATGGTGGTCGCCGCATGCGCGGCGGTCGCCAATGCTGCGGCCATGATGCAGCCGATGGCAAATTTCTTCATCAGAGAACTCCTTGGCTGAGCGCCTGTCAGTTGGAGCTGCAGACCTTGACGGTCTTCATGCCGGTCTCGGCCTCGGAGCGGGTCTTGTAAATGGTGCCTGATGGGCTGACCACGGTGGTGGTCGTCGTGTCGACCGGCTTCTGGTCGACGATCGAGCACTTCTTCGTCTTCACGTCCTGCACAACGTAGAATTCATCCGCTGCAAAAGCCGGCGTGACGAAAGCGGCAAGCAACGATGCCGCGACAATTGCCTTAACGTTCATGTCAGTCTCCTCCAATAGCCGAACCAATCGGCGGAGGTGGAACGGGAAAAAATCGCAAAGGTTCCTAGGACTGAACAGGCGCACCGTCGTCATTTTGAAGGTCGTATCAGGCCATCCCCGCGGCGCGGCGGCGAGCCGCTCAAGTCAAGGCGAGCAGAAAACGATCCGCCAGGTGCGGCGATTTGCAGCACGGAAGAGTCGCGCGCTCCGGCTTGCCGAAGGCCGTGGCGAATGGTCGCTAGGGATACGCAGACACGAGCTCGGCGAGCGATTCCCTGATCCCATGGGACCATCGCTTTCCGATTGGCGATGCGACCACATGACCGAATGCAGCCAGCGTTCGCCGGGCTGCGTCTGAAAATTCTGGAGGAAGCCCATGATCTCGTCCCGCATGCGCCTGTTCGGCGCGGTTGTCGCGCTGTTGCTTGGGGCAAGTGGTCCGGCGCCTGCGCAGCAACTCGAGCTCAAGCTGATGGCGCCGGCGGCGCCCGGCGGTGGCTGGGATCAGACCGCGCGTTCGATGCAGCAGGCGCTGGTTGCCTCAGGTATCGCGCGCAGCGTCCAGGTCACCAACGTGCCCGGCGCCGGCGGCAGCATCGGCATCGCGCAATTCGTCAACGGCGCCAAGGGCGACGGCAACCAGATGATGGTGAACGGCTTCGTCATGGTCGGCGCGCTCGCCATGAACAAGTCGCCGGTGACACTCGATCAAGTGACGCCGATCGCACGCCTCACCGAGGAGATCCAGGCCATCGTCGTGCCGGCGAATTCGCCGCTGAAGACGGCGCAGGATCTCGCCGCCGCGGTCAAGGCCGACATCGCCAAGGTGACCTTTGCCGGCGGCTCGGCGGGCGGCGTCGACCATGTGATGGCGGCGCTGTTTGCGGGCACCGTCGGCGCCGATGCGAAGAAGATCAACTACATTCCGTTCTCGGGCGGCGGCGAGTCGCTCGCCGCCATTCTCGGCGGCAAGGTCACGGCCGGCATTTCCGGCCTCAGCGAATACGACGGCCAGATCAAGGCCGGCAAGCTGCGCGCGCTCGGCGTGACGTCGGCGCAGCGTCTGCCCGGTGTCGACATCCCGACCTTCAAGGAGCAGGGGATCGAACTGGTGCTCGCCAACTGGCGCTCGGTGGTCGCACCGCCCGGCATCACGCCGGAGCAGCGCAAGGCGCTCGGCGATGCCGTCGAGAAGATGGTGAAGTCCGACGCCTGGAAGGACATCCTGAAGCAGAAGGGCTGGGATGACGCTTATCTCGGCGGCGATGCATTCGCGGATTTCCTCAAGAAGGAGATCACGCGTGTGACCGAGGTGCTGAAGTCCGTCGGTCTCGTGAAGTCATGACGCCGGACGCCGCTTCCGGGAAGCTGCCGGCGCGGCGCGTCGACCGCGCGGGGGTCGTCATCGCCGCCGCGCTCGCGGTGCTCGCGGCGGTGCTGGTGTGGGACGCGAGCCAGCTGCCGTCCACCACGATGTACGGGATGGGGCCGGAGGCGATGCCGATCGTCATCGCGATCGGCCTCGTCATCCTCGCCGTCGGCAATCTGATCGACGCGCTGCGCGGCAACCTGCCGCCGCGCGAGAGCGTGGATCCGAAACCGGTGTGGCTGATCACCGCCGGCCTTGCGCTCCTGATCGGCATCATCGGCTTCGGCGGCGGCTTCGTCCTCGCGACGTCAGCGCTGTTCGTTACCACGTCGGCCGCTTTCGGTCGCCGCGCCGTGCTGGCCGACACCGTCATCGCTCTGCTGATCACGACCCTCATCTACCTCGCGTTCGACAAGTTGTTGACGCTGAGCCTTCCCGCCGGCCCGCTGGAGCGACTTTTGTGATGGATACGTTCGCCGCGCTGGCGCATGGCATGGCGGTCGCCATGCAGCCGATGAACTTGCTCTACGCCCTGATCGGCGTGTTCCTCGGCACCGCGGTCGGCGTGTTGCCGGGCATCGGTCCGGCGCTGACGGTCGCGCTGTTGTTGCCGGTAACCTACAAGCTCGATCCCGGCGGTTCGCTGATCATGTTCGCCGGGATCTATTATGGCGGCATGTATGGCGGATCGACCACCGCGATCCTGATCAACACGCCGGGCGAGAGCGCGTCGATGGCGACCGCGCTGGAGGGCAACAAGATGGCCAAGGCCGGCCGCGGCGGCCCGGCGCTGGCAACCTCGGCGATCGGCTCGTTCGTGGCCGGCACCATCGCCACCATCGGCCTCGCGTTCCTCGCGCCCTGGCTGGTCGACTTCGCGGTGCGGTTCGGGCCGGAGGATTACTTCGCGCTGATGTGCGTTGCCTTCGTCACGGTGTCGGCGACCTTCGGCGACTCGCCGGTGCGCGGCCTGACCAGCCTGTTCATTGGCCTGACGCTCGGGCTGGTCGGCATCGACAAGCTCACGGGTCAGGCGCGTCTTGCGATCGGTATCCCCGAGCTGCTCGACGGCGTCGAGGTGACGACGCTCGCGGTCGGCCTGTTCGCGGTGGGCGAGGCGCTCTTTGTCGCCTCGCGCCGTCATCACGCCGAGGAAAAGCTCGAGCCGGTGCGCGGCTCGCTGTGGATGACGCGGGAAGACTGGCGGCGCTCGTGGAAGCCGTGGCTGCGCGGCACGCTGTTCGGCTTTCCGATCGGTGCGCTGCCGGCCGGCGGCGCGGAGATCCCGACCTTCCTGTCCTATTCGACCGAGCGGCGACTGACCAAGCATCCGGAGGAGTTCGGCAAGGGCGCGATCGAGGGCGTCGCCGGACCCGAAGCCGCCAACAACGCTTCCGCCGCCGGGACGCTGGTGCCGCTGTTGACGCTTGGGCTGCCGACCTCGGCCACCGCGGCGATGATGCTGGCGGGTTTTCAGCAATACGGTCTCAACCCGGGTCCGCTGTTGTTCGCGGAGCGGCCGGACCTGGTGTGGGGCCTGATCGCGAGCCTCTTCATCGCCAACGGCATGCTGCTGGTGCTCAATTTGCCGCTGGTCGGGCTGTGGGTGCGGCTGCTCGCGATCCCGCAACCGTGGCTCTATGCCGGCATCCTGGTGTTCGCGACCATGGGCACGATCGCGGCCAAGCCGTCGGTCGTCGAGCTCTCGATGCTGGCGGCATTTGGCGTGATGGGCTTTCTGATGCGACGGTTCGATTTCCCGATCGCGCCGGTCGTAATCGGATTGATCCTCGGCCCGATCGCCGAAAGCCAGCTGCGCCGCGCGCTGGCGATCAGCCTCGGCGATCCCATGGTGCTGCTGCAAAGCCCGATGTCGGCGACCTTGCTCGGCATTGCGCTGATCGCGCTGGCCGCGCCGTTCGTGCTGAGGGGATTGGGGCGGTTCAAGGCGAATGAGGATTAGGTCGTGAGCCGATCGATCTGCCGGCGGGAGGCTAGCCGGAGTCCGTCATGCACCGATGGCAGAGCAAATTGACCGGCACAGGGATGGCGACGTCGCCAAACATTTGTGTGATCGGGAAATAACCAGACTCCAGTTTCGGTCTTCCCTTCAGAAAGGAAGCTGAACAATGAAGATCATTTACCTTCTGGCGGCACTGCTGCTTGCGCCATGTCTCGCGACCGAGGCCAGTGCTCATCTGCGAACCGACAAGAGCAGCAATCGCGAGCACGTCGCCGCTCGGACGGCGATTGCCGGTTCATTGCAGGGATACGGGATCGTCGGTCGTCAGGTCGCAGCTCCGCCATGGAGTGCCGCCTGCACGAACGATTTGGGCTCGCGACAATGTGACGAGCCGATGTGGGTCTATGGAAGCCCCGACTATGTAGCGCAGTTCAAGGATGCATTCTGATCCGTGCGCTCAGGATCGCGCCTGCGGCCGCCGACTACGCCCTGAGCTGCCCGGAAAACCCTCGGCATGTAAAAGGCCCGCTCCGGGGCTCGCATTTCGGAGCGGGCCAGTCTGGACGCGGCAAATTTCGCCGCGACGCGAACCTAGCGCGAGATGCTGACACCACGCTGACGCGGGTCGAAAAAGAGAGGCGGCTGGACGCCGCCTCTCTCGATGATCGCTTTATGAACAGAATGCTTCGCTGCATTCTCACCATTTGTAGCCGATGCTGGCGGTGAAGCGGCGGCGATCGCCGTAGTAGCAGGACGTGACCAGCGCACAGCTCGCGACGTAGATCTTGTCGGTCACGTTCACGATGTTGAGCGCCGCGCGCCAGTTGTTGCCCCACTCGTAGTGCAGGGCAAGATCGCCGAGCACGAAGGCGGGAACGCGCGCGGTATTGGCGGTGTCGGCAAAGGACGAGCCGACATAGCGCACGCCGCCGCCGAGGCCGAAGCCGGCGAGCGGGCCGTTGCGGAACGTGTAGTCGGTCCAGACCGAGGCGAAGTCGCGGGGCGTGTTGGTCGGCACGGTCCCGATCAGCGCCGGATTGAGGTCCTTGCTGACGAACAGGTCGTAGTTGGTGTAGCTCGCCACCAGCTTGAAGTCGCGCGTGATGTTCGCCACGGCCTCGAGCTCGACGCCGCGCGAGGTGACCTCGCCATTCTGGGTCTGGAACATCGGATTGTTCGGATCGGTGGTCAGCGCATTCTTCCGCTTCAGGTCGAAATAGGCGACGCTGAAGCGAGCATTGAGCCCGACCGGCTCGTATTTGACGCCGACCTCGCTCTGCTCCGAGGTCTCCGGCAACAGCAACTGGCTGGCCGCATTGAGACCGATGATCGGGTTGTAGCCGGTCATGTAGGAGACGTAAGGCGCGACGCCGTTGTCGAAATTGTAGATCGCGCCGACGCGGCCGGAGAACTTGCTGTCCTGGCGGCTTTGATCGGCTCCGATCCGGTTTTGATTGACGAGATCGACCCAGTCCTGGCGCCCCGACAGCACCACGGTCAGCCGGTCGAGCTTGACCTGGTCCTGCAGATAGAGCCCGGCCATGCCCTGGTTGAGATGGGCGTTCTGGTACAACGGACCGCTGTAGGTCGTGTTGGTGCCGTAGACCGGATTGAGCAGATTGAGATTGGTGCCGACGCCAAAGCCCTGGCGGTCGTCTATGCCGTAGTGCTTGAGGTCGAGGCCGAACAGCGCGGTGTGCTGCAGGATGCCGGTGTTGAAGCGGTGCTCGAGCTGGTTGTCGAGGTTGAACTGGAGCGCGTTGCCGCGGGCGTAGAAATTGCCGCGCGCAAGATCGGCCGCCGCCGGCGTCGTCGCGTAGCCGAGGCCGTAGAGGCCGGTGTAGTACACGTCGACATGGGCCGCGCGCGCGTTCTGGCGGAAGTCGAGGCTGTCGGTCAGGCTTTTCTCGAACTTGTAGCCGACGGTCTCCTGCTCGCGGCGGAACTGGTCGGCGCTGGGATCGCCCGTGAACAGACTGGTCGGAATCTTGCCGAACGGCGCGTTGGTGACGGTGCCGACATAGGGCAGGAAGTTCTCCGCCCTGGTGTTGTTGTGCGCGGCCGTGGCGTAGACGGTAATGCTGGTGTCGGCATCACGCCAGGTCACCGACGGGGCGAAAAAGAAATTGTTGTCGTAGGTGTAGTCGGTCTGGGTGCCGCCGCCCTGCGCCTGGCCGACGAAGCGGTACAGCACCTGTCCATTGCCGGATTGCTGCGGGACCACGCCGCCGATGTCGAATGCGGTATATCCGTTGCCGAAATTGTTGACGCCGGCTTCGATGTAGCGGATGGGCTCGGCCGACGGCATTTTGCTCACGGCGTTGACGAGGCCGCCCGGCGCCGAGCCGCCATAGAGGATGCCGGAGGGACCGCGCAGCACCTCGACGCGCTCGAGGTTGAAAGGCTGCAGCTTCCAGCTGCCATAGGAGGTGTAGAACAGCTGCAGGCCGTCGAGGAACAGCGACTCGTTCTGCGCGGGGAAGCCGCGGATCAGGAACCAGTCGTTGCGGAAGTCGGAGCCGTAGGTGCCGCCGATCACGCCCGGCGAGTAGCGCAGCACTTCGTCGAACTTGCTGACGATCTTCTGGTCGCGGATCTGTTCGGCGCCGATCACGGTCACCGATTGCGGCGTCTGGATGATCGGCGTGCTGGTCTTGGTACCGCTCGAGCTCTGCCGCGCCAGATAGCCGGTGACCGGACCGCTGGCGCGCTCGTGCCCGCCGCCGGCACCTGCGGCCTGCTGCGTGGCCTGTGGCCGCGCGCTCACCGGGGCGGTTGTTGCGCGGCGCGCGGCGCTGCGTGCACGCGTGGTTCGTTGCGAAGGCCGTTGCGATCGCGCTGCTTGCCGTTGCGATGGCGCATCGACGGTCACCGACGGCAATTGCGTCTGGGCCAAGGCCTCGTCCGCACCAGTCACCGAAAGCATCACCAAGGCCGAAGCAGCAAGCCGCTGCGGCCGAATCCATCCGTCCGTCATTCAACGCTCCCAAAGAGAAGTTTCTTCGGCGTCGTTATCACGGTGATTTTCGGAAACAGCGCGCGCGCCGTTAGAAGCTATCGAAGCCGTGCGCAATGCCGGTGTGTGTGACTGAGAGACAACGGAGTACGACGCACAATTGCACGTATCACGTGAGAGCCTTGAATCGATCCAGTGTTGAATGATTCAAGAATTGAACGATTCAAAATCCTGTCGTGCGTCGTGCGCTCGCTGAATCCGTAAGTCACTCGCTCGTCGGCTCGATCCATCGTGATCGATCGCGTCATGATCGGTCGAGACGCAGGTCGCGTGATCAAGCGGTTGGATCTCGCGCGGCTCGCGAACGATGGACACCTCGTAGTCCCGGACATCGGCGCGGCCGGGAAGGGGCGTCCCGTCCGCCACGGGGCCTCGGCGGCTATGCCCGGGAGGCGGCCGGAACCGGGCTCCCCTGGGCCGGCCCGGCCGGCTGGCAATCCCCGCCGTCCCCACCATATCTGGCATAATTGACCGCCGGGGACCGCAACCGCTTGGCCATTTTAGGGTGATGTGGTAACGCTCTGAGACCAGCTTCGACCGCCACTCGTGACCGTCCGCATTCCTAAGTAAAGGCTTGCGGCGGTGGAGATATTTCGCCGATGACCTCATCCTCCAAGACCGCTTCCGCGCCCGATTCCTTCTTCACGGCGACCCTCGCCGAGGCCGATCCCGAGATCGCCGCCGCGATCAAGGGCGAGCTCGGCCGGCAGCGCCATGAGATCGAGCTGATCGCCTCCGAGAACATCGTCAGCCGCGCCGTGCTGGAGGCGCAGGGCTCGGTGATGACCAACAAATATGCGGAGGGTTATCCGGGCGCGCGTTACTACGGTGGTTGCGAGTGGGTCGACGTCGCCGAGAACCTCGCGATCGAGCGTGCCAAGAAGCTGTTCGGCGCCGGTTTCGCCAACGTCCAGCCGAACTCCGGCAGCCAGATGAACCAGGCGGTGTTCCTGGCGCTGCTGCAGCCCGGCGACACCTTCATGGGTCTCGACCTCGCGGCCGGCGGCCATCTCACCCACGGCTCGCCGGTCAACATGTCCGGCAAGTGGTTCAAGGCTGCGCACTACACCGTGCGCCGCGAGGACCAGATCATCGACATGGATGAAGTCCAGAAGCTGGCCGAGCAGGTCAAGCCGAAGCTGATCGTCGCCGGCGGCTCGGCGTATTCGCGCGCGTGGGACTTCAAGCGCTTCCGCGAGATCGCCGATTCCGTTGGTGCGTATCTGCTGGTCGACATGGCGCATTTCGCCGGCCTGGTCGCCGGTGGCGTGCATGCATCGCCGGTGCCGCATGCCCACGTCACGACAACGACGACGCACAAGTCGCTGCGCGGTCCGCGCGGCGGCCTGATCCTCAGCAATGACGAGACGCTGGCCAAGAAGCTGAACTCGGCGATCTTCCCCGGTCTGCAGGGCGGTCCGCTGATGCACGTGATCGCCGCCAAGGCGGTGGCGTTCGCCGAAGCGCTGCGTCCGGACTTCAAGGTCTATGCCAAGAACGTCGTCGAGAACGCCAAGGCGCTGGCCGAGACGCTGCGCAGCCACGGCCTCGACATCGTGTCCGGCGGCACCGACAACCATCTGATGCTGGTCGACCTCAGGCCGAAGGGCCTGAAAGGCAACGTCTCCGAGAAGGCGCTGGTGCGCGCCGCGATCACCTGCAACAAGAACGGCATCCCGTTCGATCCCGAAAAGCCGTTCGTCACCTCGGGTCTTCGTTTGGGCACGCCGGCGGCGACCACCCGCGGCTTCGGCGTTGCCGAGTTCAAGCAGGTCGGCGGCATGATCGCGGAAGTGCTGAACGCGCTGGCGCAGTCGCCGGACGGCAAGGCGCCGCTGGTCGAGGCCGCGATCAAGGAGCGCGTCAAGGCGCTGACCGATCGCTTCCCGATCTACTAAGAGGTAGAGGTCCCGTCGGATGCGTTGTCCGAGCTGCAATTCTCTCGATACGCAGGTCAAAGACTCGCGTCCGACCGAGGACTCCGCGGTGATCCGCAGGCGTCGCGTCTGCATGGCCTGCAATTTCCGCTTCACGACCTTCGAGCGGGTGCAGCTGCGCGAGCTGACGGTGATCAAGCGCAACGGCCGCCGTGTGCCGTTCGATCGCGACAAGCTGGTGCGCTCGCTGCAGATCTCGTTGCGCAAGCGCCCGGTGGAGTCCGAGCGGGTCGAGAAGATGGTGTCCACCATCGTCCGCGAGCTCGAAAGCGGCGGCGAGGCGGAGGTCTCCTCGGAGGCGATCGGCGAGATCGTGATGGAGCATCTGCGCCAGCTCGACGACGTCGCCTATGTGCGCTTCGCCTCGGTGTATCGCAATTTCCGCGAGGCCAAGGACTTTGAGGCGGTGCTCGACGAGCTGACCGGCGAAGAGGACCCGCGGATCGCGACGTTGCGCAAATGATCTTCCGGATCCTGGAAGAGCAGCTCGGGCAGAAAGCCAAAGAGGCCAAGGAAACAGCGAAGGCCGCCGATCTGCGCTTCATGCAGGTCGCGCTTGCGCTCGGCCGCCGAGGCCTCGGGCGCACCTGGCCCAATCCGGCGGTCGGCGCCGTCATCGTCAAGGACGGCGTGGTCGTCGGTCGCGGCTGGACTCAGCCCGGGGGACGCCCGCATGCCGAGGTCGAGGCGCTGCGGCGCGCAGGCGACGCCGCGCGGGGCGCCACGCTCTATGTCACGCTCGAACCCTGCTCGCATTTCGGCCGATCGCCGCCCTGTGCCGACGCCGTCGTGGCGGCGGGGCTCGCCCGCGTGGTCTCGGCGATCGAGGACCCCAATCCGGACGTCGGCGGCAAGGGGCACGCCAGGCTGCGCGCCGCCGGCATCGCGGTCGATGTCGGGCTGTGCCAGGTGGAGGCCGCGCGCGACCATGCCGGACACTTCCGCCGCATCACGGACAAGCGGCCGCACGTCATCCTCAAGCTCGCCGTGTCCGCCGACGACAAGATCGCAGCCAGCGGCCATAAACCCGTTGCGATCACCGGGGAGGCGGCGCGAACGCGCGTGCATCTGTTGCGCGCGCAGTGCGACGCGATCCTGGTCGGCATCGGCACGGTGCAGGCCGATGATCCGTTCTTGACCTGCCGGTTGCCCGGCATGGCGGAACGCTCGCCGGTGCGCGTCGTGCTCGACCGCGCGCTGCGGATCTCGGGCGACAGCCGCCTGGTGCATTCTGCGCGCGAGACGCCGCTCTGGGTGATGACATCTGACATGGCGGAAGCGCCCGCTGCGGTGAAGCTTGGCGCCGCCGGCGCACAGGTGATCCGCGTTGCGACCGGCGCGCCCGTGGGGCTCGACCTGCCGCCCGTCTTGCATGCGCTGGCGGAGAAGGGGACGACGCGGCTATTGGTCGAGGGCGGCGCGCGCGTGGCAAATTCTTTCGTTGCGGCGGGCCTCGTCGATGAAATCTGGCTGCTGCGCGGACCTGATGCGATCGGTTCCGATGGCGTTCCCGCGCTGGACGCAATGCCGCTCGACGCAATGACGCAGTCGCCCGCATTTCGGCTTCGTGCTAGCGAAACCCTCGGCAAAGACAGTCTCAACATCTACGAGCGTGCGTAATGTTTACCGGAATTGTCACCGATATCGGTGAGATCACCAGCCTGAAGCCGGTCGCGCAGGGGCAGCTGCACCGGATGCGGATCGCCTGCGACTACGACCAGACCACGATCGCCGACGGCGCCTCGATCGCCTGCAACGGCGTCTGCCTCACCGTGGTCGCCTCCGGCACCGCCGACGGCAAGACCTGGTTCGACGTCGACGCTGCGGCGGAGACGCTCGGCATGACCACCGCCAGGCATTGGGGGCAGGGCGGCCGGCTCAACCTCGAGCGCGCGCTCAAGATCGGTGACGAACTCGGCGGTCACATCGTGGCCGGCCACGCCGACGGGATCGCCACCATCGTCAAGCGCGACGATCTGCCCGACATGGCGCGGTTCGAGCTCAAAACCACCCGCGAACTGGCGCGTTTCATCGCAGCCAAGGGATCGGTCACACTGGACGGCGTGTCGCTGACCGTGAACACGGTCGACGACGTCACCTTTTCGGTGCTGATCATCCCGCACACGCTTTCCGTCACGACCCTGGGCGGCTGGAAGGCCGGCAGCGAGGTCAATATCGAGGTCGATCTGATGGCCCGTTACGCGGCGCGGCTGTCGGAGATGAAATAGTCTGGACCCGGGCACTGCGGCCGAGACGGAAGTCCCTATGTGCCAGTCCGGCTCGGGCGACTGCCAGCCGGGTGGCCTATGCATTGCGGGCGAAGCCGACCTGAAAAATCGGGCCGATCGCGGTGACATCCGGGCCAGTATTGCCCTTGGCTTTACCGCTTGCTGCGCCTAAAACGCTGCACAAATCCTCCCCAAGTTCCGATTGGTTATTGCAATGGCTGACGCGCGGCGCGCACCCCTGAAGGACCAGACCGACATATCAGGCGCACGCGTGCTGATCGTCGAGGCACGATTTTATGACGACATCCAGGATGCGCTGCTGGAAGGCGCGCTGGCCGAGCTGAAGATCGCCGGCGCCAGCCACGACGTGCTCACGGTGCCGGGCGCGCTGGAGATTCCGGCCGCGATCGCGATCGCACTCGATGCCGCGGCAGCGAACGGCAGGCCCTATGACGCCGCGATTGCGCTCGGCTGCGTGGTGCGCGGCGACACCATCCATTTCGAGATCGTTTCGCAGGAATCCTCGCGCGGCTTGATGGATCTGGCCGTGAGCCGGAAATTCCCACTCGGCAACGGCATCCTCACCGTCAACAACGAGGCGCAGGCCTGGGCGCGGGCGCGCGCCAGCGAGTTGAACAAGGGCGGCGACGCGGCGCGTGCGGCGATCGCGATGCTGCGGATCAAACGCCGTCTGGCAAAGGCCTAACCATGGCTGACATCAAGAAGCCTGCGAAAACCCCCGACCGCAAAGCCAACCGGCGTGGCGCGGCACGGCTCGCCGCCGTGCAGGCGCTCTACCAGATGGATATCGGCGGCGCCGGCATCAACGACATCTTCGCCGAGTTCGAGAGCCACTGGCTCGGCAACGAGGTCGAGGGCGAGAAATACCTGCCGGCCGAAGCCGCGTTCTTCCGTGACGTGGTCTCCGGCGTGGTGCGCGACCAGGCCAAGCTCGATCCCTTGATCGACGAGGCGCTGTCGAAGGGCTGGCCGCTGAAGCGGATCGACGCGATCCTGCGCGCGGTGTTGCGCGCCGGTTCCTACGAACTCGAGCATCGCAAGGACGTGCCGGGCCGCGTGGTGGTTTCCGAATATGTCGACGTCGCGCATGCTTTTGTCGAAAAGGACGAGACCGGTATGGTCAACGCCGTGCTCGACCAGATCGCCCACCAGTTCCGCGGCGACGAGTTTGTGCGGAGCTGAGCCACATACACCGCTGTCATCACCCGCGAATGCGGGTGATCCAGTACGCCGCGGCGGTCATTGGCAACAACAACTGCCGCGGCGTACTGGATCGCCCGGTCAAGCCGGGCGATGATAGCTGAGGGGAAGGCGCGCGACATGGCAGAACGTCACGACGGCCCCTCCGGCGAAGATTCCCTGATTGCCCGCTATTTCAAGCCGCTGGCGACTGATCCGGGCGCGTTCGGTCTCGACGACGATGCCGCCGCGCTGAGGGCGGCCGGCGAGGACATCGTGGTCACCACGGATGCCATCGTCGAGGGTGTGCACTTCCTTCCCGAAGACCCGCCCGACACGCTGGCGCGCAAGGCGCTGCGGGTGAACCTCTCCGACATTGCGGCCAAGGGGGCGGCGCCGGCGGGCTTCGTGCTGACGCTGGCGCTGCGCAAGGCCGATGAAACCTGGCTGAAGCCGTTCGCCCGGGCGCTCGGCGAGGACGCCGGCCATTTCGGTTG
>NZ_JACMYK010000101.1 GCF_020889785.1 Bradyrhizobium acaciae
GGCCGCTGCAACGCCGGCGCCGGCTGCGGTCGCAGCCGCGTCGAAGCCCGCCACCGCGCCGGAGAATGTCATCGCGCGCGTCGGTGACACCAACATCTCGGCCGATGATCTCCGCAGCTATGTTGCCGCGCTTGCCCCGCGCGAGCAGGCTACACTCGCCAAGGATCCGGCGATGCTCAGCCAGGCGGTCCGGCTGCTGCTTGCCAATCGCCTCGTGCTGCAGGAGGCGGTTGCGAAGAAATGGGATCAGCAACCCGCCATCGCGGCGCAGCTCGAGCGAGCCCGCGAGGGTGCGGTGGTCGAGCTCTATCTGCAATCGGTGTCGACGCCGCCGGCGAACTTCCCGAGCGAGGACGATCTGCAGAAGGTCTATGAGGCCAATCGCGCCGCATTCCTGATGCCGCGGCAATTCCAGCTCGCGCAGATCTTCGTTGTCGCTCCGAAGGACGGCGACAAGGCTGCCGAGGACAAGGCCAGGCAGGAGCTCGACGACGTGCAGCGCAAGCTGAAAGCGCCGGGCGCGGACTTTGCCGCGATCGCGCGCGGCGACAACAACGCGGCCAAGGATGCCGGCGACCTCGGATGGGTTGCGGAGACCCAGATTCGTCCGGAGATCCGCAGCCAGGTGATGGGGCTCGCCAAGAACAGCGTGTCCGAGCCGATCAAGCTCGACGACGGCTGGCACATCATCAAGCTGATCGACACCAAGGCGTCCTACACCCGCACCCTGCCGGAAGTGCGTGACCAGCTGGTGCTGCAGATCCGCTCCGAGCGGTCGACGATGATGCGGCGGACCTATCTCGCCGAGCTGCTGAAGCAGCATCCGCCTGTCCTCAACGAGCTTGCACTGTCGAGCCTGCTCGACGCGTCGAAGAAATAACACGGAGACCAAGATGTCCGAGATCATCACCAAGCTCACGCTCGAAGACCTGCGCGACAGCTTTCAGAACGGCGGCTATCGTGTCGAAACGCTGACCGATCCGGTCGCCAACACGACTTATCTGCGCTCGGCGACAGCGGGATTGGGCTTCGAGATCCGGCCGGGAAACCAGCTGCTCGGTGAGGAGCAGAGCTTTGTCGACGTCATGCTGGTCACGACGCTCCAGGTGCAGGGCGAGCTGCCGCTCGACCTCGTCAACCGCTGGAACACGACGCGGCGGTTCGGGCGGCTGCAGTTCAGCCAGCCGTTCCTGATGTTCTGCCTCGATGTCTCTGTCACCGGCGGTGTGGCGCCGAACTTTGTGCGGGCGCAGATCGAGGTTTGGGACCGGCTGGTTCAGGAGCTGATCGCGTATCTGCGTGAGGAGTTGCCGAAGCTCGCTGCCCGGAGTGGCGCGGCCGCTGCTGCTCCGCAACCCGGTGCGTCCACCCAGCAGCCGGCGCATGAGCGCACCGCGGAAGCGGGGGCGGTTCCCACCATCCAGTAGCCGCGCCGGCGCGCGACGATCAGGACTGCAAGCGACCCATGAATGACGGGGCCTCCACGATGAAGGCGAGCTGCTTCAGCCGACGGCGGAAGCGGCTCGATCCTGCTCGTCACTGGAGCAGCTGCATCGTAGCCGGTAGCCTCGCGCTCGCGCTTGGTCTTGCGCAGCCCGTTCGCGCGCAGGGGGAGTCGCCGGCGCCGTCATTCAGCACGCGCTTTGCCGCGGTCGATACGGCTGAGCCTTCCGCCGACGCGACGGCAAAGCCGCCAGCCGAAGCGGCGACGAAACCGGCCAAGGATATTGCAAGGGATATTGCAAAGGATGCCGGCGGGAAAAATCTCCCGCCGGCGCCCGCGAGCCAGGCCGCGGTTTCGGATGCGCGCATGCGCTATCGCGCGCTGATCGAGAAGGAGGCGGCTGGAACCGGGCTAGCCCCTGAGATCGCAGAGGCCGTTATGGGCGTGGAAAGCGGTTACAATCCCGATGTGATCGGCGGCGTCGGCGAAATCGGCCTGATGCAGCTCCTGCCGTCGACCGCGCGCATGCTCGGCTTTTCCGGCTCGCTTGCCGAGCTTGCGATTCCCGAAAACAACATTCACTTCGGTGTCATGTACCTTGCGGAAGCGTGGCGCCGTGCCGGCGGCGACCTCTGCACCGCGGTCATGAAGTACCGCGCAGGTCACGGCGAGACCCGCTTCTCCTATCTGTCGGTGAACTACTGCGTGGCGGTGCGCGCCCGGCTGTTTGCCCGCGGCTTCCGGGTGACGGGCACCGTGCCGGTCGCGACCTTCGGCGAACCCGGGCGTGGTGGCGCTGGTGGTGGCGGATGTGGCCGCAAATGCCTCGGCGGCGGCGGCCGCATCGGACGCGTCGATCTTGTCGCGCTCAACACGCGGCTGAACGCGCTTGTGATCCAGGCCCGGGGAGGGAAGTAACGAGCGGCCACGCCGCCGTCATTGATATCGCCGGCTTGATATCCCCTTTGGCTTCCTATCGTTTGAAACAGTTCTGGTTCTGCAAGGAGCAGTACCGATGAAAGCATTCATCTTGGCGATCGCCGCTGCCGGATTGTCGGTGCTGCCGGCGCAGGCTCAGACGCAGACGCAGCAGCACACGCCGCTGCCGGAAATTGTCGTCGGCGCGCCTCCGCCGACGGTCAACCTCAACCGCGACACCGGTGGCGGCACCGGCCGGGCTGCGGCAAGAGGTGGCAGCGGCGCTCCCGCCGAGCGCTGCGGCGATGCGGCCTCGCTCGGCTGCATCAACGAGCGGTTGAAGAAGCAGGTCGATCAGGTCAATCCACCCGTGACCAACACGCCGCCGATCGACGCGAAGTCGCAGGATCTCAAGGTGGGCGTGGTCAACGTCCCGGCGGTGCAGCAGCAATATGGTCGCAACTTCGGGGTCTCGGCCTTTCCCTATCGCCCGCCAGCGCCCGTTTTCAGTCATCGATAACGATCGCGCGACCCGACGCCTGCTTCTCACAGATCGTGACGCCGTCACATTTCTGATGATGGGCATGTGGACAATAGAACGTGCAACGGCTTGCTGATTCCATGCGAAAATCCGATGTAACGTGCCCCCATTGCCAGGCCGGCTATCGCCGGATCGAGTTGACGTCGAAGGGCGGCGTCGCAGGCGAGTTTCGATGCCTGGTGTGCGACCACATGATCGAGCTGATGGATGGCTCGACCGATGTTGCGTTTCGGCTGACCGTGCAGCCGGGCAAGACGTCCTACGCCTACTAGAGCGTTTTCGAGCGAAACGGATACCGGTTCGCGTGACGCGTGATCAACGCTGCTGCGGCAGACTGACCTCGTTCCTTCGCGCCTCCTGGCTGCTATCTTCGGCTTCGTCGTCCAATCGCGACAGCATGCCGAGCGCGACCAGTGCCGCGGCAAAGCCCGCGGTGGCGCCGACGCCGAGTGCCCAGCGCGGGCCGAGATGATCGGCGACCCAGCCGACGATCGGTGCGCCGATCGGCGTGCCGCCCAGCGCAACGCCGAGCCGCAGCGCCATCACGCGTCCGCGCATCGCCGGCTCGGTCGAGAGCTGCATCAGCGCATTCGAGGTGTTCAGCACCGTCAACGAGGCGATGCCGATCACGACGAGGGCGGCGGCAAACAGCCAGTAGTTCGGCGCGAGCGCAGCCAGCGTGCAGCCGACGCCGAAGATCGCAGACCCCAGCATCAGCGCGACAAAGCGCGGCTGGTCGCGGGTCGCGGCCAGCAATGCTCCCGACATCGTTCCGATCGCCATCATCGATGACAACAGGCCAAAACCGCGCGCGTCGGTATGGAAGACGCCGACCGCCATGGTCGAAATGAAGATCGGAAAATTCAGCCCGAAGGTGCCGATCAGAAACAGCATGACCAGGGTCGCCCTGAGATCGGGGCGCGACCAGACATACTGAAATCCTTCCGTGATGCCGCCCCTGGTGCGGGGTGCACGCGCATTCGGCCGGAGCTCGGATTTGCGCAGCAGGCTCAGCGACGTCAGCACCGCCATGAAGGACGCCCCGTTGAACAGGAACGCCCAGCCGGTGCCGACCGAGGCGATGAGCAGGCCGGCCATCGCGGGGCCGACCATGCGCGCGGCATTGAATGAGGTCGAGTTCAGCGCGATGGCGTTCGACAGGTCTCGATCGCCGACCAGTTCGGCCACGAAGGTCTGGCGGACTGGAGCATCAAGCGCAGCGCTGCAGCCGAACAGAAACGCAAATACATAGACGTGCCAGAGCTGCACCAGCCCGGTGACGGTGAGAATGCCGAGGATGAGCGACAGCGTGCCCATCGTCGCCTGCGTCGCCATCAGGAGCCGCCGTTGGTTGAAGCGATCGGCGGCGAGGCCGGACCAAGGCATCAGCAGCAGCTGCGGGCCGAACTGCAGCGCCATCACGATGCCGACGGCGGAGGCGCTGTGGTTGGTGAGCTGGGTGAGAACCAGCCAGTCCTGCGCCGCGCGCTGCATCCAGGTGCCGATGTTGGACACCAGCGCGCCGGCCGCCCAGACCCGGTAGTTAAAACTCCCTAATGATCGAAAGATGCGTCTCATGTTCGCTGAGGATCATTCCCGCCGTGAAACCGTCCGAACCGCCGCGCCAGGAACAGGCCGATCAGGAGGCCGCCGAGGCCGAGTGCGGCGATGTCGCTGGTGGTTCGGAGGCCGAAGTCGCCGACGCGGCAGACCAGCAGATATCCGACGGCGAGGTTGAAGAAGCCCCACACGATGTTGACGGTCGATGACGACAGGCCCTCGCCCGGCGGCTTTGCGAACGGGCTCTGGAACGGCTCGCCCATCATGCCGGCGACAACGTGGGGGATGGCGTTGGTGAGGAAGGCGCCGCCGAAGAAGTAGGCGACGAGGTCAAGCCAGTTCATGCGCGTTGGTCCTTTCAAGGAGATCGATGATCGCCTGCGTCGAGCCGGTTTCGCCGAGCCGCGGGAACACGTGTTCGATGCTGTAGTCATGGGCATTCGGCCGCGCATCGGTCATGGCGTCGATCGCGAGCGTGACGTTGAAGCCGGCCTCATAGGCCTGCCTTGCGGTTGATTCGACGCCGGTGCCGGTGGCAACGCCGGCGATCACGACATGGGTGACGCCGCGGGCGCGCAGCCGGGTCTCGAGATCGGTGCTGGCGAACGCGCCCCATGTCCGCTTGGTGACGACGATGTCGCCGGGCTGCCGGTCGAGCTCCGGGATCAGCTCGGTCCAGCCATCGGGAAATGCGCCGCCGGGGCGCGGGCGCTCGGTTCGTCCGGGCGCTGTGCCGTCGACATTGACCAGCGCGATCGGCAGTCGGCGTTGCCGAAACGCCGTGATGAGGTCGCAGGCGCGCGCCACGACGTCGGCGAACGGATGGATGAAGGGTGCGCCGACGAGGCCTGATTGCAGATCGACGACAATGAGGGCGGTGATCGGATCGAGCATCGTCAGGGCCATGATCGTTTCCTTTCAGCCGAAGTCTCTTGCGATCGGCGCGGCGGGCATCAATCCTGGACCAGCCGCTTCAGCAGGCCGACGGCGGCGGCGAGTTCGTCCTGCTCCCGCGCCGACAGCCGCGTGGCGATGGTGCGCGACAGCCAGTCCTGCCGCGCTGCGCGGCCGGTGCGCAGCCGCTCGCGGCAGGTCTCGGTGAGCGACATGATGGTCTGCCGGCCGTCGTCCGGATCGGGCGCGCCGCGAACCATGCCCGCAGCTTCGAGCGCTGCGATCGCCGAGCCCATCGACTGGGGACGCATCCCTTCCGACCGCGCCAGGCTGGACACGGTCGCAGGACCGTCCTTCTCGAGGCGAAGCAGCACCGCGACCTGGGAAGGTGGCAGATCCTCACGCTGGCCCTGCTCGCGAAGCCGGCGCTTCAGCGTTCCGATCAACAATCGGAGGTCCTCGGCGAGCGCGGACGTGCGCCCTGAGCCGGTACGGGCGGGTGAATTGTTCATGTCGGTGAGAATGGCATATATGAAGGTAAACTGTAAAGATTATCTTCGCAGTCTTCCTTCAGATATAAGTGATCGGCGGCGGCGTGGCGGCGCATCGCCAACCACCAGAAAGCCGCAACGGAAAGCTGCCGGATCGCTGGATGGGTATGGTGAGGATCAGGGGCGCGCAGGCGTTGAGCCGATCCCGACGGCTCGGTGCAGATATGAAACGCTGAGCAGGGAGCCGTTGCGTTACCAGATGACGCGTGCGCAAATCAGCGCGAGCGGCACGACAGTAAGACCAATCGGAACCCATCTGCGCATCTCAGCGGGATCGCGGGAATACCGGAATATCTGGATGCAAATGAAGAAGCAGACGGCGGCGCCGATCAGGATGCGGAACAGGTCAGCGGGGGTGTCGTACAAAGTCGCAAAGCTCTCATTCTGGGGCATAGCCACCCGGGCCGTTGTCACCACAACGACCAGTAGAAAGAGCGTCCTTAGAACGAGACCGAGAAACCGCATATGCGTGCCAGCCATCATCTGTTCGAGTCGATATATAGCAGGAATCTGAAGACCAAATAAGCATCTGCACAACTTTGTGCAGTGTGACGGCTTTACGACGACCCGCTCATTCAAAGGGCAAGCCGCAATGAAATTCGGCACGCTCTCCATGGTCATCCTGGGATTGACCATTATCTCGGGCGCCGCAGCCTCCGCGGCATTCCTGGCGCGTTGCCGCGCCGAGGTGCTGCGATCCGAGGAGCTTCCCTATGCCCCGATCGGCTCCTGGCTGCACAAGGCCACCGTTCGGATCACCTATCCGGACGGCCAAACCGTCGATTCGATGTTTGCCAGGACTGCGCGGTGGCAGGCTACGCTCCGCCGGGGCGATCGTTTCCGGTTCGACTGCGAGCGGCTGCGCGATGCGTGGCCCATCGCTCCGCAATAGGGGGATACGGTCATGATTGATCTGATCATCGGCGTTGCCCAGATTGCGCTCGCGCTGGGCAGTCCCGCCGGCCCTGCCGCCGATCGCGCTTGGCGGCCGTCGGTTGTCCGGATCAGGATGGTCTGCGATCAGGACTGCAACTGCTGGCGAACGCGATATCTCGAGCGCCAGCCGATGCCTGCGGGGCGCGACGATCTCGCCTGTTACTCTCCAAGCGGCCGCTACATCGGCCAATACAATGGCCATTACCGCAAGGGGCCGGCGACAGGCGTCGGCTTTGACGACAAGGCCCCCGTCCGTGAATTCCCGTTTCCGTTCTGACCGGTCTGCCTGCTTCGACGAGCCTCGGCCGCGCTCCAAAATTCTGAACGGCGCCTGAACTCGATTTCGGATCGCATCACATTAGATTTGGTTGTGTTGGTGCGCGCGTTTGTCGATGACTGTGTTTGCGCTCACGACGTGGCGTCTCGTCCCCGCGGTGGCTCGCAGAGTTCTTTCCATGAAGCTTGATATCCGACTTGCGACGATCTGCGGATCGATCGCCTTCGCTTGCCTCGCGCAGCCGGCATCGGCCCGGACATGCGAGGCGCCACCGGCGCTGACCTCGGTCGATCCGCCCGGCTTCTATCAGAATGCCAGCGGCTACGCGGAGGCCATCAAGCCGCTCCATGCGTTCATTGCGCAGGTCAACAAGGCGGCCGATGAGCGCGATCCGGATTGCGTCATGGACTTGCTCGCCGGCTGGGCCAGGGGCAATGCGCTGCTGACGATCGGCGCCAACTACCAGGGCGATTTCGAACGCTCCTGGGCCGGGACCGATTTCGCGCTGGCGCTGCTGCGCTTCTCCGCGGTGTCCACCAAAGCGGATCACCGCTTCCAGCAAATCAAGCCATGGCTGATCCAGATCGCCGAGGAGACGCGCGATGCCGATCGCATCAACCACCTCGGCAACAACCTGGTCTACTGGGCCGGGCTCGATCTGATGTCGATCGGCACCCTGACCGATCGCGATGATCTGGTCGAAGCCGGCCTCTCCCGGGCACGTCAGGGCATCCGGGACATCGGGGCGCACGGCGAACTGGAACGTGAATTGAAGCGTGGCGAGCGCGCGCTGCACTACCACAATTTTGCGCTCACCCCGCTGGTGTTCTGCGCCGAACTCGCAAGCCGCCGGAAGATCGATCTCTATGCGGAGAACAATGGAGCGATCGATCGGCTCGCCGCCGTGATCGTTCGCGCCGTCAAGGATGAGCGGAGCTTCAGCTCTCTCTCGCAAGTGCCGCAGCAGCTCTTCCCCTGGACTTTCCAGGGCGACCTTGCCTGGATGGAGCCATACTACGCCCGGTTTCATGATCCGGATTTGTTGCCGCTTCTTCGCGCGAGACGGCCTTTGAACAATCCGCGGCTCGGCGGCAACGTGACGGCGGCCTGGGGCGCGCCGCTGCCGGACTGACCATCGGGCCGGGGTGCCCGACGACATGCGCTCACTCGCTTTCGCTCTCGCTGGTCGCCGGAGCCGCGAAGGTGTCGCGTGCGCGCTTGGTCACGGCCGCATAGCGCGCCGTCGCGCTGAGGCTCATCAGGCCGGCGCGCACCAGTCCGAGGATGGCGCGCCGTGAGTGGAACGGTCCGGTCTTGCTCGCGGCATATCCGCGCGGGTAAAGCTGCAGGCGGCCGACCAGCGCTTCCTGCAATGCCACCTTCTGGGTTGCGCTCAGGCGCCGGCGCGCGCGGGCTTTTCCGCCTCCGCCAACATGCGCAGCTCAATGCGCGCCGATTTCCGTGGCGCAGCCCTCATTGTCAGCTCACACTCCGGTCGACTGGCGCGGCCTTCCGAAAAGCCCGGCGCCGGGCTGGCATCGCCATGGACGCCGGCATATGGCACATCACGACTTGCGCTGTTGCTCATTCCCGAACAGAACCGCATTTCGAGCGGCGGTGGCATCTGACGAAAGTCAGGATCAGTTGTGACGAAAGTCATATTCGTTTGCGGCCGCCACCGGCTTACGCCAGAGTGGGCTGCTCGCTGAGTTGATGGGCAACGCATGATCGATCTGAGCAAGGATTTGCTTGCGGCCGCGGAGGCCAATGTCATCGGTCTCGCCGTCATCGGTGCCGACCGGAGCATGCAGCGGAAAATCGGTGGGCTGGTCGAATGGCTTCCCGCCATTGGTATCGATTGCTGCGAGTGCATGCTGCTGGTCGGCATGGAAGCCGAGTTGGCGGCGCTTGCGAGCGGCCAGCGGGACATGATCGCGCTGGCCGGTGTGCGTGGCGCATCGCCTGACATCACGCAGCCGATGACGGCGGTCGTGCTGTGGAATGGCGCTCAGTCGCATTATTTCGTCATCGCCATGCCGGATTTCGCCGGCCGCCAGGTCGAAACCCTGCTCGGCAGCGAGCGCCGGGCCCGGCGCCTGATGGAGCAGCAGCTCGAGGCGGCGAGTGCGGAGGTGCGTTTTGCCTCGCTGGCGCGGACGCGGCTGCGGCTGGCGCGCGATCTGCACGATACGCTGGTGCATTCGATCGTGGCGCTGCTGACCCAGATCCGGTTGATAAGGCATTATCTGTCGGCCGATCCCGCCCGCGTAGCGGACAGCCTTGCGACTGCGGAAGACGCCGCCGCAAGCGGTCTCGGCCGAGCCCGCGAGGCGATCGCCCGGCTGCGCATGCCCGACGATTGGAAGCTCGATCCCGATGTCGAGGGGCAGCTGAGCGACTTCGCCACACGCAGCGGCGTGAGGGTGTCGATCCAGATCGACGAGGAGGCACGGGCCGGCTTGCGCGACTGCGGCCTGACCGTTCAGCGTATTCTCAGCGAAGCGCTGCGCAATGTTCAGACCCATGCGCAGGCACGCCGCGTCTCGTTTCACGCCTTCGATGAGCCGGCCGCAGTCGGCCGGAAGCTCGTTGTCGAGATCCGCGATGACGGCCGCGGCTTCGATCCCGCGGTGCCTACTCCAGGACATTTCGGATTGATTGGAATGGCCGAATTTGCTGAACTCGTCGGCGGAAGCTGCGCGGTGGAGAGCGCGCCCGGACAGGGAACGCTGGTCCGGATATCGCTCCCCGTGGCGGTGCCGCCGGTAGCATCTGCCGGCGTGCTGGCCGATTGATGTGGTCGCCATGTTGAGGTGGTCGCCGTGCACACCTTCGAGAGGATGATGGAAGCCCGTGAGCAGGATTGAGAAGGTACGGGTGCTGATCGCCGAGGATCAGACGCTGATCAGGGAAGGGATCGCCACACTGCTTGCCCAGCAGAACGACGATTTCGAGATCCTTCCCGGTGCGTCCGACGGCGAGCAGGCCATCGAGTTCGCGCGGCGCTACCGGCCGGACGTCATCCTGATGGACCTGCAGATGCCGCGTGTCGACGGCATCGCGGCGACCCAGCGGATTCTCCGCGAGCTGCCGCAGACCCATATCGTGGTGCTGACGACATTCGAGACCAACGACCTGATCTTCGAGGCAGTGAGCGCGGGCGCCAAGGCGTATCTCCTGAAGGACGCCAGGATGGAGGAGATCGCGTCGACGATCCGCGCCGTGATCAACGGCCAGTCCGGGCTTTCGCCGGGTGTCGCCGCGCGCATCCTCGACGAGTTCAAGCGGCTGCGCGGGCCGCGCATCTCGGCGAAGCTGCCGGTGCGCGACGGGCTGACGGCACGGGAGAATGAAATTCTCACGCTGATCGTCGAGGGCAAGAGCAATACCGAGATCGGCGAGCGGCTGCACTTGGCCGAGGGAACCGTGAAGAACTATGTCAGCACGATCCTGGAGAAATGCCAGGTCAAGAACCGTACAGAACTCGCAATAAAGGCAATAACTTACTAGAAATAATTGCTCTTGTCCGGACAGCCAGGCGGCTGATCTGGCTGAGATTGCTCGCCTTTTTCTGGGCCGCGCCCGCAAAATTGGCTATAGGGTTGGTCTGGATTTGCTTTTGGAATGGCAAGTCCGGATTGCGCAGCTTTGACTAACCAGGGAATGACCATGAAGGGTATCGAGCGCCAGACCAAGGATACGGATGGACTGGCAAACGCGGCGGCCGGTAACGGCGCGGATGCCGCGGCGCATGGCATGGCGGCGATCGATCAGGTCCGCGACCTCCTGTTCGGCGGCGCGCAACGTTCGCTCGAGACCAACCTCACGGGTCTGCGCGACGAGATGCAGGCATCGCTGAAGCAGATGCAGGCGGACTTCACCAACGAGCTCACCGCGCTTTCCGCGCGGCTCTCCGACCTGGAGCGGGATACCGAGCAGAAGCGCCTCGACTCGCTGAAGGATGTCGGTGCGGCCATCACCCAGCTCGGCGCGGCCATTAGCGGATTGGGATCGGGCCGCACGGGCAAATAGCATGGCAGCTGCTGCCGGCCAGAACCGCGAGATCGAGCAGCTCAAGACATTGCTGTTTCAGCCCGAGGCGACGCGTCTGACGTCGCTGGAGGCCGATCTCGATTCGCTGCAGCGCTATGTCGGCAATTCCGATCGCCTGGAGACGGCCACCGCCGGCATTCTGGTCGAGGCGCTGGAGCGCGCCGAGGTCAACCGGCCGCGCGAGCTCGCCACCGCGATTGCGCCGGTCGTGGTCTCCGCGATCCGCAACGAGATCAAGAACTCGCGCGAGCAGATGATCGAGGCGCTCTATCCGATCGTCGGCCGGCTGGTCAGCGCCGCGGTCGCGAATGCGTTCAGGGAACTGGTCGCCTCGCTCGAGCAGCGCATCAATGCGCTGACCTCGGCGCAGCTGTGGGTCGGGCGGGTCAAGTCGCTGGTGACGGGACGTCCGATCAGCGAGTTCGTGCTCGCCGATAGCCCGCCGCAGATCAATCGCCTGCTGATCATCGAGCGCGGCAATGGCCGCCTGATCGCCGACTGGAAGCGCGAGGCGAACCCCGACGAGCGCGCCGATCTGCTGAGCGCGATGGTGGCGGCGATCCTCGAATTCTCCGTGCAGGCGCTGGCCGGCGAGGGCAATCTGCAAACGCTCGATTTCGGCGGACGGCAGCTCGCGCTGCGCGCCTCGCCCCGCTACATCCTGGCGGCGGAATGCCTCGGACCGTTGCGTCCTGCCGACAATGCCAGGATCAACTCGCTGTTCTTCGATGCGATCGAGCGCATCGACCGCGGCGCCGATTGCGATACGTCGATGCTTGCCTCGCTCGCCGCCGCGATCGAGACCGACGACGCACCGCCCACGATCGCGAGCCGGCGCGGCAAGGTGATCCTGTTCGCCGTGCTGGCCGCAGTGGCCGCGCTGTTGCTCTGGCTTGCTGCGACATCGGTGACGCGGGGTCTGTTGGAGCGGCGGACCCATGCGGCGTTGGAGCAGCTCGCTGTGAAGCAGCCGTTGCTCGCCACATTCCCGCTGCGGCTCGACTTCGATCACGGCGGCCGAAGCGTGGCCGTCTCGGGCATCGAGCCGAGCGAGCTCGAGACCGCGCCGTTGATCGAGGCGCTCGCTGCGGCCGCTGCGCCCTACAAGGTCGTCAACCGCATCGGGCTGGTGTCCGCGCCGGAGCAGATGGCGGCATCGCAGGCCGGTATCGCAGGCCTGCAGCAGAGCCTGACGCGCCTGCAGGCGAGCCTAGACCAGATGCGCGAGGCGATGAGCGCGCAGACGAAGTCGGGCGACCAGAAATTTGCCAGGCTGACCGAGCAATACGACAAGCTCGGCGAGCAGTCCGTAAAGCTGGGCGAGGAAGTTGCAAAACTGCGATCCGTGGTCGAAGGCCCGGCGGCGCGGCTAGACCGCTTCATCGCCTCGACCGCGATCTTCTTCGGCAACAATTCGGACGAATTCCTCGACAACGATCAGGCCGAGCCGCAGTTGCGCGAGCTTGCCGGACTGCTGGCGAACAACGATCTCAAGGTGCGCATCGTCGGCTATGCCGATCAGAGCGGCACCGAAGGCACCAACCGGACGCTGGCACGCAAGCGGGCGGAGCAGGTGCAGCGCAGGCTGAGCGCGCTCGGGGTCGACCCGTCGCGGCTGATTCTGGTTTCGCGCGCCGCGACGATGCCGATCACCGACCGGCTCGATGCCACCGTCGGCGGCAATCGCCGCGTGGCATTCGAGACGGTCTATCGAGGCGAAGTGGCGCGCTGATGCTCACCGCAAAAGTCATGCTGCTCGGCGATATGGGTGTCGGCAAGACGTCGATCCTCTATCGGCTGATCTACAACCGGTTCGAGGGCCAGTACAAATCGACGCTCGGCGTCGAGATACTGAGCCATGACGTGACGCCGGCCGACGGCAGCGACCCGATGCGCCTCGTGCTGTGGGACACCGACGGCGATTTCGGCACGCAGATCTTCGACACCGTCTATGTCACCGGCGCCTCCGCGGCAATCATCGTGTCCGACGTCACGCGGCCGCAGACGGTGACCCGGATGGTCGAATTGGTCCGCGGTTTCGAGGAGCGATTTCCGGGGCGGCCCTACCGGGCGCTGCTCAACAAGATCGACCTGCCGGAAGCCGCGGGAAGCGCCGGCCTGATCGCCGAGCTCGCGAAGTCGAGCGTCAAATCGGTCAGTGCCAAGACCGGCGTCGGCATTGCGGAAAGCTTTGTCGAGCTCGCGCAGACCATCCGCCGCCGCCAGCTCTAGTTCAAGAAGCGCAAAGGACGTTGGTGTCAGCCGTCCCGACTTCTCGGGGCTGGCGAATCGGGCCGGGACGGCTGACTTCATCGCACGTGGGGCGTACGATGAAACGCGCGCGACGTGCGGCGCACGGCCGCACGATTCTCCCCATGACTGCACCACGTCGCCCCACACTCCGATAGTGACGATGGTCATCTTCCGCTCGGCCAATGGCCTGCCTATCGTCCGCTCCGTCACCGGAACCAGCCACGACACAAACGGTGTCTCGGGCGCACGGAGTGAGAGACATGAGCATTTTTGGAAGCATCATGGGTGCAATCTTCGGCCACGGCGCCCAGGCCAAGACGCCGGAGAGCAAGACACCTGAGACCACGACGTCGGCTGCGCCCGGCGCATCGCCTGCATCAACGTCCACCGCCGCATCCACGGCGCCCGGCACGCCCGCCGCGCAAACCGTCGACGTCGCGGCGATCGTCGACAAGGCAGCCGCCGCCACCGGCGAGAAGCTCGACTGGCGCACCTCGATCGTCGACCTGATGAAGGCGCTCGGCCTCGACAGCAGCCTTGCAGCGCGCAAGGAGCTCGCAAAGGAGCTGCACTACACCGGCGATACCAACAACACCGCCACCATGAACGTCTGGCTGCACCAGGAGGTGATGGCGAAGCTCGCCGCCAATGGCGGCAAGCTGCCGGCCGACATCAAGACCTGACGATCCGTATCGAGCCGTGCGCGGTGTTCGCGCCCGCACGGCTCCGAGCCATGCGTATTGCGTGAGGAGCAGTTGCGATGACCTCATCTCATCCTGCCATCCTGAACGGGCGGCGCACAGGCGTCGCCGCCGCGTCGATCGGCGCGGGGCTTGGGCTGGCAGCATTGGCGCTCGGCATCACCATCGCCATCGCCCGCGCGGACAATTCCGGCGACGAGCAGCATTCGGCGGATGCGAATGTGCAACGCGCCGCGCAGCTCCCGCCGCCGGCGCGGGTCATTCTGCCCGCACCCTGGGAGCAGGCGACGCCCGCACAGCCGGTCGCAGCGCCGGCGAAGTCGGAAGTTCGCAAATAGCTTCGCAACTTTGCAGCGGCCGGCGATCCCTCGCCGGGCCACGCCACACCTTTTCGGAAGCAGGAGATCACATGCTGAAGGAATTCAGGGAATTCGCCATGAAGGGCAACGTCGTCGATCTCGCCGTCGGCGTGATCATCGGCGCAGCCTTCGGCGCGATCGTCTCGTCGATGGTGGCCGATATCATCATGCCGATCATCGGCGCGGCCAGCGGCGGGCTCGACTTCTCCAACTATTTCACCGCGCTGTCGAAGTCGGTGACGGCGACCAACCTCGCCGATGCCAAGAAGCAGGGCGCGGTGCTGGCCTGGGGCAACTTCCTGACGCTGACGCTCAACTTCCTGATCGTCGCCTTCGTGCTGTTCATCGTGGTCCGCCTCATGAACCAGCTCAAGCGCGAAGCGCCGGCGGCGCCGGCCGAGCCACCCAAGCCGACCAAGGAGCAGGAATTGCTCACCGAGATTCGCGATCTTCTCAAGTCGCGTGCGTAGCGATCGCTGCTTGTATCGTGCGTACTGCCCAGCTCTGGAGTCTAGTTATGCCAGAACAGGTCAAGCTGCCCCGTAAATTGTCGCAGGAGCCCGGTGGCCCGTCCAAGCTACGGCCGAGCCACCGGCGGGTCATCGAGGAACTCGACCGCTGGGCCAACAGCCCCGGCCTGCAGCCGCCGAGTGACGCAGACAAGCACGACGACGACAAGCGCTAGCGCGCGCCAGATGCGACGATTGCTGCTCGCTGCGCTAGTGCCGCTGGGCCGTCGCGATCAGCGCGGTCGAGGGAATCGCAAAACTGTTGCCGACCCGTCTGCTGTCGATCTCGGCGTGGAAGGCGCGGGCGACCGCGGCGCTCTTGTCCGCATCGAGCCCGCTCCAATGCGGCATGAACTCGAACAGTTTGTCGACGTCGCCGGGATTGGCGACATCGAGTTTGAAGTCGTGGGTGATCTCGGCGATGACAGGATCGGTGAAGCCGGCGGCGATGACCGCGGCAGCGAAGCGGCCAGGATCGGCGAGCTCGGCGAGGCCTCTGCATGGCATCGGCGTGACGTTGTCGGGATAGAGCCGCCGGATGATCTGCGACAGCAGCAGATGCACCGCGGCGCCGTCCGCGCTCTTCCAGACGGCGATCGCGACCGTTCCGCCAGGCCGCGTCACCCGCGCCATCTCGCGCAACCCGGCGCGCCAGTCCGGAAACAGCATCACGCCGAACACCGACACCGCCGCATCGAAGGCGGCATCGGGCAGATCGAGCGCCTGGCCGTCCATCTGCCGTGCTTCGATATTCTGCAGGCCATGCGCGCGGACCCGCGCCACCATGCCGGCGGAGAAGTCGATCGCGGTGACGGCCGCGCCGGTGCGGGCGGCAGCAAGCGCCGCTGCACCCGTGCCGGTCGCGACATCCAGCACTCTCGATGACGGGCCGATCGGGAGTGTTGCGACCGCGGCGTCGGCGAACAGCGTCGTGAACGGCTGCGACTGCGCTTCGTAGGCCGTGACCATTTTGTCCCAACGCGCGGGATCGTTGTACGGCAGAGGCTTCGCCTGCTCACTTGACTGCATGAATCTGGTCCTCGAGGCTTTGTTTGTGCTTGGCGAGCCGGCGCTTGAAATCCTTCGCCAGCGCTTCGAGCGTCACGCCGCCGAGCCGCTTCAGGAAGAGCGCCTCGACCTCGCGGAAGGTATCGCCGAGCGCGTCGTTGACGGCCTGTTCGACCAGGCAGCCGGGATTTTCCGAGCGGTGGCCCATCGCCACGATCGTGGGTGCGCCGACCGCGCGATAAATGTCTGCGAGGCTGATGTCTGTGGGGTCGCGCGCCAGCGTCCAGCCGCCGCCATGGCCCTTTTCCGAGCGGACCAGGCCTTGCTCGCGCAGGCCCGCCATCACGCGGCGGACGACCACCGGGTTGGTGGCCATCGCCTGTGCAAGTTGCTCCGACGTCACCGGCTCGCCCGCTCCGATCATATGGAGCAGGCCGTGCAGCACGCTGGATAAACGGCTATCGCGTATCATGTAACTTCATATGTTACATGATAGGGCGAGCGTCAAGAGGGGCGATGCGACGCGGGAACCGTTGGCACTCGTCTGACTTCCCGTGCCGGAATCCTCCACGTCGCCCGTTTAATCCCTCATCGGGGTTTGAGAGGCGGGGGCGCTATCGTGGGCAGTGCGGCGGTTGATCGGATGTTGCTGGATGCGGTGGCGCATGATCGCGCGGGCCGCGCGACGGAGGCCGGCACGCTGTGCGGCGACATTCTGACCGCCCATCCCGACCATGTCCCGGCGCTGCATCTGTCCGCTGTCATCGCTTTCGTGACCGATCGTGCCGACACGCCCTGGTATCCGACCATGCGGCTGTTCTGTCAGGACAAGCCACAGGCCTGGGAACGCGTGCTGGAGCGGATGTCGGACGAGCTTGCGCGTGTCGCCGCCAGCGAACGGGAGTTGCTGCTGCCGGCTCGTTTGGCGCGATGACCTGCCGTCACCCCGCGCTCATTCCCTGCGCGCCGCCGAGCAGCTTGACGTTGAGCCGGCCGCCGTCGAACAGCATCTCGTTGAGCGCGCCGTCGATGTCTTCGGCGGTGACGTCCTGGCCGCCCCCGCGGGCGATGCTGGTCTGGGCGATGCGGCGCATCAGCTCCTTGATGAAGGCGGCGCTGACGCCTTCGGTGCGTTGCACCGCTGCATCAATGACGAGCGGTTCGAGCGGCAGGCCGCGGCCGTAGAGCCGGATCAGCTTGCCGCGCCCGGGCTCGTCGGGCAGCGGCACCTCGATCGCCTGGTCGATGCGGCCGGGGCGACCGGCGAGCGCGCCTTCCAGCTCTTCCGGGCGGTTGGTGGTCAGCACGAACAGGATGTCGCAATCCTCCTTCAGGCCGTCCATCTCGTTGAGCAGCTTGTTGAGCAGGGATTCCTCGCACGGTCCGCCCATGTCCTCGCGGTTGCGCGCAATCAGATCGACATCCTCGATCACGACCATGGTCGGCTGCAGCAGCCGCGCCAGGCTCATATAGGCGCCGAGCAGCCCGACCTGCTCGGCGGTGATGATCAACGTGGTGTGGTTTGGCAGGTTGGTGGCGAGATAGCGGATGGTGTGGGTCTTGCCGGTGCCGGGCGGGCCGTAGAGCAGGATGCCCTTGCGGGTCGACTGGCCGAGCTTTCGCAGCAGATCGCGGCTTTCGACGAAGTCGAGCACGTTGCGGTCGAGCAGCCGCAGCGTCCGGTCCGGCAGGATAACGTCATCGCGCGCGACGGTCGGCAGGCGATGCACGGTCACGCCGCGCGCGCGGCCGCGATAGTCGGCGGCATCTTCCAGCGACAGGATCTTGCCGCGATAGGATCGTGCCGCATGCACGGCCGCTTCCAGCTCCGCAAAGGTCCGCTGCACCAAGGCGTTTCCGGCGGCGCCTGCGGGCACCGCGAGCTCGATCCGCAAGCCCGGCTCGGTCTGATAATCACGATGGTAGCTGAGCAGCACCGCGTAGCGCAGCTCTTCGGTTTGGCATAGCCACAAACCATTGGTCAGGCATTTCACCGACTGGGGCTCGCCGACGTCAACGTCGTGATACTGCGGCGGCGCGATCGGCGGCGCGTTGCGGCTGTTCTCCATGAGCGAGGCAATCGCGAGGGTCTCATAGCGGTGTTGCTCATGAATGCCGAAGAAATGGATCGGCGCATCGAACAGTCGGTCGATCGCGATCTGAACGTCCGCTCGCATGTGACCGGGAAATTGCCGCGACCGGGTCATGATCTGATTGCGCGGCGTCCCGGCAAAATGCCAATCGAGCGCCATGAAGGCATATCTGAACTCCTCGATCGGCAGATTTTCCGAGCTTGTACGCGCGGCGATCAGGCAGTTGCCGCATAGGCAGACTGTCCGGCGGATGAGAAACACGTCGGTCACGGGCTCCAACGCGCCACAGAGATCGCACGGCCGGGCCGCGTCGGCGGCTGACGCGGTGATCAACAATGGATGCCCGTTGCTGCGGATCAGCTGTTGGGCGGACTCGAGCAGTGCCTTGGCCACCGTCGCGGGATAGGGGCCGCATGCGAATCCGTTCTGGGCCTCGATTCGCGCGGTGACGGCAATCGCTTCCTTCCGGGATTTGCCGAATACCGTGCGCAACAGGTTGCGCATGAATTCCAGCGGTGTTTCGTCGTCATCATGAAAGAAGAGCCGGACCGGACCGTCGTCGCTGAACACGTCGTGCATGATCACCTCGAAACGCAATCGGAACCAAAAGAACAAAATAAGAACATCATGGCCGCCGCCCTCCGTCAAGCGAAAGATTCTGCCGTCTCATCCCTGACGTGTGGTGCGCCGATCAGCCGGGAGCGCGCTGCATGCGTAAACGCCGCTCAACACTTGTGACGTTTGTGTTGCGGCAAATGCCAAGACATGGCCGCCACAGCGGCAAACTTCCGACACATCATCGGGGCGAAAAGAGGCGATCCGACATGGCGCGAGCGCGAGAACTGATTCCTTCCGGGGATCTGCCATCGCGCAATGACTTTCAATAAGAGGCCCTCGTGTCGCACACATTTCGCTTTGCGATCCTTCTCGTCCTCACCTTGCTCGTCTCTCCCGCGCTTGCGCAGCCGGGCGCCAGGCCGGCGCCGCCGCAACCCAGTGCCAGCGACACGTTGACGCCGGAGCAGGCCAAGCGCGCGCTCGAGACGTTGCAGGACGACAAGAAGCGCGGCGAGATCATCAACACGCTGCGCGCCATCGCCAATGCCTCGCCGCAGGCGGCCGAAGAGCCGGTGCCCGAGCAGCATTCGCCGATCCCGCTCACCGCGGACAGTCTCGGCGCGCAGCTCCTATTGATGGTGTCCGAGCAGGTCGGCGAGATGTCGCGCGAGGTCGCCGACGTCGCGCGCACGCTGACGCATTTCCCGGCGTTCTATTACTGGTTCGTCCGCACCGCCAACGATCCGCAGGCCTATGGCCTGCTGATCGACATCGCCTGGAAGCTGGCGCTGGTGTTCGGCTGCGCGCTCGCTGCCGAATGGGTGGTGTTCCGCCTGATCAAGCGGCCGGTCGCGTTCCTGGAAGCGCGGCTGCCGCAGACCGCGCGCGTGCCGGTGCAGACGCTCGCGAGCGCTGATCCGCCGTCGTCGGTTGCCGACGTCACCGCGGGGCCGGAGTTGCATCGGCGCCGGCTCAGCCTGGCGCGGGCCTGGCAGTCGCTGGTCCGGCTGCCCTTCGTGCTCGGCCGCCTGCTGCTCGAACTGCTGCCGGTGGTGGTGTTCGGCGGCATCGCCACGGCGCTGCTCGGCACCGAGATCGGCGATCAGTCGACCACGCGTCTGGTGATCCTCGCCGTCGTCAACGCCTATGTGTTCTCGCGCGTCCTGATCTGCGCGGTGCGCGCGCTGGCGGGGCCGTTCGGCCTGTTCCGCGTCCGCGCCGAGACCGCGGCCTATATCGAGATCTGGGCGCGGCGCATCGTCGCCGTCGGCGTCTCCGGCATCGCCTTTGCCAATGTCGCGCTGCTGCTCGGGCTGCATCGCGCCGGCTATGCCGCGCTGATCCGGCTCGTGATGCTGGTCGTGCATCTCTTCGTCGTCGTCATCATCCTGCAGTGCCGCCGGCAGGTCGCCGACGCCATCCGCGCGCCGGCCGACCGCACGGGCCTTGCGGCGCGGACGCGCAACCGCCTTGCGGGGCTCTGGCACGTGCTGGCAATCGCGCTCGATCTCGCGCTGTGGGCAGTGTGGGCGCTCAACATCCGCAACGGCTATTCGCTGCTGCTGCAATATTTCGTCGGCACCATCGCGGTGCTCCTGGTCACCCGTCTCGTCATCATGGTGGTGCTGAGCCTGATCGACCGCGGCTTCCGCATCAGCCCGGACCTGATGCAGCGCTTCCCGGGGCTGGAGACCCGCGCCAACCGCTATCTGCCGCTGCTGCGCAAGGTGGTCACGACGGTGATTGCCCTGATCGGCTTCGTCGCGCTGCTCGAGGTCTGGGGCGTCGATGCCATCGTCTGGTTCTATGGCGGCCAGATCGGTTCCCGGCTGATCTCGGCGCTGGTGACGATCGGCATCGCCGCGCTCGCCGCGGCGGTGATCTGGGAAGTCGCCAATGCGCTGATGGACCGGCAGATCGACACGCTGTCGCGCGACGGGCACTACGCCCGCGCCGCGCGCCTGCGCACCTTCCAGCCGATGCTGCGCACCGCGCTGTTCTGCATGATCGTCGCGGTGGTCGGGCTCACCGCGCTCAGCGAGATCGGCGTCAACGTCGCGCCGCTGCTTGCCGGTGCCGGCATCGTCGGCATCGCGATCGGCTTCGGCTCGCAGAAGCTGGTGCAAGACCTGATCACCGGGCTGTTCCTCTTGATCGAGAACACCGTGCAGGTCGGCGACACCGTCACGGTGTCGGGCCTCTCGGGCGTGGTCGAGAACGTCTCGATCCGCACCATGCGGCTGCGCGCCGGTGACGGCTCGGTGCATGTCGTGCCGTTCAGCGCGGTGACGACGATCACCAATGCCAGCCGCGGCGCCGGCAATGCTGCGGTCAGCGTCAACGTGTCCTACAAGGAGGACACCGACCGCGCCGGCGAGGTGCTGAAGGACATCGTCGCAGGGATGCGTCAGGAGACGGCGTATCGCGCATTCATACGCGGCGATCTCGAACTTTGGGGCGTCGACAAGGTCGACGGCTCGGTCGTGACCATCGTCGGCCAGATCCGCTGTACCGATAGCGGCCGCTGGTCGGTGCAGCGCGAGTTCAACCGCCGCATGAAGCGGCGCTTCCAGGAGGAGGGCATCGAGATCGCCTCGATGGGCCAGACCATCCTGATGCAGCTCCCGCCGCCGTCGGAGCCCGATAGCAACAACGCGCTGCCGCGCCGCGCTGCGGGCTGACCCGGCACGCTCCGCTTTACCTCGCCCCGCTTGCGGGGAGAGGTCGAATTCGAGCGAAGCTCGAATTCGTGTGAGGGGAGTCTCCGCGAGCAGTGCTGTCACCGAATGTGCGGAGACGGCCCCTCACCCCAACCCTCTCCCCGTAAGAACGGGGAAAGGGAGTAAACTGGCTGCGACGCCATCGGCGCGTCTCACGGCTGCGACACGTCTCGCGACTGTGAGACGGCCGCAGCGCTCTTGAGCTCCGCGATCGGCCGCTGCCGGCCGAAATCCGGCCGTTCCCAGCCTTTCCCTGCGATTTCCTCCGCTGGCACAGCGCTTGCTGATTGTCGCGCAATGCGCGGCAAGACGCATTGCATGACTGAACCGTAACGCGAAGAAAGGAAACGCACATGGAGCTTGGCTATTTCACCATGCCCTCGCACCCGCCGGAGTGCGGATTGAAGGAGGGCCACGACTGGGACCTGCAGACGCTGCGCTGGCTCGACGAACTCGGCTATCAGGAAGCCTGGATCGGAGAGCATCACACCGCACCGTGGGAGCCGCATCCGTCGCCAGATCTGTTGGTGGCGCAGGCGCTGCTGCAGACCAAGAACATCCGTATCGGGCCCGGCGGTTTCCTCTTGCCGTATCATCACCCGGCGGAACTCGCCAACCGCGTCGCGATGCTCGATCATCTCTCGAACGGCCGGCTCAATTTCGGCGTCGCCGCCTCCGGCCTGCCGAGCGACTGGGCGATGTTCAATGTCGACGGCATGTCGGGGCAAAACCGCGACATGACCCGCGAGGCGCTCGAGATCATCCTGAAGATGTGGTCTGAGCCGGGACCCTGGACTCATAAAGGCAAGTTCTGGACGGTGTCGAAGCCGGACACGATGTTCGACTTCCTCAAGCCGCACATCAAGCCGTTGCAGGGTCCGCATCCGCCGATCGGCGTTGCCGGCCTGTCGAAGAACTCGGACACGTTGAAGCTTGCCGGCGAGCGCGGCTTCATTCCGATGAGCCTCAACCTCAACCCGGCCTATGTCGGCAGCCACTGGGACTCGGTCGAGGCGGGGGCTGCCAAGACCGGCCGCAAGCCGAGCCGCAAGGACTGGCGGCTGGTGCGCGAGGTGTTCGTGGCCGACACCGATGAAGAGGCGTGGAAGCTTTCGACCGGCGACATGATGGGACGGATGATGGGCGAGTATTTCCTGCCGCTGCTCGGCCATTTCGGCTTCAAGGACTATCTGAAGCATGCGCCCGACGTGCCCGACAGCGACGTCACCGTCGAATATTGCGCACGCCGGAATTGGATCGTCGGCTCGCCGGCGACGGTTACCGAGAAGATCGAGAAGATCTACCGCGAGGTCGGCGGCTTCGGCGTCCTCTGCGTGTTCGGCTTCGACTACAAGCACAAGCCGGAGGCCTGGCATAATTCACTGCGGCTCCTGAAGCAGGAGGTAATGCCGCGGCTCAAGCATCTCGGCGCCGAGTTCGAGAAGGCCGCATGACAGCCGCGCGGGGTGCGGGGCTTGCCTCGCACCCCGCGTTGCCTATCTTAAACGGGGTCTTTTCCACGGGGTTTGCGGCATGACGGTCGACGCACAGGGTTTCAAGCAGGCGATGCGGCATTGCGCCGGCGCCGTGGCGCTGGTGACCGTCGGCTCCGAGCCCGGTAAGCGCACTGGCCTGACCGTGACCTCGGCCTGCTCACTATCGGACAATCCGCCCTCGGTCCTGGTCTGCGTCAACCGTAATGCCAGCGCGCATGAGCGCATCCGCGAGGAGCGCCATTTCGTCATCAACTTCCTGAACGAGGAGCACGCACTGCTGGCGCTGACCTTCTCCGGCCAGAAGGGCGTCAACGGCGACGATCGTTTTGCGTTTGGGCGCTGGACCACGGGCGCGACCGGCGCTCCGGTGCTGGAGGATGCCGTCGCAGCGTTCGACTGCGTCCTGAGCCAGGAGCTCGAGACCAAGACCCATTCGATCTTCATCGGCGAAGTCCAGCATGTCCGCGCGGTCACCACGGTCGACCCACTGATCTATCTGCGCAGCGGCTTCCAGAGCGTCCGCGATATCCACGATCCGATCACGCTCGGCGACGTCGACGCGCGACGTGTGAGCTGGAACGAGTTTTCGTAGAGCCGCGACCGGTCTCTGCTCCGCAGCCTGACGGCAGCTTCTATTTGAGCCACACCAGCAGCGGAACGGGTGCGCGGCCCTCGCAGGACAGCGTGCCCTCGTAATTGTGCGTCTTGCGGGCGCTGTAGGTGCAGGGCGCGCCGTCCAGCACCAGTTCGGCCGTGACCTGCGAATCCGCACCCGAGATTTGCAGCTTGATCTCGCCGGCGCGTTCCTCCGGTCCATCCTGCGCGCAGATGCCCACATGCCTCATCTTCAGCGGCCCGGAGAACTGCCTGCGCGCGTCTGGTCCGCTTTCGGTGAGGTGCCCGGTCAACTCCCATTCGCCGAGCACGCCGGCCTGGCCGATGATCTCCATCGCGCCGAGCGGCGGCACCTGGCAGAGCCACACCGCAACGGTGCCGAGCAAGGCGGCCGCACCGTTGCGCCATGTCATCAGCGGCATCATAGCTTGCTTCCGGTTGTCTGCCGCAATTCGATCAGCTCCGGCCTCGACACGTCGGAATCCGCGGTGAGCCGGGCGATCTGCACCGCGCATTCCTGGGTCTTGGCCTGATCGCCGGCCGCCTTGGCGCTCTTGATCATCCCGAGATAAGCCGCCAGCCGGTTCGGTTCCTTCTTGAGCACGGCCTCATAGGCGGCGAGCGCGTCGGCGGCCTTGCCGCGATCGAGCAGCATCGCCGCGTAGAGTTCGCGCGCCGGCGCGAGCGGTCCGGGGGTGACGGGATGCTTCTCGGTCTTGTCTTCGGCTTCCGCGGCGGCGTTCATCGCGGTGAGCGCCTCGTCGTACTTGGCTTCAGCGTACAGCACCCAGGCGCTCGCGATCTGGTGCTGGATGTCGACGATGTTGGACCAGTAGGCATCCTTTGCGTCCTTCAGTCTGTCGCGCAATTCGACCAGCTTGGCGATATCGGGCTTGGCGGCCGCCGGATCACCGGAGCGCGCGGCGCCGACCGCGCGGGCAAAATAGGTGATGGCATCCGCATAGGCGTATTTGGTCGGATGCACTTCAAGCGCGGCAGCTCCGTTCCAGTCGCCGCGTTCGAACACATAGCGGGCCTGGCTTGCGCCACCGCGAAGGGGCCGGCAAACCGATCCTGCTTGAACTGGAGTTGGCCGAGCTCGTCGACCACCGCGCGCGCCTCCTTGTCCTGGCCCAGCTGCAAATAGGCATAGACCAGATAGTCCATCGCGTGCGCCTGGTCCTGCTGCTCGCCGTCTTCCTTGGCGATGCGGGCGGATTCCTTGTTCGAGGCGATCGACTCCTTCCAGTAGCCGACGCGCGTGAAGATGTGCGACGGCATGTGCTGGGCGTGCGGCGCCTGTTCGGCGATCTTGGCATAGCGCATCGCCGCGGGGAGGCCCTTCTCCGCGAGCGCCGGGTAGTCGTAGAGATGGATCAGATAGTGGGCGATGCCGGGGTGCTCGGGCTGGCGCGTGAAGATCGGTTCGAGCAGCGCCGCGCCTTTCAGCTGATTGGCATAGGTCTTGTCGGATGGCGATGCCGCGACATTGAGCGTGATCGCATAGGCGATCTGCGCCTCGTCATCGTCGGCATAGTGCGTCGCGACCTGCTCTTCGGCCGCGAGGAAGCGCTGCACCCGGGTGCGGTGATCGACCTTGTCATAGTCGACATACATCGTGGCGATCGCATCGATATATTCGCGCTCGCGCGGCGTGCCGGCATTGAGCGCCTGGCCTTTCTTCACGGCCTCAAGGCCGAGCGGAAGGTTCTCGGGTGGCGGCGGCCCGTGCGGATTGTAGAGATAGCTGAGCGCGATGCCCCAATAGGCGATCGCGCATTGCGGGTCGGCCTCCAGCACCTCCTCGAAGGTGCGTCGCGATGCGCTGTACCAGAACGAATGCTGATACAGCATGGCGCGATCGAACAGCTCCTGCGCCTCCGGTTTGCAGGACGTCGCGAAATGAACTTTTCCCAATCGTTGTTCGATAGAATCCGAGGCGGCAGGCTGCGAAATGGTCGCGGCAACCAGGCCAACGATCACAGCGAAGGGAAACCGTGTCATGGGACCCGCTCCGTGGCGTTGAAGGCGAAAGCCGTACGATATCATCTTTCCCGCACGGCCGGAACACGACAGCCATTCTTACGGAGTACCCATGTCCGCGGTGCGAAACCGTTTCTCGAACGAAATATTTGATCTAGCCGTCGAGCCCGATCTTCAACGCCTTGATCTTCCGGTACAAGGTCGCACGGCTGAGATTGAGTGCTTTCGCCGCGTCGTTTACGCGGCCGCCATTGGCACGCAACGCGTCGACGATCGCGGCGCGCTCGGTCGCCGCGTGATCGGCCTCCACATCGCGCGCGGCGAAGGGCGGCAGATCGAGATCGGCCGCGGTGATGACGCCGCCCTCGGCGGTCGCGCCGGCAAGCCGAAGCACGTGGCGGAGCTGGCGCATGTTGCCGGGGAACGGATAGGCCATCAGCAGCGCCCAGGCCTCAGTTGAGACCCGGCAGTGCGGCGCTTCCTCGTCGGCGATCCGCGCAATGACGTCCTTGCGGTCGGCGCGTTCGCGCAACGCGGGCAGCCGGATCTCCATGCCGCGCAACCGGTAATACAGATCGGAGCGGAAGCTGCCGTCTTCGGCCATCCGCGCCAGGTCGCGATGGGTGGCGCTGATCAGGCGGATGTCGACCGGCACGGGCTTCAATGCGCCGAGCGGCCAGACCTCGCGGTTTTCCAGCACGCGCAGCAGCCGGGTCTGCAGCGAAAGCGGCATGTCGCCGATCTCGTCGAGGAACAGCGTGCCGCCGCTGGCCTGCACGATCAACCCCTTCGATCCCTCGCGCCGCGCGCCGGTGAAGGCGCCGGCCTCGTAGCCGAACAATTCGGCATCGATCAGGCTTTCGGGCATCGCCGCGCAATTCAGCGCGACATAGTTGCGGCCAGCGCGATTGCTCGCGGCGTGGATCGCGCGCGCGAACACGTCCTTGCCGGCGCCGGTCTCGCCACGCAGCAGGATCGGCAGATCGAGATTGCCGACCGTCATCAGCCGCTTCACGCCCTTGATCAGTACGGGATCGCGGCCCGCCAGCCGGTGCAGGCCGCTGAACTGTCCCGCGGGCTTTTC
>NZ_JACMYK010000102.1 GCF_020889785.1 Bradyrhizobium acaciae
CGGAAGCGACGACGGATTCCGCGGTCGCGGTGCCGGCAGTCGAGAGCGAGTGCTGCATCTCGGCCGCGAGCGTGCGGACCAGATTGGTCGTTTCGGTCGATGCACCGGCAAGCGTGCTCTGGGCCTCGCGGGCGGAGGCGACGACGGCTTCCGCGGTCGCGGTACCGGCCATCGAGAGCGAGCGCTCGACGTCGCTGGCGAGCGACTTGACCTGACTGGTGACGTCGGTCGAGGTCGCGATCAGCGTGGTCTGGGCCTCGCGGGCGCCGGTCATGATCGCTTCGGCGGCGGCGGAGCCGGACATCGACAGCGACTGCTCGACATCGGCGGCCAGCGACTTGACCTGGCTTGCGGCTTCCACCGATGCGCTGACCAGCGTGGTCTGCGCGTCGCGGGCGCCCGACAGCACGGAGGCTGCGGTGGCGCTACCGGCCGCTTGCAGCGTGCGCTCGACGTCTTCGGACAGCGCCTTGATCTGCGAGGCGACGTCGCCGGAGGCGGAGACCAGCGAGACCTGGGCGTCGCGGGCACTGGTGAGGATCGAGTTGGCGGCGCTGGTGCCGACGGCGGTCAGCACGCCCTCGACCTCGGCCGAGCTCATCTTGAGCTGGTTGCCGACATCCGCGGACACGGTGAGCAGCGCCTGCTGCGCGGTGCGCGCGCCGGTCTGGATGGTTTCGCTGGTGTTGACCACGAGGTTGGTCAGCGAGCGCTCGGCGTCCTCGACATGGGACTTGATGCTCGACGACAACAGCTCGGCGCGGGACATCAGGTCCTCGCTGGCCTGGCGGCCGCTGCTCTCGATGCGGCCGGCGACGGCCTCGACGCGCGAGCCCAGGAGGTCCTCGAACTGCGCGACGCGGGTGTCGATGTCACCGGCGATCACGCCGACGCGGCTCTCGATGCCCTGCTGGATGTCGGCGAAGCGTGCCGAGATGGTGTCGGTCAGGTTCGAGCTGTGGCCGCTGATGGTCTCGACGAGACGGGTGTTGTGACCGTTGATGGTGTCGGCGAGCCGGGTGCTGTGGCCGTTGATGGTGTCGACGAGGCGGATGCTGTGGCCGTCGATGGTTTCGGTGACGCCGTTGATGCGGTGGTCGACCGCGGCGATCGCCTGCACGGTGCCCTCGGTCAGCGTCGTGGTGAGCAGGCCGAGCCGCGAATCGATCGAGTGGATTGCCTGGGTGGCGCCTTCGGTCAGCTGCGTCGCGAGCGTACCGAGATGGCCGTCGATGGTGTCGGTGACCGACTTGGCGCGGCTCTCGAAGGTGACCTCGATCGTCTTCATGCGGCCGTCGATCGCGTCGTCCAGCGACTGCAGGCGGCCGTCGAACGTGCCGATCCTGGCGGCGAGCGAGCTGTCGAACGACGACAGCTTGTCGTTCAGCGAGGCGTCGAGATGGGTGACGCGGCTGCCGAGCGTGGTCTCGAACTGCAGCAGGCGCTGGTCGAGCGAAGCGGTGATCTCGCCGCTGTTCGCGGTGACGCGATGGTCGAAGGTGTCGACATAGGTCTTCAGGCTGTCGGCAATGTCCTGGGTCCGCTGGCCCATGCGCTCGACGATGTCGCCGCCGAAGGTCTTCACCGTGCGGTCGAATTCCGAGATGTGGCGGGTGATCAGGGCGCCGAGCGTGCCGGAGTCGCGGGCGAATTTCTCGGCGAGCTCGCTGCCGTGGTTCCTCACCAGGTCGTCGAACGCGCTCATCTGCAGCGACAGCGAGTCGTGCGCGGTCTCGGTCTGGCCCACCACCTTGGCGACCAGCGAATTGACGGTGACGTCGAGCGCCTCGCTCGCCTTGTCGCCGGAGGTCATGATCTGGCCGGCGAGGCGGTTGCCGGCGTCGTCGATCTTGCTGACGAGGTCGTTGCTGCGCAGCTCGAGCTCGAGCAGCAGCGAGTCCGCGGAGTTCTTCAGGGAATCGTGGACTTCCTCGGTGCGGTCGGAGATGCCGTCGACGATAACCGACGAGCGCTGCTCGAACTCGCCGGTGATGCGGTCGATGCGCTCGTTCAGCATCTCGTGGACGCGATCGGCCAGATCGACGAACTCGTCATGGACGTGGCCGGTCTTGAAGTTGAGGCTGGTGGTCAGCCGCTCGGAGGCGTCCATCACCGCTCGCGTGGTCTCGGCGCTGGCTTCCTCGAGGCGGTCGAGCAGGTCGCCGCCGCGCTCGCCGAGCGCGAGGATCATGTTGTCGCCGGCATGGCTCAGCGCGGTCGTGATGTGCTGGCCGCGCTCTTCCAGCGCGCCGGTGATGCTCTTGGCGACCTCGTCGACGCGCGAGGCGATCGCGTCCGAGATCAGCGCGATGTCGTGGCGCAGGTCGATCTGCACGCCGGAGATCGCGCTGCGCACCTGCTCGGCCTGGCCGACCAGGTTGTCGCGCTGGTGGGCGATGTCCTGCAGCAGCGCGCGGATGCGCACCTCATTGTCGGAGTAGGCGCGCTCCAGCGCCGCAACCTCGTTGGCAACGAGGGTCTCGAGTTCGCCGGCGCGCGCGATCGCGCGCTCGACGCCGTCGCCCATCGCGGCGACTTCGCGGCGGATCGCCTGGCCGACCGTCACCATGGAATCGGCGGCGGCGTTTTCCGGTTCGGAGAATCGCATCGCGACCTGCGCCATCGATTGCGCGATCATCTGCATGCGCTGGCCGTGCGAGGCGAGGCTGGCGAGGTAGTAGAACAGCAGGACCGGAACGGCGAACAGCGCGGCGAGGCCGGCGAGCACCAGCACGCCGGTGCCCTGGGCCATCGAAGCCTGCAGGGCCGGCCAGAACGCGATGGTGAGGATGACGCCGCCGAGCAGCCAGGCGCCGGAGCAGACAAAGAACAGCGTGAAGGCGTTGCGGGCGCGCCCTCCCTGCAGCGTCTGCAGCATCTGGCCGATGGTCTCGCGATCATCGTTGGCGGCGCGGCGCGGGGCGCGCGGCTCCTCGATCGGCTCGAATGCCGATCGATCGGAATTCGGGCGGGACTCGAACGCGGTGGCTGAAAAATCCGGAGCTGATGGCGGCAGGCTGGGCGGCGCGGCGCCCTCGTTGAGGGAGCTGCGGTGCTCCGCGCCCTGTTCGCTGATGTTGAGGGCTTCCTGGATGGCAGAAAGCGCGACTTCGGTGGGATCTTTGACCTTCTTGGGAGTGTTCGCCATGTTCAGTCTGACCCTCTCACTTTTTTACGCGTCGGCGAGCCTGCGATTGTCCCCACGCAAGCTCGAAGCCGGTACCCACAAGCGGAGCGCAAGCGCCCCCTCGGCGGCTTGTCCGCTACATCCGCAAACATCCTATGGGGAGAGTGATGCGAATGAAATGCTTGCGATTAATACTTTCTTAATCATCGTTAACAGGTTTGCGCCATAAGGCCTTATGGGTACTCGAAATTCCTGCCGTAGCGTGCCGATTGTGTCCGGAAATTGTCCAGAATCGGGCGGTTTTGCCGATCATCCCGACAACAAACCGTTAACCAGTTTCGTGATTGGCTGGCCGACGATCCGCCCGGCGAGGCCTGGCGGAGACGACAGGGACAGGCCATGCCGCTTCATCTCGAACGGGTTGAATGGACGCAATCACCGCCGCTCGCGCCTGGCGGCGGCCCGATCGACGTCGACCACCTTCAGCGCATGACATTGGGCGACCCGGACCTGGAGCGGGAAGTCCTGGCCATGTTCTCGACCCAGTCGGCCCGGATCCTCGGAGAGCTGGCCGCCTTGCCGCCCGAGGCTCCGACCCACGCCCACACCCTGAAAGGGTCGGCGCGGGCGATTGGCGCCTTCGGCGTCGCCGAGGCTGCCGCCCATCTGGAGACCGCACTGACCGCTGGTTCCGATCCAGCCCAGCCGCTTGCCGCGCTCGGGGCCGCAATTGCCGAGGCGCGCACCGCGATCGAGCTGATTCTGGGCCGCTCCTAGGCTTCTGCCTGACCTCAACGGCTCGCCGCAGCAGCCTGGACACCATCCTGGCCGACTGGCAGGTTTTCGGTCTCCGCGCTAGCGCTGTGCGGATCGACCCGTTATACGACTGCCGGGACCTTTCCATCCATCGTCCGGCGCATTCCGGCAGCACGAGCAATCATGGCCAAAATCCACTTTATCGACCATTCCGGCGAGAAACGCTCCATTGATATCGAGAACGGCGCGACGGTGATGGAAGGCGCGATCCGCAACGCCATTCCCGGCATTGAAGCCGAATGCGGCGGCGCCTGCGCCTGTGCGACCTGCCATGTCTATGTCGATGACGCGTGGCGCGAGAAGGTCGGCGCGCCGTCGCCGATGGAAGAGGACATGCTGGATTTCGGCTTCGACGTGCGTCCGAACTCGCGTCTGTCTTGCCAGATCAAGGTTACGGACGAACTCGACGGATTGGTCGTGTCGACGCCGGAACGGCAGGCCTAAGGCCTTTCACTTCTTATTCGCCGTCCGGATTCACACCGCGACGGACCCAGCGGCGGAAGTTCTCCTTGACCTCCGCCGTCAGCGGCGTCGGCCGGCGCGTGGCCTCGTCGATCATCACGGTGACCGCTTTCGCCGACGCGACGCAGCGCCCCTCCGAAAACACCACCTGATCGAAGGTGGTCGACGTCCGCCCGAACTTGACGAGACCGAGCCCGAGCTCGATCTGGCCAGGCCAGTGCAGCTCGGCGCGGAAATGGATGTCGAGGCGCACCATGATCCAGCCGAGCCCCGCCGGCATCAGCCCCATGGTCGGATCCTTCACCAGCGTGACACGGCCGGTCTCGAAATAGCTTGCATAGACCGCGTTGTTGACGTGCCCATTGGGGTCGAGATCGGCAAAGCGCACATTGTCGGACAGGCGGTAGGGAAAGTCTTCCAGACGCAGTGCGTCGTCGGCGCGGACAGGGGCGTTCACGAGGGATCTCCGTCGGTTTCCTGCCCATACAGCCGAGTTGCGCAAGCTCGGCAAGGGGTTGCCGCGCCAGCCGCTGTCCCTATTATGCATGTCCCGATCCGGCCATACTTGGCTGGGCAGGCGAAAGCCGTCCAGTCGATCTCAAATGAAAAGAAGCGGATATGAGCGAAGCGATCAAAACCGATGTGCTGATTATTGGCGCGGGCCCTTGCGGACTGTTCGCCGTGTTCGAACTGGGCCTGCTCGACATGAAGGTGCATCTGGTCGACATCCTCGACAAGATCGGCGGGCAGTGCGCCGAGCTTTATCCCGAGAAGCCGATCTACGATATTCCCGGCATTCCGTTCGTCACCGGCCAGGGCCTCACCGAGCAGCTGTTGGAGCAGATCAAGCCGTTCGGTCCGACCTTCCATCTCAACGAGATGGTTGAGAGCATCGAGAAGATCGGCGATCCGCTGTTCCGCGTGAAGACCGACGCCGGCAAGGAGTTCGAAGCCAAGGTGGTCGTGATCTCGGCCGGCGGCGGTTCGTTCCAGCCGAAGCGTCCTCCGGTGCCCGGCATCGAGGCCTATGAAGGCACGTCGGTGTTTTACGCGGTGCGCAAGATGGAGCAGTTCCGCGACAAGAACATCCTGATCGTCGGCGGCGGCGACTCCGCGCTCGACTGGACGCTCAACCTGCATCCGATCGCGAAGCGCATCACGCTGCTGCATCGGCGCGACGATTTCCGCGCGGCGCCGCACAGCGTCGAGCAGATGCGCGCGCTGGTCGCAGACGGCAAGATGGATCTGAAGATCGGGCAGGTCACGGGGCTCGAAGGCGCCGACGGTCAACTCTCGGGCGCCGCGCTGAAGGCCAACGACAATGCGGTTTCGACGATCGCGTGCGATACGATGCTGCCGTTCTTCGGGCTCACCATGAAACTCGGCCCGGTCGCGAACTGGGGCGTTGCGCTGGAGAACAATCTGGTGCCGGTCGATACCGCGGCGTTCGAGACCAACGTGTCAGGCATCTTCGCGATCGGCGACATCAACACCTATCCGGGCAAGCTGAAGCTCATTCTCTCCGGCTTCCACGAGGGCGCGCTGATGGCACAGAAGGCGCACCGCTACGTGTATCCGGACAAGCGGCTGGTGTTCCAGTACACAACCTCGTCATCGAGTTTGCAGAAGAAGCTTGGAGTGAACTGATTCCACTCCAACAGCGACCAATGCCAGGGGCATGGGCCCGTTGCCGCGCGGCGCGGGTACTGGAACGCTCCGTGAAATGGCCGTAGTCTGCTGCCATTCGGGTTTGTCGATCGATCAGGTGATGATGATGCGGAACACGCTATCCAGACTGCGGCTGATCCTGGCGATCGCCACGGCCTTTGCGCTGGCTGCTCCGTTGGCTGCGACGGCGGCCGACCCGACATCGGCGGCGGGCCTCTGGCAGAAGGTCGAGGACGGCAAGCCGGAAGGCTGGTTCCTGGTGATCGATCACAACGGCATCTTCGAAGGCGTGATCGCCAAGATGTTCTCCGATCCCAATGATCCGCCGAATCCGGTCTGCTCGAAATGCACCGATGATCGCAAGAATGCGCCGTGGCTTGGCCTGTCCTTCATCCGCGACATGAAGCGCGATGGCCTGAAGTACGAGAATGGCAACGTGCTCGATCCGCGCGACGGCAAGATCTATAAGGCCAAGATGACGCTGAGCGCCGACGGACAGAAGCTGACCATGCGCGGCTATCTCGGCATCTCGCTGTTCGGCAAGGATGAGGTTTGGACACGCTTGCCGGACACCGCGGTGGCCCAGCTCGATCCCGCGATCGTCGCCAAATATCTGCCGGCGCAAGCCGCGGCCGTGAAGCCGCCGGCGCCGGCGGCTTTGCCGGCGACGAAGCGGCACTAAGACCTCTCTCTCACTCTCTCTCGTTGCCGATCAGGATCGCGTTCGCACGCAGCCGCGCGCGTTCAACGCGGGCGTTCAGCGTTGCTCCGGCGCGGGCGGCAGCGGCGCGACCGGCTCGGAAATCACCTCGGGCACACTGGTGTTCAACTGCAGCACGGTGGCGGCCGCGGGCGCTGCGGCATCGGCCATTGCCGCATGGCCTTCGGCGCTCGGATGCACCGCGCCGCCATACACCGCCGACAGGATGCCCCATGTCGCGTCGTGGATGTCGGTCGGCTGCATCGAGGACGGCAGGCCCTGCGGGTAAGTCATCGCCGCGAAATAGCTGTCGTTGGCGTCGCGGATCCAGCGCGCGCGCGGCAGGTAGGCGCGATACTCGCCGGCGCTGCGGCCGCATTTGAGCGGCTGGTTGGCTGCGGCGACGATGTCGGAGACGAAGCTGCCGCCATTGGCGGCGAAGCAGTCGCGGTCGAACTCCGGATCGGTCGACGCGCGCGCGCAGAAACCGTGGCTCGCAAACGCCTCCTGATGCGCATCGACGAAGGTCATGCGGTCAGCCTGCGGATTGCGGCAGATGATGCCGGACTGGCACTGCGCGAGCGCCTTGAGCTGCGGCAGGAACTCGTTCTGCACGAAGCTCGAGACCTCCGCGAGCCGCCGCGGATCGGCATTGAACGAGGGGTGGATATCGAAGCCGGCACGGCCACCGGGGCAGTGCGTGCCGCCATTGGCCAGCGCCGGATTGGCATAGGCCGTGTAGATCACGCGGGACAGGTCGCCGCCGACCAGAGGCTTCAGCGCATCGCGCAGCTTGGCAAAACCGGTCGGCAGGTCGCGTGCCAGTGCCGAACGGGCATCGTCGACGCTGGCCATCGAGCCGCCTTGGCTGAACAGCGTACGCTCGGTCGGCGTGTCGACGATCACGTTGGCGACGAGGCCGGAAAAGTAGATGTCGTTGGCGCCGATCGACAGCAGCACGAGGTCGAGCGTGCGGTCCGGCTGCCGGCGCTTGGCGGCGGCGAGCGCCGTGCGCAGCTCCGCAATCTGGCCGTTGACGGTGCCCGAGCAGGTGTTGGCGGTTTTGGTCGGCAGACATTCCCGCGCCTGCTGCGAGCCGAGCAGGCCGTCGGCGATGGTGGCGCCGGTGCAGGCCAGTGGCAGATAGGTCACCGCGATGTGCGGATACTGCACGGCGAGCGCAAGCGCGGTGCGGGTCTGGTAGCTGTACAGCGAGCGGTGGCACGCCGAGTTCAGCCACAGCGCGCTCTGGCGCTGCCAGTTCGTCAGGGTATCCGGCGCTTCGCAGGCGCGCCCGCCTTTGTACCCGGCGCGGCTCGGCCGGTAATACTGCGCGCCGCCGAGATAGGAGCGGAAGCAGAACCCCTCGTCGGACAGCGCAATCGCGCGGTCCGGATTGCCTTCGCCGGATGCGATGCTGTCGCCGAGGCCCGCGATCAGCAGGTCACGCACCGCGATCTGCGTCGTCACGCGCTGGTTGGCCTCCGCGCCGCTAGCGACGTCGACGGTTGCGACCGTGGTGCGGCCGTAGCGGACCCGCAGATTGACCGGCTCGGCGCAATCGAAGGTCTGGGATTGTGGCCCGTCGCCGTCGTCGAACGACCAGGCGCAGGTGGCGCCGACTGGAACCGGGCCGGTGAGCCGCACGACGATCGGGTGATCGATCGGCGTCAGATAGCTTTCCTTGACGTTATCGCGGGTGCAGGGCTCGTTGACGCGGCCCTGCAGGTCGATGCAGAGCCGGTTGACCGTGTTGCGTGCCCAGCCGCGTCCGTCGCTTTGCAGTTCCAGCGCCTGTTCCGAGGCCAGCACGCTGCGGCCCAGCCCGCTTTCGACATGCAGACGGAAGTCGCGTTCCTCGCGGAACAGACGGAAGCGGTTGCGGACCTCCCAGGAGATCTGCAGCGAGCTGTCCTGGGCGTCCGCGGCTGACGCGAATACCGCCGTCAGTGCGCTGCCGAGCAGCACGCTGCCGATCATCACACGAAACGAAAATCGAACCAAAAAGCCAATCATGGCGCGGTTTGACGCGAGTGGTACGGCGAAAATAAGAGAAGCGGCTGCGGGGATCGAAAATCCGGGATCGAAGAACCCGGAGGAGGGCCGACAACGTTGCCTGTTACCGTTTCAGCTGCCTGATCCGCTGCTGCCGGCTTTCGATCGGTTGCCGCACGGTCGCCGAAGCCGTGCAGGCCTGGCTCAATCTCTTTCGTTCCTGCCATGGCTGCACCACGTTGAGCCACAGCTCGCGCATGCCCATGATGGAGATCGAGATCCCGAACGGGATCAGGAAATACAGGATACGGAACACGACCAGCGTCGCCAGCAATTGCTCCTTGCTGAACTCCGGCAGCGCCACCAGCATCGCGGCATCGAACACGCCGATCGAGCCGGGGGCATGGCTCGCGAAGCCGAGCAGCGTCGCCAGGATGAACACGACTGCCAGCGAGACGAAGTCGATATGCGGTTCGGTCGGCATCAAGAGGTACATCGCGAGCGCGCAGAAGCCGAGATCGACCACGCCGATGAAGATCTGCAACAGCGTCAGCTTGGCCGATGGCAGCACCACCTTCCAGCCGTTCTGGCCGAGCTCGCGGCGCTTCTCGCCGGTCAGGAGCCAGACGAAATAGGCGCCTATGCCGGCAAGACAGCCGAGCGCGATCAGCCGGTTCATCGCCGGCGGCAGCAGGTCCATCGCCGAGGCCGCCGCGGGATGCCAGGCCATGCCGAAGCCGAGCACGAACAAATTGCCGAGCCAGAAGGTCAGGCCCGACAGAAAGCAGATCTTGGCGACGTCGATCGCGGAGAGGCCGTAATCGGAATAGATCCGGAAGCGGATCGCGCCGCCGGTAAAGACGGTGGCGCCGATATTGTGGCCGATCGTATAGCTGGTGAAGCTCGACAGCGCTGCGATGCGGTAGGGGACGTGGGTCTTGCCGATCGTGCGCAGCGCGAAGAAGTCATAGAAGGTCAGCGTGCAGAATGCTCCGACCACGCACAGCGCCGCCAGCGCGATCCGGTGCGGCGCGATGTCGGTCAGTGCGGTGAGGATGATGCGGGTATCGACGCCCTTCAGGGTGTGCACCAGCGTCGTGACCGCAGCCGCGATGATCAATACACTCGCGGCGATCCCGAGCCGTTTCCAGCCGATCGTTTCCTTGAAACCACGCCCAAGCGTGGTCAGCAGCCGAAGCATTCATCCTCCCGGCGGGCGGCAATTTCAGTGGGACCCGGTCACGTACGGCGACGGGTGACGGGCAAGCGCATCGTACGTGATGACCCATAAGGCAAAACCGATGCGTTGTGCAGCCCTTGACAAGCCAACCTTCCGCTCCTGTCCAGCATCATTGTCATACTGGCTACATATGTTCTCGCGTTGCGGAATGTGAGTCGCAGAGATGCCGTCCGCTGTGACGGGATCGTTCCATGTTCCGCCGTTCCCGGCGATTTCGTCGGCAATTTCGCCGATTTTGCGGTCGTCTCGGCGCCGCCGCGGGGCAGTCGGCGCGAAGCGAATGGACGATATGCATCGGCACGGGGACGTCGGAGCCCGCCGTGGCGTTTACCAAAGTGTGAAGTCGACGCGCGCATGATCATGACGCGCGTCCTGTGGACCACTGAGCGGGCCGGAATGCGACGCTCCGGAGGCGGTCCGTAGGTCTATTGAGGCAAAACGCCGCGCAAGCCGGGCCGCGGTCGTGCGGCCCAGCCGGCATGACGATTCCACACTTCGATCGTTGGCGAAGTGTTCTATCGAAACGAATGCCTATGTCTCGCATTGGTTGCCCGAGAGCGAGGACAGCACCATGCGACAGACATCTGCGAACCTCCGGCGCGTGCCCGACCGGCGCGCGGCGTCGCATCAACCGTCGAGTGGGCTTGCGGCGACGTTGACGCTCGCCGCGATGAGTCTCGGCTACGGCGTCGTGCAGCTCGACGTCACCATCGTCAACACCGCGCTCAGCGCCATCGGCGCCTCGCTCGGCGGCGGCGTTGCCGAACTGCAATGGGTGGTCAGCGCGTACACCATCGCGTTCGCCGCGTTCATCCTGACCGCAGGCGCGCTCGGCGACCGGATCGGTGCCAAGCGCATTTTCATGGCCGGCTTTGCGATCTTTACCGCTTCATCGGTCGCCTGCGCGCTCGCACCCGATGCGGTGACGCTGATCGCCGCGCGCTGCGTGCAGGGATTGGCCGCGGCCATCCTGGTGCCGAACTCGCTCGCGCTGCTCCGCCATGCCTATGCCGACGAGAAGGCGCGGGGACGCGCGGTCGGCGTTTGGGCCGCAGGTGCGAGCCTTGCGCTGACCGCGGGCCCGTTCGTCGGCGGCGGACTGATCACGCTGGTCGGCTGGCGCGCGATCTTCCTGGTCAATCTGCCGATCGGCCTGGCCGGCCTTTGGCTCGCCTGGCGTTTTGCCGGCGAAACCACGCGCCATCAGCAGCACCGGCTCGATCTACCGGGCCAGTTGGCCGCGATTGCCGCGCTGGGCACGCTGGCCGGCGCGCTGATCGAAGGCGGTGCGCTCGGCTGGGGCAGCCCGTTCGTGGTCGCAGGCTTCGTCCTCGCCGCGATCTTCTCCGTGCTGTTCGTCTGGCGCGAGGCCCGCGCGGAGCAGCCGATGCTGCCGCTCTCGCTGTTCAGCCGCAGGATGTTCGCGCTGACGTCGATCGTCGGCCTTCTCGTCAACGTCGCGTTCTATGGCCTGATCTTCGTGCTCAGCCTCTACTTCCAGCAGGTCAACGGACTGTCGGCGTTCGCGACCGGCCTGGCGTTCGTGCCGATGCTCGGCGCCGTGCTGCCCGCCAATTTGATCGCGCCGCATGTTGCGGAGCGGATCGGCGCGCCGCGGACGATCGCGCTCGGCGCGGCGCTCTCGGCCGCCGGATGCCTGGCGCTGCTGTTGATCGGCGCCGGTACCGGTTATCCGGCGATCTGCCTGCAACTGCTGGCGATCAGCGGCGGCCTCGGCCTCCTGGTCCCGCCCTTGACGTCGACGTTGCTCGGCAGTGCCGAGCCGCAGCATGCCGGCATCGCGGCCGGGGTGCTGAATGCGACCCGGCAGACCGGCAGCGTGCTTGGCGTCGCGCTGTTCGGCTCGATGGTCAGCCGGTCCGCGGCCTTCATCGCCGGCCTGCATGCGGCCCTCGGTATCTCGGCCGCCGTGTTGTTCGCGGCCGCCGCGCTGATCTGGATCGGCGCATCGTCGCAAGCGCGCTGACGAGAAGTGGCGCGAACGCGAAATTGCGCTGGGGCTTACGCGAGCAAGTCACATAAGCGTTCGCGCGCAGCCAAGCGTCCGCGCGGCCACCGTTTTCCGCGGCGAATTCCTTCTCATTCAAGGCTTCTTCACCATGCGTGGAGCCTTGCTGCAGTGCGGTTACCGTTCGTACACGAATGCGCCTGTTCTTATGGGTCCATAACGGGGGCCTATATGTATCGCGTTCTAACCTGTCTCACCTTGGAACATGACTGGCGGTTGGTCGTCCTTGGCGGGGTGATCTGTCTGCTCGCCAGTGCCGTCGCGATCAGCCTGTTTCACCGCGCCCGCGCCGCAGAGGGCCGTGCTCGCGAGATCTGGATCGGCCTCGATGCGGCGGTCGGCGGTTGCGGTATCTGGGCCACCCATTTCGTCGCCATGCTGGCGTACGATCCCGGCATCGAGGCCGGATACAACATTCCCATCACGCTGCTGTCGCTGGTGCTCGCGGTTGCGATCCTGGCCGTCGGATTGGCGGTCGCAACGCTCGATCAGCGCTGGTGGACGGTTGCGGCCGGTGGCGCGATCGTCGGCGCCGGTGTCGCCGCCATGCATTACACCGGCATGCTGGGGCTGGAACTGCCTGCCCGCATCGTCTGGTCGCCCGGCATCGTGGCCGCGTCGATCGCATTCGGGAGCCTGTTTGGCGCGCTCGCGCTCGTCGTTGCCGCGCGCGGCGAACGGTTTGGACTGACGGCCGCCGCGACCGGTCTTCTGACTGTCGCGATCGTCTCGCATCATTTCACGGCGATGGGCGCGGTGACACTGGTCCCGGATCCGACCATCGTTCCCGACGGAATGTCGGTCTCGCCGCGCGTGCTGTCGTTCATGACCGCCGTTGCGGCGTTCGCGATCCTCGGCCTCTCGCTGATCGCCTCCATCCTCGATCGTCGCGCCAAGACCGAGCTTCACAAGCAGAAGATGGTGCTGGATACCGCGCTCGAGAACATGTCGCAGGGACTGTGCATGTTCGACGCTGACGGCCGCATCATGTTGTTCAACGAACGCTACAGCGAGATGATGGGGCGCAATCGCGTGCCGCTGCAGGGACGTTTGCTGATCGACGTCCTGCAGGACCTCCATTCCATCGACGAGTGGGACGGCGATCCCGAAGAGCTCTGCGATGCCCTGATCGCCGAGGCCAAGGCCGGTAACAGCGGAACGCGGATCATCAGCCGCAACGAGCGCGCGATCCGCGTCGTCGATCAGCCGATGAAGGGCGGCGGCTGGGTCGCGACCTTCGAAGACATCACCGAATGGCAGCAGGCCCAGGAACAGATCTCGCACATGGCGCGGCATGATGCGCTGACCAATCTGCCGAACCGGACGCTGTTCCGCGAGCAGCTCGAGAAGGCCTCGCGGCTGGCCAAGCGCTCCGACCAGCTCGCGGTGCTCTGTCTCGATCTCGATCATTTCAAGGAAATCAACGACACGCTCGGACATCCGATCGGCGACGCGCTGCTCCGCGAAGTCGCGCGCCGGCTCGGCGAATGCGTGACCGAGCACGACACCGTGGCGCGGCTCGGCGGCGACGAATTCGCCATCGTGCAGTTCTGCAGCAATTGCGAGCCGTCCGTCGTGTCGTCGCTGGCAAGTCAGGTGGTCGAGCGGATCGCCGCGCCCTACGAGATCGGTGGCCATCAACTCGTGATCGGCGTCAGCATCGGCATCTCGCTCGCGCCCGAGGACGGCAAGGATCCCGACGAACTGCTGCAAAAGGCCGATCTCGCGCTGTACCGCGCCAAGGCCGACGGTCGCGGCACCTACCGGTTCTTCGAGACCGGAATGGATGCGCGCGCGCAGGCGCGCCGCCTGCTGGAGCGCGACCTGCGGCTCGCGCTCGAGCACGACGAGTTCGAGGTCTACTACCAGCCGATCCGCGATGTCGAGGGTGATCGGGTGGTCGCCTTCGAGGCGCTGGCACGCTGGAACCACGCGCTGCGCGGGCTGATCGCGCCCAACAATTTCATTCCGGTCGCCGAGGAGACCGGGCTGATCGTTCCGCTCGGCGAGATCGTGCTGCGCAAGGCTTGCATGGAGGCAGCAAGGTGGCCGGCGGACATCGCGGTCGCCGTCAACCTGTCTGCGGTGCAGTTCAAGAACCCCAACCTGGTGTCGTCGGTGAAGGCGGCGCTGGATGCGTCGGGCCTGGCGGCGGATCGGCTCGAGCTCGAGATCACCGAATCGGTGCTGCTGCAGAACAGCGAGGCGACGCTCGCGGTACTGCACGAGCTCCGTGGTTTCGGTGTCCGCATCTCGCTGGACGATTTCGGCACCGGCTATTCCTCGCTGAGTTATCTGCGCAGCTTCCCGTTCGACAAGATCAAGATCGACCGTTCCTTCGTCACCGACCTGGCGACACGCGAGGACTCGATGGCGATCGTGCGCGCGGTCACCGGCCTCGGCAAGAGCCTGGGCATCGTCACCACGGCCGAGGGTGTCGAGACCGACACCCAGTTCGACCTGCTGCGGCAGGAGGGCTGCACCCAGGCGCAGGGCTATCTGTTCAGCCCGCCGCGGCCGGCGGCCGACATCATCAAGATGCTGCACCGGCGGCCGGAACGGTCTGTGGCCTGACTTTGCGAGAAGTCCGGGCCGCTGGATTCTTCCCGAAAACGCGCTAGTTCTTCCTCAGCGCGAAATAGGCGCCGCAGAACGCCATCACGGCGCCGAGGCACAGCGCGGCGAGGCCGGCGAGCACGGCGGAGATGGTCGAGACCGTGCTCGGCGCCGACGCGGCCTGGCGGCGCCGGCCAGCATCAATACGCCAACGACGATCAGGAACTGGCGCATGCGCTGCGGGATCTGGCCGGCCACCGCGCTATGCATCAGGTTGGCGGTGAAATAGCCGCCCGAAAACCCGACTGATGCGATCAGCCACCACGCAATCGCCGCGCCGGCCGGCATGAATTCGTGGCTATCGGAGCGCCACAGGCCGCCGAGATCGAGCCCGTAGCGCGCGCCGAGCATATGCACGGCGAGCGCCAGCAGCACGCCGGATATCATCGCGCCGCCGAGGATGAGGTAACGCGGAAAATAGGTCGTCTCGGGCATGGCTCGCTTGTAGGATAGGCGTGACATGCGATGCAAGCGCAAGCATGATCCGGAAAAGTGGAAACCGGTTTTCCCTGCGACAAACGCGAAGCGTTTGCGCGGAGATCATGCTCAAACAATAGCGCGTGTCTGAACAGGTGGAACGGCGGATTGCCAACAAGGTTGCAGGATCGGCCGGAGGCAGGCGAGGGCGCACCCGTGCGCTATGCCTACAAGGCCTCGTTGATCGGCTCGGCGCACCAGTTCGAGCTGACCGAGGACGGCCTGTCGTGGCGGATCGCCGGCAGGTCGGGCGTGTGGGATTACGCCGACATCTCCGTGGTGAAGCTGTCCTATCGCCCGGTCTCGATGCAGCAGCAGCGATTTCGCGCCGACATCGACAACGCCAGGGGCGGGCGGATCGCGATCCTCTCGACCACCTGGCAGACCGCGACGCTGGTGGCGCCGCAGGGCCATCTCTACCGCGATTTCATCGTCGAGCTGCATCGGCGGATGCAGGCGGCGGGCAGCACGGCCAGGCTGGTCGGAGGTCTCGGGCCGAAGACATACACTGCCGCACTGGGGCTGCTGGCCTGTCTTGCGGCGGCAATGATCGGATTGCTGCTGATGGCGTTGCTGACAGCGAACTGGACCGGTGCACTGTTCCTGGTGGGCTTTGCCGCGCTGTTCACCTGGCAGGTCGGCGGCTTCGTCACCCGCAACCGCCCGCGGCGCTACAGCTTCGATCAATTGCCCGATGCGCTGCTGCCGAAGGCCGATCGCAGTCAGTGAGTTGGCCGCTCTCGCGACCGAACTGTAAGCGGGCTGTAAGCAACACGCTGTAACATTGCCGACTGATTTGCTTTCAGCTGGAGTGTCAGATGACAATCCGGGCTCCATTTTTGGCTCTTTGCCTCGTGCTCCTGAGCATCCCGCCGGCGCTTTCCAAGGGCAGCGTAGGCAACAAGCGTGATCCGCTTGATCACAATCACGTCGACAATCTGCCGCCCGACGTGCGGCAATACGTGGCCGGAATTTGCAAGGGAACGCCCGTCGCCCAGCACGACTTTGCGACCTACTCGCCGCAAGAGAAGCGCTGGCGGATCAACCTCGAATATCTGCAGTGCGGCGTGATCGGCGAATATCGCAGGGGCAACCAATGCCTGGATGTGGACTTCGTCGCCGAGGGCGCGCATTTTCGTCTCGTGAGAAAGACGTATGCGGCCTGTGGCTTTTGATGCTCCGGCGCTGGGATTGATGGAAACAGGCCGCTGTCAGTGCCGCGGTCGCGCGTGCCGCGCATACCCGGTGCTGGAATGCCGCGCCGCTTCGGCGTGAGCGTGCGATGTCACTCCGTCGAGTCGAAATCCTCTTCGGTCGCGCTCAGCATTCCCGCCAGTGTCCGCAGGCCGAGGTCGAGTTGCTCCATCGGCGGCGCGGCAAGCGCGAGCCGCACCGCATTGGGCGCGTGCCCCGGCGTGGCGGCGAAGGTGGTCGACGGCGTCAGCGCGATGTCGCGGCGCGCTGCCGCCGCCACCAGGGTCTGCGAGCGCCAGTGCGGCGGCAGGGTCAGCCAGAGGTGATAGGACTTCGGGTTGGTCTGGATCTCGAAATCGGCCAGATGCTTCGCCGCGAGCTGCTGGCGACGGCCGGCGTCGATCCGCTTCAGCCGTGACAATTCGGCGGCGGTGCCGTCGGCCATCAGCCGCTGTCCTGCGGCGAAGGCGTAGCCCGACGCGGTCCAGCCGCCCGAGCGCACCGCGGCCATGATGCTCTCGCGCAGCCGCTGCGGCGGGACGATGAAGCCGAGCGCGAGGCCCGGCGCGACCTTCTTCGACAGGCTGTCGAGCACGATGCAGCTGTCCGGCGCGAGCGCGGCCAGCGGCACCTCGTCGTCGAGGAAGCCGTAGACGCCGTCCTCGATGACGACGAGGCCGAGCTTCTCCACCACGCGCAACAGCTCGGCGCGACGCTCGGCCGGCATCGTGATGCTGAGCGGGTTCTGGATCGTCGGCTGCACGTAGATCGCGGACAGATGCGCCTCGCGATGGGCCTTCTGCACCGCGTCGGGGCGGACGCCGTGCTCGTCCATCGCAAGCGGCACCAGCGAGATGCCGAGCCGCGCGGCAATGCCCTTCACGAACGGATAGGTCAGCGCCTCGACGCCGCAGCGGCCGCCGGGCGGCACCACGGCGGCGAGCGCAGCGGCGATGCACTGCCGGCCATTGGCGGTGAATACGATCTGGTCGGGGTTCGGCGCCCAGCTCTTGCGTGCCAGGAATTCCGCGGAGATGGTGCGCGCCGCTCGCGTGCCGAAGCTGGTGGCCGGCCGCAGCGCGCCCTCGAGTACCTCGGGCCGCTCGAGCCCTTCGAGGCTCTTGGCGATCATCGTCGCCTGATGCGGCAGCAGCGGATAGTTGAATTCGAGGTCGATGCGGGCGCCGCGCGGCTCGGGCGGGGCGGCGTTGCCGCGGCGCGCTTCGCCGGACACGAAGGTGCCGCGGCCGACTTCACCGACCACCAGCCCACGCCGCAACAGTTCGGTGTAGACCCGGCTCGCGGTCGAGACGGCGATGTTGCGGTCATAGGCGAAATGGCGTTGCGGCGGCAGGCGGTCGCCCGCCTTCAGCTCACCGCTGGCGATCTCGGCGGCCACCGCATCCGCCAGCTTCAGATATTCGAATCTCGACATTATTGCACCGAGAGCAATGTTTTGCTTGCTCCGAGCAATGTACCGGATCATTGAAGACGGAACAAGCCCATGATTGTACCGAGGAGTGCGCAAGCAATCCGAGGTCCTGACGGTGCAGATGCTGAAACGGCATTTGTGTCAATGGCATAGCTTTGCCTCATGGGCACCGAAGGAGATGACGATGACGACGATATCCTCAGCCGCCGCGTCGCCCGCGCGGTCCAGCATGTTGGGCGGATTGCTCCGATTGCTCCGAATTGGCGGCGATGCGCTCGCGACCTATTGGGTGCGCCGCGAGGCGATCAAGACGCTGCGCCAGCTTGATGACCGGACGCTGCGCGATATCGGAATCTCGCGCTGCCACATCGAGACCGCCGTCACCGGTGATCTCGATATCGAGCTGGTCCGGATCCGTTGAGATGCTGCTGCCGGCGCAGCGCGCGGCGTTAGCCTTTTCCGAGTCGGAATAGTCCTCGCTCGATGGCCCTTGCCGAGCTTGCTGCCGCGGTTGCCGAATTCACCGAAACTACACCAAATAAGCGAAGGAAGCGGGGTTTGTGAGCGCCGTCGCACCAAGGTTGTAATGCTCTATGCTAGCGTGCTCGTCGCGTACGCTAGCGTTGTAGTTGGGGACCGATGGCCGCTCGCAGATTGTCGCAAGGGCAGGCCCCGAACCGGGAAGCGCGCCGCCGCTGGCACGAGGAGCGGTCATTGCGGTGCGCCATCAGGTTGGCCCGCATGGGCTATTGGGAGTCGCAGAGCGCCGCCGCGACCGATTTCTGGATATCTCCCGAGCTCGCTGCCTTCTACGAATTCAAGACCGCCGACGGCTTCGTCCCGATCGCGACGGTGCGCGAGCGCTATCTGCCCGAAAGCCGAAAGCTTCTGGAGGCGCATTACGCGGCGTGCTGGGCGGAGGGCCTGCCCTATGCGGTGCGGACGAGGCTCCGCGGCACCGATGGCAGCCTGCTCGACTGCATGGTGCATGGCGAGCCGGAGTTCGATGCGCGCGGTCAGGTCCGGCGCGTGTCCGGCATTGTCCGCGACATCACGGAGGAGACCTCCGCGCTGCGCCGCCTGACGGAGAGTGAGCAACGGCTGGCCGATTTCGTCTCGACCGCCTCGGACTGGTGCTGGGAGAGCGACGCCGCCCACCGGTTGCTGCCCTATCCCAAATCGCTTGCCGGCAATGCGGCCTTCCAGACGGTGGCCTCCGGCGGGAAGGCGCGCTGGGAGCTCGCCTATGCGCCCGAGGACGAGGAGGCCATGGCGCGGCACCGGGCCGATATGGAGGCCCATCGCCCTTTTCGTGACTTCACCTATACGCTGATCGGCCAGGATGGATCGCGCGTCAGCATCTGCACCAGCGGCAAGCCGATCTTCGCCGATGACGGCAGCTTTCTCGGCTATCGCGGCACCTCCAGCGACATCACCCAGCTCAGGGCCGCCAAGGCGTTGCTCGATCAGCGCACGCGGGCGCTGGAGGAAGCGCACCGGCTCGGCAAGATCGGCACCTGGAGCTACCGGCTGGACACCGGCCGCACGATCTGGGCGCCCGAGCTCTACCAGCTTCTCGGCTTCGACCCCAGGTTCGAGCCGACCGACGCGAGCATCAGGCCCTATTTCCTGGACGGCGACGCCGAGCGTTTTCGCGACGTGCAGAAGCGGGTCCTCCGCACCCGCAGGACCGAGGCCACCGACCTGCGCATCCTGCACGCGGACGGCACGGCCCGCGATCTGGCCGTCATCTGCAAGGCGGAGGTCGCCCACGACAACGTCATCGGCATCATCGGCACCGTGCAGGACGTCACCGAGCGCAAGGAGGCCGAGCGCCAGCTCGAGCAGCTCGCCTACAGCGATCCCCTGACCGGCCTTGCCAATCGCGCGCTGTTCAAGCGCCAGCTCGCCGCCCTGATCGAGGGCTGCGCGCGGGAAGGCCGCGTCGGTGCGCTGCTGCTGATCGACCTCGATCGCTTCAAGGAGGTCAATGATTCCCTCGGCCATGCCGCCGGCGACGAGTTGCTGATCCAGGTGGCAGCTGCGTTGCGACAGGATTTGGGGCCGCGGGCCTTCATCGCCCGGCTCGGCGGCGACGAATTCGCGGTGCTGGCGGAGGGATGCGGCATGTCCGAGGCCGCGCTGACCGGGCTTGCCGATCGGCTCATCGGCAAGCTGTCCGGCCCGGTGGATCTCACCGAGGGCGAGGCTTCCGTCGGCGCCACCATCGGCATCGCCCGCTTGCCGGAGCACGGGGCGACGGCAGAGACCGCCATGCGCAACGCGGATCTGGCGCTGTACATGGCCAAGGAGGCCGGGCGCGGCCGTGCGCGGCTGTTCGAGCCGGTCTATGCCCAGGCGGTCGATGAACGGCTCGATCTCGGCCGGCATCTGCGCCGCGCGGTGGAGGCCGGCGCCCTCGAGGCCCATTACCAGCCGCAGCTGGACCTGAGGACCGGCCGCGTCACCGGTTTCGAGGCGCTGCTGCGCTGGACCCATCCCGAGCGCGGGCCGATCTCGCCGGCGGAGTTCATCCCGATTGCCGAAAGCTCCGGGCTGATCATCGATCTCGGCCTGTGGGTGTTGCGGGAGGCCTGCCGGCAGGGCCGCGCCTGGCTCGACGCCGGGTTGCCGCCGCGCTTCGTCTCGGTCAACGTCTCGCCGGCGCAGATCTGGAACGTGGATTTCGAGACGGCCGTCGCAGCCGCGCTGGCGGAGACCGGCTTTCCGGCGCGCTTGCTTTGCCTTGAGCTGACCGAAAGCCTGTTCGTGGATCATACCGAGCAGCGGATCAGTCGCACGCTGACGGCGCTCTCCGGTCTCGGCGTCCGGCTGGCGCTGGACGATTTCGGCTCGGGCTATTCCTCGCTCGGCTATCTGACGCGCCTGCCGTTCGACTGGCTGAAGGTGGACCGGGCCTTCGTGGATGGCATTTCCACCGCGCCGGAGAAACGCAAGCTGCTCGGCGGCATCATCGCGCTGTCGCACGGGCTCGGCATGACGGTCGTGGCGGAGGGCGCCGAATTGCCGGCCGAAGTCGACGTGCTCGGCACCCTCGATTGCGACCTGGTGCAGGGCTTCGTGTTTTCGCCGCCGATCGCCGCCGACGAGGCGCCGCTGGTGGCTGCCAGCATCGAGCGCGAGGCATGCCGGATGCAGCCAAAACGAAATCGCGTTTAGGCGAACAACTCGTGGGATCCAATGTATATTCGCCAGATTGTTTTCGCCGTCGTGCTGCTCGGCGCTTTGGTTCGGTTCGGGCCGGCCGAAGCCGAAGATGGCTTCCCGGCAGCGGAGTGGGAGCGCGTCACCCCTGCAGAGTCGGGCTGGTCAGAGACCGTATTGGCCCAGGCGCGATCCTTTTCGGATCAGATTCGCTCGAGCGCGGTTGTGATCGTTCAGCACGGAAAGGTGGTGGCCGAGTGGGGCAATACGACGAAGCCAATGGAACTCGCTTCGATCCGCAAGAGCCTGCTCAGCGCCCTGATCGGCATCGCAGTGTCGGATCACCTGATCAACCTCGACAGCACGCTCGGCGAACTCGGCATCGATGATAATCCGCCTGGCCTGACCGGGAGCGAGAAGGGCGCGACGGTGCGCGAACTCCTCGAAGCGCGTTCCGGGGTCTACCACGCGGCGCTCTATGAGACGCCGAACATGGCCAAGATGAGACCGCCGCGCGGCAGCCACCCGCCCGGCACATTTTGGTATTACAACAATTGGGACTTCAACACGCTAGGCACGATCTACGAGCACGCAACCGGCAGCGGCATCTTCGAAGCGTTCGACCAAAAGATCGCAAAGCCAATCGGCATGCAGGACTACCGGGAACAGGATGGCAGCTACGTCCGCGGCGAAGCGTCGATCCACCCCGCCTATGCGATCCGCATGAGCGCACGTGACTTGGCGCGTTTTGCACTTTTCTATCTGCACAAAGGCAATTGGGCCGGACACCAGATCGTCCCGCGGGAGTGGGTGGAAGAGAGCACGCGTAGCTATTCGAGAGCGGCGTCCGGGCAGGGCTATGGCTATCTCTGGTGGATCGGTTTTCTGGGCGGTGCCGTTGCGCCTACGGTGACTTTGCCGAGGGGCAGCTTTTTGGCCGAAGGGTTCGGCGGTCAATACGCCTTAGTCGTGCCCGCCCTCGACCTCGTCGTGGTGCATCGTGTCGACCAAGACACGCCCTTCACCGAACCTTCTATGCGTAGTATTGGCAGGCTCTTCTGGCTGATCCTGAAGGCCGAGGGCTATGATCCGGGGCCCGATGCCTCGCTCACCGCAGCGACCGGCGAACGACCGACAGGTGAGACCCTGGCCGCAAAATTCCAGAGCAAGACGATTAGCTTCGGTAACAAGCTCAGGGATGGTCCGCGCACAATGCGATTCGAGCCCGACGGCCGGGTGACCTATACGCACCGGGACGAGGCCCTAGGACCTACAGCCGGGACATGGACGGTCATGGAGGATAAGCTCTGTATCTTGATCTTGGGTGCCAGACGTAGCTGCTACATTCCAGTGCTGAACGGTGAACAGATTGAGTTGTTCGACCAGCTTGGCGTCATGCAAATCGCCGGGGTGGCGCAGCCCCAGTGATCTGCATGCAGCAATCGGCTCGCGACGTCCGTTCAGGTTCAAAAGGTGAAGAACTCAACGTGAGCACAATGGGTCCGCTTTTCGGTGCATAGCGACCAATCGCCGTCGGTCAGCGCCTCATTGAGCCTGACTGCCGAGCCGTGGTTCCTGCGCCTGACCGAAGGGGCCGAACTGCCGGCAGAAGTGGATGTGCTCGGCACCCTCGACTGCAACCTGGTGCAGGGCTTCGTGTTTTCGCCGCCGACGAGGCGCCGCTGGTGGCTGCCTCGATCGAGCGCGAGGCGTGCCCGATCCAGAAAAAGCGGAATCGCCTCTAGGCGAACACCGCTTTGCAGCATGCTTTTGCTCGTGGCTTTGCCACCGATGGTGGCAGCTGACCGATCAGCTGGGCCATGTACTCACAAATCGGAATTGGATGAGGGGCGCTTGACGTCCGCTCTCACCCTGAGAGCGGCGAGAAGGCGGACCTCGCCGGAGGTTCGAGAAGGGCCAATCGCCGACGATACACGCCGAGAACGTCAATTCTTGATCCTCGTCGAGCAAAAAAAAGAAAGACCGCCTCGCAGCGGTCTCTCCGAGTCTAGCCGGGTGCTCCATCAAGCAGCTCGCTTGAACGCTTCCCGCGCAGCCTCATTGGCGCGATCGAAGGCAGTGCGCGTTTCCGTCAAAGCTGCCATGAGTGCGGACCATGACTGGGTCCCCGCCTGATTCAACTTCTCTAGTTTTTTCTCCGCCTCGACTGCATCTGCGTTCATACGCTTAACGGCAGCGTCGATATCGCCCCGACGCTCAGAAGCGAATTTTTTGGCATCGCTGCCAAGCTTCTCGGCCACTTCGCGCCACGCTTTCAATTGGGCATCGGCTTGAAGCTTGAACGTCGCCTGCTGGTGCTCGATTTGCTTGCCGAAGCTTTCGACATATTTCTTGACCTCGGCCTCGAACAAGCCCCAGTCAGCCTCAAGTTTTGCTTTTGTCTGGATCCACGCGGCCTCGTTAGCTTCCGACTGCTTCTTCATGGTGTCGCGGAAGTCATCACGCTGCGAGCGCAGGTCCGCAAGAACCTTCTTGGCTTTGTCGCGGACATCCGCCTGCACTTCGGCAGCCTTGCCCTCAAGCGAGGTCACCGTTGCGTCCATTTCGTCGAGACGCTCTTTGGCCCAATTTGCAAAGAAGCGGATATTGCTTTGTGTAACCATTTGCTCGTCTCCATGAAGTCGAAGAATGCCACCCCATGTTGCCGATTAACATGCCGCGCCAAGCTATTTTTGATGTGAGTCAAAAGGTGTTCCGCGGTCCGACCAAACTTCACTCGAGAAGTTGCGAGTTCCGAGATGGGTCACTACCAATGGTTATTCTGTCGACGCTATCGGAGGCGCAGCGTTAAGTAGGCTGGAAATAGCTGTCACGAGCTGTGCTGGCGCAAATGGCTTTGTAAGCAGGATGCTGTTCGGAACGCCCTGTGAGGGCCACTGGTCGGCGCCGTCGCCGGTCATGTAGACTACGGGCATATCGAGGCTAAGCTCTCTCGCCTGCCTGGCAACGTCCCAGCCGGTAAGCTCGCCCTGCAAATGGATGTCGGTAGCGAGCGCTCGATACTTATGGTGATCTTCTTGGAGAAGGGCGCACGCTTCTTCGCCTGACGCTACGGCTTGCGGTTCAAAGCCGCCCTCTGACAATGCTTCTACAGCAAGTTCTTTTATGAAGTAATCGTCTTCGACCACTAAGACCAGCAGGGAAATTTTCACAATATCACCATCTCCTGCCGCGAGGATGCAGCGGGCTTAAGTTACAAAGTGAACAATTGTTCCATTTGCGCAGTGAAGATATTCCGTAAATGCAAGGAACATTATTGGCGATGCTGATTGCGGCCCAAGGAGACGTACCCGCAATTTCCAGCAGCGTGTTGCAGCAAGGGACGAATTGTCACCGCCCTCAGACTGCAAGACGATCCAGAGGGATCGAGACCCTCAACCTGAGCCCGCTCGGTAGCCAATCATATTCCACCTTCCCGCTGAGCTGAGCGGCAATGCTGCGCTCGGCAAGCACACTCCCAAAACCCTTTGCCGAAGGCGCAGCAACAATCACCGGGCCGCCTGTCTCCTCCCACTCAAGATGCAAGTCCCCGCCTTGCGTCTCCCATGCGATGTTTATCGAACCGGTTGGTTCCGATAACGCGCCATACTTGGCCGCATTCGTCGTGGTTTCATGCAGCGCGAGAGCGAGGCTTGTAACGGCCATAGCCCCCACGGGCACAGTTGGTCCTCTTACCTTGATGCGTTCGCGGGACGCTTCATCTTCATATGGCCGCAAGACCGTTCGCACCACGTCTCCCACCGTCGTTCGCTCGCTATGCGCCTCCGTACCCATAATTCCAGGACGGATCAGGTCCTTGGCCTGCATGAGAGCGTCAAGACGGCCTCGTAACGATTGAGCCATCTCCTGCGGAGTTCTGGCTGACCGAGCACTCAGACTTATGATGCCGTGGAAAACGGCAAACATGTTCTTTACGCGATGGTTTGCTTCCCGAGCGAGCAGCCGTTGGCGCTCTTGCGCGACTACACGGTCAGTCGTCTCACTAACGATGCAGAGTACACCGTCCGTTTCGCCAGCCTCGTTTTGAACTGGAGAATACGAGATGTCGAAATAAACTGTCTCTGGGTAGCCGTGCCGCTCGATGTAGAAGGGGCGGTCCTTCGCGAAGACTGTTTCGCCGGCGTCGAGAACGCGCCTGAGTAGCGGTTCTAAATCGTCCCACAGCTCGGCCCAATTTTCGCGTGCAGGCCGCCCGAGTGCCGTTGGGTGCTTCTGACCTATCGTAGGTGCATAGGCGTCGTTGTAGAGAGCGACAAACTCGGCTCCCCAAAACAGCACGATTTGTGCTTTGGCCGGCAGCATAAGACTGACCGCGCTCTTGAGGTGGGTTGGCCACCCAACGATTGGTCCCAAGCTTGTGGTGGACCAGTCGAAGGACCGGATGAGTGCGGCAGTTTCGCCCTCGGCTCGCGGAAAATCGCCTTTTGCTTTTCGAACAGTGCCCATGACGATCAACAAGCAGATATTGTGATCGGGAACAATGGCCCACGAAACTCTGATGTTAACAGAGCAACGGGGAGATGGGGACACGAGTTGTTGCAACGAGCCATAAGCGGTCATCAACCGCCGCTGTAGGTCGGCGGTCACCCGAGAATGTTCCCGCCCGACGCTTACGTCTTTCAATTAGCAAAAGAACTCAATGGCTTGGAACGTAGGCCTCCTCTGTAGGTTGGCTGACCAGTATCCGAGGAGCCAACGATGGTCCCCCAACAGCAGCAGCAAGAGAGCGAGCGGGTCAGGGTTTTGCTCGTGGAGGACGAATGGTTCATCCGATTTGACGTAGCTGAGGAACTTCGAGCCGCGGGGTTTGAGGTCGTTGAGGCGAGCACCGTAGATGATGCGATGGACTATATCTCAAGAGGCGAGCGAATTGACGCGCTGATAACCGACGTCCGGATGCCCGGAACCCTTGATGGTCTCGACTTGGCTGGGAAGGTCCGCGTCATGCAACCGATGCTCCTTATCCTCGTTGCCTCTGGAAGCACAGAATTGGAGAGCGCAGCGAGCCGCGTAGGTAGGTTCATCAGCAAGCCCTACGATCCCAAGCAGATCGCAATGCTGATCGCGGAGATGCTCGGCCCAGCGCTGTAGTAGCATGCAAGCAGCAACTGTATTGATCGTCGAGCAAGACGTGCTCGTGCGCCATCCGCTGGCAGAGTACCTTCGCGAGTGCGGCTATCGCGTAGTGGAGGCAACTGACCACGACGAGGCACGTGAATGCCTCGAAGACGGGAGGTACTCGATCGATGCCGCCTTGATCGACGCGGGCGGTCCCACCGGCTCTGGGTTTGCTCTTTCTGCGTGGATACGGGGCAACCACCCAACTGTGAAGACGATGCTAGGCGCGACGGTCGGAAAGGTCCTCGCGCTCGCCGGTGATCTTTGCGACGAGGGCCCGCAGGCAGCGAAGAGGCTGAATTATCGACCCGTGCTAGACCACATCCGCCAACTGCTCGCGAGCCGCAAGCGGCCTTAGAATTCCGAAGCCTTGGTAGTCGCTAGAGCGGGATGGGTTTTGGTTGAATCGGCCGGGTGCGGTACTCGTTTCACCTCTCCCC
>NZ_JACMYK010000103.1 GCF_020889785.1 Bradyrhizobium acaciae
CCTGCGGCGCGCGCTGGCTGTGGCCAAGGCCCGCGGCCATGGCGCCGTGATCCTGCTTGGCGATGCGCCCTACTACGCCCGCTTCGGCTTCGCGGCCGCGAAGACCGGCGAATTGTCGCTGCCCGGCGCATTCGAGCGCGACCGGCTGCTCGGGCTTGAGCTGATCGAGGGGGCGCTGGACGGCGCCTGGGGCATGGTTACGCCGACCGGTGCGGCGTTGCCCGAGAGCAAGGCAACCCGGACAAGGTCCCGGACCCGGAAGGCACCGCTCGCCGTGCCGCACGCGGCGTAAGGCGGGCGCCATGGCAGAGCACCTTCCCGCAATCGACGGCGCGCGCCCGCGCTGGCGCGGCCTCGTCACCACGGTCATGCTGATCCTGATCTCGGTCATGATCGTCAGGGACATCCTGATCCGGCGCTGGACCGGCTCGCCGCCGTCGCCGCCGGACGCCACGCAGCAGTCCCACTAACCGCCGGCCGTCAGCCCAGAATCCCAGATCGGAATGCGAGGGGTTGCGCGGGCGGCAAAAATGCCCGTAAACCCCGCGCAACGCCTTTTTCCGTCGAGGTCCAACATGCCCCGCCGCCTGATTTCCACCGGCTCACCCTTCGAGAAGACCGCAGGCTACAGCCGTGCCGTGATCGACGGCGATTTCGCCTTCGTCGCCGGAACCACCGGCTACGACTACACCACGATGACCATGCCTGATGATGTCACGAGCCAGTCACGGAACTGCTTCAAGACCATCGAGGCTGCCCTCAAGGAGGGCGGCTTCACGATGGCCGACATCGTCCGCGCGACCTACTACCTCACCGACGTCAACGACGCGGACGCCCATTTCGCAGTCTGCGGCGAAGTCCTCGGCGACATCCGCCCTGCGGCGACCTTGCTGATCGTGGCCGGGCTCCTGAAGCCCGAGATGAAGGTCGAGATCGAAGTCACCGCAAAGCGACGCAACCCCTGATCCACCCTACCCGCCGCTCGGCGCTCTCCTGGAGAAAATGATGAGCCCCTCCTCGCAGATCTACGCGAAAATCACCGGCCCCATTGTCATGATCGGCTTCGGTTCGATCGGCAAAGGCACGTTGCCGATGATCGAGCGGCATCTCGATTACGACAAGTCGCGCATCACCGTGATCGATCCCAAGGACGAGGGCCGCAAGGCGCATTGCGAGAAGCAGAACGTCAAGTTCATCCAGAAGGCCGTGACCAAGGACAATTATCGCGAGTTGCTGACGCCGCTGCTCACCGAAGGCGGCGGCCAGGGCTTCTGCGTCAATCTCTCGGTCGATACCGGCTCGACCGACATCATGGAGCTCTGCAACGAAGTCGGCGCGCTCTATATCGACACCGTGAACGAGCCCTGGCTCGGCTTCTATTTCGATTCGTCGAAGGGCCCGGAAGCGCGCTCCAACTACGCCCTGCGCGAAGTCACGCTGGCCGCCAAGAAGGCGCGTCCGGCTGGCTCGACGACGGCCGTCTCCTGCTGCGGCGCCAATCCCGGCATGGTCTCCTTCTTCGTCAAGCAGGCGCTGCTCAATGTCGCCGCCGATCTGAAGCTCAATGCCCCCAAGCCGAAGACCAAGGCCGAATGGGCGGACTTGATGCGGCAGGCCGGCATCAAGGGCATCCACATCGCCGAACGCGACACCCAGCGCGCCAAGTCACCGAAAGAGCCCGAAGTCTTCGTCAACACCTGGTCGGTGGAAGGTTTCCTCTCGGAAGGCGTGCAGCCGTCCGAACTCGGCTGGGGTACCCATGAAAAATGGATGCCCGAGAATGCGCATACCCACGAGGCCGGCTGCGGCGCTGCCATCTATCTGATGCAGCCCGGCGCCAACACGCGCGTGCGCACCTGGTGCCCGACCCGCGGCGCGCAGTACGGCTTCCTCGTCACCCACAACGAATCGATCTCGATCGCCGATTACTTCACGGTGCATGACGCTTCGGGCAAGGCGGTCTATCGGCCGACTTGCCACTATGCCTATCATCCGGCCGACGATGCCGTGCTGTCGCTGCATGAAATGTTCGGCCGTGCCGCCAGGATGCAGGAGAAGCACCACATCCTCGACGAGAACGAGATCGTCGACGGCATCGACGAACTCGGCGTGCTGCTATTCGGTCACGACAACAATGCCTACTGGTACGGCTCGCAGCTCTCGATCGAAGAGACCCGCAGGCTCGCGCCCTATCAGAACGCGACCGGCCTGCAGGTGACCTCCGCCGTGCTCGGCGGCATGGTGTGGGCACTGGAGAACCCGAACGAGGGCATCGTCGAAGCCGACGAGATGGACTTCGATCGCCTGCTGGAGATCCAGCTGCCGTATCTCGGCCCGGTGAAGGGTTTCTACACCGACTGGACCCCGCTGACGGATCGTCCGGGTCTGTTCCCGGAAGACATCGACACCAGCGATCCCTGGCAGTTCAAGAATATCCTGGTGCGCTGAGAGGCCTTCCAGGCAAAATCTCGAAAACAACCCCATGCACAGTAGCCGGCGGTGGCCGGCTCTCGTCATTCCGGGCTGGCCCGAAGGGCTAGGCCGGAATGACCGCCGCTCACCTCGCCATGTAGTCGAACGCGACCGAGCCGAGGCCGAGCGTCAGATCCGCCTTGTAGTGCAGTGCCGAGACCACTTCGCGCACCGGCAGGCGGGCGACGTCGCACAGCGCGTGCGGGAACAGGCCGAGCGCGGCAGGGCCGGTCCAGGCTTCCTTCAGCACGATGTCGTCGAGCTGAAAACGCACCAGCTCGCAGATCCGTGGGCTGCCGTCGACATGCGGGATGATCTTCAGGATGAAGTTCGGCGCCTTCATCGCGTTCAGGACCGTCTCGTGCTCGACCTTGCGGTACTTGTAGCCCATGGTGGCGGAAGCGCAGAGCACCGAGCCGTAATGCAGCGAGCCGACCAGCACGTCGCTCTCGACCGCGATCTTCGGCCGCGCCAGCTTCTTCGGAAATCCCCACAGCTCGCGGCCGCCGGCGATCGGGGCCTCGTCGTCGAGATACATGGCGTGGGTGTAGGCCCCTACCTCGCCCTTGAAGCGGACCGGGATCACCTGCCCGGTCTCGGTGTAGTCGCCGAAGCCGGTCGAGTCCGGCATGCGGATGAATTCATACTTCACCACGGGCTCGACGACCTCGAGCGGCTCCGGCACCACGGCCGCGAGGGCTTCGGGGTCGGTCTTGTAGGTGATGATGAAATATTCGCGGTCGAAGAACCGGTACGGCCCCGGCGGAAACGACGGGTTGGTGAGCGGCATCGAATAGGCGGTGCGCCGGACGTCCTCGATCTTCATGGATAGCCCCATCTGTCGTTGGCAAGACGACGGATTATGGCGGGCGGGGATGACGGAGGCGAGACCGTATAATCGGCAGCGTCAGTCAAATGCGCGTCACAATGCACTGACGGAGCGCTTATTTCTTTTCGATCGGCGGCGCGGTCTTCTCGGCGGGCGCTGGCGGCAGCACCGGCTTGGCGCCGGCCTTCTGCGCTTCGTCGTCGGGACGAGCAGGTTGCGGGGCAGGCGTGGTCGGCCGCTCGCCGCCCGGCTTCGATTCGGCAGGTGCCGTCGTCTTCTGCGGCTCCGGCGTCGGAGTCGTCTGCAGCGGCTGGGTCGCCTGCGCCATCTCCTGCGGGGCCGCGTTGATGGCATGCAGCGACAGCACCGCGATCGCGACGCCCGCCGCGACCAATGTCGAGGCGATCAGGATGTCCATCCGCAATCTGGTCCGATCCGCAGCCATCTCGTTCACCCGCGTAGTGTCAGCGAAGTCAACGATCCTGCCACGGCAAGGTTCCTGGGCGCGGCCAGCGGGAACCTCGCGACAGAGCCTTTTTCGTTCCGATTGAATCGGAACGGGGCTTTGGATTTTGTTGTTAACGCGTTTTCGTCACGCGCACCGGTATCCGCTTCGCTCGAAAACGTCCTAATCCGTGGTGCTGATTTCCCATGTCGCGTGCCGCACGCCGGGCTGATGCTGCAGGTCGACGATCACGGCATTCAGCTCGTTGGGTTCGACCGCGGTCGAGACCAGCTCCGCGACGATTTCGAGGAAGTCGTCACCGGCCTCAACCACGTTGACATCAGCGACCGGATAGTTGGCGGCCTCGAGTTTCTCGACCAGGCGGTCGCGCATGTCGGGCAATGCCTCGGGGGTCACCGCGAGCTTGAAGTAGTAGGTCGCCTCCAACGCCTTCTCGTTCAGCGGGATGCGGTTGATAGCGTTGACCAGCGGACGCAGCAGCGTGTTGCCGGCGATCACGAACACGGTCAACGCCGCCGCCTGCGCCACCAGATCCGCGCCAGCGCAGGAGCCGACCGCCGCCGAAGCCCACAGCGTCGCCGCAGTGTTGAGGCCGCGCACGTCCATGCCCTGCTTCATGATGACGCCGGCGCCGAGGAAGCCGATCCCTGACACCACGTAGGCGATCACCCGGACCGCGCCATCGGCGCCGGCCAGATGCATCGCGAGGTCGACGAAGGCGGCCGCCCCGACCGCGACCAGCACGTTGGTGCGCAGGCCCGCGGTGCGCTGCCGGTACTGCCGCTCGGCGCCGATCAGGGTGCCGAGCACGAAGGCTGACGTCAGGCTGACCAGCGTGTCGAGGAAGTCGGCGAGCTGGAATGTCGTGAGAAATCGCATGGCGCTGCCCCGGCGCGTGGGTGTTCTTTTGACGCGCTTTCTTCACGCGAACCGGTACCCACTTCGCTCGAAAACGCTGCCTGTGCAGCGATCTCTTACATTTCCACGATGCCCGCGTCACCATCTTCCGTGCCGAAGGCGAGCAGCGTCCCCTTGGCATTCCACCCCAACGCGGACACCGCCGTACCGGCATTCCGCCGCACCAGGATCTCGGCGCCGTCCTCGAGCCGGACCATCAGCACGGTGCCGTCGGCATAGCCGACCGCCATGATGTCGTTCTTCGGATGGCAGGCGACCACAGCGACCCGCGCCGGCATCGGCGCCAGCATCGCCGGCTCCTTGCCCATCGGCCCGTCCTTACTGGTGAACGGCCAGACGATCACGGTATCGGCGCCCGAGGTCGCGAGCCCCTTGCCGCCGACGCTCCATGACATCGAGCGCACGCGTCCGGGATAGCCGCTCATCCGCATGTGCCTGTTGTCGGCGAGCCGCCAGCCATGCATCGCGGCCTCGTGCATCGCGGTGACCAGAAACTTGTTGTCCGGGCTGAAAGAGACCGCGAGATGCGAGCCGGCCCATTCCAGGAATTCCGGCTTGGCGGCCATGTTGGGAAACCACAAGGTCACGCCGTTGTAATGCGCTATCGCCAGACGCAGGCCTTTCGGCGCGAACGCCAGCCCACCGACGGTCGATGGCACCTCGAAGGTTTTCTCCTCGCCCTTGGGATTGCGCACGAAAGCGGTCTTGGCCGCCGACCACGCCACGGTGCCGTCGCCATGCAGCGCGACATTGTCGATCCAGCGCCGCTTGGCGTCGGTCGCGATGGTGGAGGTCTCGCCCTTGGCGTCGATCGCGATCAGCTTGCCGTCGTCACCACCGGTGACGAGGCGCTTGCCGTCGGAGGCCGCGCAGAGGATGGCGCCGAAATGCGTTTCCTTGCGCGTGATCTCGCCGTCGGCGGTCGCGATCGCGACACTCTCCTCGGCGCCGACGAAGAACGCGCGGTCGCCGAGGAAATGCACCGAGCCCACAGCCGCGCCAAGCGGAAGCCGCTTGACGCGATCGGTGATCGAAACGATGGAAGAAGGGGCCTCGCCCGGATCGAACTCTTTCATCACGTGGTGATGCACTGCTCGAAGCCGTCGCGGATCGCCTGCTCAGGCAGTTCGCGACCGATGAACACGACGCGGCTCTCGCGCTTCTCGCCGTCCTTCCATTTCCGCTGATGGTCGCCCTCCAGCATCATGTGGACGCCCTGGAAGACGTAGCGGTCGTCATCGCCGGTGAAGGCGAGGATGCCCTTCGAGCGCAGGATCTTCTGGCCCTCGGTGGCGACGAGGTTCTGCAGCCAGGGCATGAATTTGGTCGGGTCGAGCGGCTTCTCCGAGCGCAACGACAGCGATTGCATGTCTTCGTCGTGATAGTGCTTCAGGCCGCCATGGCCGTGATCATGGTGATGGTGGTGGTCATGGTCATGGTGATGATGATCGTGGTCATGATCGTGATCGTCGCCGGCCTCGAGGAAATCGGGCTCGATTTCGAGAATACGGTCGAGGTCGAATGCGCCACGCTCCAGCACGTCGGTCAACCCAACCTGGCAGCGCTCAGTGCGATGCAGTTTTGCGTACGGATTGATGCCGCGGATGCGGGCCTCGACCTCGGCGAGCTCGGGCTTGGACACCAGGTCGGTCTTGTTCAGCACGATGACGTCGGCGAACGCGATCTGGTTCTTGGCCTCCGGCGCGTCCTTGAGGCGGTCGCTCAGCCATTTGGCATCGGCGACGGTCACGACTGCATCGAGCCGGGCGTTCTTCTGCACGTCCTCGTCGACGAAGAAGGTCTGCGCGACCGGCGCCGGATCGGCAAGGCCGGTGGTCTCGACGATGATGGCGTCGAACTTGCCCTTGCGCTTCATCAGTCCGTCCATGATGCGGACGAGGTCGCCGCGCACCGTGCAGCAGACGCAGCCATTGTTCATCTCGAACACTTCCTCATCGGCGCCGATGATGAGGTCGTTGTCGATGCCGATCTCGCCGAATTCGTTGACGATGACGGCGTATTTCTTGCCGTGGTTTTCCGACAGGATGCGGTTGAGCAAGGTGGTCTTGCCGGCGCCGAGATAGCCCGTCAGCACGGTCACTGGAATTTTTTGCGAAGCTTCAGCCATAACAACTCCGAAGGAACTCTTTGTTTGAGCATGATCTTATCGGAAAACCGGACCCCACTTTTCCGGATCATGCGAGGCGGCGCTCGACCCGGCAAGGAGGCCCCTGCCCTAGTTGGCGAGCGCGCTGGTCAGGGCCTTTATATTGTGCCTGACCATATCAATGTAAGTGGGTGCATCGCCCTTTTCGGCCGTCAGACTGTCCGAATAGAGGGTCCCGCCGACCCGGGCGCCGGTCTCGGCCGCGATCCGCTGGATCAGGCGGGGATCGCTGATATTTTCGAGAAAAACCGCCGGAATTTTCGCAAGCTTGATCTGAGCGATGATGGCCGCGATATCGCGCGCGCTGGGCTCGGAATCGGTGGAGACCGAGAGCGGCGAGAAGAACGTGACCCCGTAGGCATCGGCGAAATAGCCGAAGGCGCCGTGGGTCGAAATCACCTTGCGCCGCGCCTCCGGTACGCGTCCCACCGCCTCGTGCACCTCGCGGTCGAGCGCCTCGAGCTTGGCCAGATAGGCGTCGGCATTCGCCTTGAAGACGGCTGCCTGATCGGGCGCCACCGCGATCAGCCCGTCGCGAATATTGACGACATAGATCTTCGCATTGGCCACGGATTGCCAGGCATGCGGATCGTCATGGCCGCCCATCTTCCGCGGCATGATCCCCTCGGTTGCCACGGTAACCCGCGCCTTGCTGCCGGAGGCCTGCAGCAGCCGCGGCATCCAGCCCTCGAAGCCGAGGCCGTTGATGACAAGCAGCCTGGCGTCGGCGACCTTCCTGGCATCCGCCGGCGTCGGCGCATAGACATGCGCATCGCTGTCGGGCCCGACCAGCGCCGTCACGTCGACGCTGCTGCCGCCGACATTGCGCACCATGTCGGCAAGGATCGAGAAGCTCACAACGACGTTGATGCGCTCGGCGGCGCACGCCGGTCCGCTCGCCAGCATCAACACCAGACCAATCAAACCGAACAACCGCCCCATCGTCATCATGCCTCGAGATGGCGGCCGGGAAACAGTTGCCGCACCAGGCCGCTGACATTGCCGAACAAGAGCGACACAATATAGAGCCCGGCCGCAACCAGGATGATCGCAGGGCCGGAGGGGATCCGGGTCTGGTACGACAGCAACAGCCCGGCATAGCCCGACAGCATGGCGCTCGCCACCGCGATGCAGATCATGGTGGTGATGTCGCGCGACCAGAACCGCGCAATGCCGGCGGGCAGGATCATCAGCCCGACGCCGAGCAGCGTGCCGAGCGCGTGGAAGCCGTTGACGAGATTGACCACCACCAGCGCGAGGAAGGCAAGATGCGCCGGCGCGCCGGCCCGGCTCACGGTGCGCAGGAACACCGGATCGACACATTCGATCACCAGCGGCCGATAGATCACCGCGAGCACCAGCAGCGTGATGGTGGCGTTGAACGCGATCACCAGCAGGGTCTGGTCGTCCATCGCGAGGATGTTGCCGAACAGCACGTGCAGCAGGTCGATATTGGTACCCTTGATGGACACGATGGTGACGCCGAGTGCGAGCGAGACCAGGTAGAAGGTCGCCAGCGAAGCGTCCTCCTTCAATTCGGTGGTGCGGGCGACTAGGCCCGCGAGCAGCGCCACCGCAAAGCCCGCGATCAGACCGCCGGTGGTCATCGCGAACAGATTGAGGCCCGAGATCAGGAAACCGATCGCGGCGCCCGGCAGGATCGCATGCGCCATGGCGTCGCCGACCAGGCTCATCCGCCGCAGCATCAGGAATACGCCGATCGGCGCGCCGCCGAGCGACAGTGCGATCACGGCCGCCAGCGCGCGGCGCATGAACTCGAATTCGGTGAAGGGCGTGATCAGCGCGTCAATGAGCATGGACGTCAGGCAGCCCTCGAGCGCGGATCGACGGCGCAGGCGCCGGCTGAATCATCGAACGCTTCGCACATCCGCATCGCGACCGTCAGATTCTCCGGGGTCAACGCCTCTGCGGTCGGCCCCCATTCCACCGGGCCGCGCGCCAGCAGCAGCGTTTCCGGGAAATTGTTGCGCACCATGTCGAGGTCGTGCAGCGCCGCCAGCACCGTGCGTCCCTCGCCGTTCCAGCGCTTCACCAGTGCCAGCAAGTCGGCGGTGGTCTTGGCGTCGATGGCGTTGAACGGCTCGTCGAGCACGATCAGGCGGGCGTCCTGCAACAGCACGCGCGCGAACAGCATGCGCTGCATCTGGCCGCCGGACAGCGTGCCGATCGGCCGGTTCTCGAAGCCGTTGAGGCCGACGGCGGCGAGCGCCGCCAAAATCTTGTCGCGCGCGGCCTTGCCGATGCCGCCGAAGAAGCCGGTCGAGCGCCACAGCCCGGTGCCGACGAAATCGAACACCGAGATCGGGAAGGTTCGGTCGATGTCGGCGGATTGCGGCAGATAGGCAATGTCGCGGTGATCGAGCCCGTCGAGATCGATCACGCCCGACAGCGGCTTGAGCACGCCGGCGATGCCGCGCAGCAGGGTCGACTTGCCGGCGCCGTTCGGACCGATCACGGCCAGCAGCGCGCCGGCCTCGACCGCGCCGTTGAGATGATGCACCGCCGGGTGGCGGTCGTAGCCGAGGGTGACGTCGCGGAAGGTGACAAGCGCGCCCATCGGCTTACCTCATCGCCAGCCAGATGACGGCCCACAGGCAGGCCGAGACCGCGAGCGCCGCCGACAGCCGGGCCGGCACCGGCATCCGCAGGATCGACCAGGGCGCGGCCTGGGCCGGATGTGCGTGCGGGGCGTGGCTGTGCCCATGGGGATGGGCGTGGCCGTGATGGTGGTCGTCTTGGGTGTGCGTATGCGCCATAGGGAGACTGTTATATTATAACATAACGGGAGTCTACAAACCGGGAACTCATGGCCGATCCGCAAAACCGGGAGAGATTTGCCCTCGGCCCGTCCCACGTCGTCCTGGCGAAAGCCAGGACCCATGACCACCGCAATTGATTGTGACGGGATCGTCGCCCCAGCGTCGCGCAACGACTGACGTCAGGGGTAATGGGTCCTGGCTTTCGCCAGGACGACGATCAGGACAGTTCTCGCAGTCTACTGGCACACCGGCGCGGTCAGTTTTGGGTCCGCCGGTCTTGCCGACCAATACGCCCGCTGACTGAGTTCCGCTTCGTTCGTCGCGGGAGCACATACGTAGCTCGTCTTGCCAACGCACATCGGCGAACCAATCGAGTAGATGAGGTTGTCGTAGATGCAATAACTGCCGATCCCGGACGGCAGATCGGTCGGCGGCGTTATGGAGCCCCCAAAATAGGGCTGCGATGAAGCGCCCGGCGTCCTGTCTTGTGCCGCGGCAGCATGAAGGGAAATCAAAAGCGTCAGACACGTGACGATGCGTAGCATGGTCCCTCCGGTCAAAGAATGCCGGCGAAGCGTCGGGCGGCTTCCGGCGCGGGAAGCGCACTTGCAGCCGCGACAAAATCGCTAGCAGGCAAATATGACACTCGCTTTGTATCATCACGCCTCCCGCGCATAAGCCTTCAACCTCGCTTCCAGCACGGCAATCACCTGGTCGCGGACCGGATCGCGGGAGCCTTTCAGCCAGGCTGCAGCGAGTGGCAGGCGGCCGGCAGCACTGCCGCGCTTCAGGCGCAGCGGCACAAAGCGGACGCCCGGGATCGCCATCCGCGCGGTCCAGCGCGGCACGATGGCAACGCCGAGCCGTGCCGCGACCATGTTGACGATGGTCTGCTTCTCGTCTGCGATCTCCTGGATGCGCGGCGTCAGCCCGGCCTCGTCGAACAACTTTGTCGTGAGATCATGGCTGTGCGGCCGCGAGCGGCGCTCCGGCACGATCAAGGGCTGATCGGCGATATCGGGCAGCACGATCTGCTTGCGCCGCGCCAGCGCATGCTTGTGCGAGAGCGCCACCACGGCGGTCTCCTGCAGCAGCGCGACGAACTCGATGCGGCGGTCGGGCCGCTCCGGCGGGCGCACGAAGGCGAGGTCGAGCGCGCCGGACAGCAGCTTCGGCAGCAGCCGGATGGTCTTCTCCTCGAGCAGTTGCACGGCAACATCCGGATGGGCGGCGCGGAGATCGCGCAGCAGCGGCGGCAACAGGCCGGCCGCAGCACTGTCGATCGCGCCGATCCGGAAGCGCCGCGCCTGGGGCTTGCGCAACCGCCTGCGAAAACCGTTCTCGATTGCTTCGGCCCGGCCGAGCAGTGCCCGTCCCTCGCGCAGCAGCACGGCGCCGTCTTCGGTCAGGGACACTGCCCGCGTGGTGCGCGCGAACAGCCGCACCCCGAGATCCTCCTCCAGCAGCTTGATGTGGCGGCCGAGCGCCGACGGCATCATCTGCAGGCGCTGCGCGGCGCGGCCGAAATGCAGTTCCTCGGCAGCCGCCACGAAGCAGCGAAGCTGGTGCAGTTCCAAGACGTGGGGTCTCCTTCCGGCCGATGGCTCCGTCTTCGTCATGGCCGGGCTTGTCCCGGCCATCCACGTCTTTCTTATGCGCGGCCAAGACGTGGATGCCCGGGACAAGCCCGGGCATGACGGCCTGTGAGAACCGGGTCCGATTATATCGTTTTTTTGTATAAACCGGCACGGATTGAACCGGAAGGGCACGCCCCTCTAGGCTTCCCGATGGCGCGGCGACATGCGCCGTCCCAACAAACAAGACGAACCCTGAGGAAGCCCATGGAAAGCCAGCTTGGCAGCCGCGTATTGCGCAAGATCACCCTGCGCATCGTGCCGTTCATCATGCTGCTGTACTTCGTGGCCTTCATCGACCGCGTCAATATCGGCTTCGCGTCGCTGACCATGAACAAGGACATCGGCCTGTCGCCGACCGTCTACGGCTTCGGCGCCGGTATCTTCTTCTGGGGCTACTTCCTGTTCGAGGTGCCCTCCAACATCATCCTGCACAAGATCGGCGCGCGGATCTGGATCGCGCGGGTGATGATCACCTGGGGCCTGGTCTCGGCGGCGATGGCGCTGGTGCAGGGTGCGACCAGCTTCTACGTGCTGCGCTTCCTGCTCGGCGCCGCAGAGGCCGGCTTCTTCCCGGGCATCATCCTTTACCTCTCCTACTGGTTCCCGTCGCGGCAGCGCGCCGCCGTCACCGCGCTGTTCATGGCCGCAGCGCCGCTGTCGACCGTGCTCGGCTCGCCGGTCTCCGGCGCGCTGCTGGAGATGGACGGCCTGCTCGGCTTCAAGGGCTGGCAATGGTTGTTCGTGCTGGAGGCCGTGCCCGCCGTGCTGCTCGGCTTCGTCGTGCTGGGCTTCCTGACCGACCGGCCGGAACAGGCCAGATGGCTCGCTGATGACGAGCGCGCCTGGCTGGTCAAGACCATGAAGGCCGAGACCGACGGCAAAGCCGCCACCGCGAGCCACAGCATCTGGCGCGGCCTCGCCGACCCGCGCGTGCTGGCGCTGTCGCTGGTCTATTTCGGTACCTCGGCCGGGCTTTATACGCTCGGGGTGTGGGCGCCGCAGATCATCAAGGCGTTCGGCCTGTCGTCGATCCAGGTCGGCTTCCTCAACGCGGTGCCGGCGACCATCGCGGTGGTCGCGATGGTGTTGTGGGCGCGGCATTCCGACCGCACCGGCGAGCGTACCTGGCACGTGGTGCTGGCCTGCCTGATCGCGGCGGCGGGGCTCGCGCTTGCCGGATTGTGGACCGGGCTTGCCGCCGTGATCGCGGCGCTGACATTGGTCAATATCGGCATCTCCTCCTCGAAGCCGCCGCTGTGGAGCATGCCGACCATGTTCCTGTCCGGCTCGGCCGCCGCGGCCGGGATCGCGACCATCAACTCGATCGGCAATCTCGGCGGCTTCGTCGGGCCCGCGATGATCGGCTGGATCAAGGAACGCACCGGCAGTTTCGACGGCGGTCTTTATTTTGTCGCCGGCCTGCTGGTGCTGTCGGCCGTGCTCACGCTGCTGCTGTCACGCGCGCAGAGCGCTGCGGCGCCGGCCGGCTCACAACCCAATCCCATGCAATCCCGCTAACAACTCATCCGGAGAGAACCCATGCGTACCCATTCCATCGCCGCCATTCCCGCCGACGGCATCGGCCCCGAAGTGATCTCCGCCGGTGTCCGCGTGCTGGAGGCGCTCGCGAAACGCAGCGGCGACATCAGCTTCAACGTCAAGACCTTCGACTGGGGCTCGGACTATTACAAGAAGCACGGCGTGATGATGCCGGCCGACGGGCTCGCCGAATTGAAGAGGTTCGACGCGATCTATTTCGGCGCGGTCGGCGCGCCTGACGTGCCCGATCACATCACGCTGTGGGGCCTTCGCCTGCCGATCTGCCAGGGCTTTGACCAATACGCCAATGTGCGGCCGACAAAAATCCTTCCCGGCGTCGCCTCACCGTTGCGCAATGTCGGCGTCGGCGATCTCGACTGGGTGATCGTGCGCGAGAATTCCGAGGGCGAATATGCCGGCATGGGCGGCCGCGCGCACAAGGGCCTGCCGGAGGAAGTCGGCACCGAAGTCGCGGTATTCACCCGGGTCGGCGTGACGCGGATCATGCGCTACGCGTTCCAGCTCGCGCAGTCGCGGCCGCGCAAATTCCTCACCGTGGTGACCAAGTCGAACGCTCAGCGCCACGGCATGGTGATGTGGGACGAGATCGCCGCCGAAGTGGCGACGGAATTTCCCGACGTGACCTGGGACAAGATGCTGGTCGACGCCATGACGGTGCGGATGACGCTCAATCCGAAGAGCCTCGACACCATCGTCGCCACCAATCTGCACGCCGACATTCTGTCGGATCTCGCCGGTGCGCTGGCCGGCAGCCTCGGCGTGGCGCCGACCGGCAACATCGACCCGCAGCGCCGCTTCCCCTCGATGTTCGAGCCGATCCATGGCTCGGCCTTCGACATCACCGGCAAGGGCATCGCCAACCCGGTGGCGACGTTCTGGACCGGCGCTCAGATGCTGGAGCATCTCGGCGAGAAGGATGCCGCCACGCGCCTGATGGCCGCAGTCGAGAAGGTATGCGCGGCCGGCGTGCTGACGCCCGACGTCGGCGGCAAGGCGACGACGAAGGAAGTGACCGATGCGGTGATCGACGCGATCCATGGATCGAATGTGTGAGGGGCTGTGGACTTCGTATCATTCAGTGATGTGAGCACGCGGTTCGGGCTCCCTCCCCCCTTGCGGGGGAGGGTTGGGGAGAGGGGTACCGCTTGCTCCGCTGCCGATTGAGAAAGCGGACCTGTCCCCCGGCTGTTTCGGCGTCCGTTGATACAATCGAAGCGATGTCTCACATCTGTCTCGGGGCCACCCCTCTCCCCACCCTCTCCCGCAAGGGGAGAGGGAGCCGGAGCGCGGTGCTCACCTCACAGCCGCCAGGGTGCTCACCCTACGGCCGCGCCCCCGCTTCCGCGCAATTGGTCAGCCGCGCCGGCACGCCGACAGCGGTGCAGCCGGCCGGCACATCCGACGTGACAAGCGCGCCGGCGCCGACCTTGGCGAAGTCGCCGATCGAGAGCTTGCCGATCACCGTCGCGCCCGCGCTGAGCAGCACGCCATGACCGATCCTCGGCGCGTGGCGCGGATCATTCTGATGCCGCGCGATGGTGACGTTCTGCAGGATCGTGACCTCGTCGCCAACGGAGGCCAGCGCGCCGATGATGATGCCGGTGCCGTGATCGAGGAAAACCGCCGTTCCGATTTGGGCCGACGGGTGAATGCTGATCTGCAACTGATCCGCCGTAGCACTTTGCATCAGCATCGCAAGATCGGGGCGATCTTGGCGCCACAGCCAGTTCGAGACCCGCCAGGCTTGCAGCGCGACGTAGCCCTTGAAGTTGAGGAGCGGCGCCAGCAGGCCTGATATTGCCGGATCACGGCGCACGATGGCGCTGAGATCAATCGCCGCGGCATCGACCAGCGCGGGCTCGGCCGCGAACGCTTCGCGGGCGGTGCGCACGAACTGCGCGCGATCGGCATCAGTGCGGCAGATAGCCCGGCCGATCAGGAAGGCGAGCGCGCCGCCGAAATCGCCTTGGTCGAGGATGAAGGCAGCCGACGCCTCGACAAATGGATCCGCGACAATGGCCGCTTCCGCCTCGCGCCGGATCGCAAGCCAGAGATCGTCAGAAAGCGCTGTCACAGACCCTGCCATCAACTTCGCCCCGTCGTGCGGACTTGCCGACGATACAGTGGGCATCACCGTTCCAAAATGCAAACCGCCCGCTTGCTTGTCGCAAACGGGCGGCTCAGGGCCATCAGGTTCTATGGGGGCACATCGCCTGAAGGCTCAGTGCTTGCATCGCGTGATCAGCTCTGCGGCGGCTGATCGTTCGGCGGGGTCGGACGCGTCTTGTGCTGGGCCATGAAGGCGTCGAACTCTTCCTTGTCCTTGGCGTGGCGCAGGCGATCGAGGAAGTTCTTGAACTCGACCTGTTCCTCCTCGAGACGACGCAGCGTATCCTGGCGATACTCGTCGAAGGCGCGGTTCCCGCTGGAGGGCGGGCCGAAGCCGCCGAACGGGAAGCCGCGGCGCTCCATCCGGCTCTTCATCCGCTCCATCTTGTCCTGCATGCGCTCCATCTTGTTCGCCCAGCGATCCTGATCGTAGTGACTCCAACAGGCCATTTTTCTGCTCCCGAGTGTGAAAAAGAGAAGGGCGAGGCCGATCGGCCACCAGATCATGAAGCCGAGGATGATCCCGGCGATCTTCAGGGGATGCCAGGGCGTCGCGTAGAAGTGCGGACGGTAGGGCTCTTCGACGGGGCCGCGCCAGCGATTGACATCAGCGGTGTAGGCCATTTCCTTCTCCATCACGGCATCACGCCGTTGTGAATGTAAATAACATTTACATAGGTAGCCCATCCCTTGGGAAAGTCAAGCAGCGCGGATGACGCACCCCTGGGATTATTTTTGGAATATTATTTCGCTTTGCCCCAGGGACCGGATCTGTCGCCCGATGGCTTTTCGTCGGTTGGCGCGGCGCCCGGCCTGCGCTCCGTGGGGAAGCCGAGCCCGCGCAGATAGATCAGCACTTCGGCCTCGAGCAGATCCTCCGGCGACATCGGCAGCTTGCGCCGCGCGGCGTCACCGCGGCCGAACAGCGAGGCGACGCCGTGCGACATCGACCAGATGTGCAGCGCCATCATCATCGCCGGCGGGCGCGGCATGCCGGGCGGCGCCAGCGCCGCGAGCCGCTCGGCTGCGGCGCGGATGATGGCAAAGGCGCGCTCGCTGGCAGCCATCAAGGTCGGATTGGAATCGACCGGCAGGCCGGATTCGAACATCGCGGAATAGAACGCGGGCTCCTCGCGCGCGAAGGCGAGATAGGCCTTGCCGACCCGCTCGAACGCCGTGACGGTGTCCGGCCGGCCGTCGTCCCAAGCCTGCGTCAGCAGCGACTCGAACTGCTCGAAGCCGCGCTGCGCGATGCTGGCGATCAATTCGTCGCGGTCGCGGAAGTGCCGGTACGGTGCGGCGGGGCTGACGCCGGCCATCCGCGCGGCATCGGCGAACGTGAAGCCGGCCGGCCCCTTCTTCGAGATCAGGTCGAGCGCTGCCTGCAGCAACGCCTCTTTGAGATTGCCGTGATGATAGCCGCGCTCGGCGCGGCCTTGGTCCTTGCGCCAGCTCATGTGAACGGCTTTTACATGAGCCGGCGGTAAAGGTCACTAGCGGGGCGATGACGCGTCAATCAAGATTAACGGATCGCTCCCGCTGCGTGCGGGCCCGAAGTCCCGGGGAGCTATCGCACCGGCACTAGCGGCCCGGGCACTAGCGGCCCGGGCACTAGCGGCCCGGGATCGGCAGCACCGGCATGATCTCCACGGCTTCGCCCGGGAAGATCGCAAAGTGCGGGTGATTCTCGAACAGCTTGGCCGCCGCCTCATGCGAGGGCGCGCGCACCACCGTGAAGCCGGTGATCAGATTGGTGATGTCCGCCGTGCCGCCGGCGCCGACCTTCTTGGTCTTGCCGAGCGGTCCGCCCATCTCGACGATCACGTCGTGATGCTTCTCGACCCAGGCGCCCCACGCCGCCATGCCCTGCTGCTCCTTGGCGCGCCGTTCAGCCTCGGGCATCGCGTTCCAGGCTTCCATCCGCGCGCCGGTTTTACCGCCGCCGAGATAGACGGCGAGGAAGGTGTTGCTGCTCATCATGCTTCTCCGTTGTGGTGGTTGGTGGTTCGACGATCGGTTGGTGGCGCGATGCCGCCATGCGGCAGCATCGCCTGTCGTTCAAAACATCAGCGCAGCGCCTTGCCCCAGCCGCCCTGCGGATGCTCGAAGGTGGCGGCCGCCTGTTGCACCTCCTCGGAGAAATCGCTCATCTCCTGCACCTGGCGGATCTCGATCATTTCGTTCGCGGTGGCGGGGCACTTCTTGGCCCATGCGATCGCCTCGGCGCGCGAGGCGACCTCGATCATCCAGAAGCCGCCGATCACCTCCTTGGCCTCGGTGAACGGGCCGTCGATCACGACGGGCTCGCCGGTGTCGAACTTGACGCGCGCGCCTGCAGCCGGCGGATGCAGGCCTTCCAGCGTGATCAGCACGCCGGCGTCCTTGAGCGCCTGATTGTATCGCATCATCGCAGCGACCCGCTCGGGGTCGAGCTCGAGCTTGGCCGGCGCGGACTCGTAGCCGAGCGGAATCATCAGCATCATGAAACGCATTGGTCGGATTTCCCTATCTGTTGACGCACTCGCAATCTTCACCCTCGTCATTCGCGGACGTGTCAGGCCCGGAATCCATGACTTGCGATGGCGGTTATGTATTCCGGGCGCATCGCCTCGGCGATATCGCGGAATGACGTCGGGTGTCATTTCTTGCCTGCCTGCGCGCGCAGGCGCTCTCCCCGCTCGCGCAGCTCCGGCGTCAGCGCCGCGCCGAAATCGTCCGGCGTAAACACCTGACGGATTTCGATCTCGGAGCCGCCGCCGAACGGCGCGCGCTTCATCCAGTCGATCGCTTCATCGAGCGATTTGGTCTCGATCAGCCAGAAGCCCGCGACGAGATCGCTGCTCAGGCCGAACGGTCCGTGCGATACCGTGCCCTGCCCGCCGCCATATTTGATGCGGGCGCCCTTGCTGGTCGGATGCAACCCCTCGCCGGCCTGCATCACGCCGGCCTTGACCATCTCCTCGTTGAACTTGCCCATCGCCGCGAGCAGCTCGGTGCCCGGCATCACACCGGCCTCGGTATCGCTGTTCGCCTTCACGATCACCATGAACTTCATCGTCCTGCTCCGTTGTCTCTCGGCCGATCACAGCACCGGCGCTCGGTTGAAAGACGACGGAGAGTTTGCGCTCCCGACACGACCATTGAAATTATCTTCGACGTCATTGACGCAGGCCCAGCGCTAGTCATCGATCGCCTGATAGGCGAGCGTCCAGAAATCGGAGAACACCGGCGGGGGTTGCGGCGAATCCATCATGCGCTGGGTCAGCAGGATTCCGGTCATCGCTTCGCGCGGGTCGGAATACCAGGAGGTGCCATAGCCGCCGTCCCAGCCGTAGCGGCCCGGCACATCACAGAGATCGTCGCGCGCGGTCACGATCGACAGCCCGAAACCCCAGCCCCGCGTGCCGAGCAAAAACTCGGAGCCGAGTCTTTGTTCCGGCGTGATCTGGTTCGAGGTCATCAGCTCCACCGAGGGACGCGACAGGATGCGCTCGGTGCCGAGCCGCCCGCCATTGAGCATCATCTGCGCGAAGGCGTTGAAATCATCCGCGGTCGATACCAGCCCGGCCCCGCCGTTCTCGAACGCCGGCGGCGCAGCGTATTTGCCGGTCGCGGGCGCGTCGAACACCTTCAACGCGCCGCTCGCAGGATCGCGGGCATAGGCCGTCGCAAACCGCGACAACTTGTGTTGCGGCACATGGAACGCCGTATCCTTCATTCCGAGCGGCTCGAACACGCGTTCCTGCAGGAAGCCGCCGAACGAGATTCCGGTGACGCGCGCGATCAAGACACCGAGGATCAGGCTCCCGGTGTTGTAGAGCCAGCGCTCACCGGGTTGATAGGCCAGCGGCAGCGTGCCGTAGCGACGCAGCAATTCGTCCGGCGGAAACGACGGAAACACCGGCCCGGGCGCGAAGCCCGCATCCGCCAGCGCCATCTGGATCGGATAGCGCGCCGGATAAGCGGGGATCATGCCGAGCCCGAAGCGAAAGGTCAGAAGATCACGCAACGTGATCGCGCGCCTCGCCGGCACCGTGTCGTTGACCTCGGCGTCGATGCTGCGCAGCACCTTGCGATCGGCGAGCTCCGGCAGCCAGCGATCGAGGGGATCGTCGAGCCTGAGCCGGCATTCCTCGACCAGGATCATCGCGGCGACCGCCGTCACCGGCTTGGTCATCGAGGCGATCCGGAAGATGGTATCGCGCTGCATCGGCGGGCCATCCACCGCCATGCGTCCGATCACATCGGCATGAATCTCGCCGCGACGGCTGACGAGCGCCACGAGGCCAGGCACGTCGCCATCTTCGATGTGGCGCGCCAGCACGTCATGCATGCGTCCGAGCCGCGCCTGCGACAGGCCGCCATTGTCACTTGCTATGGGCATTTGCCAGCCTTCCTTCGTCAAAATTCGAAGCTCGCCGAAGACGATGATCGAGCGAGCGACATCATCACGGCTGTTATCGCTCCTGCCGGACCAGTTCGCCGTCCTGATGCGACGGACCGAAATAGACGTCGATCCGCGACACCTTGTCGCCGTCGAACACGAAGAACTCGGTGTTGCGAAAGCTCCTGCCGTCGCGGGCGACGCAGCGATAGGTGACGAAGGCCTCGGCGCCGTCGACCATGATGCGCTCGATCTCGTGACGGCCGATCCAGCCAGGGTCGCGCCAGCACTCGGCGAAATAGCGCGGCTTGTCGATGTTCTCGCCATAGGGCGTCGAGAAGCGGAAATCCTCCGCGAACGCCGCTTCCACGCCCGCGCGGTCATTGGCGAGATAGGCGGCGAAGAGCGAGCGGATGATCTCCGCCCTGTTGCCAGCTGCAGCCATGTCGTCTCCACGTCATTCGCCCGGGCACCGGAGCGCGAAGTGCTCCAGAACCCGGGCTTCAGGGAGATGACGAATGGGACGGCGCGAAAGCGACAGCGCACCGCGATTTATTTTTCGGAACCGAACCGGTGATCAGGTTCCATCTCGGTCCAGCTTTCCTGGTTCAGCCTTTCGAGGTTCAGCTTTCCTGGGGGAACATGCCGAAATAGGGCTCGGCTTCCTTCAGGACGCGCGCAAAGGACGGGCGCACCTTCAGCCGCTCGAGATAGGCAGCCAGATGCCGGTGGCCCTCTCCGATCGGCTCGACCTTGTTGCCGTAGAACAGCGCCGGCGCGGCTGCACAATCGGCCAGCGAGAATTGCTCGCCCATCATCCAGCCGCCGCGCGCGAGTTGCCGATCCCGGATCAGCAATTGCTGATCCAGGATCGCATAGGAGCTGCGGAGCTCCGCCCGCGCCACGGCGACGCCATGCGGATCCCTGCGATCCGCAGGCCGCAGCCGGTCGCCGACGATCTTCTGGGTCGGCAGATGGACGTAGAGATCAACGAAGCGGTCGCGCAGCCGGGTCTGCAGCGCGAGCTCCGGATCGTCCGGGATCAGCCTGACGATGCCGGGATAGTGCCGGTCGAGATACTCGATGACGATGCTCGATTCAGGCACCGTCTCGCCGCGCGTCTCGTCGCGGAGCAAGGGAAAGCGGCCGATGGGCGACAGCGCGAGCAGCGCCGCCCGCTCGGCGGGATCGCCGAGATTGACCATGTTCGGCGTGAATGTTGCGCCGTTCTCGTAAAGTGCGACCAGCGCCTTCCAGCAGAACGAGGACAGCGGGTGGTAATGCAGGGTCAGCGACATCAGAACTCCATCATGGAACCAGTACCCGCAGGACGAACCGGCGACCGCCTTGCCGACATCTCGGCTGCGATTTTTTTCTGGCACCGGGTGCGAGGAGGAAACATCGGCGCAACGCGCACGCGTCGTGCACGCGAATCAGAGCGCTGGATTGATCCGTGAAGCGATCAACAATATCAGGCTTCGTAATAGGCCTATCAGCGCTGGTAAAGTGCACGCGCTGCGACGCTGCGCATCGGGTCAGGTTGCCGTCGATTTTTCACCCGTAAGATTACGGTGAACATCGCATTCCGACTATGGATGATAACGTGCATACCGAAAAAATGCTCCGCAAGTTGAGATAGATGCATGCGTGCATCAACGCCTTATGCAGTTCGTGCCAGGCTCACACGGACCACAGGCTTTACCGATGCTAAACGGCTCGCTGCAACCTTTCCGTGAGTTGCAGTGATCCGCTTTTCCCCATCCCGTTTCATTTTCGAAACTTCACGGAGCCCTGATGTTCAGTTTCAGCAACAAGGCCAAGATCGAGAACGCGCTGGCGCAAGCCGCAGCGATCGGCAAGTCGCAGGCAGTGATCGAGTTCAAGCTCGACGGCACCATCGTCGACGCCAACGAGAATTTCCTGAACGCAATGGGCTACTCGCTCGACGAGATCAGGGGCAAGCACCACAGCATGTTCGTCGACGCCGCCACGCGCGACAGCCACGAGTATCGCGCGTTCTGGGCGAACCTGAACCGCGGCGAATTCCAGGCCGCGCAGTACCGGCGCGTTGCCAAGGGCGGTCGCGAGATCTGGATCCAGGCCTCCTACAACCCGATCATGGACAAGAACGGCAAGCCGGTCGGCGTCGTCAAATTCGCCACCGACATCACCGCGCAGAAGATCCACAGCATGGAAGACTCCGGCAAGGTCGACGCGATCGGCCGGGCGCAGGCGGTGATCGAGTTCAACATGGACGGCACCATCGTCAACGCCAACGAGAACTTCCTCGGGGCGATGGGCTACTCCCTCGCCGAGATCCAGGGCAAGCATCACAGCATGTTCATGCCGCCGGCCGACCGCGATAGCCCGGCCTATCGCGATTTCTGGGCCCGGCTGAACCGCGGCGAGTTCGCGACCGGCGAGTTCAAGCGGCTCGCCAAGGGCGGCAAGGAGATCTGGATCCTCGCCAGCTACAACCCGATCCTCGACGACCGCGGCAAGCCGTTCAAGGTCGTCAAGTTCGCGACCGACGTCACGCAGCAGAAGCTGAAGGCCGCCGACAATGACGGCCAGATCGACGCGATCGGCAAGTCGCAAGCCGTGATCGAGTTCAACATGGACGGCACGATCCGCACCGCGAATCCGAACTTCCTCGCCGCGATGGGCTATTCGCTGGCCGAAATCCAGGGCAAGCATCACAGCATGTTCGTCGAACCGGTCGAGGCGAGCTCGACGGGCTACCGTGAGTTCTGGGGGGCGCTGAACCGCGGCGAATTCCAGGCCGCCGAATACAAGCGCATCGCCAAGGGCGGCCGCGAGATCTGGATCCAGGCCTCCTACAACCCGATCCTCGATCTCAACGCCAAGCCTTACAAGGTGGTGAAATACGCCACCGACATCACCGCGCAGGCGATCGGCCGTAAGAAGGCCGACAGCGCGCGCGGCCTGATCGAGGCGGTCGCCGCCGGCAGCGAGGAGATGAGCGCCTCGATCCGCGAGATCTCGGAGACCATGACCAAGTCGAAGCAGAACGCCGCGGTCGCCACCGGTCGCGTCGAGGCCGCCGACGGCCAGGCGCAGAAGCTCAACGCCGCAGCGCAGGCGATGAGCGGCATCGTCGAGATGATCTCGAGCATCACCGGGCAGATCAATCTGCTCGCGCTCAACGCCACGATCGAATCGGCACGCGCGGGCGAAGCCGGCCGCGGCTTCGCGGTGGTGGCCTCCGAGGTGAAGAGCCTCGCCAACCAGGCCAAGCAGGCGACCGACACGATCTCCTCGGAGATCGATGCGTTGAACTCGATTGCCACCGAGGTCGTCACGTCGCTGTCCGAGATCAAGGCCGCGATCGCCGGCGTCAACGAGTACATCACCTCCACCGCCGCTGCGGTCGAGGAGCAGAGCATCGTGACGCAGGACATGTCGACCAATATGCAGCGCGCCTCCGCCGAACTCGCAGCGTAGGCAGCGGTGCGATCCTCGAAGGATGAACGGCCCGGGCTGGGGGCCGTGCATCCTTCGAGACGCGCCTTCCTCTCCGGTTGATCAGCGTGACGTAGCTGTCGCTCCCGCCTCATTGCGAACGAAGCGAAGCAATCCACCTCGCCGCACGGGGAGAGATGGATCGCTTCGTCGCTATCGCTCCTCGCAATGACGGCGAGGCAAGATAAGCGCCTCTGAGGTTGACACGTCGGAGTAAAGGTCGCAGACGGTCGGGGCTTCCTGCCCGAACCGATGGACCGCCCGATGACTCCCTCTGCACAAAAAGTCGCACTCGTGACCGGCGCCGCGCGCGGCATCGGGCTTGCCGCCGCGAAACGCTTTCTCGCTGACGGCTGGCGCGTCGCACTGCTCGACATCGAAGGTGAGTTGCTGCACGCCGCGGTCGCAGCATTGAGGCAGCCCGACGACACGCTGGCGCTGACCTGCGACGTATCGGACGCCGCCGGCGTGGCTAAGGCGGTGGCGGCGATCACGAGCCGCTTCGGCCGGCTCGACGCGTTGGTCAACAACGCCGGCACGGCGGTGTTCGCGCCGGTGCTGGAAACCTCCGACGCCGACTGGAGCCGGATCATGGCGGTCAACCTCACCGGCCCGTTCCTGTGCACCAAGGCGGCCGCGCCTCTGATGCGCGAGCATGGCGGCTCGATCGTCAACATCACCTCGATCTCGGCGGTGCGCGCCTCGACGCTGCGCTCGGCCTACGGCACCAGCAAGGCCGGCCTTGCGCATCTCACCAAGCAGCTCGCGGTCGAGCTCGCCTCGCTCGGCATCCGCGTCAACGGCGTGGCGCCCGGTCCGGTCGAGACCGCGATGGCCAAGGCTGTCCACACGCCGGAGATCCGTGCCGACTATCACGACGCCATCCCGCTCAACCGCTACGGGCTGGAGGAGGAGCTGGCGGAAGCGATCTTCTTCCTGTGCTCGGATCGCGCCAGCTACATCACCGGACAGATCCTCGCCGTCGACGGCGGCTTCGACGCCGCCGGCATCGGCCTGCCGACATTGCGCGGCCAACGGCGGAAATGGTAGTTCATTCTACCACCGTCATGCTGAGGAGCGTGCTCTTGCGCGCGTCTCGAAGGATGAACGGCCAGGCTGGTGGCCGTGCATCCTTCGAGGCTTGCTCTGCTCGCACCTCAGGATGACGGGCAAATTGCGGTGAGAAAATCTAGCGCCCATTCACCGCGACAACGCGCCAGGCATTCGGCAGCCGATCGATCCGCGTCAGCGACAGCGGATCGATGACGAAGCGCAGCGCAAGGTCCGGCGCAAGCTCGAGTGCGATGGCAAGCACCGCGCGGATGGTACCGGAGTGCACGACCAGCACGACGTCGCCGGCCGGCAGGCGCGCAAGCCCGGTCCGTGCGCGCGCGATCTGGTCGGCAAAGCTTTCGCCGCCCGGCGGCTTGTTGGTGCCCGGCGCATTCCAGAACGCGCGATAGGCCGCGGCGCCGAGTTCGGCTTCGATCTCGTCGTGGCGACGGCCGGTCCAGTCGCCGAAATCCTGCTCGCGAAACGCGTCATCCTCCGTTGCGGTGAGACCGAGCCGCGCCGCGGTCTCGCGGGTGCGCCGCGCCGGACTGCAAACAGCATAAGTCGCGCGCGGCAGCTTCGCCTGCAAGGCTGCGAATGCGACGGCACCGCTGAGGTCCGCAGGCGCATCCGGCGCATGGATCACACCGCGCGGCCCGTCGACCGGCGCGTGGCGGATCAGCCAGAGATGCGTCTCGCGGTCCGTCGCTGCAGGAGCCCTTCCTTCCTGATCAGGGCGTGTACTCATAGACAGTTGACGCCTGATTTATCGGGTAAGGCGGATACGCGTTAGCGTGCACGGCACGAGCCGGCCCTCCTCCATTATCACGAGACCTCAAGGGCGCTATCATCCGGCCATTTTTTGGACAAGACTGACGGGAGTGCTGGGGGCTGATCGACCCTAACCGATAATCGAGTCGGCACGCTTGGAGGACATTGGATGGAAAGGGAAGCGTCAATGAACTCCGCCCCCACCCCGAACCCGGTCGAATCGAACGACGGCCAGACCACACCCGCCGACGAGAAACTCGCCGAAACCCACAGGCAGATCACGCGCGCCAATGAAGAGCTCACGCGTTTGAGCGAACAGCTTGCAAGAATGGAGCGCGATGCCGCGTCTCCAGCTCCGCCGCAACCTGCCCCGCCTGCGGCCGGACCCACCCCTGCTGCTTCTGGACCTGGCCCGACCTCTTCCGCACCTCGCTCGCGATCGCCGCGCCGAATGCCGAGGCTCCGAGTTCTCGCCGGCCTGTTGCTGGCATGTATTGTTGTCGCTGCTCTGGCTTTGCAGTCGTCGTATGGTGGGCGAGCCAGACAGGTTGTCGCCCGTTGGGTGCCTCAGCTCGTTTCAACTCCATCATTGCCGCCCGACAATCCGCCGCTTGCGGCGCAGCCCGCTCCACCCACCGTTCAGGCCGCAGCGGCAGACGCCGCTCCGCCCCAAGCGATGCCCCAGGTTCAGGCCGCACCGCCGCAGGACGCCGCGCCGACGGCCAATACGGCTCTTCCCGAGCAGACCCAGCTGCTGCAAACGATCGCCCGCAACCTCCAAAATGTGGAGCAAAGTATCGAGCAGCTCAAGGTGGACCAGCAACAGATGGCCCGCGCGAGCTCCAAAGCCATTGATGAACTCAAGGCGAGCCAGGACGAAATGAAACGGGCGCTCGCGAAAGTCTCCGAGCAGAAGCCGTTGCCGCTTCCGACGCCCCTGCCGACTCCGAGCGTGCGCAAGCCCGAGCGGACGTCTCAGCCCCCGTATGCAAGAGCGCGGCCTCCAATGCCCAGGGAGTGGCTCTACGACGATTGGTGACGGTCGATGCAATGCTCATCGATGTTGCGTCCCGCAACAACGCCACGATCGGCGCGGCTTCCGGTTCTGGCCCATGGCTGAGTTTCGCGCCGGCTCTTGTATGGGATCGCGTCATCTTCACGCGAGCCGGTATCCACTTCGCTCGAAATGCTCTAACCGAACCGCGCCGCGAGCAGCACCAGGATCGCGGTCTCTGCGACCTGTTCTGTGCCGCCAAGCACGTCGCCGGTCTGGCCGCCGATCTGCCGCCTGGCGAGTTGCGCCATGACCAATGCGCTCGCGATCGCCGCGATCGCCGCCAGCAGCGCGCTGCTGAAGGGCAGAGCGAGGATTGTGATCACCAGCGCGATGCCGGCCGCGACCACCGCAATCGTGCCGTCAGGCCGGCCGGCATTGGCCGCGAGCCCATCCTTGCGTGCGTAGGGCAGACTGATCGCAATCCACGGCAGCACGCCGCGGCCGAGCGCATGCGCCGCGATCAGGCCCTGTACCACCATGTCATTGGGAAGCGAGGCCAGCGCCGCCAGCTTGGTGGCAAAGCTCACTACCAGCGCCAGCGCGCCATAAGTGCCGAGCCGGCTGTCGCGCATGATCTCGAGCTTGGCCGCAGGATCGCGGCCGCCGCCGAACCCGTCGGCGACATCGGCGAGCCCATCCTCATGCAGCGCGCCGGTCAGGAGCGCGCCGCCGCCAAGCGCAAGCG
>NZ_JACMYK010000104.1 GCF_020889785.1 Bradyrhizobium acaciae
GCGTCGGCCTCGTGCTGCCGGGCGGCGCGGCGCCAGCGCCCCTGCCGGAACCAGGTCGCGATGCCGCCGGCGATCACGCCGAGGATGGCCGAGGCGATGATGACGACGAACAGCGGCAGTGTGACCGCAACCGTCGGCGTCACAGAGTTGAAGGGGTCGAACGACACCGTCACCCAGTGACGGTTGGCGACTGCAAAGATGATGAAGATCAGTCCGAGCGGAATGACGACGACTGCCGTGAAGAACTTTCGCATGACCATCTCTCGCAGCGATGGAGAAGGTGCGGGCACATCACCCGCAGCACGGCAAACGCCTGTCGTCGCGCCTTAGGCGTCGGCCTTGTCAGGCGTCAGCCTTGGGCGCGTCGATCCTGGAGGCTCCCGCCTCGGCCTCGTCGCGATTGAGACGCTCGCGCATTTCCTTGCCGGTCTTGAAGAACGGCACGCTCTTCTGGTCGACCGGCACATGCTCGCCGGTGCGTGGATTACGACCGGCACGAGCCGGGCGATGCTTCACCGAGAAAGCGCCGAAACCACGCAGCTCGACGCGGTCGCCACGCGCCAGCGCCGCGACAATTTCATCGAGAATTGCATTCACAATATTCTCGACATCCCGCTGATAGAGGTGCGGGTTGTGCTCGGCGATACGCTGAACAAGTTCGGATTTGATCATCGAAAGTGGGATCCGGGCTCTTGCGGAAACCCATTTCCGTGAAAATGCCGTGCACTGTCAAGACGCTAAATCGATTTAGGGCGCCGTGAAATCGCGTGACAAATAGCCCAATTGGGGCATGTGCCGATTCCCGCAGAGCGGGAATAGCCTGATGAGCACGCCCAAGCACGCATTGGACAGCCGACTAGTTGGTTCCTCCGGGGGCCCACAGCGCCAGCATGCCGTCGAGCCCGAAACGCTCGACCGCCTGGGCCATGCCGCCCTGCTCGATCCGCCGCGCGATGGCGCCCAGGCCGAACGCATCGAGCGTCATCGACGCCGCGCTGCGCAGGAAGGTCAGGTCGCCGAACCGCGGATTAAGCTTGTAATTGCGCACCGGCAGGTCGCTTTTGATCTTCTTCTCCGCGACCAGCCAGGCAATCGCGGTCTTCTCATCCCCGAGCTGATCGATCAGCTTGAGATCGACCGCCTGCCGGCCGGTGAAGACGCGGCCGTCAGCAACCTTCTCCAGCAGGGCGTCGTCCATGCCGCGCCGTTCCTTCACCAATCCACGGAACCATGCATAGGAATCCTTGACCAGGCCCTCGATCGCGGCGCGGGCTTCGGGGCTGGTCGGCTCCATGCCATTGGGCGCGGCCTTCAGCGGCGAGGACTTGATCTCCTCCATCTTCACGCCGACGGTCTTGAGCAATTCGGAAACGTTCGGAAACTGGAAGAGCACGCCGATCGAGCCGACCAGCGAGGTCTGCTGGGCGACGATATGATCGGAGGCGATCGCCGTGATGTAGCCGCCCGAGGCAGCCAATCCCTCGACCACCACGACGAGCGGCTTCTTCGCCTTCAACTGCATGAGCGAGTCGTAGAGCTGCTCGGAGCCCGCGGTGGTGCCGCCGGGCGAATTGATGTGCACGACAACGGCCGCATAGCTCGACTTGCCGAGCCGCTCCAGCGCCTCGACGCGCTCCTGGTCGCTGCGGATCAGTCCATCGATGTTGATCCGCGCGATCGCGTTCGAGGTCGAGAAGCTGCCGCGCCCGCCGGCGGCGATCACACCCACGCCGACGATCGCCGCAATCGCAATGACCGCAGCGGCGACGCGCCAGAACGTCAGCTTGCGCCTGATACGGCGGCGGTCGACGATCACATCTGAATCCAGCGACATCCGATCTCTCCAGAATAGTCAGCGCGCAATCCGCGCGTTTTGCAGTCGCAGCGTCACTATCTGCTTAGCCAAATACATCAATTGCGGCGCAATTTGAAGAAAACAAGGCCCCGCGCTTATCCGTAGCCCTGATGGAGCGGAGCGCAATCCGGAAAGTCCATCGCCGGGATAGAGCCCCGGATTTCGCTCCGCCCATCCGCGCTACGGGCAACCAGCATAGCTTCAAACAAAAAAGGCCCCGGCTTGCGCCGGGGCCCCAATTGCTCGCCTCAATCGGCGATGACTTACTTGTCGGTACCGCGGTTCTTCAGCGCGGTGCCGAGGATGTCGCCAAGCGTCGCTCCCGAATCGGAGGAGCCGTACTGCGCGATGGCTTCCTTCTCTTCGGCAACTTCCAGCGCCTTGATCGAGACCTGCACCTTGCGGGCCTTCTTGTCGAACTGGATGACGCGGGCATCGACCTTCTCGCCGACGGCAAAGCGTTCGGCGCGCTGGTCGTTGCGATCACGCGCCAGCTCGGAGCGCTTGATGAAGGTGGTGAACTCGGTGCCCGAAATCCGAACCTCGATGCCGCTTTCCTTCACTTCGAGCACTTCGCAGGTCACGACCGCGCCCTTCTTGACGTCGCCCGGCTCGGCGAAGGGGTCGCCTTCGAGCTGCTTGACGCCGAGCGAGATACGCTCCTTCTCGACATCGACGTCGAGCACCACGGCCTTGACCATGTCGCCCTTCTTGAAGTTGTCGATGACCTGCTCGCCCGGAAGCTTCCAGTCGAGGTCGGAAAGATGGACCATACCGTCGACGTCGCCGTCGAGACCGAGGAACAGACCGAACTCGGTCTTGTTCTTGACCTCGCCTTCGACGGTCGAGCCGACCGGGAACTTCTCGACGAAGACTTCCCAGGGATTGCGCATGGTCTGCTTGAGACCGAGCGAGATGCGGCGCTTGACCGAATCCACTTCCAGCACCTGCACTTCGACTTCCTGCGACGTCGAAACGATCTTGCCGGGGTGCATGTTCTTCTTGGTCCACGACATCTCGGAGACGTGGATCAAGCCTTCGATGCCCGGCTCGAGCTCGACGAACGCGCCGTAGTCGGTGATGTTGGTGACGCGGCCGGTGAAGCGCGCACCCAACGGGTACTTGGCTTCGATGCCCTGCCATGGATCGTCCAGCAGCTGCTTCATGCCGAGCGAGATGCGGTGCGTCTCGTGGTTGATCTTGATGATCTTGACCTTCACGGTCTGGCCGATGGTCAGCACCTCGGTCGGGTGGTTGACGCGGCGCCAGGCGATATCGGTCACGTGCAGCAGGCCGTCGATGCCGCCGAGATCAACGAACGCACCGTAATCGGTGATGTTCTTGACCACGCCGTCGATCACCTGACCCTCTTCGAGGTTCTGCACCAGCTCCTGGCGCTGCTCGGCGCGGGTCTCTTCGAGAACCGTGCGGCGCGACACCACGATGTTGCCGCGGCGGCGGTCCATCTTGAGGATCTGGAACGGCTGCGAGTTGTTCATCAGCGGCGCAACGTCGCGGATCGGACGAATGTCGACCTGGGAGCGCGGCAGGAAGGCCACCGCACCGTCGAGGTCAACCGTGAAGCCGCCCTTGACCTGGTTGAAGATGACGCCGTTGACCTTTTCGTTGTTCTGGAACGCCTTCTCGAGCTTGCCCCAGCTTTCCTCGCGGCGCGCCTTGTCGCGCGACAGCACGGCTTCGCCGAGCGCATTCTCGATGCGGTCGAGGAACACCTCGACTTCGTCACCGACCTTCAGGTCGCTTTCACGGCCGGGGCCGGCGAATTCGCGCAGCGCGACGCGGCCTTCGGTCTTCAGGCCGACGTCGATGACGGCCATGTCCTTCTCAATTGCAACCACCTTGCCCTTGATGACCGAGCTTTCCTGCAGATTGCCGCCGGCAAAGGACTCATCAAGCATCGCCGCGAAGTCGTCGCGGGTCGGGGTGTAAGAAGACGCAGAATTCGAAACCATTTGATCTCCAGTGCGGATTCTTGCCGGCAGTTCGGGTTGATGGGCGCACCGCGCGTGAAGTGTCAGGGTTCCGCAAACCCTGACGGCCGCTCATTGCAGGAGGTGCAACAGCGGGCCGGCAGCAAAACTGCACGTTCGGTACGTTTGATTGATCCGGAGCCTGATTACGAAAATATCGACTGCAAAGCCTGGGAGCGGGCGTTCCTCCAGATGCGGCAAGGGCTAAAACCCATCGCCGGCCCGCTCAGACACGGCCTCGACATGGTCGATGGTGCTCCGAACGGCGCTGATATAGCCCCGGGAGCTGCTTTCGGCAAGCAGGAAATGCCCCATTTTGCTGGGCTTTCGGGCCTAAAGGGCCCTCCGATGCCGACGATTCCGGCGCTTGTCTAGCGCTTGGCGCGCGCCGCCTCGACGATCGCGATGGCGGCGCGAACGCCAGCCTCGATATCGAGGTTGGAATTGTCCAGCGTGTGGGCGTCCGCGGCCGGCCGCAACGGCGCGATCGCCCGGCTCTGGTCCCGTTCGTCGCGCTTGAGGATGTCGGCCAGCACCGCCTGCTCGTCGGCATCCTCGCCGCGGGCACGCGCCTCCAGCGTGCGCCGCCGCGCCCGCACGCGGGGGTCGGCGACCACGAAGATCTTCACGTCGGCATCCGGGCAGATCACCGTGCCGATGTCGCGTCCATCCAGCACCGCGCCGGGCGGATCGGCGGCGAACTGGCGCTGGAAGTTCACCAGCGCCTCGCGCACCTTGGGGAAGGCCGACACAACCGACGCGCCCTCGCCGACCTTCTGGGTCTTCAGGATCGGGTTGCCGAATTTCTCGGGGTCGAGCTCGAGCGCGATGGTCACGGCCAGCGCCTCATCGTTGAGGTCCGCGCCCTGCGCCATCATCGCGTAAGCCACCGCGCGATAGATCACGCCGGTGTCGAGATGGCGATAGCCGTAGTGGTGGGCGAGCCGCTTGCCGAGCGTGCCCTTGCCGGAGGCGGCGGGTCCGTCGATGGCGATGATCATGCGAAGTCAGCTCCGAGTGCGCGCATCATCGGAATGAAGTCCGGGAAACTGGTGGCGATGAAGGCGGTGTCGTCGACCTTCACCGGCCGATCCGAAGCGCAGCCCATCACCAGCGCCGACATCGCAATGCGATGATCCATATGGGTGGCGACGAGACCGCCACCCGGAACGTGGCCGCGGCCCTCGACGATCAGATCGTCGCCGGAAACCTCGACCTTGACGCCGTTGACGCGCAGCATGTCCGCGGTCGCTTCGAGACGATCGGATTCCTTGACGCGCAGCTCCTGCAGGCCGCGCATGATCGTGGTGCCTTCGGCAAACGCAGCCGCAACCGCCAGCACCAGATATTCGTCGATCATCGACGGCGCGCGCTCCGGCGGCACCTCGACGCCTTTCAGCTTCGAGGCCCGCACGCGCAATTGCGCCATCGGCTCGCCGGCATCGCCGCGCACGCCGCTCTCCTCGATCGAGGCGCCCATTTCGCGCAGCGTCGTGAAAAGGCCGGTGCGCAGCGGATTGGTCATCACGTCGGAGAACACGACGTCGGACCCTTCGACGATCAGCGCCGCCACGATCGGGAACGACGCCGAGGACGGATCGGCGGGCACCACGACCTCTGCACCGTGCAGCTCGGGCTCGCCGTTGAGCGAGATCCTGCGGCCATGGCGGCCCTCGTTTTCGGAGGAGATCTCGGCGCCGAAATGCTTCAGCATCAGTTCGGTGTGGTCGCGGCTCGCCTCCTGCTCGATCACGGTGGTGATGCCGGGCGCGGACAGGCCCGCCAGCAGCACCGCAGACTTGATCTGGGCCGAGGCGACCGGCGTCTTGTAGACGATCGGCACCGGATAGCGGGCACCGTGCAGGGTGAGCGGCAGCCGGCCGCCCTCCCCGATATCGCTGGTCCGGGCGCCCATCAGCTCCAGAGGGTCGAGGATCCGGCGCATCGGGCGGGAGCGCAGCGAGGCGTCGCCGTCGAAAATGGCCGCGATCGGACAGCCGGCCACCGCGCCCATCACCAGCCGGCAGCCGGTGCCGGAATTGCCGAAATCGAGCGGAGCAGCGGGCTGGGCGAAGCCGCCGACGCCGACGCCTGCGACCGACCAGGTAAACGGCGCCGTCCGCTCTACCCTGGCGCCGAGCGCGCGCATGGATTTGGCGGTATTGAGGACGTCTTCGCCCTCCAGAAGGCCGGAAATCAGGGTTTCGCCGACCGAAAGCGCCCCCAGGATCAGGGCACGGTGGGAAATCGATTTATCGCCGGGAACGCGGACCTTGCCGGCCAGGGGGCCGCAGGCGCGCGATTCCAGCGGGGTCGGGGTGTCAGAATGGGCCAAGATTGTGTCCTCTCGCGCCGCGGCAGGTATCACATAGGCAACACCGCGTCACGCGCCCGTCACTTGCGCGCAAACCGCTATTGACAGCGGCTGCTCAACTAGCCAAGTGAAGCACCGTTTTTCAGCAAAATTCTGGGATGACCACGTTGGCCAAGTCCGAGCTCGGAACCAAGCGCATTTGCCCGACCACGGGCAAGAAGTTCTACGACCTCAACAAGAATCCGGTGATTTCGCCCTACACCGGCGAGGTCGTGCCGATCGCGCCGGTCGCCCCGCCGCGGGGACGCGGCGCGCCCGTGAATTCGCCGGCAACCGCAGCCGAGCCCGAGGCGGCCGAGACCGAAGAAATGGTCTCGCTTGAGGAGGCCGATGCCGAGGAGAACACCGGGAAGGTCAAGGCCCAGGTTCCCGAATCCGAGGACGATATCGAGGTCGATGAGACCATCGACGACGATGACGACGACGATTCGACCTTCATCGCCGACGAGGAAGAGGGCGATGAGGACGTGACCGACATCATTGGTGACGTCGGCGGTGACGAAGAGACTTGAGATCGGCGCCGATCTATGATCAACGGTGCTCCCGCGCGAGTCGTTTAGGCCGCGCGGACCGGGATTGATCCCCCAGGATCATCCCAACTGGATAAGGGGCCATAGCTCAGCTGGGAGAGCGCTTGCATGGCATGCAAGAGGTCGGCGGTTCGATCCCGCCTGGCTCCACCAGCCTTCGCTGGCTTCGCCAGCTACGGCTCGGCAAGCCCTATCGTAGCGAAGGCTGCCGCGGCGTTGCCCGAAGGGCGAAGCCGGGCTCTCACCGAATTCAAATGCGTTAGCATGCTCCCCATTCGCCGCGCGGGGAGCGTCATGAAATACGTCTTCGTTCTCGAAAGCCTCGACAGCCTGCACTTCTACGGCGGTCTCACAGACGACCTGCGAGCTCGGCTGGCCAAGCACAATGCTGGCGAGGTGCCCCATACATCCAAATATGGGCCTTGGCGGCTGAAGACTTACGTCGCCTTCAGCGACGAGAAGCAGGCCGCTACTTTTGAAAAATATCTGAAGTCGACATCCGGCCGCGCCTTCGCCAAGAAGCGCCTCTGACCGCCCTGATCGCGCAGCGCGACGGTCTGCGCCCCGCCGTTTTTGATCCAGAACAAAGTCCGGCACTCCATTGGCTGCTACCCTGTTCGGCGTCAACGGACCCCAAGCCATGAGCAATTCCACCTGGACGGAATTCTTGCGGTGCCCGAGGTGCCAGCGCACGGGCCATGCCCAGCTTTCGGAAGTCACCCCCTTCAGAAACCGGATCGATCTGATCCCGGAGGGCTTCGAGATTCGTCGCGACGAGCGCGGCAGCGATTTCCAGTGCGCAACTTGCAGAGTGCCGGTGCTGCCATGACGGCCGCGCCGCGTGCCACGGCCCCTACTCTCCCAGCACCGCATTGAGCCGGTCGCGCAGTGCGACGATCTCATCCTTCATCGCCAGCAACTCGCCGACGGTGCAGTCCGAGGCCGCAAGAATCGACTGCGGAACGGCCTTGGCCTTTTCGCGCAGCGCCTGTCCCTGCTGTGTCAGTGCGATCAGCACCACCCGCTCGTCTTCGGTGCTGCGGGTCCGCCTGATCAGCTCCGCGGCCTCCAGCCGCTTCAGGAGCGGCGTCAGCGTGCCGGAATCCAGGAACAGGCGTTCACCGAGGTCCTTCACCGGCACGTCGTCGCGCTCCCATAGCGCCAGCATCACGAGATATTGCGGATAGGTCAGCCCGAGCCGGTCGAGCAGCGGCTTGTAGACGCGGTTGAAGGCATGCGCGGTCGAATAGACCGCAAAGCAGATTTGGTTGTCGAGCCGCAGCGCCTGATCCGCCGCCGTCTGTTTCCTGACCATGATCGTCATCGAATCCATCTCGTTTCCGGGTCATTCTGGGCTAACGCGACCGCGAATTCAATTGCGAACAATTAAATGTGAGGCCGCATAATTTATGTTGTGCGCAATTCGATTGTATGCAGTACATAGATCATCGAAACCAAGGGAGACCACGATGTCTGTGAACGTGCTCTACAAGACCAGCGCCAAGGCAACCGGCGGCCGCGACGGCCATGCGGCAACCCTCGACGGCGCGCTCGACGTCAAGCTCACCACCCCCAAGGAGCTCGGTGGCGGCGGCGGCGCCGGCAACAATCCGGAGCAACTGTTCGCGGCGGGCTACGCCGCCTGCTTCATCGGCGCCATGAAGTTCGTGGCCTCGCAGGGTGGCCCCAAGGTTCCCGCCGACGCCGCGGTGACCTCGACGGTCGGCATCGGCCCGCGCTCGGAAGGCGGTTTCGGCCTCGCCGTCGACCTCGCTGTCTCGCTGCCCGGCCTGTCCCGCGCGGACGCCGAAGCGCTGGTCGAGAAGGCCCACCAGGTGTGCCCCTATTCCAACGCCACCCGCGGCAATGTCGACGTCAAGCTGACCGTGGTCTAATTCCACATCGCGCAATGGTCCGCCACGATCCGTGGCAGACCATTGCTTTTCAGATGCCGGTTCGCTTGGCGAACGCACGCGCCGCCTGCTGCATGGGCCTGCGCCGACGGAAGCATTGCTGCTCCGCCTGAAGACCGTTAGCTCTGGGACCCTCGTTATCCGATCCCAACTGAGCGAAGGTTGTTTCCATGAATACCCCAGCAGCCACGGGCGCGATGACCGGACTGCGCGTGATCGATCTGACGCGCGTGCTCGGCGGCCCGTATTGCACCCAGATTCTCGCCGACCACGGCGCCGACGTGATCAAGGTCGAGCCGCCCGCCGGCGACGAGGTGCGCGACTGGGGCCCTCCCTTCCATGAGGAAGACGCAGCCTATTTCGTCGGCATCAACCGCAACAAGCGCTCGATCGGCCTCGACCTCGCCTCCGAGGGCGGACGCGCGGTGCTGATGAAGATGCTCGAGACCGCCGACGTGCTGATCGAGAACTTCAAGCCGGGCACGCTCGACAAATGGGGTATCGGCAACGACGTGCTGCGCGCCAAATTTCCGCGCCTCGTGCATTGCCGGATCTCCGGCTTCGGCGCCGACGGCCCGCGCGGCGGCAATCCCGGCTATGACGCGATCATCCAGGCGATGACCGGCATGATCGCCGCCACCGGCTCGCCGGAGAGCGGACCGATGCGCATCGGCGTGCCGCTGGTCGATATCACCACCGGGCTCTATGCGGCGATCGGCATCCTGATGGCGCTGTCGGAGCGCCAGCGCTCGGGGCTCGGCCAGTTCATCGAGACCACGCTGTACGAGACGGGTCTGGCGATCATGCATCCGCACACAGCGAACTATTTCATGCATGGCAAGCCGCCGTCGCTTACCGGCAACGAGCATCCGAACCTCGTGCCCTATGCGATCTTCCCGACCAAGACCGACAACATCTTCATCGGCGTCGGCAATGACGGCACCTTCCGCAAGCTCGCCAAGGAAATCGGCAAGCCCGAGCTCGGCACCGATCCGCGCTTTGCCCGCAACAAGGACCGCATCGCCAACCGCGATGCGCTGCGGACCGAGCTTGCCGCTGTCTTCAGCCAGCACGAGGCCGAGCCGCTGTGCAATCGGCTGCTCGCCGCCGGTCTGCCGGCAGGCCCGGTGCAGAAGATCGACCAGGCGCTGACCAACCCGCACACGATCCATCGCGGCGACGTCATCGAGAAGGATTGGTACAAGGGCGTCGCCTCGCCGATCCGTCTTGAACGCACCAAGCCGAGCCTGCGCCGCACGCCGCCGAAGTTCAGCCAGCACGCTGCGGAGGTGCTGGGCGAGTTCGGCTACTCCAGGGATGAGATCACCGGCCTGGTTGAAAAGGGCGTGGTCTGCGGTCCCCAGCGTAAGCGCTGACCACGTATTCGAGCAAAGCCCGTCCCGCACTTGGTGCGGGGCAGGCGCCGGTTCAAACCGGCGACTACATGTCAGTCCTGCGGTGCAACGTCGCGTCCGGCGTGGCACCGCACGGAGCCGGCCGCGATCTCCGCCTTTTTTACCGCTTCCCTTTGTCGCGGCTTCCCCCCTACGATGGCTTTCGTTTATACGGTCATTTGAACGTCATCCGGCGCTGATAACGCGCGCAACGAAAGATGACGTTCCAACCGGGAGGGGCTTTTGATGATTTTTCGACGACTTGGCGCTGCCGCTGTAGCCGCCGCTACGCTCGCATTCGCGTCGCCTGCATTTGCGGTGACCGAGATTCAGTGGTGGCACGCGATGACCGGCGCCAACAATGACGTCATCGTCAAGCTGGCCAACGACTTCAACGCATCGCAATCCGACTACAAGGTGATCCCGACCTACAAGGGCGGCTACGCCGACACCATGAACGCCGGCATCGCCGCATTCCGCGCCGGCAACGCGCCGCACATCATGCAGGTGTTCGAGGTCGGCACCGCGACGATGATGGCCGCCACAGGCGCCGTCAAACCGGTCTACAAGCTGATGGCCGATGCCGGCGAGAAGTTCGATCCGAGCGCCTATCTCCCCGCGATCACCGGCTACTACTCGACCTCCAAGGGCGAGATGCTGTCGTTCCCCTTCAACTCGTCGTCGACGGTGATGTGGGTCAATCTCGACGCGCTGAAGAAGGCCAACATCGCCGAAATCCCGAAGACCTGGCCGCAAGTGTTCGAGGACGCCAAGAAGCTGAAGGCGGCCGGTTACACCACCTGCGGCTTCTCCGGCTCGTGGGTCACCTGGGTCAATCTCGAACAGCTGTCGGCCTGGCACAACGTGCCGCTCGCCAGCAAGGCCAACGGCCTCGACGGCTTCGACACCGTGCTCGAATTCAACGGCCCGCTCCAGGTCAAGCATCTCGAGAACCTGGTCGAGCTGCAAAAGGACAAGACCTACGACTATGCCGGCCGCACCAACACCGGCGAAGGCCGCTTCACCTCGGGCGAATGTCCGATCTATCTGACCTCGTCGGCGTTCTTCGGCAACGTCAAGGCGCAGGCCAAGTTCAACTTCACCGCAGCGCCGATGCCCTATTATCCCGACGCCAAGGGCGCGCCGCAGAATTCGATCATCGGCGGCGCCTCGCTCTGGATCATGGGCGGCAAGTCGGCCGAGGAATACAAGGGCGTGGCCAAGTTCCTGACCTTCCTGTCGGACACCGATCGCCAGATCTGGATCCACAAGGCCTCGGGCTACCTGCCGATCACCAAGGCCGCCTATGCCAAGGCCAAGGAAGAGGGCTTCTACAAGGATCAGCCTTATCTGGAGACCCCGCTGCTCGAACTCACCAACAAGGAACCGACCGAGAACTCCCGCGGTCTGCGCCTCGGCAACATGGTGCAGCTGCGCGACATGTGGTCGGAGGAGATCGAGCAGGCGCTGGCCGGCAAGAAGACCGCCAAGCAGGCGTTAGACTCGGCCGTCGAGCGCGGCAACCAGATGTTGCGGCAGTTTGAAAAGACCGCCGTCCACTGACATGATGCGCCAAAGCGCGGTGAGATCGAGTTGAATCGTCACCGCGCTTTGGCTTCTTGTTTGAGCATGATCGTTTCGGAAAACCGCTTCGCACTTTTCCGGGTCATGCTTTAGGCAACCGACAGGCCGCAAGCGCGCGGCCTGCCAATTTTTCCGAGACCATGCAAAAGCAAGCGATTTTCCAATCAAAGCTGTTGCCTTACGCGCTGGTTGCCCCGCAACTTGCGATCGTCCTGATCTTTTTCTACTGGCCGGCCGCGCAGGCGGTGATCCAATCCTTCCTGCTGCAGGACGCCTTCGGACTTTCCACCAGTTTCGTCTGGTTCGAGAACTATCTCGAACTGTTCAAGGACCCGGCCTACTTCGCCGCGATCGTCAGGACCTTCGCGTTCTCGTTCGCGATCGCGGTGTCCTCGCTGTCGTTCGCGCTGCTGCTCGCCGTCATGGCCGACAAGCCGCTGCGCGGCTCGACGCTCTACCGCACGCTGCTGATCTGGCCCTATGCGGTGGCTCCGCCGGTGGTCGGCGTGCTCTGGGTGTTCATGCTGCACCCCTCGCTCGGCGTGCTGTCGCGCTATCTGCGCGCCATGGGCGTCGACTGGAATCCGCTGCTCGACGGCGACCAGGCGGCAGCCCTGATCATCCTCGCCGCGGCGTGGAAGCAGATCTCCTACAACTTCCTGTTCTTCCTCGCCGGGCTGCAGAGCATCCCGAAGAGCGTGATCGAGGCTGCTGCGATCGACGGCGCCCGCCCGATGCGGCGGTTCTGGACCGTGATCTTCCCGCTGCTGTCGCCGACCATCTTCTTCCTGCTGGTCATCAACATCGTCTACGCCTTCTTCGACACCTTCGGCATCATCGACACGATGACCCGCGGCGGCCCCGGCAAGGCGACCGAAACGCTGGTCTACAAGGTCTACACGGACGGCCTACTCGGCGGCAATCTCGGCTCGTCGGCGGCGCAATCGGTCATCCTGATGGTCATCGTCGTCGTGCTGACCGGCATCCAGTTCCGCTTCGTCGAACGCAAGGTGACCTACTGATGGTCGAGGAGGAGGGCTTCCAGCGCTATCTGGCTCACGCCATCCTGTGGATCGGGATCGCGATCGTCGCCTTCCCGGTGTATCTGGCCATCGTCGCCTCGACCCAGGACAATGCCGTCATCGCCAACGGCCAGATGTCGCTGCTGCCCGGCGGCCATTTCCTCGAGACCTACTACCAGACGCTGTTTGTCGGCACGAGCGGCTCGACCCGCGAGCCGGTGCTCAACATGATGCTGAACTCGCTGATCATGGCGCTCCTGATCGCGGTCGGCAAGATCGCGATCTCGATCATCTCGGCCTATGCGATCGTGTATTTCCGCTTTCCGTTCCGGATGGCGATCTTCTGGACCATCTTCATCACCTTGATGCTGCCGGTCGAGGTGCGCATCTATCCGACCTACAAGATCGTCGCCGATCTGCATCTGCTCGACAGCTATGCCGGCCTGTCGCTGCCGCTGATCGCCTCCGCCACCGCGACGCTGCTGTTCCGGCAATTCTTCATGACTGTGCCGGATGAATTGCTGGAGGCCTCGCGGATCGACGGCGCGGGCCCGTTCCGCTTCTTCTGGGATACGCTGTTGCCGCTGTCGCGCACCAACATGGCCGCGCTGTTCGTGATCCTCTTCATCCTCGGCTGGAATCAGTATCTCTGGCCGCTGTTGATCACCACGCGCGACGACATGCAGACCATCCAGGTCGGCATCCGCAAGATGATCACCACGACCGACGCGCTGACCGAATGGCCTGTCGTGATGGCGACCGCGCTGCTCGCGATGCTGCCGCCGGTGTTCGTCGTCGTCGTGATGCAGAAACTGTTCGTGCGCGGATTGGTGGAGACGGAGAAGTAATGGCCAACGTCACGCTGCGCAGCGTCCGCAAGACCTATCCCGGCGGCTTCGAAGCCATCAAGGGCGTCGATGTCGACGTCGGCGACGGCCAGTTCTGCGTGCTGGTCGGACCAAGCGGCTGCGGCAAGTCCACGCTGCTGCGCATGGTTGCGGGGCTCGAGACCATCACCGGCGGCGAGATCGACATCGGCGGCCGCGTCGTCAACCAGGTCGAGCCCGCCGATCGCGACATCGCGATGGTGTTCCAGAACTACGCGCTCTATCCGCATATGAGCGTCTACAACAACATGGCCTACGGCCTGCGCAACCGCGGCATGGCCGAGGCCGAGATCAGGACCCGGGTCGAAGAAGCCGCGCGCGTGCTTGAGCTCTCGCCGATGCTGGAGCGCAAGCCGCGCCAGCTCTCCGGCGGCCAGCGCCAGCGCGTCGCGATGGGCCGCGCCATCGTGCGCCAGCCGAAAGTGTTCCTGTTCGACGAGCCGCTGTCGAACCTCGACGCCAAGCTGCGCATCGCGATGCGGGTCGAGATCCGCAAGCTGCAGCGCCGGCTCAACACCACCTCGATCTACGTCACCCACGACCAGCTCGAGGCGATGACGCTGGCCGACATCCTGGTGGTTATGAATGGCGGCCAGGTCGAGCAGATCGGCAATCCCTTGGATATCTATCAGAAGCCGGCGACCACCTTCGTCGCCTCCTTCATCGGCGCCCCGCCGATGAATTTGATGCCGCTGCGCTCGGACGAGCTGACCTCCCAGATCGCGGGCGCCGATGGCGCCGGCATCGTCGGCATCCGGCCAGAGGACTTCGTGATCACCGGCGAGACCGCATCCGGCGGCGTCGCGCTCGGCCTGACGGTCGAGGCGATCGAGCATGTCGGCGCCGAGACCTTCGTCTACGGCAGCCGCCGGCGCGAGGAGCAGGGCGTTGCCGCCAATCCGGGCGAGCTGCCGCCCGGCGAGGTCATCGTCCGGGTTCCCGGCACCACCGGACCTGCGATCGGCGAGCGAATCCGGGCGGTCGCCCCCCGCGACAAACTGCATCTTTTTACCGCCGACGGCCGCAAGCGCGTCGGCCCGTAACCGATCGGGAAGAATTTACCCTCATGTTGCGGGCGTTTAGGCTGGTTTCGGGGCTGCTTGAACGCTATCCAGATCGCCCCCATATCCCTCACTGACCGACGGGCAAGCGGCCCGCCGGTTGCATGGGGTGCCGCAAGGGCCCCTCAAAGTCGCTTCGAGAGGACTTTGTAATGTCTCGTGTTCCATCGTTGTCCAGTCCGTTCCTTCTGGGATTCGACGAGATCGAGCGTGCGCTCGACCGCGTCGTGAAGGGCGCCGACGGCTATCCTCCGTACAACATCGAGCGGTGCGACCGTACCAACGGGCAGCCTGAGCGGTTGCGCATCACGTTGGCGGTGGCGGGCTTCACCCGCGACCAACTCGATGTAACTATTGAGGAAAATCAGCTCGTCATCCGCGGCCGCCAGCAGGACGACAAGGCTCGGCAATACATCCATCGCGGCATTGCCGCGCGCCACTTCCAGCGCACTTTCGTGCTGGCGGAGGGGATGCAGGTGCTGGGCGCGGATCTGAAGAACGGGCTGTTGTCGATCGATCTGGCCAGACCAGAACCTGAACGGGTCATTAAGACAATCGCTATCAATGAGCACGAATAATAGAAACAACGAGCGGACTCGACCGCTTATCTGACTGAGGAGTCGAGACCATGAGTGAAGCGAGTATCATCTACCAATCCGACAGCGTCACGCCGGAAGCGCTGGCTCATCTGGGCGAGGGCCACATCGCCTATGTGAAGCAGGTTCGTTCCGAGGACGTGCCAGATCTCTTTCCGCAGGCGCCGAAGATCGCGCCGGGCCTCAAGCTGTTCGCGCTGCATGCCGCCGACGGCACGCCGATCATGCTGACAGACAGCCGCGAAGCCGCGATCGCCAACGCCTGGAGCAACGAGTTGCAGGCCGTCAGCGTCCACTGACGCTGCCCACAGACGGCTGAATTTCAGCACCGCGAATACGATGCGCGGGCATGCCTCGACACCGAGGCGGCCCGCGCATTTTTTATGACGATGTTGTCGATGTGGCGATCATCGGCCCCATGCTGAGCTGCACCTCGCCGGGAACGCCATAGTCGCGCATCAGCATGCGGTTGTTGCGCAGCCCGCAGGCCTCCCGCTGCACCACGAACATCCAGAGCGCATGGCCGGCTTCCCGCACCAGCACGCGGCGGGCCTGCTGCCTTGCTTCAGAGGGCGGATGCTCGACGTCGAACTCGCGCAATTTGGCGAGCGCCTGTTCCAGCGCGCGGCCCATTCGTCCGAGCGCACTCGCTCTCTCTTCGGCGAGCTCGTAAGCGAGAACGTCGACGGGAACGCGATCAAGGCGAAAGTCTCGGGACATCGGCCATCCCAGGTTCGCACGCGCAATGTTGCGCACGTCCGTCTTCTGGCGGGACCCGCCGCTTGTCAATAGGTGCTCGCGCCCTCGATCGCGCCAGGTGAAGGCCCGCTCAATTTGAGCTGTTCTTTTTGCGAGCTTTGGGCACCGGACCGTGAGCGCCGCTCCATTTCGCTCTGCGCAATTCCGTGCTGTAATTGGTTCCCGTGAAACCCAATGCGACAAAGGAATTTCCAGCGAGAATTAACCGCCAAATCGATTGAAGGAGATCCGAGCATGCAGAAGAGCTTGCTGATCAATCTCGTTGCTTCAGTGTCGATTTCCGTTGTCGCGACTGGTGTCGCGATTTCCGCGCAGGACAAATACAGTCTGCAGGTGCCGAACGGGCTCGCGTTCTCCGAGTTCAGGGGATACGAGGACTGGTCCGTGATCGCGATCAGCGAGAACGAAGGCGTCATCGCCGTGATCCTGGGCAATCCGGCGATGATCGGCGCCTACCGGGAGGGCGTGCCCGGCAATGGCAAGCCGTTCCCGGATGGCGCCAGGATGGCGAAGATCCATTGGATTCCGAAAAAGCAGGACGCGTATCCCGGTCAGCCGACGGTGCCGGGCGCCCAGCACGACGTCGATTTCATGGTGAAGGACAGCAAGCGGTTCGCAGACAGCGGCGGCTGGGGATACGGCGCGTTCGAGTATGACCCGGCGTCTGATGTGTTCAGGCCTGCCAACACGACGGACAATCCGCCACAGGAGAACGACGCCAAGTGCGGGTATGCCTGCCACACCGTGGTACAAAACCGCGACTACGTCTTCACCGAGTACGGCAAGAGGTGAACGCAAGCTAGCGCTCTGTCAGTCGCACGCGGATATCCGGCTTGAGCACCTTGCCGACCTTGGAACGCGGCAGATCGTCCCAGACCTCGATCTGCTTCGGCGTCTTGATGCTGCCGATCTGCTGTTTGACGAAGGCGGCCAGCGCGTTTGGATCGACGGTGTGGCCGGCGCGTGGCTGCACCACGGCGACGATGCGTTCGCCCCATTTGGCATCGGGCAATCCGATGACCGCACAATCCTGCACCGCCTCATGGGCACGCAACGCATTCTCGACCTCGATCGAGTAGACGTTGAAGCCGCCGGTGATGATCATGTCCTTGGCGCGATCGACGATAAAGAGGTAGCCGTCACCGTCGATGTAGCCGATGTCGCCGGTGTGGTGCCAACCATGCGCCGAGGCTTCGCGTGTCGCCTCCGGGTTCTTGTAGTAGCCTTCCATGACGAGGGAGCCGCGCACCACGATCTCGCCGCGCGCCCCTGCGGGCAGCAGCTTGCCGTCGCCATCCATGATGCCGGCCTGCACCAGCGGGCCGATCCGCCCTGCGGAGGAGAGACGCTCCAGTGCGATCGAGCCGTCCGGATTGTAGTGATCGGCAGGCGCCATCATCGAGATCATCATCGGCGCCTCGGTCTGGCCGAACAGCTGCGCCATCGGCCCGATCCGCTGCAAGGCCTCCGCGAGCCGCGTCGCCGAGATGGGCGCCGCGCCATACCAGAAGCATTGCAGCGAGCTGCGATCGGCCGCGTCGAGCCTGGGATGATCGAGCAGCATGTAGATCACGGTCGGCGGCAGGAACGTGTGGGTGACGCGATAGCGCTCGATCAGCGCCAGGAACTCGCCGATGTCAGGGTGATGCATGATCACGACGCGGCCACCGAGCGTCATGATCGGAAAACACAGCACGCCGGCGGCATGCGTCAGCGGCGCCAGCGCGAGATAGACCGGGCGGCCCTTGAACGGATAGCCCATCAGGGTCAGCGCGGTCATCGCCTCGATGTTGCGCCCCGAGAGCATCACGCCCTTCGGCTTGCCGGTGGTGCCGCCGGTGCCCGGGATCATCGCGAGATCGTCGATCGTGTCGCGCTGATAGCGATCGTCGGCGAGCCCAACGAGCCAGCGGTCGAAGGACGGCGCGAACGGCAGCTCGGTATCGAGGCAGACCAGCGCGCGCAGCTTCGGCAGATCCTGCCTGACGGCCTCGACCATCGGCGCAAAGCTGGAATGAAACAGCAGCAGGCTGCAATCGAACTGGTCAAGGATGAACTTGTTCTCGGCCGCTTCGTTGCGCGGATTGATCGGGCACCACACCGCGGCGGCGCGCGAGATGCCGAACACGCAGGCAAAGGCGAGCGGATCGTTGCCGGACAGGATTGCGACCTTATCGCCGGGAGCGATGCCCGACCGCTCGAGCCCGCGTGCGATCCGGTAGCTCAGCCGCTGGACTTCGCCATAGCTGAGGTCGCGTCCGTCCATGGTCAAGCACGGCGCATCAGCGCCGAGCGAGGCACCCTTATCGAGATAATCGATGAAGCGCATGGCGGGTCTCGCGCTAGGATGCGGGTGACGCGCGATGCGTCACCCGCGGGTAGAGCGTTTTCGAGCAAATTGGATGCGGGCCCGTTTGACGAAAACGCTTCAGGGAACGGAGTGTTGAGCCCCGATCGGATCGGGGCTCAAGCTTAATCGTGCACCGTCAGGACCGGCTTGCCGACCAGGCCGAAGCTACGCAATTGTCCGAGCAGTTCGTGATGGCCGAACGCCTGGCAGCCAGAAGCGAAGCCGACGCGCTTGGGCGGTTGCTGCAGCAGGTACGCCGCAGCAAAGGCCTGCAGCATGCCGGTCTGCTTGTAGTTGCTGTTGCCGTAGATGACGCAGTGCGCGCGCCCCAGCGGGCCGGAGGCATACACCGAATCCATCGACTTGTTGACGCGCGGGTTCTCGCGCGGCGGCATGGTGTTCATCACGCCGGCAGCGGTCTGCGCCAACGCGGCGTAGCGCTCGGCGGGCTTCATGCCCTTGGTCGCCTCCAGCGCGGCGGCAACGATCTGCGGCACGCCCAGCATCAGCGCGCGGTTGAACACGCCGCCCAGCACCTTCACGTTGGCCACGCGCGGATCGCGCTTGAACCATACCGGGTGCGAGGTGCCGCCCCAGGGCAACGCCAGCGCCAGCTCGTGCTGACCGGGAATGGCGAGGTTGGTGAGGCCGGCATCGGGCTGATGCTCGACGTATTTGTTCTGCTCCAGGTAGTAAGCCTTGGCCATCGCGGCGTTGACCAGGATGGTCTGCGTCGAGGCGATGGTCGGGCTGCCGCCCCAGAACACGGCGATATCCAGCGTGTCGAGGCCGGGCGTCTCCAGGCAGAGCTGCGCGGCGATCTCGCCGGTGGTGTACATCTGCGCGATGCCGGGCGCCAGCAGCAGGCCGGCATTGGCGAACTTCGCGCCGAACTCCTGCTCGAGCATTATCAGCCAATCCTGCTCGCCGGTCGTGTCGGTGTAGTGGCACTTGGCAGCGAGGCAAGCCTGCACCACCTCGACGCCGAACTTGGCGAACGGGCCCACGGTGTTGAGCACCACCGAGGCGCCCTTGAACAGTTCGGTCAGCGCCGAAGTGGTGTGCGGCACCGTCACCACTTCGTAGTCGGCGGTCTCGATGCCGGCCACGTTCGACTTCATCGCGGCGTTGAGCTTGTCGGCGCTGCGGCCGGCGGCGATGAAGGGGATGTTGTACTCGCGCAGATACTCGCAGACCAGTCGGCCGGTGTAGCCGGACGCGCCATAGACGATGACGGGCTTCTTCTCGCTCATTGCGATCCTCCGAAATGCTTGTTGTCGACCTTGTTGCTACATGCCCATGCCGCCATCGACCGGCAGGCCGATGCCGGTGATGAAGCGGGCGTCGTTCGAGCACAGGAACACCGCGGCGTCGGCGATGTCGGAGACCTCGGCGAGCTTGCCGAGCGGCGTCTGCTCCACGACCGAACCGACCGCGGCATTGACGTCGGGCGCAAGGCCGATCTTGACGATGTCATTGGCGAGTTGCAGGCCCATGTCGGTCGGGATCAGACCGGGATAGATGCAGTTGACGCGCACGCCATAGCCGAGCTTGCCGGCTTCCATCGCACCGACGCGCGTCATGCGATCGACCGCTGATTTGGTGCCGGAGTAGACGGCGATGCTCGGGAAAGCGATCGTCGCAGCGACGGATGCGATGTTGACGACCGCGCCGCCCTTGCCCGCCGCGCCGCCCGGCCGCATCGCGCGGAAGGCGTGCTTCATGCCGAGCACGGTGCCGACGATGTTGACGTCGCACATGCGGCGCGCGTCCTCGGCCTTGATGTCGGCGACCAGCGAGGTGATCTCGATGCCGGCATTGTTGATCAGGATATCGAAGCCGCCGAGGGTTTCGACCGTCGCGGCCGCAGCCCGCTCCCATTGCGCGTCGTCGGTGACGTCGAGTTTTGCAAATCCGGTCTTCACGCCGGCCTTGGCGATCTCGGCGGCGGTCGCCTTGCCGGCATCGTCGAGAATATCGCCGATCATGACCGCGGCACCGGACCGCGCCAGCGCCTGCGCGATCGCTGCGCCAATCCCCCGGGCGCCGCCGGTGACCAGGGCTTTCCTCCCTTCAAGGCTCTTCCCACTCATGACGTAGTCCTCCCTTTGCTTGGTGATTGATCAGTGCCGCAGCCGGCGGCAGCGCCGGCCGGCGGCCTGCATGGTCTGAGCGTATTGGTGGTGGCGGCCGGGGTCGGCGGGGCGCAGCGTTGGCGCGCCCGGCGATGCGTTTCCTCCTGCTTTGTCGATTGGTCAGCCGTCTTGACGGTTGTCCAAATTATTGACCCAACCCTCGTCCAGGGACTTGACACTTGTCAAGCCTGAATTTGACAAGTGTCAAAGAGGATGATTGTGAAGGGATGGAGCACACCGCAGTCGCCGCGGTATAGTTGCTCAGAACGTTTTCAAGCGAAGTGGATTCCGGTTCGCGTGAAGAAAACGCGTCAAACAAGAATCTAGAGCCCCGTTCCGATTCAATCGGAACGGAATAGGCTCTAGCAGGAAGAGACAGAGGATAGGCACCGGATGGCGCGTCAAGCGACAGGAGCGGCCCAGCGCGTGGCCGTAGCGGCCGAGACGCTGCGCGACGAGAAGTTCAACGCACGGCGCATCGAGCTTGCGGAGGCCGCGCTCGAAACGCTTGGCGAGCTCGGCTTCGCGCGCACGAGCCTGCGCGAGATCGCGCAGAACTCCGCATTCACGCACGGCGTGTTTCACTACTACTTCAGCGACAAGCTCGATCTGATCTGCTGTTGCGTCCGCCACTACAAGGCGAAATGCGTGACGCGATATGACGAGGTGGTGACGACGGCACGCAGCCGCGACGAATTGACCGAAGGCTTCCTCGCCAAGCTCGCGGCAACGCTCGAGAACGAAGCGCGCATGCATCGGCTCTGGTACGATCTGCGTTCGCAGGCGATGTTCGAGCCGGCGTTTCGCAAGGACGTGCTCGAGATCGACAAGAGCCTCGAAGCGATGATCTGGCGCATCGCCACGCGCTACGCCGAGCTCGGCAACAAGCGGCCGGCGTCGTCACCGGCCGCGCTCTATGCCCTGTTCGACGGCCTGTTCCAGAGTGCGCTGCTCAGGCATCTCGCGAATGATGAGAAGGCCGTTCCGGACCTGCTTGACGAAGTTCGTCGTTTGCTGCCGACAATCTGCTGAGACATTGCGGCGTACACAGCTTCGTAGCCCGGAGGAGCCAACGGGGCGCGCGTCGTCACGTTACACATCGATTATGCTCTGGTGACGGTTACGCGAACGAATTCGCTGACGCGGATGCTTACGCCGCGCTCGCCGGCGGCAGTGCGAGCACCGAATAGATCGCCTGCGCGTCGCGCGAGGCGCGCAGCTTCTTGGCGACGTCCTGGTCACGCAGCAGGCGGGCGATGCGCGCCAACGCCTTGAGATGATCGGCGCCGGCGCCTTCGGGCGCCAGCAGCAGGAAGATCAGATCGACCGGCTGGCCATCCATCGCCTCGAAATCGATCGGGCGCTCGAGGCGGGCGAAGAAGCCGAACAGCTTTTCCAGCTTGGGCAGCTTTCCGTGCGGAATGGCGACGCCATAGCCGACCGCCGTGGTGCCGAGCTTCTCGCGCTGCAGCAGCACCTCAAAGATGGCGCGTTCGTTCTGCCCGGTCAGAGCCGAAGCACGCGCGGCGAGTTCCTGCAGCGCCTGCTTCTTGCTGATGACTTTCAAAGCCGGGAGTATCGCCTCGGGTGCGACCAGATCGGTAATCGGCATTGGGACGTTCCGAGGTGAATGACCGTCAGGTTGCGAAATAGGCTTTACAGCGGCGGCGTCAAGAAGATGAGGTGGGATGCGGGCTTAGCCCGGGTCCGGTTGGCAGGGCTTCTACTCCAACGTATCGGCGGTGCCAACAGCTGCGAACCCTGTTCCGTCCCCCTTATTCCTGGAGGCGGCGGACCATAAGCAGGGCTGGCTTCGGACGTCAATGCCATCTGCCATATATCCTCAGGGGCTCACCGCGGGCGGATCTACCCAGCCGACATTGCCGTCCGTACGGCGGTATATGATGTTCAACCGGCCACTGCCGCCATGCTGGAACACCAGGCAGGAGGCGCCGGTCAGATCGAGCTCCATCACGGCTTCGCTGACCGACAGCCGTTTCAGCGCGGTGGTTGCCTCGGCAATGATCACCGGGCTGTATTCGGTGACCTCGTCCTCGTTCTCGGGCGCCTCGATGACGTAGCTCGGCGCGTCGAGCCCGGCGCCGTTCAGTTCGGCGAGCGCCGCCGTCGCAGCGTAAGTCTTGCGGGCAGAGCGGTCCTTGAGCCGGCTCTTGTAGCGGCGCAGGCGCTTCTCGATCATCAGCAGCGCGACATCGGCGCTGGCATAGGCATCGGCGGCGTTTGATTCGGCTTCCAACGTAATGCCGGAATCCAGATGCAGCGCGCAGTCGGTTCGGAAGCCGAAGCCATCCTTGCTCAGCGTGATGTGACCGGAATAGTTGCCATCAAAATACTTTCGCAGGACCTCGTCGGTGCGCTCGCTGACGCGCGCCCGAAGCGCCTCGCCGATGCTGATGCTCTTTCCCGAGATTCGAAGGGTCATTTGATGCCTCAATTGCTGGATGCCTCGATCACTCTTGCAGGAGCATGATGCTTGCTGGGCTTCCGGTCACCTCCCTGGCAGGACGACGCTTCACCTGGAACAATTGAGACTATCCCGATTTGACGCGAACGCAACGAGCGCATGAACGCGCCCGTACTCGAACGGGGTCCCGCTCAAGAAGTAACCTAAACGGGGGCTGTATCGCGCGACCGGTCGGACGAGGAGGCTGGGGCCGAAAGGGCATTGCCGAGCATGCTCTGTTTGTCACGGCGGCGCTGCACCGAGGATGGTATCCGCATCGCCTCGCGGTACTTTGCAACGGTGCGGCGGGCGATATCAATGCCCGAAGCGCGCAAACGTTCCACGATCGTGTCGTCGGACAGGATCGCCGACGGCGCCTCGCCGTCGATCAGTTGCTTGATATGGTGTCGCACCGCTTCGGCCGAATGCGCCTCGCCGCCGTCGGCGGACGCGATCGACGCGGTGAAAAAATACTTCAATTCAAAACTGCCGCGATTGGTCGCCATGTACTTGTTGGCAGTGACGCGCGACACCGTCGATTCGTGCATCTGGATCGCGTCCGCCACCGCTTTCAGATTGAGCGGCCTCAAATGTGCGACGCCATAGGTGAAGAAACCATCCTGCTGGCGAACGATTTCAGTTGCCACCTTGAGGATGGTGCGGGCGCGCTGATCGAGCGCGCGCACCAGCCAGGTCGCGTTCTGCAGGCAGTCGGTGAAGTACGACTTGTCACCGTCCTTGCGGATCGTCTTCGACAGCTCAGAGTAATAGGTCTGGTTGACCAGGACGCGTGGCAGAGTGTCGCTGTTGAGCTCGACATGCCAGCCGCCGTCGGGGCCCGGACGCACATAGACGTCAGGCACCATGGTTTGCGTCCGCGAGGCGCCGAACTTCAGGCCGGGCTTCGGATCGAGCCGGCGGATCTCCGCGATCATGTCGGTGATGTCTTCATCGTCGACACCGCAGAGCTTCCGCAGGCCTGCGATGTCGCGTTTGGCGAGCAGGTCGAGATGCTCGACCAGCGCCTGCATCGCCGGATCGTAACGATCGAGCTCGCGCAGCTGGATCGCCAGGCACTCGCTCAAGTTTCGCGCGCAGACGCCCGGCGGATCGAATTTCTGCAGCACCGCGACGACCTCGTCGACCGCTTGCTGCGATGCGCCAAGCCGCTCGGCGGCCTGGCCGAGATCGGCCGGCAGGTAGCCGGCGTCGTCAACGAGATCGATCAGATACTGCCCGATCATGCGCTGCGCCGGCGCCGAGAACGCCACTGCGAGCTGTTCGGCGAGGTGATCGGCGAGTGTCAGTTCGGCGGCCACGAAGGCTTCGAGATTGTATTCGTCGTCGCTGGAGGCGCCGCCGCCCCATTCGGTATAGACCGACGGTGGCGCGTCCTGCGCGCGCGCGCAGCAGCCTCCGCCGGCTCCTCGGAAAACACATTGTCGAGACGGGTGTCGAGCGTCTGCTCGATCTCGGCGCGGGTGCCGAGGTCGCGGTTCAGCCACTCCTCCTGGCCGGGCTCAAAGGCGGCCTCGCCGCCCGAACCGGCGGCCATGTCGGATGCGTCGCCGTCGTCGCCATAATTGTTGGAACCGTCGGAATCGCCGTAGTCCGGCCGCTCCATGGCCGGCTCGCCCGCCACCGGCGGTTCCGGCCCGTCGGCGGCCCGCTCAAGCAGCGGGTTGCGCTCCAGCTCTTCCTCGACAAAGGTCGACAGATCAAGGTTCGACAGCTGCAGCAGCTTGATCGCCTGCATCAGCTGCGGCGTCATCACCAGCGACTGCGACTGGCGGAACTCTAGTCTTTGCGTCAGCGCCATGGAGGCAAGATCGACCCTGAAAGTTGGCTCGATTCTTGCTTATCTTAGTCCGTGAAGCTTGTACACGGCTTGACGGATGCAATTTTTGGGCTAAAGGCGGAATTCCTCGCCAAGGTAAAGCCGGCGTACATCCGGATCATTAACGATCTCCTCCGGGCTGCCCTCAGTCAAGATCTCACCGGCATAGACGATGTAGGCACGGTCGGTCAGGCCGAGCGTCTCACGGACGTTATGGTCGGTGATGAGCACACCGATGCCGCGGTTGGTGAGGTGGCGGACGAGGTCCTGAATGTCGCCGACCGCGATCGGGTCGATGCCGGCGAACGGTTCGTCGAGCAGCATGTAATTGGGCCGCGTCGCCAATGCGCGCGCGATTTCGACGCGGCGGCGCTCGCCGCCGGACAGCGCGATCGACGGGCTCTTGCGCAGCCGCGTGATGTTGAATTCGTCGAGCAGCGAATCCAGCTCGTGCTCGCGCTTCTTCTTCGAAGGCTCGACGACCTCGAGCACGGCGCGGATGTTCTGCTCGACCGTGAGGCCGCGGAAGATCGAGGCTTCCTGCGGCAGGTAGCCGATGCCGAGGCGTGCACGCTGATACATCGGCAGCTTGGTGACGTCGTGGCCATCGAGCTCGATCGCGCCGCGATCGGCCTTGATCAGGCCGGTGATCATGTAGAACACGGTGGTCTTGCCGGCGCCGTTGGGCCCGAGCAGGCCGACCGCCTCGCCGCGGCGAACATAGATGCTGACGCCACGCACGACCTGGCGGCTGCCAAAGCTCTTTTCGACGCTGTGCACGGCGAGATAACCCGGCCGCTTGATGAGCTGCGGCGCAGCAGCGGCGTTGTTACGGGCGGGCCTCGCACGCGCTGGAGCGGGCGCAGCAGCCGGCTGGGACCGCG
>NZ_JACMYK010000105.1 GCF_020889785.1 Bradyrhizobium acaciae
GCGCGCGGCCGGCAGTGCGATATCCTCCACCGTGGATCCTTCCCGCACCAGCGTGCATTCTGCCGGCGCCGGCATGCATGCCTCCGCGATGAAACCCGCCGCCACCGCCGCCACGGAAGCCGCCGCCGCCGCCTCCACGACGGGCATAAGCGTCATCAGGAAGCAGGCAGACGGCAACGAGAACCACAGCTGCCAGAACGGCGAGGATACAACGAAGCATGGCGTGTCCTCCCTAACGGACGAAATTGCGAACGACGAAGCTGCGACAATTTCAGCGCGCGAGATTGACGTAGATCAATGGAACGCAATCGCGCTCAAAATTGCCACTCTGCGGGGCGCGCGTTCGAACGAAGCGTTGGCTCGTTCCATCAAGCCTGCAGGCACAATCTGCACTTTGCTGCCGGATCAACCTGGCTAGAATGATCTGAAGAGTTCCATGACGTTTGGTCTCGCCTCAATCAGGCGAACGACGCATTTCTTGCCGGGTTTCACCAATTCCTTTGCTTCCTGTAGAGTGCTGCCAAGAGGATGAACGTGCGGAAAGCGGATGTAACGTGCGCGTGCTGTGGCGCGGGCTTCCGGCGGTTGGAGCTATGGTCTGAACCTGGCGCCAAGGGTGAGTATCACTGTCCCGTTTGCGACTACTTGCTTGAGGCGTTCGACGGCACCAACCTGATCGTCTATCGGCTGACGATCCAGCCAGTGCGCGCACCGGTCTACCCGACGAAACCGTTCAACGATCAACGATGACGCAATGATCGGCTGTGATCAGCGCGCAGTTGTCGTCACGCGCGCGACACGGAAGTCAGGCTGGTTCAGGAAGCGAGGTCGCAGGGCAGCATTGTGTCCGCGCCGCGCGGGCGGCGTTCACGGCGGCGCAGTTCCTAGATCTCCGGTCGGCTGCCGATCTCGATCAGCGAACCGTGCGGGATTCGGAATCGATCGATGGCGTGCGCGGAATTCCGCGCCATGAAGGCGAATAGCGCAATCCGGAATCTGGCAAGGGGATTGCGCCGCGGATGACTGACAGGATCGTGGCGCTCGATATAGTAGTTTGCGTCGTCATGGACGGGGATGCCTATCTGCTTTGCATTCGCCAGTACGGCCGGCAGATCGGGTATCTCGACAAAACCGAAATGCACGGTGATGTGCCAGACGCCATCGCAAAGCTGCTCGCAGCGGATGCGATCGGAGGATCGGATTCGAGGCACGCTTTCAAAGGTTGCCGTCAACGCGATCGCCGTTCGATGCAGCGAATGGGCGTGCCGGACGTAGTTGACGATGATCGGGGGAATGCGGTGGCTGAGCCGAGTGAGGAAGATCGCGGTTCCCGGCACGCGCGCGATGTGCTGGTCGCGAAGACCGGCAAAAAACGCATCGATATGCTCCGACTGCGCCATGCTTCGTCGGTGCAGTGCGTCGAGGCCGAAATGCCATGTGAGCATGATGCCGAATAACAGCGCACCGAACAGCAGGGGAATCCAACCGCCTTCTGCGATCTTGAAGAGATTGGCAGCGAAGAATGCCAGGTCGACTGTGAGCAGCACTCCGGTGATCGACGCGGCTTGCGCTGCGGTCCAGCCCCATCTCCATCGCATCACCTGGTGGAGCAGGGCGGTGGTCAGGATCATGGTGGTGGAGACGGCGGCGCCATAGGCACCCGCCAGACGGTCTGAACTGCCGAAGCCGATCGTGAGCGCAACGGTCAGGCACATCATCGTCCAGTTCACGAACGGGACGTAGATCTGACCGTACTCCTCGGCCGAGGTCTGGTCGATCCGCACGCCCGGAAACCACCCGAGCTGCATGGCCTGGCGCGTCATTGAAAACGAACCGGTGATGATGGCCTGGCTGGCGATGATGGTCGCCAGCGTCGCCAGCGCCACCAGCGGATAGATCGCCCAGGCCGGTGCGAGCTTGAAGAACGGATTGGCGCCCGGATCGGGCGAGGCGATGAAGTTGCCGACCTGTCCGGCATAGTTGAGGATGAGCGCAGGCAGCACGAACCCGTACCAGGCAAGGCGGATCGGCTTGCGGCCCACATGCCCCATGTCGGCATAGAGTGCCTCGCCGCCGGTCAGCGCGAGAAAGACGCCGCCGAGCAGGGTGAAGCCGAGCACGCCATGCGTGGTGAGCAGCAGGATGCCGTGGGTGGGATTGAGTGCGCGCAGCACGCCGGGGTGCCGTACCAGCGAGGCGATGCCGAGCAGCGCCATCGTCAGGAACCAGAGCAGCATCACCGGACCGAATGCCTTGCCGACCGTCGCGGTCCCGTGCCGCTGGAGCGCAAACAATCCAATCAGGATCGCAACTGCGATCGGCATGGTGTACGGTTTGAATGCATCCGTTGCGACGTTCAGACCCTCGACCGCGCTCAACACTGAGATCGCAGGGGTGATGATGCCGTCGCCATAGATCAAGGCGGAGCCGAACAACCCCAGCGCCACCAGCCAGCGTCCCCGTCCGGACCAGCGTGCTCCGGTCAGGGCCATCAGCGCAAGAATGCCGCCCTCGCCATGATTGTCGGCGCGCATGACGAAGATGCAGTATTTGACCGAGATCGTGATGATCAGCGCCCAGACGATCAGCGAGAGCGAGCCGAGCGCTGCTTCCGGCGTGAAACCATCGCCCATCAGGTGGACGATCGTTTGCAAGGTGTAGAGCGGGCTCGTGCCGAGGTCGCCGTAGACGATGCCAAGCGCGAGCAGGATGCTGGTGAGACTTGGCGGCTGCTCAAACCGGCCGTGCGCTTCGCCGACGAACCCGGTCTTGTCGTTCAAGGCGGAAACCGTCGAAGGTGCCATCCATTCTCAACCTTGTCGTCGAGCCCACCGCGGCCATCCGCTTGGACGACAGGGCGCAGGCTATAACGGTGATGTCGCCTTATCGTTGCGCTGCTTTTCATCAACTCGCGCAGCAAATGCCCTGAGCGCGGCAACCATCAGTTCCGGCGCCTCCTGTGCGACGCAATGGCCGACGTTTGCGAACCTCCAGCGGCTCGCATGCGGGATCAGGGCCGCGGCGCGGTCGGCTATGTCCTTGTAGATCGGCCATGACTGCTCGGCCGTGGCGATGCAGACCGGGCAGGCGATCTCGGAGAACCATGGGAACGGATTGCCACGGGTGTCGCCGGTGTAGATCTGCTCCATGGCCTGGAAGATCGGCCCCAGCAGCGCCGACTCGATCTCGGGCGTGCAAAGCAGCCGCATGCGGCCGTCGTCCAGCGTCGCAAAGCCATGATGGACATAGGCCCACAGCGACCGCTCGGTCCACGGCGCGAAGGCCGGCGCGGCGCGCAATCGCCGGAACAGATCATCGGCGTTGTCGAATTCGGCCCGGCGGCGCAGCACGCCCTGCACCGACGCGTTCGCAATCTCGCTCAGGCCGCCGCTGCGCGGCGCGCGCGGATCCATCGCGGTCGGCTCGGTCACGAACAGCCGCGCGAAGCGGTCCGGCATCAGCTTGGTGACGAGCATCAGATCGGTCGCACCGGCGCTGTGACCGATGCCGTAGATGTTCCGGAGGTCGAGGCGTTCGACCACCATGCAGAGATCGTCGGCGAAATCCTGGAACTGATAGTGCTGGGCCGCCGGCTTGTGGCTCAGGCCATGGCCGCGGCGGTCGAGTGCGTAGACGGTGTAGTCGGCGGCCAGCGCTTCGGCGACCTCGGTCCAGACCTCGGCGACAAAGCCGGTGCCGTGCAGCAGCAGCGCCGGCGGCTTGCCGGATAACGGCTCGCCCCAACGTGCCGCCGCAATCTGCGCGCCGGCATCACCAACGAGAATCCGCCGCGGCTGCGTCATTGGCTGTTATCGCGCATCCCTTAGAATCATCGCCGCGGCCTTCTCGGCGATCATCGCGGTCGGCGTGTTGGTGTTGCCCGAAGTGATGGTCGGCATCACCGAGGCATCCGCGATGCGCAGGCCGTGCAGGCCATAGAAGCGCAGGCGTTCGTCGACCACGGCCATCGGATCGTTGGCCGTTCCCATCTTGGCGGTGCCGACGGGATGGAAGATCGTGGTGCCGATGTCGCCGGCGGCCTTGGCGAGCGAGGCATCGTCGTCGCCGACGGAGGGGCCGGGCAGGAACTCCTCGGGATGATATTTCTCCAGCGCCTTCTGCTTCATCAGCTTGCGCGTGGTGCGGATCGCGTCGGCCGCGACCTGGCGGTCGTCCTCGGTCGAGAGGTAATTGGGCGCGATCGACGGCTTGTCGTCGGGTGCGGTGGAGCGGATACGCACGGTGCCGCGCGAGGTCGGCTGCAGGTTGCAGGCGCTCACCGTGATCGCGGGGAAGCGGTGCAGCGGATCGCCGAACTTGTCGAGCGACAGCGGCTGCACATGGAACTGGATGTTGGCGCGTGAGCGCGTTGCATCCGAGCGCGTGAAGATGCCGAGCTGCGACGGCGCCATGGTCAGCGGCCCGCGGCGGCGGAACGCGTAGTCGAGGCCCATCAGGCCGCGGCGCACCAGGTTGTAATAGGTCTCGTTCAGCGTGCGCACGCCGGAGACCTTGTAGATTGCGCGCTGCTGCAGATGGTCCTGCAGATTATGGCCGATGCCCTGCACATCGGCGACGATGTCGATGCCGAGCGGCGACAGCCATTCGGACGGGCCGATGCCGGAGCGGTGCAGCACCTGCGTGGTTCCGATCGAGCCGGCGCAGAGGATCACCTCGCCCTTGGCGCGCGCCTCCACGGCTTCATTACCCTGGCGAAACAGCACGCCGGCGGCGCGGCCGCTCTCGATGATCAGGCGGTCGACCAGCACGTCGGTCTCGAGCCTGAGATTGCTGCGGTTCAGCACCGGCTTGAGGAAGCCGCGCGCTGACGACCAGCGCCGTCCGCGCTTCTGGTTGACGTGGAAATAGCTGGTGCCTTCGTTATCGCCGGTGTTGAAATCCGGGATGCGCTTGATGCCCATCTCCTCGGCGGCATCACCGACCGCATCGAGGATCTGCCACGACAGCCGCGGCGCCTCGATGCGCCAGCCGCCGCCGACACCGTGATGCTCGCTCGGCCCAAGGAAATGATCCTCCAGCCGCTTGAACGCCGGCAGCACGTCGTCGTAGCTCCAGCCGGTGAGGCCGAGCTGCCGCCAGTGATCGTAATCCGCGGCCTGGCCGCGCATCGAGATCATGGCGTTGATGGCGGAGGAGCCGCCGATCACCTTGCCGCGCGGATAGGCGAGCGCGCGGCCGTTGAGCCCGGGCTCGGCCTCGGTCTTGAACATCCAGTCCGAGCGCGGATTGCCGATCGCGAACAGATAGCCGACCGGGATGTGAAACCAGATCCAGTTGTCCTTGCCGCCGGCTTCCAGCAGCAGCACGCGGTTCTTCGGGTCGCCCGACAGACGGTTGGCCATGATGCAGCCGGCCGTGCCTGCGCCGATGACAATGTAGTCGAAATCACCCTCGAGCCTTCGCGGCATGTCCTCGTTCCCGGCAAGCGTCCTTGTTATTGCCTATTAGTCAGACGCAGCCGGTCGAGACAAGCCCGGCCGATGGCGCCGGGCATCGGCCGGATGATCAGAGACGGCTGGGTTCGGCGAGTGTGACCTCGGGGCCGGGCCTCGGCACACAGAGAATCAAGGTCAGCATGCCGACGCCGAGCAGGGCACCGACGAGGGCGAGCGGTGCGTAGATGCTCCCGGTTGCGACATTCATCCATCCGATCAGGGCAGGACACACTGCGCCGCCGAACGAGCCGATGGCGCTGATCAGCGCGATACCGCCCGCCGCGGCGCTGCCTTCCAGCATCGCGTTCGGAATGGTCCAGAACAGCGAGAGAATCGCGAAGATGCCGATCGAGGCGATGGCGAGCAGCATCACGGTCAGGAGGATGCTGCCCTGCGCGGCCTGCAAGGCGATGAAGCAGGCCGCCGCGACGAGACCGCAGCAGACCACGTGCCAGCGCCGTTCCCGCGTGCGATCGGAGCTGTAGCCGATCGCGACCATGCCGATCGCCGAGGCGACCGAGATCGCGCCGCTCAGCCAGCCGATCTCGGTGGTGGTCGCCACGCCAACACGCTTGAGCAGCGTCGGCGTCCACAGCAGGATGGTGTTGAGCGAGCAGAAGAACGCGAAATAGATGAAGGAGAGCAAATAGACGCGCGGCTCGCGCAGCGCCGCCGCGAAGCTGCTGGTGGTGCCGGGAACGGCGGCGCGATCGCCGGCGAGATCGCTCGCGATCTGACGCTGCTCGTCGGCACTCAGCCAGCTCGCGGCCTGTGGATCGTCGGCGAGATAAAGGTAGGCGGCGATGCCGAGCAGCACCGCGGGCACGCCCTCGAGGACGAACAGCCACTGCCAGCCATGCAGGCCATGGACGCCCTGCATGTGATCCATGATCAGGCCCGACAACGGTCCGGCGATGACGCCGCCGAGCGGCACCGCCATCACGAACAGGCTCGTCATGCGGCCGCGCACGCGGTCCGGAAACCACAGCGTCAGATAATACAGGATGCCGGGGAAGAAGCCGCCCTCAGCGGCACCGAGCAGGAAGCGCAGCAGATAGAGGTGATACTGGTTCTGCACCAGCGCGAGCAGCACGGTCACAGTGCCCCACAGCACCATGATCCGCAGCAGCGTCTCGCGGACGCCGACCTTGACCAACAGCAGGTTGCTCGGCACCTCGAGCGCGACATAGCCGACCGAGAAGATGCCGGCGGCAAGCCCGAACACGGCGTCGTCGATATCAAGATCGTGCAGGAATTGCAGCTTGGCGAAACCGATGTTGAAGCGATCGATGATCGCAACCGTGTAGCACGCCAGCAGGAACGGGATCAGGCGCCAGGCGATCCGTCCATAGAGCCGCGAATGGGCCGCATCCTGCATCGAAACCTCCAAGGAATTCTTTTGATTTGTTGAGTGGGATGGTGCCGCGACGGCGCTACACTCCCTTGCCCCGTTCTTTCGGGGAGAGGGCTGGGGTGAGGGGCTGTCTCCGCGTAGACGGTAACTGGCGAGCTCGCGGAGGCTCCCCCTCACTCGGAACGCATCTGACGATGCGTTCCGACCTCTCCCCGCAGGCGGGGAGAGGTAAGTGGACACCGTTGCTGCTAATTGCGGTTAGCCCGCCTTCGCGCTTGCCGGAAACTCCAGCATCGCTTCACCGGCCGCGACCGTCTCGCCGCGCTGGTTCTGCACGGCGACGTCGACCAGCACCCAGCGCGAGTTGGCGGTGGTCTGCTTGGCCTTGATGGTGCCAGCGGGGCGGATGGTGTCGCCGGGCTTCACCGGCTTCAGCCAGCGCGTCTCCAGTCTCCGATGGATCGCGCCTGCGGGAAGAGCCCAGTCGGTCAGCATGCGCGAGATCAGGCCGAAATTGTTCATGCCATGCATGATGATGCCGCCGAAATTGGTCTTGCCGAAATCGCCCTTCATGTAGTTGTCGTCGAGATGCAGCGGGTTGTAGTCGAGCGACGCATCGCAGAACAGGCGGATCGATTCGCGGGAGACGGCGAATGCGGGGCCGTCGATACTGTCGCCGGCCTTGAGAGCATCGAAATTCGCTGTGGTCATCGTGATCCTCCTTACATCGGACGGATGGTCTGGCCGCGACCCGAGCAGATCACGTCGCCATGCTGGTTGAAGAAGACGTTGTCGTGCACCACGAACAGCCGTTCGCGCTTGATGAACTTGTCGAGCGCGCGGGCCTGCAGGGTGATGGTGTCGCCGGGACGGGCAGGGATGTTGTAACTCCAGGACTGCCCGGCATTGACGGTGCCCGGCGAGCGCATCCAGTCGTCGGCCGGCGTGCAGGCGAACATCAAGAGGATATGGATTGCGGGCGGCGCGATCAGCCCGCCATAGGGTCCGGCCTTCGCGGCCGCTTCGTCCAGATACAGCGGATTGGTCTCGCCGACCGCGCGGCAGTACAGCGCGATCGCTTCTTGCGTGAGCTTGTACGGCAGCGTCTTGCGCGGCTCGCCGGGGACGATGTCGTCCCACACCTTGCGCAGCTTCGCGTCCTTCCAGAAATCGGTTTCAAACGGTGTGGCCGCAGAACTTTCCGCTTGCGCCATCGTGCATCCTCCTGCTATGAGTTCGCCAGGCGAACATTTCATTCGCTGTATGAATTGACGCTAGCGCGGTGGGAAGCCCCTGACAAGCGGGCAGCGCCGCGTCACGTGCAGGCCGCCATGCGGCTTGCGATGTCGTGATCAGAACGAGCGCCCCCCGCAAACCGGCGCCATGAGCAGAACGCGATGAGCAAAGAGAGTGACGGCTTCGTGCGCGCGATCGCGCGCGGCTTCTCGATCATCGAGGCGCTGGGCAAGCCGCCGGGACGGCACACGCTGGCGGAAGCGGCCGACACCGCGGGCCTCAACCGCGCCACCGCGCGCCGCATCCTCGCGACCCTGGTGGCGCTGAAATACTGCGCCTCCGACGGACGCTATTTCAGCCTGCGGCCGCGCGCACTCGGGCTCGGCCTGTCCTATCTCAACGCGCTGCCCTACTGGGCGCATGCGCAACGCGCGCTGGAAAACCTGCGCAACGAGATCGGCGAGTCCTGCGCGATGGCGGTGCTCGACGAGGACGAGATCGTCTATGCGCTCCGTCTGCCGGCGCGGCGGATCCTCTCGGCCAATCTCGGTGTCGGCAGCCGGCTGCCCGCGCATCTGCTGTCGCTCGGCCGCGTCATGCTCGCAGCGCTGCCGCCCGGCACCCGTGAAACATATCTCGCGACCGGCGGCTTCAAGCTGGTCACGCCGCGCACGGTCACCGATCCGGAGCGCCTCGGCGAATTGCTGGTGCGGGTCGAGAGCGACGGTTACGCCTGGGTCGATGGCGAGCTCGACCCGGCGATCTGCGGCATTGCGGTGCCGTTGCGCGATCCGGCCGGCGCGGTGGTCGCAGCGCTCAGCGTCAACACCATCTCCGGCACGGTCAGCGAGGCCGGCGCGCGCAAGAAGTTTCTGCTGCCGTTGCGCCGCACCGCACAGGAGATCCGCAGCCAGATGCTGACGACGGGCTAGCCCCGAGAGTCGCCATCGTCCGGACGCGCTCCGGATAGGTCATTGTTTCGCATCGCCTTGCCTGCTTAGATCATGCAGCCGAGCCTTGCCTGGCGATGTAAGGTTGCTCGGGATGCAGTATGGATTTCACTTGGAGCGATGCCATGACCAAGGTCGTTCTGACGCTGCTTGCGTCCGCCGCACTCTGCGCCTCACTGCCGCACCACGCGCATGCTGAGCTCGATGTCGTAGCGCTGAAGGGCACAATCGAGAAGTCCGTCGCGACCGACTATCCGAAACTCGACGCGCTCTACAAGGATCTTCACGCCCACCCCGAGATCGCGTTTCAGGAAGAGAAGACCGCGGCCAAGCTGGCTGCCGAAATGCGGGCGCTGGGCTTCGAGGTGACGGAGCACGTCGGCAAGACCGGGCTGGTCGCGATCTACAGGAATGGCGAGGGTCCTGTCGTCATGGTGCGCACCGAGCTCGATGCGCTGCCGATGGAGGAAAAGACCGGCCTTCCCTATGCCAGCCGCGACAAGACGACCTGGCAGGGACGCGAGACCTTCGTGGCCCATAGTTGCGGCCACGACATTCACATGGCGAGCTGGGTCGGCACGGCGAAGACGCTGATCGGCCTGAAGGAGCAGTGGCACGGCACGCTGATGTTCATCGCCCAGCCGGCCGAGGAAATCGTGTCGGGTGCCAGGGCGATGCTGGCGGATGGTCTGTTCACGCGGTTTCCAAAGCCGAATGTCGGCTTCGCCTTGCACGATGGCCCGTTCGCCTATGGAACGGTGCGCTACCGCGTCGGCATCGGTTCATCCAGCGCCGATGGCCTCTATATCAAATTCCGTGGCCGCGGCGGGCACGGTGCGGTGCCGCAGGCGACCATCGACCCCGTGATGATGGCGGCGCGCTTTGTCGTCGATGTCCAGAGCGTGATCAGCCGCGAAAAGGACCCGACCGAATTCGGTGTCGTCAGCATCGGCTCAATTCACGGCGGCACCGCTGGAAACATCATTCCTGACGATGTGGTGCTGTTCGGCACCATCCGGGCTTTCAAGCCAGAGGTGCGTGCCAAGATGCTTGCGGGCATCGAGCGGACGGCAAAGGCGGTCGCCGCGATGTCGAATGCGCCGGAGCCCGAGATAAACCTCACTGAGGGGACCAAGGCCGTGATCAATGATCCCAGCGTGGTCGGCACGGCGGAAAAGGTGCTGAAGGCGGCGTTCGGCAACAAGTTCGCGCCTTCGCCGCCGGGCACGCCAAGCGAGGACTATTCGGAGTTCATCAACGCCGGGGTGCCCTCGATGTTTTTCAATATCGGTGTCTACGAGCCGGAGCGTGTCGCTGCGGCCCGCGAAGGCAACGGCCCACCATTGCCGACCAACCACTCGCCCTTGTTCGCGCCGGTGCCGGAGCCGACCATCAAGACCGGTGTCGAGGCCATGACGCTCGCCGTGCTGAGCGTGTTCGACCAGCAGGCGCGGGGAAATTAGCCGGCTGCGCCGGCCGGCGCGCGCAAGAAATTTCTGCTGCCGTTGCGCCGCACGCTCTGGGCCTGCCAAAACTTGCAATAGATTGCCCAACTTGCTGGAGGATTCCCGTGGCAGACCCGGTCCGAGCCCCTTTCTACCACGACGGAATGCGCGAGTTGCAGGACCGTTTCGACGGTCGTCGTGTCGCCGACGGCCTCGAGAAGCATCGCCTCCACTTCGAATTCTGGGAACAGGACCGCAAGCTCATCGAGGAGGCACGATTCTTTTTCATTGCGACGAGCTATCAGGACAACGTCGATTGTTCGATGCGTTCCGGCGATCCGGGCTTCGTGAAGATCACAGGGCCCGATACGCTTGAGTTCCCCGAGTACGACGGCAACAACATGTACCGCACACTCGGCAATATTCATCGCAACCCGAACGTCGGGCTGCTGTTCGTACGCCTCGACGGCAAGACGTTTCGTACCCGCGTCCGCGGCAAGGCAACGATCCACGACGATACGGAAACGCTTGCCAGGCACCACGGCGCCAAGGTTGCCGTACGCGTGAAATGCGAGATCTTTCCAAACTGCCCGCGCTACGTTCCGGACCTGATGGGCGCGTCAGCGGATGTGCCTGCGAATCCGTTCGTTCCCCGGCCCGGGTACGAGCCGCCCGCACCGGAATGGAAGAGCCGGGATTACCTCAAGGACGTGCTTTCGAAATACGATCCGCATCGGAAGCACGAAATATAGCGATCAGGGCAGCGGCGCCATGTAGGGAATGCTGGCGAGCAGCGCGAACACCTGCACTGCATTGCACGCCATGCCGCCCCAATGCAGCCGGCGCAGCCGCCGCACTGCAGTCGGATCACCCAGGTCTCTCGCATCTGCTTCAGCGTCGAGCCGATGCAAGAACCAGCGGCGCGCCAGCACGGCGAACGCCGCGATCAATGCGGTGCCGAGCGCGACCGCCGGCCGGCCCGCCGCGGCAAAGGCGAGCGTCCCGATCACGCCGGAGACGGTCAGCACCAGGAAGTAGGCATTGAACATGCCGCGCAGCAGGCGGGTGACAGGCGGGACGTCGAGCTTCACGAGCAGGAACGCCGGCGCCGCCAGCAGGAAGTATCCCATCGGCACCAGCAGGATGATGGTGGAAAACAAGACCGCTTGATCCGGCGTCATGCAGCCGCTCCCTGTTGGAAGGCGAGAGGATTTGGGTGCTGATAACCTGGGGTAGTATCCGTGCGGGATATTTCCCGCACTATTAGGCTTTGGTCGGATGCGATCGTATCCGGTCTGACATCGGGGTCCTCGAAGTCACGCGGTCTCCCGTCCGAGGAACATTCCTGCCATCGCAATCGCGAAAGCACGCCCCAACCAAAAGGCATGCCACATCCGTTTGGGTGGACCGGCTCTTGCATGCTAGACAGGACCTACGTCCAACCTCCGAGGCCAGAATTCTCATGCCCATCGTCAACCGCGTCGCCGATCTGCAACCCGATATCCAGGCCTGGCGCCGCAACATCCACGAAAACCCCGAGCTGCTCTACGATGTGCACCGCACTGCATCATTCGTGGCCGACCGGTTGCGGGAGTTCGGCTGCGACGAGGTCGCGACCGGGCTCGGCAAGACCGGCGTGGTCGGGGTCATCAAGGGCAAGAAGGGGCCGGCCAAGGGCGACGTCAAGGTGATCGGCCTGCGCGCCGACATGGATGCGCTGCCGATTCACGAACAGACCAATTTGCCTTACGCCTCGAAGACGCCGGGCATGATGCACGCCTGCGGCCATGACGGCCACACCGCGATGCTGCTCGGCGCAGCGCGCTATCTCGCCGAGACGCGCAATTTCGCCGGCGACGCGGTCGTGATCTTCCAGCCGGCCGAGGAGGGTGGCGCCGGTGCGGCCGCCATGATCAAGGATGGCCTGATGGATCGCTTCGGGATCGAGCAGGTCTACGGCATGCACAACGGCCCGGGGATTCCGATCGGCTCGTTCGCGATCCGCACCGGCCCGATCATGGCTGCGACCGACGCGATCGACATCAAGATCGAAGGGCTCGGCGGCCATGCCGCGCGGCCGCACAAATGCATCGATTCCGTGCTGGTCGGCGCGCAGATCATCACCGCGTTGCAGCAGATCGTCGCGCGCACCGTCGATCCGCTCGACTCCGCCGTGATCTCGATGTGCGAATTCCACGCCGGCAACGCCCGCAACGTGATCCCGCAGACCGCGGAGCTGCGCGGCACCGTGCGCACGCTGACCCGGGAAGTGCGCGACCTCATCGAGAAGCGCGTGCGCGAGGTGGTCGATGGCGTGGCCAAGATGACCGGCGCGAAGATCGATCTCACCTATGAGCGCGGCTATCCGGTCACCGTCAACCATGAGGCGCAGACCGAATTCGCGGGCCGCATCGCGCGCGAGGTCGCCGGCGCGTCCAACGTGCACGAAATGCCGCCGCTGATGGGCGCCGAGGATTTCTCCTACATGCTGGAAGCACGGCCCGGCGCCTTCATCTTCTGCGGCAATGGCGACAGCGCCGGCCTGCATCACCCCGCCTACAATTTCAACGACGAGGCGATCGTTTACGGCACCTCGTATTTCGTGAAGATCGTGGAGAATGCGCTGGCGGCGTGAGACGCGATCGTAGCCGGCACGAGCCACACGAGACGATGATGAAACTCGGCCTTGTTGTGACGCTCGGCGTTCTCGTCGCCGGCCACCCATGTCCGGTTCGCGCGCTCGATTGTGCGCGGGCCTCGCTGCCGGTGGACAAGCTGATCTGTACGACGCCAAACTTGAAAGCGGCCGACGCTGCGATGAGCTCCGCCTATTTCAAGCTTCTGCGCGAAACCACGGATCAGCAATTCCGCGAGGCGTTGGTCAAGAGCCAACGCCGATGGCTTGAGGTGCGTTCGCATGGCCCGGATAGATATGGGCAAGCGGAGGATGACAAGACCGACGATCGCGAGGTTCTGCTGCAGATCACTCTCAACCGGCTCGCCTTTCTGCAAAAGGCCGGGCCGGTGCACGCGATGGAACGAGAGCGGCAGATCGCATCCGGAGATAGCGGTGGACCGTTCGCCGGCTACAAGACGTTCTGCGTTCTTCTGCCCCCTCCCTATGGGAGCTGGGCTTACGGTTGCTGGGGTGAGGCGCATCGCCAGAATGGCGACAGGATCTGTAGCGTCGGGCTGCAGTGGGCGAGCGGCCACATGTCCGAAAACCGGCTCGTCAGTGTCCTGAAAGACGGTGTGCTGCGGCCCGTCGCGACATGCTCGATAAGTCCTGACTCAACGAGCGCGCCATGCCCGGAGCCCGGCGATAATGCCACGATCTGGGGCGATGCGCGCTGGAATATGAATCCGGCCTCATCCGATGATCTGCCGACTCCGCATGCGGACGATCTCTGGAATTACGACCCCGACATCGAAGTGGACAAGATCGATCAGCCCTGGATGCACGATTGCCTGTTCGCCGCGTCTTATCCGCCAGCGAATAGTGGCCGCGCCGATCCTGCCGCCAGAAAGTAATGCGATAACGATGTGCGTCCTCACGCATCCCATCGCACCGGCAATGATACCGGACCGCGGAACACCCAGCCGCGGACGATCGGCGGCGTCTCCTCGTGGAGGCGCAGATTGCGCAAGCGGTCGAACAGCATCGGCACCACGATCTTGCCGACGGTGAGCCGCGACACCCAGGTGCCGGCGCAGAAATGCGGTCCGGCGCCGAAAGCCAGATGCGATTGTTTGGGTCGCGTCACGTCGAAGCGATCGGGCGCAGCGAAGCGGTTGCCGTCGCGGTTCGCAGCGCCGACGCAGAGGCCGATCTGAAGGCCCTCGGGCAGCATGGTGCCGGAAAGTTCGACATCGCGGGTCACCCGGCGCGGATACATGCCGATCGGCGAGATCCAGCGCACCGCTTCCTCGAGCGCGGCGGGCCATAGCTCCGGCCTGGCCAGCACATCGGCCTTCTGTGCGGGGTTTTCCAAAAGGCCGAGCACCAGCGTCAGGATCGCGTCGCGCGGCTCGTTCAATCCGCCGCCGATGATCACCTTGATGTTGGCGCGGATGCCGTCGATCGGCATCGGCGGATCGGCATTGACCATCGAGGACAGGATCGAGGGATTGGGACAGCTGCGGTGATCCTCGAGCACGGCGTCGATCGCCGCATCGACGTCGGCGCTCGCCTGCATCGCCTTCCGCTCGATCTCGGCATCGGCGGCATAGTTGCCGGCGCCGTCGATCAAGGCTTGCGACCATTCGGCCAGGGTCTGCCACGGCATCTCGCGAAAGCCGATCATGGCCATCAGGCTGAGCGAGGCCATCGGCGCGGCGAGTGTGCAGAACAGGTCGGCTCTGTCAGCCACCGACAGATCATCGATCAGTTTTTCCGCGATCGCGGTGAATTGCGGCGCCCAATGCTCCTTGATCGTGGCCGGGCGGAACGAGGGCTCGATCGCCTTGCGGCCGCTCGCATGCTCGGCGCCGTCCTTGCGCATGAAGGTCGGCCCCATCACCTTGTTGACCAGCGAGGCGGGGTTATCGGCCGAGTAGGTCGCGGGATCGCGCTCGATCCGCGTGATGTCGTCGAAGCGCGTCACCAGCGTCAGCTTCGCGGGCTCGACATAGACCGCCGGCGCCAGCTCGTGCAGGCGGCGGAAGATCGGATAGGGGTCGTCGAGCAGATCCTGATACGCGATGTCAGTGACGACAGGCACGGTGCTGGCCATTGATCCTCCCGGAGCGGTCTTTTGTGAAGGCTAGCGCCGGGGATGCAATCACTCAATTCGATGGGATCGATCCAGGCCATCGAAATAGTCGATGATCTTGTGCTAGGCTCGGCCGCCGGCAAAGCGGGAGGTGCAGCGTGGCGGCCAATTCCCCGATCGATCCGATCGACATCGGGACCTTACGGACGCTCGTGCTGGTCTACGATCTGCGGTCGTTCTCGGCGGCAGCCAAGCGCCTCGACGTCAACCAGTCGACCATCAGCTATGCGGTCGAGCGGCTGCGCGGCGCGCTGCATGACCCGCTGTTCGTCCGCAACGGCAATGGCGTGGCGGCCACCGAGCGTTGCGCGGAGCTGGTCGGCTGGGCGCGGGACATGATCGGCGAGATCGACGGGCTCGCCTCACCGGTCGCATTCGACCCGGTGACGGCGCAGGGCAGCGTGACGATCTCCTGCAACTATCATGAGCGCCAGACCCTGATCCCGCAATTCAGCGCGCGGCTGCGCGCTGGCGCACCGCAGGTTCGTCTTGTCCTGCTCGACGCCGCGGGCCATGGCGACGTCCACCTCAAGCAGAACCAGTGCGACATCGTCCTTGGCCCGGTCGGGGTCGTCGGCGAAAGCCTCTTCAGGCGCCACGTCCTGACCGATCACTATGTCTGCGTGATGGATCCCGCCAATCCGCTGGCGCGCGGCCGGATCGCGTTGTCGGCCTATGCAAAGGCCGAGCATGTCTTCATCACCCATAGCGGCGAGTGGCAGCCGCTTTATCTCGCTGCGCTCAAGGCGAGGAAGATCGAGATCGCGCCGATGGTCAGCCTTCCGAACCACGACAGCCTGGAGCGCATCATTGCCGGCACGCGGCTCGTCGCGACCATCCCGCATCATCTGGCGCGGGCCATGCGCGGCGGCCTGCACGTCGCCGCGCTGCCGTTCCGGGTGCCGATCTCGATCGACATGTACTGGAGCGCCCGGACGGCGAAATCGGGCCTGCACAAATGGGTACGCGGCCTGCTGGCCGAGGTCGCCAAGGCTTGCGACAAGGGTCACGCTGCCTGAGTGCACGGCCTGGCGCCGAATGACGAGTAAGGTTGCTGTCGGGGACGGCATGACCTTCACGCATCTCATCGTGTCGGCAGCGTCACCGGGGCCGGGGCCACGCAGCCCCGGACTCGTTGAGCACCGCATCCATGGCGGCATCGACGTCGGCGGTTACCCATTGACGTATGTTATCGTTGCCAATCGAGCCAGGTCCTAGATTACCGACACGGGCAGACCGGCGAGTCGGTGATTGAGAACGCAACAGCGCGCTCCCGCCAACTCAGCCCCAAAGCGGTTGGAGCACATGAAGAAGAGGCGTAATCGGTTTAAGCAAACCACGTCGTTACAGGAGCGATTGGGGCATTTCGCGAGGCAGGCGAAGGAAAAGGCAAGGCGCATGCCGCCGGGCAAGGAGCGGGAATTTCTGCTGCAGCGGGTCCGTAGCGCCGACAATGCCGCGCGCATTGATGCGTGGCTGTCGTCTCCTCCAGACGGGATCGACTTGGGAACGGCGCCTTTTGTGCACTGTTGGGTCGATAGGGCCGGGCAACATGGAGAATCCCTGTGGCAAACGAGGAACGAGGCGGACAGCAAAACTTCGCCAACGATCCGCAGCGTGCCTCGGAAGCAGGGTGCAAGGAAGCCGGCCGCAAGGGCGGGCAGAGCTAAGCAGGTGTCTACAACCAGTTGATGCGCGCCCCGGCTGGCCTCGGCGTAGCCCAGCGGAGCCGGCTTTGGCGCACCAGCGATTCAGTCACCTTCGGGCAGGGTGTCACCGGCCTTTTCGCTGTGCAGCCAAATTCGGAACAGAGGGCACTGGTCTCGGAGCACTTCAAGTGTCCAATCCTCGCCCGCTTGCAAGCTCTCTTCGGCGTCCCGCAGCAGCGAACGTGCCTCTTCCCAAGCGACGGCATCGTTGGACAACTCGACGCCATCCGCGGTGAAGAACGGGTCGGTGCCAGAAATCCTGAAGTAATAGGTCGGCATCCTCGCCAAAGCTACACCGGCCGCATCGTTCCTAAGCGCTTTCGAGCGGTTGAAGGTTCAGTTCATTGAATCCGCCGATCTCCACGATCTTTTCGATGTCACGCAAAGTGACGACGCTGTCGTGAATATCGAGGATGCCTTGCGCTCGAAAGGACTGGAGGACCCGGTTGACATGCACTGCGCTCAATCCAAGCGCTTCCGCAAGTTTTGCCTGAGTGACGGGAAACCGGAACTGGTCCTCAGCGACCATGTCGATCGCGGCCAGGCGCTGGCGCAATTCCGCCACCAAATAGGCCATGCGCGCGGCAGCGGGACGGGTCCCAAGGCTGACGATCCATTCCCGGAACAGCACCGCGTCGATCAAAGTCTCGCGCCACAAGGCTTCCGCAACGGCAGGGCGCAGACTGATGACCTGCCTCAACGCCCGGTGGTCGATGAAGCCGACGCGCGCCTGCGTCAACGTGGTGAGGTCGTGATCCATTCGCTTGAGAAACATCCCGTGGAGGTCCGGCATGTCGCCTGCGATGTGAAACGACAGGATCTGCCGCTTGCCGCCGTCCGACACTTTGGCACGGTAGGAAAAGCCGCTCAACATGACGCAGCAGTGGCTGCTGATCTCGCCCTCTTGTATGATGGATGTTCCGGCGCCGAGATCTCGCACGCTTGATACGATCGAACGCAGCGCGGCGGTATCCTCCTCGGTGAGGCCGGTATGAAGCCTCACTTTGCGGATCATCATATCAATCGGCATGTGCTGCAGCCCCTCCGGCGCGTCGAATTTGGACCATTCCGAGCCAACCGTCGGTGCTATGAGCCGGCGACACCCTACTCTGCGACAGTGGGGAGGGGGTTTACATAAGTTAAGATTGGTAGGATGAGGCAGGTCAAGGCGACGGCCGCAGGCGTCTCCTAGTTGCCATTTTTACCGCTGCGGTTGGTGAAGCGGGCGTTGCCGAGGCCTGTTCCGATGGTCAGGATGCCCCAACGTTTGACGTCTTGCATCCAGGGGATTTCGGAGAGCCCCTGCACGACGCCGTCATTGTGCATGACGACCGTCGTATGATGCTTGCCGATGCGCGGAATGGCCTCCACCAAGCTCGTCGGCAGGTTGAATCCATTGGCCTCCCAATTGCCCGGAAGGTTTTGCGCGCCCCTTTCGATCGATCCATCGCTTTCGATCAGCCCCGGACAGGCGATCCCGACGAAGGGGGCGAGCTTGAGTTTCTTTTTCTCGGCGGCAGAGATCAGGTGTCGGAGCAATTTCACGAGCCGTTTGACGGCACCTTTCCGGGTTGGGGCGTCGTCGGCGTAACGCCACAGCTCGAATTTCCGCACTCGCGCCTTGGAAAGGTCCGGCGACTTCTCGCTGCGGGTTTCGACAACGCCGCAGCGGATATTGGTGCCGCCGATATCGACGGCGAGAATTGAATCGAATCCCTGAAAAATCCAGGAGGGCGCAAGATGCAGCGCGCCCAGCAGGCCGGCATCGTCGGGACGATGGCGAATGGGGCACATCTCGACCTTGAAGTCGTCGCGCAAGAGGATCTCGGCGCGCGCGATGCTGAGTTCGCCGAGGCGGCTTTCGCGGAAGCCGCCGCCTACGACGATCCGTTCGGTCTTGTCCCAAGCCTTGGATTTGAGGAAGCGCCGCGTCACATGGGCAAGCTGCTGCGAGAACGCCTCGATGGCACTTTGAACGACGGCTGACGCTTCGGTGTCGTCGCCGGTAAGGATCGCATCGAGGGCCTTCTTGCTGACGTTCTCGGAAGGCTCCTTGCCAAACGGGTCATGGCCCGACTTGCGCATGGGTCTGCGCCATCGTTCGAGGATATCGCAGAATGCCTCCTTGTTCGCCCGATCCCCGATGAACCCGTGGTTATCCTTCAGCTCGATGTCGTAGCTGTCTATCTCGACCGTAGGCAGGCGCAGGGCGCCATGAGCAGCAATGCCAGTAGTTGCGATCGTTCCGTCTGCCATCCAGGCCTTTCGGCGCGCTTTCTATCGGAGACCCCATGAACATCTGGCGGACCGGGATGTTCCTAGGCAGTCCGTTGGCCGCCAATCGGTATGCTGCCGGGCCTGTGCAACAGGAACAGGTGTCCGGCGTGGGCGTTCCAAAGCCGTCAATAGAAACCGAAGCCATCAATAGACGAGAGGCCGACAATGGGTATCTTCACCAAGGACATCAAATCGATGGAAGACCTGCTGGTGCATGGTCTGCAAGACATCTACTACGCCGAACAGCAGATCATCAAATCGCTGCCGAAGATGATCGACAAGGCGACCAATCGCGACTTGGTCACGGGGCTCAAGAACCATTTGGAGGAAACCAACAGGCAGGTCGAACGCCTTCAGAAGGTATTTGAAAAGCTCGGCCAGCAGCCCAGCGGCACGAAGTGTCCGGCAATCGACGGCATCATCCAGGAGGCGGATGAGACCGCTGGAGAAATCGAGGACAAGGCCGTTCTTGATGCCGGCATCGTCGCAAATGCGCAAGCCGTCGAGCATTATGAGATGTGCCGCTACGGCACGTTGATTGCATGGGCCGAGGAGCTTGGCCATGACGATATCGTGCGTTACCTGACGACCAATCTCAACGAGGAAAAGGCCGCGAACACCAAGCTGAATAGCGTCGCTCTGCGCAAGGGCGTCAACACGAAGGCCGCAAGCGTGGGCTGAATTTGAGGGGTTTTCAGTTGGAGCGGCTTCGCGTGATGGCGGAGCCGCTCCTGTTGTCGGCGATGCGTTCTCGCTGAACCTGACGCGCAAGGCGCCAGATCAACCAAGTCGCGCAAGAGACGAGCAGCCAAGCCAGCGAGGCGACGGCAAAAGCGGCTGCCACGCTATCGGTCACGAGCCAGGAAAACGAGACGGCAAATCCAAGCATGCCGATCGCCCCGAGCGCGGCCCCCATGGCGTCAAGTGACGCGGCCTCCTGTCCGCGCCGCTCGCCGTGGAGATTTGCCTCTTGCTTGCGGCGGATCTCGTGCTTTTCGATCAGCGTCGCGCTCGCGCAGAAGATGGCGGGAAGCGCGAGGAACAGGCCCCCGACCGCCGCACCATAGTAGCTACTGATGAGGCCGGTAAGAACCGTAGCGGCTCCGCCGAGCGCAAATCGCACCAGGTATTCGTACCAGCGGCTCTCATGCAGCGAAGACAATGAGAGGCCGATTGGCAGCTTCATGCCGCTCCTCCGCCAAGGCTGAACAGGCCGAATGCGACTGCCAGCCAGACCACGAAGGACAGCAGTGTGGCAGGCAACGCGCGGATGCGCCCGCGCATGAGCAGATGGCAGACGACGATGCTATAAATTGCGAGTGCAATGCAGCCCGCCACCATCGTGCGGCTTTGCAGTGCAGCGTAGCCGGGGTCGTGTTGACAGATGGCAATGCCCAATGTGGCAAGGGCAACGGATGGCGCAGCGCCGAACAGGCCGGCGAAGCTTTTCGGGCGCAGGATGTCCCCAAGCATGGCGAAGACGGAGACGACAGCGCCGCCAATGAAAAACCGCACGATGTACTCGGTCATGGCGCTGGTCCAGCTGCGAGTTGTGGGCCGCCGCTCTTCTAGTGAAGCTGGCCTCTTGTTTGTTGCAGAACGGGAAATCCGTCCAATGCTCCGAATACAAAGTCGTCGATCGTGCGGCTGTTCCAATGTGCCGGCACATGTCGCACGCCTTGCAACGACGGGAATGTCTCAAAAGAAAAGGCCCGCACGACGGTGCGGGCCTTCCGTCCGGCGCGTTGCCGCGCCGAAAGCCTTGCGCATCAGAACGCGTGGTAGAACACGTAGTACAGGCAGCCCGAGAGGATCATCGCGGCCGGCAGGGTCAGCACCCAGGCCATCGCGATGTTGCGGATCGTCGCCCATTGCAGACCGGAGCCGTTGGCTGCCATGGTGCCTGCAATGCCTGACGACAGCACGTGCGTGGTCGAGACCGGCAGGCCGTAGCCGTCGGCCGCCGCAATCGTCGCAGCCGCCGTGATCTCGGCGCAGGCGCCCTGCGCGTAGGTCAGGTGGGTCTTGCCGATCTTCTCGCCGACGGTGACGACGATGCGCTTCCAGCCGACCATGGTGCCGAGGCCGAGCGCGATGGCGACGGCGAACTTCACCCAGCTCGGGATGAACTTGGTCGCGGCATCGAGCGAGCCCTTGTACGCGGTCAGCGTGGCGACGTCGGCAGCGGAGAGCTCGGCTTCCTTGTCCTTCATCAGGAAGCGGATCGCCTCGGACGCCAGGTACATGTCGTTACGGGTGTTGCCGACCGCGTCAGCCGGGAACTTGGCCAGCGAGCCGTATTGTGCAACCTGCTTGCCGATGTCGGCCACCAGCACCGCCAGCGACGGGAAGGTGCCTTCGTTGATCTGGTGCTGCGCGACATAGTTGGTCACGGCCGGGCGCGGATTGCCGATCACGTTGTAGCCGGCGGCCTTGCTTTCGATGACCTTGCTGGCCGCGGTCGAATGCGCGGCGAACTGCTCGATCTGGCTCGCGGGCAGCGCGCGGTTCAGCGCATAGGCGGTCGGCACCGTACCGATCAGGATCAGCATGATCAGGCCCATGCCCTTCTGACCGTCGTTGGAGCCGTGGAAGAAGCTGACCAGCGTGCAGGTCAGGATCAGGATGCCGCGGATCCACCACGGCGGCGGCTGGTCGCCGACCGGCTCGCCGAACAGTGCTGGTGTGGCGCGCGCCAGCACCGCCTTGAGGATGTAGAGCAGGCCGGCGGCGAGCACGAAACCGAACAGCGGCGACAGCAGCAGCGCCTTGGCGATGTTGGCCGCCTGCGACCAGTCAACGCCCGAGGTGCCGTCGCGGCCGCGCAGCAGCGCGTTCATGATGCCGACGCCCATGATCGAGCCGATCAGGGTGTGCGAACTCGAGGCCGGCAGGCCGAGCCACCAGGTGCCGAGATTCCAGATGATGGCGGCGATCAAGAGCGCGAACACCATCGCAAAGCCGGCGCTGGAGCCGACCTGCAGGATCAGTTCGACCGGAAGCAGCGACACGATGCCGAACGCGACGGCGCCGCTCGAGAGCAGCACGCCGAACAGGTTGAACAGGCCCGACCACACCACGGCGACATGCGCCGGCAGCGAGCGGGTGTAGATCACGGTCGCGACCGCATTGGCGGTGTCGTGGAAGCCGTTGACGAATTCGAAGCCGAGCGCAATCAGCAGCGCAACGAACAGCATGATGTATGGCAGGAACGACGTGACACGCGCACCGGTGGCGTCGACGTCGGCATAGATGCTGTAGGCAACGAACAGCAGCGCGGCTGCGACCACGCCCAAATAGATGATCCCCGTCATCGGGTGGAAACCTTTGTCGAGGTCCGGACCCTTTTTCAAGGCGGGCTCGATCGAGCCGGGTAACGCCATATCGCTCATGGTAAACTCCTGTCCCAATGCCTCCGATTTTGATCGATGCATATGACAGGCAATTGAAATCCGCCCCGTGAAATGAGGCGCTCAGCCATCACGGTGGACATCGCGGCGAATTTCTGTGCAACGCGTTGACGGCTCACGCGCCTTCGCGACCTCGTGGCAATCTTCTGCAACAGACGATCACCGATCGCGACGGAAACGCGCTGCCTGCGTTTCGCCGGGCGAGAACTTTGTGCAGATGAGATCACACAGGCGACGCGCGACAGAGCCCAACGACCGGAAAAATCCGGCGGGCGCGGCGAGCGAGGTAAGGATGATAGGAGGACAGATGAGGTGGCGCGCCGCACGATTGGGGCTAGCAAACCGCGCAGCGCGCCCGCCTCAGGGTACGCCATGGCGTGAACATGACGCCCGATACCTGCGGAGCACGTCACAGTACCACGGATCAATTAAAGGTTGTAGGGATTTATCAGCGTTTAGAACAATTTCACGTTGAAGTGTGGTTCCCTGGTTCCGCCGGTTGGCGGAACTCAGGCCGCGTGGGCCGAATTGCCCAACTGATCCGCGGCGATTTTCAGGTCGTCGATAAAGCGCTGATATTCCAGCGCCTTGGCTTTCTCATCAGGCAGTCGCAACAGATAGGATGGATGCACTGTGACGAGCACCTTGGTTCCGGCGTGTTCGATCAGATGGCCGCGATTCTTGTTAATCGGCGTGATCTTGCCGAGCACGCTTTGCGCGGCGGTGGCACCGAGCGCAACCACGAGCTCCGGCTTGATGGCGGTAAGCTCGCGCTCGTACCACTGACGGCAGGCGCGGATTTCCGGCGTGCTCGGCTTCTGATGCAGCCGGATTTTGCCGCGTGGCACGAATTTGAAGTGCTTCACGGCGTTGGTAACGTAGACCCTGGCGCGATCGATGCCGGCTTCCCCAAGCGCGCGATCGAGCATCTGCCCGGCCGGTCCGACGAAGGGATGGCCTGCGAGATCCTCCTTGTCGCCGGGCTGCTCGCCGACCAGCATCAGCGTGGCGCTTTGCGGTCCTTCGCCGAACACGATCTGGGTCGCGTCCTTCCACAGCGGGCAGGCGCGGCAATCGGCGGCCTCGGCGCGCAAGGCGGCAATCGCATCGTGAGCTTGCTTGTCCTGGACTTGCTTGCGGGCCATCGGTTGATCCTGCCGCTGCGGTTCGATCGCCTTGCGTGCGATGAAGGGGCCGCTGGTCATGCGCATGGCGTCTTCGATCAGCGGCTTAATGATCGAGTCCCCGGGCAGGTTCCTCCAATAGGCCTGCGGCATCTCCATCACTTTCAGCCGCGCGGGATTGAAGAGGCCGTTGTCATGACGCCGCCAGACTTCCTCGAGCCGGTCCTCGCTCGGCACCTCGGATTTGGCGACACCCGGCGTGATCGAGATCGCGTGCCCGTCCCAATGTGCGCAGACGTCGGGAGACAGGATCGACCACGGCATGTCGGCGAAGCGGCCGGCGAAGAAAGGTGCGGCGAGCTCGACGATGCGATGCTCCGGCTCGAACCAGGCGACGTAATGCGCCGTCCGCTCGCGGCCGATCTCGCGGAAGCGGAGCTGCGCGTGCATCCGGTCGATGTCGCGATAGACCGCGCGCGCCATCGCGTGGATCTCGGCGACATCGGGATCATCAGTCGCGCCGAGCAGGTCGTGATGGCTGCGCAGCCGCCACAGCAGGCGATAGAGCAGGGCGAAGCGCGCGTCGCTCCGATGCAGGATTGCGGCCTTTGCGAGTTCGACGAATTTGGCCGACACGTTGAACTGCGCCTGCGGTGTGTCCGGCAATTCATTCGCACAGGATGCCGAAGATAGTTCGTCGTCGCGGCGCACGGTCCACGCGACCTCCGAAGGCTTCACGTCATTCAATGCCAGGCGCCGTGAGGCCTTGCGCCAGCCCTCGAAATCGGTGTCGTTGTCGAGCTCGATGATACGCATGCGATTGCTCCGTTTCCGTCACGCCGCCATTTTCGCGGCCTTCCGCGCCTGACATTGCGGAAGGTCAGCACCCGCCCGCTTCGGCCGTGGCTCAATCCCATTGATTCCACTCAGGAATAACTGAGCTCACCAATCCGATTGACTCCGCGGGCGCTGTTAGCTTTATATTAGAACATATCATGAACAATTGGGCCAGTCCCTGGTTCTCTGTTCAGATCAGTGACGGCCTCAAATTTTGGTTGGGAAGGAGCGGCGCATATGAACGGCGCACGCATGGGTACGCTTGCGTCTCTGCGCGGCAGCATCGCGCGCATCGAGGCGCCTTCGGATGCGGCGATGCCGAACCGCATCGCGCTCGGCCATGCCGGCGCGGATGCGATGCTGCGCGGCGGG
>NZ_JACMYK010000106.1 GCF_020889785.1 Bradyrhizobium acaciae
GGATTGCTGGTCTGGGTCCGCTGGCGCACCACAAGGTCACGAACACGAAACGCCATGGCCGCGGCTTGTTACCCTTCGCTCTTCACGGCAACGAACCGCATGGTCGGCCGCCGGGCGGCTTCGCAGATCGCTTCGGCGTCAGCGGCATCGTTCTTTTGCCGCATTGGTCCTAAAGCTTTGCCGGAGCTATTCCGACCGCCGAACCCAACCGGTCAAAATCGCTGTGAAAAGGCGCCAGTACGGCAATAGTATTCGAACGCACTAGCGGCATCAGGCGTCATCATCGATCTTTGATAAACCGATTGAGCACGTTCAGGGTAACACGAGAAACCGTGTTCATGTAGTTATTGATCGGCAGACAGCCGATCCAGCAGATGGATCCGACTGAAAACACGGCTCCGCCACCCTTGGTCGAGAGCCAGGTCATATCTGCGCGCACAAGCGGATTTTCGGATCCACCCTGCTCTCCGGGGAGGATGTAGGTGTAGTCTTCCGCAACTGGCTGATAGTGTTTGGTCAGGCCCACGGAAGTAGCAAGAACGGTTGTTTCGGGTGGTGTCCCGTTCCCGCCGAGGTCATCGACGCGGTCGATTTCATCCCCCGCCGCCCCGCCGAGCATCATTCCCTGGGTACCGACGAGTTCATCAGTCACTCCTTCGAATATCCATGCATGCTCGGGAGCTCTTGCGTGCACGCTGAGCTTGTACGGGACTGCCTTGCCCCAGCCACACGCCCCAGTACCGATGCCGGTAAGCCTTTGCGGACCCCGCCCCCGATTGCGCCACAAACCGCCCTGCTCGCCGGTAGAGGCATGAACGGTCTCGCCGGGTTGCGAAGTATAGTTCCGCATTCCATTGTGGCCACGCCGGACTTCGATCACATGCGGGAGGTCCGGATGGAAGCTAGTGACCCAATAAAACCCGTTTCCGCCGAGATACATCAGATTGCCGCCACCATCGATATATTCCTGGAGCGCATCCATCATGCGTTCCGAGATATATTCCGGATGAGAACCCGTGATTACGACATCGTAAAGCTTCAACGCGGAGAGGCCCTCGCGATGCAAGTCTTCGTCCGTCAGTACGTCGTAATGGATACGGTGGTGCTCCAGCCAATCGAGTAGGTAGAAGTCACCCGCGAAGTGTCTATACGAGTCGTTTAGCCAGTTGAAATGGAACGGACGGAAATTCACCAGCGGACGAAGGCGAGATGCATATGCAACGCCGGCGCCATCTTCATGTGCGTTGTACATCGATAAACCCAGCTCGCGGTGTGCCTCGGCATACCAATCTCCGTCCTGCAGATGGACTGGTCCGTCTTTGGTTGAAAAGCCGTTAGCAAGATACCCCCGGTGTTCGTTGCCGTAGGCAAGATAGGTGTTCGTCGGCGCGAGGAACACAACCTTGGAATGGCAGGCGCCAGCGGCAGGGCGGACATAGAAGGGCACCCAGTCCTCGTCTGTTCCGTCCTGGATGCGAAGCGCATAAACCCCAGAGCGCCACTTCGGATTTATTTCTAGATCGAGACTCGGCTTCCAGTCGCCTCCTGCGACCATGTCGCGATGAAAAAAAACAGCGTTGTATTCGTCCGGAGCAAGTTCAGGATGGTGACGGCCACCTCGCCAACGAGAGCCCGTTACCGCTCGCATGGGAAGATTTAGCAAAGTCAAGGCAGGAGCGCCGCTAACATCGTTGGGTATCATCATGGGCGCGGTATTCTTACCCATCGACCAGGAATAAATTACTCGTGTGCCAAGAACGCCGTTCGCCGCGGCCCCATTCAAAATCGACCTGATTTCGTCTTCGGAAACTGCGGCTCCGGCGAACACGACTTCTGCGATCTTGCCGGTGAAATGCTTGCGTGCGGCCGCGCCGCTTGTTGAAGCCGCTAGAGTTACGTGACCGTCGAAGCCCGAGGGAAAAAAGCCTCCTGTCGGCAGGGCAGCGACCGCATGTCTGACTTCCTCGATCCTTCCGAGGATCGTCAACTTCGTCGCACTCAGTTTGGCAGCACCATCTTGCACGACGAGGGCCACCCTGTACCAGCCATGCCTTGCGAGCGTCAGATCGATTTTCGCAAGCTCGAAGTCGTTTACGGCGAGTTTAAGTGTCCGCTCGGAGATGATGAGCGCGGTAGATCGACCATTTCCACTGAACGATATGAGCACCTCTTCGGTATCGGGCAGCAACGTCGGACGGAATGCAAAGGTGAACGAAAGAGGCAGCCCACGCGCCGGTAACGCTGGATCGAAGAATTCTGCATAGCCTCCGATAGACGACTTCTGTTCGGCGCCCGCGTAACGACCGCTGAGGCGGCTCGACATGAGTTCTTGTTTGATACCACCTGCGCCTTCACGATTATCCACGCTGATGAGACGATAAACCTCTGCACTGAACTCGCCCTTCGGGGCGCTGACGAAAAACGAGAGGCTCTCCCCCTGCCGGGCGCTAAATCGGTCCGAATAGCCAAGAAGTTTTGGGCGAGTGTGATCTTCGGTCATTTGGACAATGTCTTTACGTTCGGTTCTTAAGAACACTCCAGTTCACAGCGTCGACGCTTGCGATCTTTGAGCCCGCAGCACTGAGCCGCTCCGTTAGGGATGACTTGCTGGCTAACGGAGCGGCAACGGAAGTTGACGATCAGCGTCCCCAGGGACTCGAAAAGCGCGCCTCCAGCGCTTCGAACGCTATCGGCAACACGGTGTGCTCAGCAATTTTCCACCCCTCGGAAGTTCGTACGAACTTATCCTCCCACACAAATATCACGGGATGCACGTGGGGGCACGGTCCTTGCTGGATATCCCACTCCGCGCGGTACAGCGTGATGCGCGATTGACTGCTTGCGTGGTCGGCGTCCTTGATGTCGATCATGACCTGAGACACCACATGCCGCTGCAACAGCTTGCCCGAACGCTGCCCGTCCTGCTGGTTTTGGTAGAGGGCCTCGACCTCCTTGCGGCCGGTCAATGTTTTTCCGCGGTTCTTCAAAACCAGAGAGCCATCATCCGTGAAGAGGTGAGCGGCCTTCACTGGTTCATCGAAGTCAACCAAATTGGCGTAATCGTAGATCAGCCGAGTACATTTATGCTCAATCAGAAGCTGTTCTAGGTCGTTCACTGCGTCCTCCTAGTCGCGGGAAAACGGAATGTCCCGCTCGTTGCTTACGTTTACTGAGCGGGTATTTGCGAAGCCAATACCAATTTCGGCAGCATCAAGATCAGTTCGGAAACGATTGTTAGTCGCCAACCTTGCGTTGGCGGGGACTCGAGCTGTCTCCATGTGTTCAGCGCTGGGAACCGCTTTCCGGCCTACACCGGTCCGGATTTCTCTTCGCGGCTGCTAGGGGCGCGAGCGGCTGAGACGTGGTTACCAGAGACGTTACAGAGACCAAGTTATGGCCACCCAACTTTGCTGCTCGGGGAGAGGCGCCTTCTCGGTCGCTCTTTGCGCGCGTCCATCCGTTGAAGTTTCCTTGGTCACGATGACGCAGCGCAAAGCGCCCTCGTCGCGATCAGACGTCGTGGTACTCCTTGATGCCGGACGGCACCGGGATCATCATGTCCAGTAGCGGCGCGTGCTGTTGCGCGCCATACACATCACTTTCGCCAAGAGCGCATTGCGCATTAGGACGGTAGATGGTGGCCTTGAATGCGCGCGCGGTGGGAATCTCGAAAAACGATGAGATCTTCGACCTGTCGACGCCGTAAAGCCGAGCAAGGCTTTCTGCGGTCAACGCGCAGCTTCTCGAAACCGCCTCGTATAGGTCGTCTCGCTCGAAAAGAACATCCAGCGTGATTCGATACGGGCCCGCGTTCTTACTGCGGACAACGGAAGCCAGATTGCCAAGCTTCACGAGTCGGGTTTGTGACATATCAGATTTCCTCCATCACAACGGGAACACTTTGCAGCGGCGACTAGACCTTCGTCAGGTAATGCACGTTGAATTCATATTGGCGGCGGACGCTGCCGCCGATGAGACCGGGGATTCCAATCGATCTCACTGCTTCTTAATCGACGGCCTAGAACCACAGTTACACCAGATGCGTTCCGTGAGCTGCTCATCGAGATCGACAAACGGCATAGTTTACTCCGGAGCCCGCCACGGCGCCGGTCTGCAGCGGTTTCCGCCTGTTGGAGAAATTCATTTGCGCCTGTGTCATAGAAATGAAATAGATTGCATGTTGACCTTCGGCTCCCGGCTTGGTGCATGGCCGAAATGGATGGTTTGCCTGCACTGTCTGCTCATGCAGATTAACTTAGACCAACACCGCCCCCTTTGCGCCTCACGCTCGCTAGTGCTCGCGAACCTAGGGCCACGTCAAGCGCGCCGATGCGGCCGACGATGACATAAATTCGTTTATCATGGCCCGGCAGGTTCAGTTGTCCTGCCGTAAGGCTCGCGACGTCGCCCGCGACTCGGCCCCAGCCGATGCCCCCTTCACGCAAGTCGCCACGGCGTTGCTGCACGTGTTCAAAGTCGTGCACGACGATCCAGGCGCCCGAGACCAATTCGAAATCGACTTCACGGTATGAGCCCGGCGAGCACACGATGGCGTCCTCCTTGAGCCAAGTTGCGCAGACGAGGTCGCTGTCTACCTCAATTGAGGTAGCGGTCACGACGACGTCGGCATCGCCAATGGCTTCGCGTATACCCGTTGTTGCACAGAGCGCAATCGGTCGCACCAGTGACGATCCCACCTGTCCGCATACTTTGCGCGCGCTGATTTCACTGCGAGAGGCCACAATGAAGCGCTCGACGCTCTTTACCCTAGCCATGAACTTCGCCGCGGCACCACCGACGTGGCCCGCTCCGACGACCACGACGTTCCGCGGAGGTCGACGGCAGTATGCGACAGCGGCGCAACACCCATTGCGGCGGTACGCTCGGCAGTGAGGAACGTCGCCTCCATCACATCTTCCAGCGGGCCCGTCCGTGCGTCGCAGACTATGATAGTCGCTGGCACGTGCGGGACGTCGCGCGGCCGTTCGTTGCCCAGTACGAAGAACCACTTCAGGCCTGCGGCGGCCTCGAAGATGACGCAGCCCGACATGCTACCCATACGGCTGCGCACGCCGTCTATCCGAACGGCAAAGACCTCCGTGGGGCCAAGCACGACGTCGTCCGAGGCCATGCCACGTATCGTGCGATCCACTATCTCGAAGATCTCGTCCTCGGACAGGCAATCGCGAACGTGCGTCGCGCTCGGATAGAGGGGTACTGCCATATTTCTCCTTAGACCTCTTCGATCACGATCGGAAAGCACTCTAGTGGCGAGGTCACCTTCATCAAGTGGTACACACTGAACTCGTATTGCAGCCCGATGTTGTGGATCCGCGGCGAGTAGCGATAGGCTACACTGCCTGCCGTGTTCTTTACCCCATCGAACATCGCGTGGTTCAGCTTCCCCGCCAACGTTACGGCCGCGTCGTAAGCCACGTCCTGCGTATCCGCCGTTGTTTCGAGAACTAGGCCGATCTCGTGCGGCACACTCTTGTTAACCTCGAGTGCTCCCATTACCCCATTGGCCCCATATTTCGCGAACACAATACGCAGCGACGGATCGGCAATCTTCTCGCGGGTCATCTTTTCGAGTTGGGGCAGAACGCTATCGAGGTTACGAATCGTTACCGGGCATCGGACGCCAGCGAGTGCGAATGACCGGTAGCCGACCGGCTTAGAGCCTTCCAACTTAATCCAATAGTCGTCAGTCCGGTGCCCGCGTGTGCCCGTGACGCGCACACGGCGTTCGTCGAGCTGCTCGAACCTGCACTCCCTCATGTCTGCAACACGGCCGGGGCCGTTCTGCACGAACGGATCCTCGCGCTCGTACAGCGTATGCGCTGCCACCGACTTGACCGATGCACGACGCGCCAGGCTGCCCGGCTCCAGCACAAAAGCGCTTCCCTCGATCGTGCCGATCATCACATCCATCGCACCGGGCTCTGCACTAATAGCTCCGCACTCGAGGATCTTACCCATGTGAATGGCCAGCGACGGATCGGCCCCCTTCCAAATGGCAAACGCCGCGATTGCGCTGTCGTCACACGAACGCCCTGCAACGATCACGTCGGCCCCCTGGTCCAGGGCCTCGCGGAACGGCTCATCGCCCATCTGGCCAACCAGTCCGGTGCTTGCCTGGACGTCCTCGATCCTCAGTTGGGCGCCCGCCTCGAAATCGCGGATTTCACAGGCCTTGATGGCCGCCACCACGCGCTCCTTCGGGATGTCCGAGTAGATCTTTGCGAGCTTGAAATGTAGCTTGCTTTCCTTCGCCACCTCCTTGACCATCGAAACTACGTTGTCCACGCCAGCGTTGGTGCCGGCTCCGCCCGCACTACCGATGATGAACGGGATACCCGCTTTCCGGGCAGCCACGATCAGGGCCGCGAGTTCGTTCTTGATGATGCGGTTTGACATCATTGGGAGACCGGTTCCCAAGAAGGACGGCCCAGGATCAGTTGAACCGGCATCGACGGCGATTGCGTCAGGTTGCATCCCCATGCCGCGCTCCAGAGCGCCGAGCCCGAAGCCGCCACCCAGGAAGCCCGTTGGCGCAAGAAGTCGTATTGTTGTCATGAGTTCTCCGTCACTGCCGCATTGGCGTATCGTGCGGGCCGCCTAACCGCAGCGGCTTCGCTCTTTGTGCTGCGAACAATATCCGCGTCGTTTCCCGACTCTCCTGCACTCTTTCAAATGGTCAAGATCGTCTAGTATCGTTGCTGGGCATGCTCTAGAGAATTCCTGGGCCGCGATTCGCGATTACCTGCTGTCCGGGAAGCAGCGTCCTTACGAGCATCAGATGGGCCTCCCGTATCGCGAGCATTTGCGCGAATAAGATCGGCTGCTTTCTCGGCGATCATGATCGTCGTTGCGTTTAGCCCGCCAGCAACGATCGTGGGCATGATCGATGCGTCAACGACTCTTAGTCGCTCGACGCTTCTAACGCGGAGCTCCGGATCGACCACCGCCGCGTCGTCGCTGCCCATGCGGCAGGTGCCGCAAGGATGTTTTCCGCTGCCCACAGTCGCGCGAATCCAGTCGGCAATTTCATTTGAATGCTGAATGCCCGGACCAGGAGCAATCTCCTCTTCAATAAACGGTGCAAGGGCAGGTTGAGCGGCGACCTTGCGCACCGCGGCAACCGCCTCGACCAAAGTTTCCAGATCATCCGGCACGGAGAAATAACCACTTTCAATTTTCGGAGCGGCGAAGGGGTCAGAAGAGACTAGGGAAACTGTACCGCGACTCTTAGTATCGAGATTGTTAATGCCCATACTGAAACCTTCACGGCTAAGCTTGTCGCCCCGAAAGCCGGGCCAGCGCAGGGCCGCCAGTCCGAGACCGAGGACGAAGTGCCATTGGATGTTCGGACGAGGGAGCTCTGGACGTGTCCGACTGAAACCACCGGCTTCGACCGGGAAGCTGGTTCCGGGGCCTGACCGCATGAGCACGGCCTGCGCCATCATCAACGCAGCGCGGTCGACGCGAACTAAGCTGTGCAAAGTGAGTGGCTGAGTACAGCCGTACTGCACAGCAATCGTCGGATGGTCTTGAAGGTTACTGCCCACCGAGGGCAGATGAGCGACCGACGGTATGCCCAACTTCGACAACGCGCCCGCGTCACCGATGCCAGAATGAAGCAGCAGGAATGGCGAATGGATCGTGCCGGCGCAGAGTATCACCTCAGCATCGGCAAATGCTTGGCGAGCTTTTCCAAACCGGCTGTACTCGATGCCGATCGCACGATGCCCCTGGAAGAGGACCCGCTTAGCATGCGCTCGAGTTACCACGCGCAGATTCGGACGACGACGGGCATGGTCCAAGAAGGCTCGGGCGGCTGACCATCGGCGCCCCTTGCGAATAGTGAACTCGTAGCGCCCAAATCCCTCCTGCGTTTCGCCATTGAAGTCATCGCATGCAGGGAAGCCCGCCTCGACCGCTGCTCGAATGAAAGCGGAGTATAGCGGATTGCGAGAAGATGCACTCTGGACGTGCAGTGGACCGCTCTGGTTGTGATACGGCAAACCTCTTGATTCATGGCCCTCAGATTTAAGGAAGTACGGCAAGACGTCCTTGTAGCCCCATCCGGGGTTTCCCATGTCATGCCAACGATCATAGTCTGCGGGATGTCCGCGCATGTATTGCATACCGTTGATCGATGAGGATCCGCCAATTACGCGCCCACGTGGCCAGAACTCACGTCGTCCCGCCACCGCGGAGCTGGGTTCGGTGAAGAGCGACCAACCATGGAAGCCACCGCGGCGCAGCATTTTTCCCGTACCGATAGGGATCCGTATCAATGGGCTCCAGTCTTCGCCACCAGCCTCCAAAAGCAGAATCCGATTTGACGTCACTTCGGAGAGACGCGATGCCAGGACGCATCCGGCAGAGCCGGCGCCTACGATGATATACGTGTAGTTCTCAGACATGCTATTCCGTCCCGTAGCCGAGCATCGCCTTTACCTCGAGGTATTCCTCCAGTCCCCACCTGCCGTTTTCGCGCCCGTTGCCCGAATGTTTGTACCCGCCCACCGGCGCGGACCTGTCTGATACTGGGTAGTTGATATGAACAGTGCCAGCGCGCAATCGAGCAGCCAACCTCCGCGCCCGCGCAAGATCGGACGACTGAACATAAGCCGCCAATCCGTAGATCGTATCGTTCGCGAGTTCGATCACCTCTTCTTCATTCCTGTAAGGCAGGATCGACAGAACCGGGCCAAAGATTTCTTCGCGCGCAATCGACATGCCATTCCGCACGTTGGCAAACACTGTGGGGCGCACGAAATAGCCAGATCTGAGATGCTTTGGCCGACCTCCACCACCGGCGACGAGCTCTGCTCCTTCGTCAATTCCGGCCTGGATCAGGCGCTGCACCTTATTGAACTGAGCCTCATTAACCACCGGGCCAAGATCTGTGCTAGGATCGCGAACATCGCCAACCACAAGCCTCTCGGCGGTCGCCTTAGCCATCGCCTTCACCTCGTCATGCCGGTCTACCGGAACGAACATGCGGGTGGGCGCGCTGCAGGCCTGACCACTGTTACGCATTACCCTGAGCACGCCCTGCGTGACGGCATTTTTGAAGTCAACATCAGACAACAAAATATTGGCTGACTTTCCTCCAAGTTCTTGCGCCACACGCTTGACCGTTCTTGCAGCCCCCTCGGCCACCAGAATGCCAGCGCGCGTCGAGCCGGTAAATGACATCATATCAATACCAGGATGGGCAGACATCGCTTCGCCAACAACGCCCCCCTCCCCCTGGACCATGTTATAGACGCCTTTAGGCACGCCGGCAGCATGCATCACTTCCGACCAGATGACTGCGTTCAAGGGCGCCACTTCGGAGGGCTTCAGCACCATCGTGCACCCAGCGGCGATCGCTGGAGCAACCTTCATCATGATTTGGCCTATCGGCCAGTTCCATGGAGTGATCAAGCCGACCACCCCGATCGGCTCTCGGACGATTTTGGTACTTCCTCTCAGTTCTTCGAACCGATAGTGTCGCAGCACGTCAATCATGCAAATCAGATCGGCTGGCGACGATTGTTGTTCGCGCGCAAGCTGCAGGGGGGCACCCATTTCCCGACAGAGCACGTTGGCAACTTCGTCGCGTCGTTTCTCGTACTGCGCAAGTATACTCCGCAACAGTTCGAGCCTTTCTCGCGGGGCGGTTCGCGAAAAAGAGGGAAACGCAGCGCGAGCGGCAGCGACAGCACGATCAACGTCCTTGGCGCCCCCCATGGAAACACGACTGAAGACCTCTTCAGTCGAAGGATCAGTCACATTCATGAACTGTTGCTCCAAAGGGGCAACCCAAGTTCCATTCACGTAATGCTCGCATTCGTGCACTATTCCACGCCCTAGGATAATTGATCTATCGGCGCAGTTGTGCGCCACCGAGCTTCGGCGGCGCCAATACCAATTTCGGAGAGACTAAGACCGCATTGGAATTGATCGTGATTTGGAAATGCGCTGTGATCCAATTGCGAAATGTAGCGCACGCGATACCACGCCATCCACCGTCGGAGGCCAGATGAAGCGGCTACGGTCCAGTCGCTTGGCGTAGAGCGACAGCCCGACCCCGTCGTGCCAAAGGGCTTTGATCAGGGTGCCAGCACGACCACGGAACACAAAGACGTCGCCGGCGAAGGGATCTCGTCCCAAGCCCTCCTGCACCAGCAATGCCAGACCCTGCATGCTTTTGCGCATGTCAGTATGACCGGTTGCGATCCAGATCCTCGCCCCTGCCGCGATCGAGATCATCGCCGCTCCAGCAGATCCAATACGCGAGACAACGCGGTCATATCAACGCCGGCGTTCACGATCACGCGACAAGCCTTGCCGACGACAATCTCAATGCGTCCGCTCGCTGGCCCCGCTAAAGCTACTGGCGGCGCCGGCGGTTGGTCCGGAATCACCATCGCTGGCACAAACGCCGGCTAAGATTGTTCAATATCGCTCGTCCGCGTCCCAAACGATCGTCGCCAAGTCAACAGGAGCGAGCGCGAGATGCCGTATCGTCGTGCTGTCGATGAGACCGCGCGCGGTGCCTGCAAACTCTCCAGAACATCTTGAGTTTCTCATCATCCGTCCAGTGACGGCGACAGTCTCGACAACCTCGAACCGTTCAATCTGAGCACTGAACTTATTGCTGTCCATAAGGGCTGTTACACAGCACTCGTCTTAACCCGGCAAGGCGGCCCTCACCGGAGGAAGGCACGGCTCCTGAAACGCTCGAGCCATGTGTTTCGCAAGATCCAGGCCAATTGTACCAACTCCTGACATGGGAACCTCCATTTCGACTGATGCACCGCGCCACGCCACCTTGCCACAAGGAAGCGTGAGGGGGTGTCCACCCCATCAGTGATAACGACAGTGCCCAAGTCGAACGGCTCGAAGCTTCGAGACGGGCCGACGGCAGCGCTGGTCCGAGGATGAGAAGCTTAAGATCGTCCTTGAGAGCTTACAGGCGCGCCCAGGCACCGCGACGGCGCGGCGAGATGGCATTTCGCGCTCATTGCTGCTCGGATGGCGACGGTTGTTTCGTCCAGAGGCGAAGAATGCCGCCTATCAAACGGGCTTCGTACCGGCGATGATTGTAGCGGAATCGGCGGCGACCTCTGGTCCGGTCGGGCCGGCGGGGGGCGGCGCGATCGAGATCGAGTTTGCGGCCGGAGCTCGGATGCGGATCACGGGGGTGGTCGACGCGGCGACGCTGAAGGCCGTAGTCGCTGCGCTGGCTGAGGGACGGCTGCGATGATTCCCGCTCCGCCACCGTATGAGTGTGGATTGCGACCGGTCACACCGATATACGTCGCGGCATGAACTCGCTGGCCTTGCTGGTGCAGGAAAGCTTTTTGGAGCGACCCGCACGACGGCGCCCTCTACGTGTTCCGTGGCAAGAGCGGCAAGCTGATCAAGATCCTTTGGCACTACGGGCTGGGCACGTCGCTCTACACCAAGCGGCTGGAGCGCAGCCGCTTTCTCTGGCCGTCATCGGTGGATGGCGTGGTGACCATCACCCGGGCCCAGCTTGGCTACTTGCTTGAGGGCATTGACTGGCGCATGCCGCAACGCACCTGGCGTCCGCAAGGCGGCTGGCTGATCGCCGGGATTTGAATCGATCACAGGATCGGCAGTTCGGATAGAACCAGCATATTGTGATTCTCTGGTCGGCGATGGGCGTCGATGATTCTCTCCCCGACGATGATCTTCACTCAACGCCATCATAGTGCTCGCCGCGCCCGCGCGCTGCGTCAATCACGAGGTCTTCGTCGCATACGTACGGCCCAGCGACGCCGCACGGGTAACATGGAAGGGCGCCAGCGGCTGGTAATCGTCTCGCATTCCCGGCACGAGAACTTCTCGCGTACCGTCTGGATCACCTTCCAGGACCTGGGGATGACCTGCAGTGTTTCGGTGACGTCCTCGCCGAGTTCGACAGCTTCGCCAGCCGCAGCAGGGACAATTTTCGGGCGCAGCAATCACCACGCGCTCACGCGGCAAATGATCGGGGAAGGGTCTGCGCGAAGGCCGCTTGCGCTGGAACGAGCGTATCGTCTGTGCACTGGCCGCGGCCTGTTCGGCCGCCATTTCATGTTCGGTCGCGGCTGCTTCCAGGTCCTCCAGCTGCAATTCCATCTGCTCAAGCAGCCGCGCCTTGCGTTCTGAACTGCTGCCATAAAGCTTGCGCCGCAGCTTCTCGATCTAGAGCTTGAGGTGGGCGATCAGCGCTTCCGTGTTCGCGTTCACAGCCTGGGCGCGGGCTGCAACCGCCTCGGCTTCCACACGCGCAGCTCGCGGACAGCAGGTAGCTAAGCTGTGCCGGTGAGATCGTGATCGCGCCGTCGGATGGGCTCGGCCACAAAACCGCCCGCGCTCCAGCCGTTTGGTGAACGGGCATGCCCCTTGGCCGTCAGGTCAGATCACCTTCAGAAGATTGCCGCTGCGTCCGCGGAAGCAGAACAGGTGCCCACCCAGCGGATCGCGCCGCAGCACTTCCTGCACCCGCAGCGAGAGGCTTGCAATTCCCTTGCGCATATCGGTGTGCCCGGTTGCCAGCCACTCCCGAACATTGCTCGGCACCGGAATCATCGCCGCTCCAGTACCGCCAAAACCCGCGCCAGCACGGCCGCATCGACGCGATTGTCGACGATCACCCGATGTCGCGCATCAGCACGATCTCGATCCGACCCGCCACCGCCGGCGCACAGGCCTGGGGTGACAGGCTCCGATCCGCAGCTTCAGGCTGTTCCGACGATATAACTATCGGCGCAAATGTCGGTCAGCCGGCGCCATGTAAACAGCTGAAAGCCCGTTCCTCCGCGCCGTCGCCGACACCTGCCGCGGCGCGGCGTAACTCTCCGCCACGATCCGTTGCTTCTCGTCCAACGTACAACGGCGCCGCGCACCCGACGAAATTACGTCGAGACGCGCGACCTTCAACATAAACGTATGACCACTCATACGCCTATCTCGTCACCGTCCCGTCACGTCAGACAGGGCGGCCCACGCCGTAGGAATCCTGTTCAGATGAACAATTCGACGTTCCAGCTGGGTGAACTCCGGATGGGTGATCGCCGCTAGTATAGCGGTGCGAGATGCCGCTGACGCTCCATACCAAGCGCGGACCGACAGCAGGAGCATCCATCAGGGCTTCTCCGAAGCGTCACACCGGCACTTGAAAGGTCGCGCTTGTAGCGGGTCAATTGGCTCCGGAACGCCTCGCGCGTTCAAAGAACTGAGCCGGTCAGCACTCTGTTTGGACCCGGCCACGCATCAGATCTTGGTGATAAGTTTCGAGCTCTGAGTCGAGCGGCTCGAGCAGCCCTGCCGTTGCTCGGAGCCCCGCCCGTAAAGTTCACGTTGAGCTTTCTTGGCACGCAATGAACCTCCTCCGAATTGATGGATACCTCCTGGCTCTTCGAGCCTACTACAGGTGTCCATCAATTCGGAGAAGATTCATACTTCGTCAACTCATGTTACGCTTCCGTGCGAGCGTGAAGCGCTTTAGGGATCTCTCCGAAGCAGAATCTCGGGTAATCTCGGAATCGCTTGCGATTCCTTCACATTTAGATCTAAGCCTCTAGCACTATCCGGAAGGATCGCCTGAACCTCGCTTGTCAAAACCTTCTCAACGAGCCAATTCGGAGGAGTGAAGCGGGGGGGAAAGTATAAAGCGCGATAGAGCTGCTCAAGCTGTTCCGCACTACGTGGAACGCTCGCCGATTCGAAGAGCTCCGTCAACATTCGCATGGTGTAAAGGCGAGATCCGCGCTTACCCTCATCTATCAGCGCCGTTTGGGATCGCCGCGGACAGGATCCGTCCAACAAACGCAGCCATACTTCGCAGAAGAGCGCGTAGCCATAAAGTAGCGTTCTGGCGTCCAGAGAAAAAGCTGTCTCAGAAGGCAAGAGCGGGAACTGAAGCTCCCCGATTATGTCACCGGTATCAACCCCCTCCGACAGGTAGTGGACGGTCACCCCGAAGCTCCTGTCCCCATTAAGTATTGCATGTATCCGCCCTAAGCTGCCACGATATTGGGGCAGAGGAGCCGGATGGAGATTGATTCCTCCTCGATCGAACTGCCCAAGGATATGGGCGGGGAAGATCTTGTCCCACATTATGCTTACGAGAAAGCCCCCGTACTGCGAAAGATCTTCCATGGAGTGCAAATACGGTATTTTGTGGCGATCCGCGACCTCCCAAAGCTCTTCGCTGGTTTCGTGACCCCACCACACTTGCTCGTTCGGTGATGCACCGAGAATCGCCGAGACTTGGTCTCTGCCGCAAGTCTCGATGATAAACAGAATACAGCGAGTTGCGAGCCCTCGGGTGCCAGCAAACACGAGTCCATTACTCAAAATCGACATCTCTCAACCTCATAGCCGTCCGAGCGGCGATCATACATTTCTCAACATGCGCGAGCGGATGGTGACCGCCAACGAACTCATCCTTGGGAGCGCCCCTGTCCTACGTAAATGCTCAGGCGCAATGTTACCGGAGGTTACGAGATGAGCCATCTCCACCCTGTCGAAGCCGAATTCTGAATTAACCAGTGTCGCAATGCTGGTTGCGTCCGCTATGCCATTAGACGACGCTCACAAGTTCGGTTCAAGATGCTTCGTTCTGGACCCGATGGCCAGACTGGAAGCGCCGAGACGCCAAAGGCCCCGATCAGTTCGCTAAGTTCTGCACCTGTCAGCGACGCCGCCCCATGCACGTCGAGCAACTGGGTCGACAATGAAAGCTTGTTAGTTGCGCGGATCAAGTGTCCAAGCCCGCGTTTCTCCGTTGGGCATTACCGTCGCGAAAGTCCTCGCTCGCGCCTCATCGTAAGATGCATCTCACAAGCCTCCCTGTTTTTGCGTAACTTCCCGCGATTCACTTGGATTTCGCACAATCGGGCCCTACCTGAAACTACCCGTCCTAGCAGCTTACAGAGAAGAGATCCTGAGTTGGACACCATCCTCGTGCTCTGCACAAACGACCGGGTTTCGCACCGAAAAACGGATCCCGCACACGGTGAGCGTACTAGAACTGCATTTCTGAGGCTCCAGTAGTGGAACCCCTGAAATACGTTGAGGGCCGCAGGAGTGTGATGTGAGTAGAAGGCGCATTCGACCCGCTTCCTCAGTGACGTGCCTCCGCGGCCCGCTGATCGCCTTGCTCCTTCCTGCTCGTTGGTTCGCGGACGTCTTTAGTCCGTGCTCGTCCGAAACGGGATGACATATAGTACGGCCATGTATTCTGCTAAACATATGGGGCTGGCGCGGTCGCGTCAGCTGCGATTGAGGAGCGGTGTCACACTCCTTGTCGGCTTCATCTTGCCAAATCTGGATTTATCATTTCCAGCTCTGCGCTCGAGGCACAGCATGCGCTTTTTTTTGACCTTCGCATTGATGAATGCGTCCGCCATGGTTTTCAGCCATCAGATGCCACCCAACACAGCTTGGATTCTACGATGTAGACGCGAGCAGCATTTATCGGCTGGCACGCCGTCGCAAGGCGCAGGCGGATTTTCCGCCTCGATTCATGGTGGTGGTCGGCAAGAATGACGCTTCGTCGCAACGATCCACGCTTACTCGGCGTCCCGATAAGAAGGGATGCGGCCTGAACCCGCTCTCAGCCTAATCGCGGTGCCAGTACGAAGGAAACAACTACCACTGGCTCGAGCTCTCTACTTTGCTCCTGCCTCCGCGTCATTCATGTCTAATTGAAGACCACCAAGGTCGCACATCCAACAAGAGCTGATTGGTCATTCCAGAGCGGCGTCAGCAGACACACGCGAGCGCCTCTCTCCTTTGCAAGCGCATATCATTCTCCAGGCGGCACGCCGATTGCTTTAGGGAAGCCAGAGCGTCGCCAAATCGTAGCGCGTCAGTTCAAGGAGTTTCCGATGAGGCTTGCCGGATCGTGCGTCCCCACCAATACGGTGACATTGGTTGCCGTCACCGAACCCGTTCGGGACTTGTCCTCGGCAGATCGCGCAACTATTCGAAGTATCTCAGTTCAGAGCATTTCCGTTTGAGACGAGCTACGCTGCTCTGTTTTTGAATAACAGCAGCGAAAGATCGCCGATGAAAATTGCGCTGATCGCAGGCGGCAACATGCACGCCCCAGGTTAAGTTCATTGTTACCAACGGGCGTTGCTGTCGCTTAGGACTTTTACGGCGATGAAAGCTGATAAAGTATGCTCTGCATCAAAGTGATTTGCGCTTCGCATCTCGCGACCGGGAAAGTCTCTCAACCGCGGTGTCGCGCGGTCCGTTCTATTGTTCCTGACCGAATCGTAGCAGGCTGAGCAGGAGCTGAAATGACCAATGCCCGCAAGCACGAAACTTTCAGCACCAACAGCATCACCGCGCCGCTGCGCTATGCCACTTTCCGGCGAATCTGGCTCGCGAGCTTACTGTCCAACTTCGGAGCTCTGAGTCGGGGCGTCGGCGCAGCCTGGGCGATGGCGCAGATGACGTCGTCGGCCGATAAAATCGCGCTGGTGCAGACCGCGCTGATGCTGCCACTAATGCTGATCTCGATTCCGGCAGGCGCGGTTGCCGACATGCATGACCGACGCATCGTGGCGCTGATCGCCCTCGGCATCGCGCTCACTAGCGCGACCACGCTGACAATCCTCGCTTGGCTCGGCCTGGTCACGCCGAACCTGTTGCTGGCGCTGTGCTTCGCGGTCGGCAGCGGCATCGCGCTGATGGATCCGGCCTCGCAATCGTTGGTCAGTGAGCAAGTACCTGCGGAAGCGCTCCCTGCGGCGATCACGCTGAATGACATCAGCTACAACATCGCGCGTAGTGTTGGTCCGGCGATCGGCGGGATTGTGGTTAGCTGTGCGGGCACAGTGATCGCTTTCGCGCTCAACGCGTTGCTTTATCTACCTCTGATGCTCGCTCTGTGCCTGTGGAAACGCGCACCCGAACCCTCGCACCTCGCGCGTGAAAAGCTCGGTCGCGCCATAATTTCTGGCCTGCACTACATCGATGATTCGCCCTCAATCAAGATCGTGCTTGCCCGCGCCATGATTATCGGCATCATCGGCAGCGCGATGGTTGCGCTGATGCCGCTGGTGGCGCGCGATCTCCTGCTTGGCAACGCTCAGACTTATGGGATTATGCTGAGCGCCTTTGGTCTAGGCGCGGTGATCGGCGCGCTCAACCTCACCCGGGTGTGCAAGTGCATGAGCAGCGAGGCGGCAATCCGCGCCTGCGCCCTATCCATGGGCGCGGCGATTGCTGCGGTTGCGTTGAGCCGTGGGCCAGCGTTGACACTAGTCGCATTGCTCGTGCTCGGGGCCGCATGGATGATCGCGTGGGCGGCGTTCAATATTGGCGTGCAGCTATCGGCGCCGCGTTGGGTGGCGGGCCGCTCTATTGCGGCCTATCAGGCCACAGCATCAGGCGCTATTGCGATTGGTAGCTGTGGTTGGGGCCAACTGGCCGAAGTTGCCGGTGTCGAAACCACGCTCCTCATTTCGGCCGCGCTGATGCTGGTCTCCCCACTCATAGGCTTTTGGCTGCGTATGCCACGCATTGGCGCACAGGGTGAATAGGCCCACGTCGCGCTTTTCCTAAATGGCGCATACCGGACTTGGTGGACCAGATCGCTATCGCGTGGCGCGGGACAACGCGGGAGGTTTCACAACACAATATGGGCAATGCAGTTTCTCGCGCGAGCGCAATGGGGCCTTTGGCTGGTCCATCACGATATCGCCGGTCCCGATTTGTGGACCGAGCGTTATCACTGACCAACTTGACCGTGCGACACTCGGCGGCTGGATCCAGCGGACCGCCGGATGGCTCAACAGCTCTACGAGTTTCAGCTGCAGATGATCCGGCTGCACCGCGCGTGTTCTGCGACGAGACGCCGATGCCGGTGCTCGACCCCGGACGACATCACGCGCGCATTTGCCAGTTCTGGGCGCATTGGGCGGGCCCTCGCCGCCGGCTGCCTACGGCCGCGGCACGCAAGAGAACGCCGGAAATTGATGACTTTTTCCCCGTTCTGCAGGTCGACGGTTATCTGCTTAAAAAGCGCTCGCCCGCGATAAGATGCGGCCCAAGATCGGTTTTCCGGATGCAAGCATCACCTACAATATCGCGCTCGCGATCAACACGACTACGATCGACATTGATCGATCGTTGCAATACGTTCGCCCAGACTTTTGAACGTTCAGAACGCATTGTTTATCAGCGGATTGCAGTTTTCGAATGGCCAGTCAGATTCGCTTGCCGGCGGAGGCTGACCTCGAAGTACCACCGCATTACTGAATTCAAATGATGGCGAGACCAGAGCAAGGATCTCCGTCAGCCTTTAGGCGCTGCAATGACGAACTGATCACTCACTGCGCTTGGGCGAACTATGCTAAAATGGCCACTTTAGCGCCACCGCTTCTCCTCACTATCATAAGCTCCAGCAATCAGGTCGCTGACAGCTGTAAGCTCATGCTTGCGTACTTTGTCGCTGGAGGTGGTTCGCGGTAGCGCCGGCGTAAAGGCAATGTACCGCGGTCGCTTAAATACGGCAAGACGCGCACGGGCGTGCTCGAGAATGCGTTCCACTCGGAGATCAGCTGGCGTGATACCTTCCTTCAACTGCACGTAGATCTTGATCTCTTCGCCGCGCTCGACATCGGGAACAGGGACCGCGGCCACATCTGCGATCTCGGGGATCTCACGAATGACTACCTCGACTTCGCGAGCAGAGATATTCTCGTCACCCAAGCGTCGGATCATGTCCTTTTTACGTCCTACAAGCCAGTAGAAGCCGAGTTCGTCGCGGCGCAAGAGATCGCCCGTCCTGAACCACTCACCTTCGAAGGCAGCGGCATTCTCTTCCGGTCTATTCCAGTAGCCTTTGAAGATCGCACGCCCTTTCACCAGCAACTCGCCGACTTCGCCTACTTGCGTGGGACTGCCATCTTCCTTCACCAACCGTAGCGCTCGAAACGGGGCACGAATCCCGACCGACCCTGATTCTTCCATTTCTTCAATATGCGCGGGTAGCGTGGCGTAGCCGATTTCAGTCATCCCGTAAGAGTCTAGGGCTCGTACGCGAAACCGCTCGCGGAATCGGCGCACCGTATCTGGATTCCAACTGTCGGTCTGCATAACCTGCTTTAGGCAGGTTGTCGCATCGGCGGCGGCTATAAGTTCGCGTGCCGTCGGCTCAGGCAACACGCACCACTCGATGTGGAACTTTTTGACCCAGCCGAAGAATAGCGGGGAGCTGAGTTGGTGAGCCAGGTACAACGTGCCGCCTTGGCGATATGAGCTCAAAAGATTCCATTGCGGAGAGGAATAGAAGAACGGCCCGGCTGATAGATACTTCTTGTACGGCTGAAGGTCCCGGATGACTCGCTGGTACGACATCACCCCCCAGTAATCGTGCGTCAACATGCAGCCTTTCGGAAACCCCGTCGTCCCTGACGTGTATTGAATGCTCAGCAGACAGTCGGGACGAATATCCTCGTCCACTGGCGAGTCGTCGACGCCCTTAAGCAGATCATCAAGGGTAGCAGCGGCCCCGTGCGAAGGTTGCCCGACAAGAATCACTCGCTTCCCATCGATGGCTTGTGGCCAAGGGTCGATCGTGGAGAACACTGGCCACACAGATTCGTCGACGATGATAGCTTTCGGTTGTGTATCGCTCAGAACATATTCGATTTCCCTCGGCGTGTAGCGGAGGTTGAGGGGAACTAGCACCGCACCGAGCTTTGCAAGTCCGAACCACAAGATCGGGAATTCGATACGATTGGGCAGCATCACAGCCATCCGATCGCCCTTGGACACTCCAAATGCTCGCAGAGCACGTGCGTATTTGTTGGACCAGCGGTCCATCTCGGAGTAAGTGATACGCTCGCCTCGCTCGAAGATGTCGATCGCGATCGTTGAGCCGTGCGTTTGCGCCCGCATGGACACTAGTTGTGGGACAGTGATGGTTTCGTATGCAGTTTCCAAGATATCCAGTCTGCGCGAGGCACTCGCTACGCGATCGTGAAGTTGGCTTTGGGTCAAGCTTGCAGAGGTCATCATATGGAACCTAGGCTTCAGGAGACAAAGGGAAGTCGGTCAACAGGCGGAGCTTTTGCGTCCGATAGCTCGGTGAATTTTCCAATCACCACAGCCAACGCGCGGCGTCGCGGGATCTTTTAGATCGGACGCGCCGGCGGTGAAGACACGATCGCTAATCAAGCGCGGCAAAGTGCAGTGTCTCACTCCGATCGATCTCGAATCTCCGAAGCGCACCACTGAAAGCACGCCTGGCATGCCGGCCCGGTACCACTCTTCACAACAGCGATGATCTCGCATTGCTGATCGGCTGGTAGTCTGCCTGATCAGGAGAAGTGAGATGATTGTCGGTTGAGATTCTTTGGCGATTAACATCGGCTTGCTCGTGCAGTATCTCGTTGAGGATGTGATGCTAGGACTGAATTTGTCGTCCGTGATGGTTATCCGGAAGGGCTTTGATGTCGCGATTTTGGCCTCAGAGGACGCGATCCGATCCGTAGCTCAACTTTGGAGCAGAACATCGCGCACGCCTTCGGCGATAGCCCGCGACTGGCAATTGAGCGGCTGTCAGACCTCGGCAGTTGAGAAGTTTCTCGACGACACGGATGAGAGTGTGAGACGTGCACGAACCAACTACGCTTTCTCATTGCTTCGCTAGCATCCTATCGTTCAGAGACCCGCCGCATAATCCGTACAACTAGTCAGCAGCGGACTGTAAACCATTGACATTGATCTAGAGACTACCTGCTTTGGTGAGGCCAATTTAGTATTTGAGAAGCAGCCCACTTCGTGCGAAACGAGGGCTGACGCCGCCAGCGTTGACATTCCGACATTTCTCTTTGCGTCTCTTCATTTTTGCGGTGCATGGATCCTTGTTTTGTGCGGAGCAAGGGTTGCGGTAGGGGACCGCGTCCCAAAGCGCTGCTATTCGCTCGTCGAGCCCTTTCTCATAGTCGCGCCATGTCATCCCGTCGACGCCGGGCACCGCGCAGCGCTTCAGTTGCCTGAAGCTTTCCGTCAGTAATTCGTCGTCCGCGAAGAAGCTCCCAAGCGTTTGAGCGAGAGTCATTTTTTGGAGGCGGAGTGAGGTTTGAGATTGCAAGCTATTGGCGTGGGAGGCCTCAAAAGCTTGCAATATCGTTTTAAGGATTCCTTCGAATCGCGAGCCGTGGCTCGGTTGGCTGGAGCGGAGAGGACGATGCGACCGAAGGAACGATGGGGCAGCGGATAGGCTGACCTTCTGCGCTCGCGGCTGGATGCGATCCATCGACATGGACCATGCCTTGGTGAAGCTTTCGCGGACGATCGACTGGTCGTTCCTCAAGGAACGGTTCGGCGCGGTCTATGAGGACAAGCCGGGCCGACCGCCGCCGCGGCTGATGGCAGGACTTGCCATCCTCAAGCACACCTACGACCTCTCCGACGAGGTGGTGTGCGAGCGCTGGGTGGAGAACCCTATTACCAGCTCTTCTGCGGCGAGGAGTTCTTCCAGCACCGCCTGGTGCTCGATCGTTCTCGCTGACCCGCTGGTCGCCAGCGCATTTCACAAACCCGCCGCAGCCCAAGCGCCGCGGCCGCCCACTCGGAAGGACCAATGACGATCCCGCTGCCGGCTGATCCCCGAACCACAAGCGCCGTCACCTACGGAAATTTGGAAGCCCATTCTTACGGAAAGTTCGCTGCCCGTTGACAGGAGTTTTGTGTAAGGGATTTCTGTGACGGTTGAAGTGGGGTAGTCAGCATCGAGAGCAGGGCGTCGACGGCATGGCGGACAAATTTGCTTGGTCGCATCGAGCGGTCAAGTCCCGAGGCCGCGAAGCGGTGCGCCGCAGGCGCAGGACTTCGCGGCGACGGTGCGCGCCAAGCGATCATAGGCCATGCCGTGATGAGTTTGTCATCGCGTTGTTCCCGGAAAACGCTTGCCGAACTGGAGGGCGAACTTGCTCATCGCAACGGTCCATTCGACCGAGCGCCCCCAGCGCGGGCCCGCATTCTTGATCGCGAGATAGAGCATCTTCAACGCGGCATCGTCGTTGGGGAACTGCCGCGCGTCTTGATGATCTCTGCGCAATGAGCGGTGCAGCGCCTCCACCGCGTTGGTTGTGTAGATCATTCTGCGGACACCTGATGCGAAGGCGAAGAACGGCACGACGTGCTCCCACGCCCTGCGCCGGGTCGCTCCGATTGCCGGATAGCGCTTGCCCCATTCGGCCTCGAACTGCTCGAAGTGGGCCAGCGCCATGTCCGCATTCTCTGCGATGGTAGATCGCCTTGATCGCAGGCAGGATTGCCTTGCGATCCTTACGCCAGGCTGTTGCGGATCAGGTGCAAGATACAGAGTACGCACACGACGAGGGCCGCCCGATTGACGCATGCGCGCGGGTCTCGAGAGCGCTATGATGGCGTTGGGTGAAGATCAGGCGGCCCGCTGATCGGAGGGCTCTGCAGCCTGGCGCAGAAGCTTCCATTCCCAGGGCAGCAGTTCGTGCAGACGCGAAGTGGGAAGATCGGCGATACGGGTGAGGACGTCGGCAAGCCAGGCCTTTGGATCGACGTCATTGAGACGACACGTCGTGATCATCGTCAGCATGATGGCGGCACGGTTGGCCCCACGCTGGCTGCCGGCGAAGGTCCAGTTGCGCCGTCCCAAGGCGATGCCTCTCAATGCGCGTTCAGCGCAATTGTTGGTCAAGCAGATCCTGCCGTCGTCGAGGAAGCGGGCGAAGCCCTCCCAGCGCCTGAGCATGTAGTTGATCGGCTTCAGGACCTCGGACGAGCGCGAGAGGGTTTCGCGCTCGCGCAGCAGCCAGGCGTGCATGTCGTCGAGAAGCGGCTTGCTCTGTTCCTGGCGGACGGCGCGCCGGTCGTCAGCGTCACAGCCGTTGATGGCGCGCTCGATCTCGAACAACGCGTCCAGCCGCTTGACCGCCTCCAGTGCGATCGGGGAGACCGGTTTACCCTTCTTGCCCTCCCGAGCATTTTTCTCGATGTCAGCCAGCTCGAAGAAGCCTCGCCGGGCATGGGCAAAGCAATACGCCGGCGTAATTGGTAGTGTCTTCTTCTGCGGATCGAACAGCGGCTCGAAGCCGTTGTAGCAATCGGCTTGCAGGATGCCGGCGAAGGCGGCCAGATGCTTCTGGGGATGCTCGCCTCGTCGGTCACCCGAGGCGTAATAGACCGCCGCAGGCGGCGCAGGCCCGGCAAAGGGCCGATCATCCCGTACATACGTCCAGATCCGTCCGGTCGTGCACTTGCCCTTCGCCAGGATCCGGATGGTAGTGTCATCGCCATGAAGGCGCTCGGCAGCGAGCACATGGCGTTCGATCAGGTGGAAGAGCGGCATGACCGCGAAGGTCCCGTGGCCGACCTGGTCCGCCAGCGTCGACAACGACAGGTCGATCCTCTCGCTCTTGAAGCGCGCGCTTTGGCGGTTGAGCGGGATATGCATGCCGAACTTGTCGAACAGGATGGTCGCCAGCAATTGTGGACCGATGAAGCCGCGCGGCGTGGCATGGAACGGCGCAGGCGCCTGACTGATCGTCTCGCAATCGCGGCAGGTGAACTTCTCGCGTACCGTCTCTATGACCTTGAAGCGGCGCGGGATCTCCTCCAGCGTCTTGGTCACATCCTCGCCGACCTTCGCCAGCCGTGATCCACCGCAGCAGGCGCAGGTCGTTGGAGCTTCAACAACGACGCGCTCGTGTTCGATATCGTCTGGCCAAGGCTTACGCACCGGCCGCTTACGCGTGAAGGGACGGACGTTCTGCGTCTTCGCCGCCGTCGCCTGAGCGGCAAGCTCATCCTCGCTCGCCGTGGTTACGAGTTCCTCGAGCTCCAACTCCAACTGCTCGAGCAGCCGTGCCGAGCGCTCGGATCGCTGCCCGTGCAGTTCGCGCTTGAGCTTCTCGATCCGCAGCTCAAGATGTGCGATCAGCGCTTCGTTGTCCGACAGCTCCGCCCGCGCACTGGCGGCATCCGCGACGGCGACATCGCGCTCAGCCTGCAACGTCTCTCGCTCGGCCAGCAGCGCAAGGTAGGCGCTCGCGAGGTCAGAAGGAAGATCGTCCGGCTTCGATGTCATGAAGCCATTGAATCAGATCGAGCAGCAGATTCAAATCGTAAAAGCGGCTATCCGACCCGCGTCGGCCGATGGGTTTCTTGAGGTAGGGTCGAGGACTGGCGCGCCGCACATCCAAGAGCCTTGGATGTGTACGTTTCCAGCCCCCGCCTCATCGCACGCAGCATGCGGATTTCCCGCACTACGCGCCCCCATTCGCTTCGCATCAAGGTTTATGGGACCTATCACGCTGGGCAGCTTTCGTCAGCCGTGTTTTACCCGGTAGTCGTTGAACAGCTTCAGGGTATCGTACAGCCATGATTTACTCCACTGCTCCCAGCCGAAGCCCTTTCGTTGCCGTGCCCGCGCCAGATGGCGCCTGACCTTTTTCTCCACCCAATCTCTGATGTAGCTGAAACACCTGCCAGAGTGTCCAGCCGAAAAGTAGTTCACCCAGCCCCGGAGCTTCGGATTGATCAGGTTGATGACCCTGCCAATCGGTTGCGATCGGTGCCGACGAAATACTTCCTTCAGATCCCGCAGTAACGCCGTTCGCTTCTTCAGCTTGGGCGTGTAGTGCGGCCGCATCGCTCCCCGCAAGCTGCGGATGTAGCGAAAGTCAAAACCCAGAAAGCCGAAGCTCTTGCCTCGCCCTAGATCGACTATGCGGCTCTTCTCATCATTGATTTCAACCTGCAGCTTGTCGAGCTCCTCTCGAAGTCGCTTGGTCACAGCACCAATCAGCCAGTCATGACGTTTGTGGGCGTCGATCAAGACCACC
>NZ_JACMYK010000107.1 GCF_020889785.1 Bradyrhizobium acaciae
CTCGGCCATCCGCCCGACGCCGGCCTCGCCGGCTTCCGCCATCTCGCCCGCATTGGGGCCGACGGTGTGGACGCCGTCGCGGCGGAGCTGCAGCAGGTTGCGGCGGGTGGCCGGGTTGTTCCACATCAGCGGGTTCATGGCCGGCGCCAGCAGGATCGGCCGGTTGGCCGCGAGCAAGGTGGCAGTGGCGAGATCGTCGGCATGGCCTTGCGCCATCTTGGCCATCAGGTCGGCGGTCGCCGGCGCCACCACGATCAGGTCGCAGTCCCGCGCCAGCCGGATATGGCCGGCGTCGAATTCGCTCTCGGCGTCGAACAGATCGGTGTAGACGCGCTCATGCGACAGCGCGCTGGCGGCGAGCGGGGTCACGAATTGCTGCGCCGCCTTGGTCAGCACGCAGCGGACCTGGATGTGCCGTTCCTTGAGCCGCCGGATCAGATCCAGCGCCTTGTAGGCCGCAATCCCGCCGCCGATGATCAGGGTCACCTTGGGCTCGCCGGCCGCGCTGGCGGGCCGCGGAGCAGGAGCTGTAACCGTCGGGGAACCCGATGTGGGCGTCTCCGTGGGCTCCGTACCGCCCCCTGCAAGCTCCCGGAGGATCACCCGGACCTCCTCTTCGACCGAGCGTCCGTTCTTGGCGGAACGCAGCCGCAGATAGGCCTTCAGCGTGTCGTCGAGTTTGCGGATGGTCAGGCTGGCCATGGCGTGCCCTCAGGCATCATACTCAAATGTGACAGCGATGCTATCACATGATGCATGCATTGCAATCAGTGCGCGCGGATGGCGAAGAAGATTGCGATGGAGGCGATCGCAATGACCCAGAGGCCGACGGTCTGCACCCGCGCCTTGCGGGCCTCGGCGCGGGCCATTTCGTCGATCGAGTCCGACGACAGCATGTGACCCTCCCGGGTCATGGTCTCGAGCTGCTCCAGCACGGTCACGGCGCGGTTGGCAATCGACGGCAAATTGGCGAGGACGCGACCGAGCTCGCCCGCACCCGAAATCGCGCCCTGGATGCGACCGGCGGGCCCGAGATTGTGCGTGATCCATTCGCGCACGACGGGGTCGGCGATCTTCCAGATGTCGAGCTTGGGGTCGAAGCCGCGCGCCACGCCCTCGACCACCACCATGGTCTTCTGCAGCAGGATCAGTTCGGGCCGCGTCTGCATGTCGAACAGGCCGGTGACCTCGAGCAGAAGCGTCAGGAGCTTCGCCATCGAGATTTCCTCGGCGGTGCGATTGTGGATCGGCTCGCCGATGGCCCGGATCGCCTGCGCGAAATTCTCCACCGAATGATGGCCCGGCACATAGCCGGCCTCGAAATGCACTTCGGCAACGCGGCGATAGTCGCGGGTGATGAAGCCGAGCAGGATCTCGGCCAGGAAGCGCCGTTCCTTCATCCCGAGTCGGCCCATGATGCCGAAATCCACCGCAACGAGGCGGCCGGTCTCGTCGAGGAACAGATTGCCCGGATGCATGTCGGCATGGAAGAAGCCGTCGCGCAGCGCGTGGCGCAGGAAGCTCTGGATCACCTTGCGGCCGAGATCCGGCAGGTCGACCTGGGCCTGCGCCAGCCGCGCATGATCGTTCAGCGCAATGCCGTCGATCCACTCCATGGTCAGCACGCTGTGCGCGGTGCGATCCCAATCCACGGTGGGCACGCGGAAATCCGGATCGTCGCGCGTGTTCTCGGCCATCTCGGACAGCGCGGCCGCTTCGAGCCGCAGGTCCATCTCCATCGCGACCGAGCGCGACATGGTGTTGATGACTTCGATCAGCCTCAAGCGCCGGGCCTCGGCGGAATGCGCCTCGGCCTTGTGCGCGACAAAGAAGAAGTCGCTGAGGTCGCGGCGGAAGCGCGCGGCGACGTTGGGCCGCAGCACCTTGACCGCAACCTGCTGCCGCACGCCGTCGCGCTCGACCTCGGCGCGATGCACCTGCGCGATCGAGGCGGCAGCCACCGCAGGTCCGAGATGCGCAAAGGCCTGCGATACCGGCCGTTCCAGCGATTGCGTGATAACGGTCTCGGCCTCTTCCTGTGCGAATGGCGGCAGCCGGTCCTGCAAGCTTTCGAGATCGCGCGCCATTGCCACGCCGACCACGTCTGGGCGGGTGGCGAGGAATTGCCCGAGCTTGAGATAGGCCGGCCCGAGCCGGGTCAGCGCGCGCGACAGCCGCGGACCTGACTTGGCCGAGCGGCGCTCGATCAATCGCGCCATCTTCAATGCGAGTTGCCCGGGCGGCGGCACCAGCGCGGGATCGACGACGCCGAACACGCCTTCGCGCGCAAACACGAAACCGGCGCGGGCAAGCCGCGCGATGTGGGTCAGTGCAGAGATCACAAACGCCAGCCCGAATGCAGCGCCACGATGCCGCCGGAGAGGCTCTGCCACTTCACGCGCGCAAAGCCGGCGGCGCCGATCATCTCGGCGAACGCGTTCGGCCGCGGGAATTTGCGGATCGATTCGACGAGATATTGATAGGACTCAGCGTCGCCGGTGACGGCGCGGCCGAGCGGCGGAATCACCTTGAAGGAAAACAGATCGTAGATCCGGTCGAGGCCGGGCACGTCGACGGTGGAGAATTCCAGGCACAGGAAGCGGCTGCCCGGCTTGAGCACCCGATAGGCCTCGCGCAGCGCCAGCTCGATCTGCGGCACGTTGCGGATGCCGAACGCGATGGTGTAGGCGTCGAATGCGCGATCGGCGAAAGCCAACGCCTCTGCATTGCCCTCGACGAACGAGACGCGGTCATCGAGATGCTGCCTGGTGGCGCGCTCGCGGCCGACGGCAAGCATGTCGGTATTGATGTCGCAGACGGTGGCATGGAAGCCGGTGCCCGCGGCCTTGGCGGCCCGGAACGAGATGTCGCCGGTGCCGCCGGCGACGTCGAGCAGCGCGAACGGCCGGTCGCCCTTCGGCGGATCGAGCGTCGTGATCATGACGTCCTTCCAGGCCCGGTGCAGCCCGACCGACATCAGATCGTTCATCAAGTCGTAGCGTGACGCCACGCTGTGAAACACGTCGTTCACCAGCGTCTGCTTCTCGCCCAGGGGCACGTCCCTGAAGCCGAAATGGGTGGTTTGATCCGGCCGATCCATCAACTCACACTCTTACCTTTTGGTCGCGTTCTCTTCACGGCGAACCGGGGCCCAGTTCGCTCGAAAACGCTCCAGCCAAACCATAGCGCGGCGGCCGCAATGGCGCTATCACGTCACTTCCAAAAGGTGAATGCCTGCCATGCCGGAATTACCCGAAGTCGAGACCGTCCGCCGCGGCCTGCAACCGGCCATGGAAGGGTCCAAAATCCTCAAGGCCGAGGCCCGCCGCAAGGATTTGCGGTTTCCATTTCAAAAGGACTTTATCGCCCGGCTCGAGGGTCAGACCATCACCGGGCTCGGCCGCCGCGCCAAATATTTGATGGCGGACCTGAACTCCGGCGACGTGCTGCTGATGCATCTGGGCATGTCGGGCTCGTTCCGCGTGCTGAAGCAGGACGGCGCGGCGACGCCGGGGCAATTCCACCATCCGCGCAGCGACGATCGCGCGCATGATCACGTCGTGTTCCACATGTCCTCGGGCGCGGCGGTCGTGTTCAACGATCCCAGGCGGTTCGGTTACATGAAGATCATCGCCCGCAATGCGATCGAGGATGAGCCGCTGTTGAAGGGGCTTGGACCCGAACCGCTCGGCAACGAGTTCGACGCGACGATGCTGGCGCGCTCCTGCCATAACAAGAAGACCAGCCTGAAAGCGGCGCTGCTCGATCAGCGCGTGGTGGCGGGGCTTGGCAATATCTATGTCTGCGAGGTGCTGTTCCGTTCGCACCTGTCGCCGCGGCGATTGGCCGCTACGCTTGCGACCAAAAAGGCCGAGCCGACCGACCATGCCAAGCGGGTGGTCGATGCGATCCATTCGGTGCTCAACCAGGCGATCAAGGCCGGCGGTTCCTCGATCAGCGACCATCGGCTGACCAACGGCGATCTCGGCTACTTCCAGCATTCGTTCCAGGTCTACGACCGCGAAGGCGAGACGTGCCGCACGTCGGGCTGCGAGGGTATCGTCAGGCGCTTCACCCAGAACGGCCGCTCGACGTTCTGGTGCCCGAAGTGCCAGAAATAACAACAAAGGGAGTGCGAATTCATGAGCGGCAATTGGCGCGACCGCACCGCGGCAAGTTTTCAATGTGAGAAGCAGCCGGCCAGCAGCAGCCGCGGCATGGTGGTGAGCAATCATCCGTTGGCATCGAGCGCGGGCGCCGAGATGCTCGCTGCCGGCGGCAATGCGATCGATGCGGCAATCGCCACTTTGTTCACGCTGACCGTGGTCGAGCCGATGATGGTCGGCATCATCGGCGGCGGCATGGCGCATATTCGTCTTGCCGACGGCAGCCATCGCTTCATCGACGGCCAGAGCACGGTGCCGAAGGCGGTGAAGCCCGATACCTACACCTCGAAGCCCGGCTCGGCGCATGACGTGTTCGACACCGTCGGCAACGAGAATTTGAACGGGCCGAAGGCGGTCGCGGTGCCGGGCTCGCTGAAGGCCTGGTGCGAAACGCTGCGCCGTTTCGGCACCATGAGCCTCGCCGACGTGATGCAGCCCGCGATCAAGCATGCGGCGCGCGGCTATGCGGCGACGCCCTATCTGCACGAATGCATCACCGACGGCGCCGAGGAGATGCTGAAGGACAAGCCGATCTCGGCGATCTATCTGCCCAACGGCACGCCGCTGAAGCCCGGCGAGCGCGTGGTGCAGGCGGAGTATGCCGAAACGCTGAGATACATCGCCGATCACGGCGACAACGCGCTCTACCAGGGGCCGCTCGGCGACATCCTGGTCGACTACATGAAGAAGAACGGCGGCTTCATCGCGCAGGAAGATCTCGCGACCTACAAGACCGTCGAGCGGCAGCCGATCCGCTGCGACTACCGCGGCTGGGAAATCCTCGGGCCCCCGCCGCCCGCGGCGTCGGGCGTGCACATCACGGAGATGCTCAATATCCTCGAAGGCTATGACATCGCACAGCTCGGCTTCGGCACCACCGAGACGATTCATTACCTTGCCGAGGTGCTGAAGATCGCCTTTGCCGACCGTGAAGCCGCGAGCGGCGATCCCGCCTATATCAACGTGCCGGTGGAGCGGCTGACCTCGAAGGCTTATGCCGAGGAGCGCCGCCGCGCGATCGATCCGAACCGGGCGCAGACCTGGAGCGCCGGCGTCACCCAGCTCGAAAGCGCGCACACCACGCACATGACCGCGGCGGATGCGATGGGCAATGTGGTCGCGACCACCCAGACCATCAACAATCTGTTCGGGGCCAAGGTCCTGATCCCGGGCCTCGGCACGGTGCCGAACAACTACATGAACCTGTTCGATCCGCGGCCGGGGCATGCGCTGTCGCTGGCCGCAGGCAAGCGCGTCACCACCTCGATGTCGCCGATGATGGCGCTGCGCGACGGCAGGCTTGCTTACGCGCTCGGCCTGCCCGGCGGAAAGCGCATCTTCCCGAGCGCGATGCAGGCGCTGATCAATTTGATCGACCACGGCATGAGCCTGCAGGAAGCGGTCGAAGCGCCGCGGGTCTGGACCGAGGGCAATGCGCTCGAGGTCGAGCAGGCGGTGCCGGAGACCGTCCGTGCCGGGCTCGCTGCGAAGGGCCACAAGGTGCAGGTGGTGCCGACTGTCGCCGGTGGCATGAACGCGATCCAGTTCCACGCTGACGGCACGATGTCGGGCGCGGCCTGCTGGCGCGCCGACGGCACGCCCGTCGGCATTGCCGGTGGCCTGGCTCGCGCCGGCGTGCGGTTTGCGTTGAGGTGACGCGGACTACGCTGCACCAGCCTCAACGTCGTCCTAGCGAAAGCCAGGACCCATTACCCCAAATCTCATTGTTGCGCGACGCCGGGGCAACGTCCGGTTTCATCGCCGAATGCGGTGGTTATGGGTCCTGGCTTTCGCCAGAACGACGCCTGGGGAGAGCCGTGGCTGAATCACAGGAGTCTCTGGAATACCCGATCGCCCGCATGCGCGGCCGATGACAGCATCCTACTTCCTGACGCAGATCACGCGAACCACGGCGGATTTGGCGTCCGCCGATTCGCCCGCTGCGGTGACGCCATGTGCCTTCAGGAAGGTGCGCACCGTATCGGCAGGCACCAGCGCGGCCTGCGCCGGTGGTGCCGCGTTCGCGGGGCCTGCAACGATGACAGGCTTCAGCAGCGCGATGCCGGCAAACTTGCCGCCACCGTCGAGCGCCGCCGCGCCGGAGAACCCGAGCGCAGGCGGCGGTGACAGCGCCTGGTCGCCGCCGCCGAGTTGCGCCACTGATGCCTTGACGCTGCTCGCGGCCGCGCCGCCGCCCTGGTTCTGCGGATCGGCGATGCCGGTGATGTCGAGCGCGGTCTGTGTCGCCTGGCCTGCGATGCTGAGCGGCTTCAGCCCGCGCGCCCCATAGATGCGCAGCAGAGCGAGATCATGTTCCTTGTCCTCGGCGACCCGGTCGGCATTGCCGTAACCCGGGATCGTCAGCGCGATGCAGTCGTTGGTCGCGACGCGGTCAGTTATGATCGCGCCATCATCGCTGACCGCGACGCCGGTGGCATATTCGACGGTCTTGCGCGGCGGCGGGCCGGCCTGCACGCCCGTTGGAAATGCGTTGAAGGCGCTCGACATCGCGATCACCACCGGCTCGACGGTGGTCTGCATCGCCTGGTCATAGAGGATAGTGAGGATGCGCACCTCGTCGCCCTTCAAGGTGCCGCGCAGATAGAACTTCTTCAGCCCCTGCATGCCCGACAGCACGAAGAAATCCGGCTTCACCACGGTGTAGTCGATGGTGCGGCCGGCCGGCTCCTTCTTTTCCTGCTCGGCAAGCTTTGCGGTGGTCGGGCTCGCTTCCTTGCGCCGGGTCAGCAGCACCTGAACAGTGCCGGTGGGTGAAGTCCATTTGGCGCCGGAGGCATCGCTGGTGAGCTGCGGCACCAATTTTGTGGGAATGCCGAGCCGCGCTCCGGTGGCAGGTTCGGTAACGATGCGCCAGCCGACGCTCTCCTGCTTCCGCCGCGCGGTGTCGGCGAGCACGCCGCGCTCCTGCGGGTTCAGCACGCCGGTCGGTTTGCCGCCGCGGTTTTTCTGGAATTCCTTGATCGCATTGACCATGCGCTCGCTGACGTCGCCGGTAATCGCGCCGTTATATTCGCCGACCCAGGCGAGGTCGGATTGCAGCGCCAGCCGCTCGGCCTGCGCCATCGCGCCCGCGGTATCCTCCGGCTTTTGCAGCGCGGGGCGAACCGGCACGGTCGTCACCGTTTTCGGCTTGGCCCCGGCCGTCGTCGGCGGCGTCAACTGGGCATGCGCCGCGCCTGCAGCCGCGACGATCAATGTTGCCGAAAGCACCAATCTCATGACAAATCCGGGGAAATGACTGAAACCATTGACGTCCACGCAATTAAGCACATCTGCTTGGTCGGCAACAACCGCGCTCCGGTTCAGGGAACAGCGCGCAGGACATCATCATGCTGAGTGCTGACGAACTCGAACGCTACGCCCGCCACATCGTGCTGCGCGAGGTGGGCGGCCCGGGGCAGAATGCGTTGAAGCAAGCCTCCGTGCTGGTGATCGGCGCCGGCGGCCTCGGTGCGCCGGTGCTGATGTATCTGGCTGCCGCCGGCGTCGGCCGGCTCGGCGTAATCGATGACGATATCGTCTCGCTGTCCAATTTGCAGCGCCAGATCATCCATACGACATCCGATATAGGCAAGCGCAAGGTCGACAGCGCCGCGGCTCAGATCCACGCGCTCAATCCGCATGTTGCGTTCGAGGCGCATCCGATGCGGCTCACTGCCGGCAATGCGCTGGCGCTGATTGCGAATTACGATCTGGTGCTCGACGGCTCCGACAATTTCGAGACCCGCTATCTCGTCGCCGATGCCTGCTTCCTTGCGAAGCGGACGCTGATCACCGCGGCGCTGAGCCAGTTCGACGGCTCGCTGACCACGATCCGCGCCCACGAGAAGAATGCGGAAGGGGTGTTCAACCCGACCTATCGCTGCCTGTTCCCGGAGGCGCCGCCGCCCGGCACGGTGCCGGCCTGCGCCGAGGCCGGCGTGATGGGCGCACTCGCCGGCGTGCTGGGATCGATGATGGCGCTGGAGGCGATCCGCGAGATCGTCGGCTTCGGCGAGGGCCTGGTCGGCCGCCTGCTGATGGTGGATGCGCGCGCGATGCGGTTCGAAACCCTGCGCTACGCGCGCGATCCGCAGAACCCGCTCAATGGTGATGCTCCTGCCATCACCGATCTGAGCGGGCATCTGTAGTTGGTTAAGACGCCGTCGCGGACTTCTCGCTATCCATGTGCCGGAGATGCTCTTCCGGATAACGTCCGCCGGCGGCGGCGCCGGGCGGAAATGCCTCGGCGAGTGCGGCAAGATGCGCCGCTGTCAGTTTCACATCGAGCGCGCCGAGTGCTTCGGTCAGCCGCTCGCGGCGCCGCGCGCCGACCAGCGGCACGATGTCCTTGCCCTGCGCTGCGACCCAGGCAATCGCGACCTGTGCCGGCGAGGCGCCGATCTCGCCGGCGATGACACGCAGCCGATCCGCCAGCGCGAGGTTGGTGTCGATGTTGCCAGCCTGGAAGCGCGGGCTGAGCAGGCGGAAATCCTTTGCACCGGCGCGGTCCTTCGACCAGTGCCCGCTGATCAGGCCGCGCGCCAGCACGCCATAGGCTGATATGCCGATGCCGAGCTCGCGGCAGGTGTTCAGGATGTCGGTCTCGATGCCGCGCGACACCAGTGAATATTCGATCTGCAGATCGGCGATCGGATGCACCTTGTGCGCGCGGCGGATGGTGTCCGAGCCAACCTCGGACAGACCGATATGTTTGATCCAGCCGGCCTTGATCATGTCGGCCATCGCGCCGACCGTGTCCTCGATCGGCACGTTGGGATCGAGCCGCGCCGGGCGGTAGATGTCGATGTGGTCGACGCCGAGCCGCTGCAGCGAATAGGCGACGAAATTCTTCACGGCGACCGGACGGCTGTCATAGCCGTGAAAGCCATAGTTGCGATCGCGCAGCGCGCCGAACTTGACGCTGATCACGAGATTGTCGCGGCTGCGGCTCTTCATCGCCTCGCCGATCAGCATCTCGTTGTGGCCCATGCCGTAGAAGTCGCCGGTATCGAGCAGCGTGATGCCGGCATCGAGCGCGGCATGGATCGTGGCGATGCTCTCGCTGCGGTCGGTCGGGCCGTAGAAGTCGGACATGCCCATGCAGCCGAGCCCGATCTGCGAGACCTTAGGGCCGGTGGAACCGAGTTTGCGTGTGTCCATGATGGAGTTCCCAAAGCGTGCCGGCGGAAGATCCGCCGGCAAATGACGCGGCTGATATGGGCCGATCCGCCTTTCGGGATAAGCTGGACAATCCGGAATGGCTTGTTCACTGTATCGAACAATGCAGGATTTCGACCTTCGCGACCTCGACGCCTTCGTGGCGGTGGCGCGCACGCGCAACTTCCGGCGTGCCGCGCTGGAGAGCCGCGTCTCTGTTTCGAGCCTCAGCCAGCGTCTGCGCGACATGGAGGAACGGCTCGGCGTCCGCCTGATGAACCGCACCACCCGCAGCGTATCGCTGACCGAAGCCGGCGAGCTGCTGCTCGCCCGTGTCGCGCCGGCCATGGTCAACGTCGCCGACGCGATCACCGAGGTGCGCGGCCTGCGCGCCGAGCCGTCGGGGCGGCTGCGGATCAACGCGCCGCCGCCTGTGGTCGATCTGGTGCTGGCGCCGATGATCGCGCCGTTCCTCGGCAGATATCCGCAGGTCGACCTCGATGTCGTGGCCGAGAGTGCGTTCGTGGACATCGTCGCGCAGGGTTTTGACGCCGGCGTGCGCTATGGCGAGCATCTGGCGCAGGACATGGTCGCGGTGCCGCTCGGTGCGCCCCAGCGCTACGCGGTGGTGGCGTCGAGCGACTATGTCGCGAAGCACGGCCGGCCGATGCATCCGAAGGATCTGCTGACGCATGCCTGCATCCGCAGCCGCTTCAGCAACGGCGTGATGTTCGATTGGGAGTTCGAGAAGAATGGCCGCCTGGTGAAGGTGTCGCCGCCGGCCAAGCTGACTGCGACCTATCTCGGCCTTGCGCTGCGCGCGGTCCATGACGGCGTCGGCTACTGGGCGACGTTCGAGGGCTATGTCCGCTACGGCATCAAATCCGGCGCACTGGTCAGCGTGCTCGACGATTGGTGCCCGCCGTTCGACGGGCCGTTCCTCTATTATCCCAGCCGTCGCCAGCCACCGCCCGCGCTCGCCGCCTTCGTGTCGTTCGTCGCCGACTGGCGCAAGCAGGCGCGGCGGAAGACCAGATAGATGGCGCGAATGAAATGCGCGACGAGGTGGGGTGACGGTCTCTCCACTCGAACGCTGTCCGCGTTGAGAGATCACCCCACCCCATCTCACACTCCGCTTCGCTTCATGTGAGCTGACCCTTCCCCTCCAGGGGCCCTCAAGGGGGGGGCCGGCTGCACCGGCTACTTTGCATGGGGTTGTTTTCGATATTTTGGCCGCCGTTTCGATGAACCGGCTACGCGACCCCTACAGCATGCTCGGCAGCACGCGATCCGGCGGCTTGTGGGCGTCGAGGAAGGTTCGGATGTTGATGATCACCTTCTCGCCCATCTCGACCCGGCCTTCGATGGTGGCGGAGCCCATATGCGGCAGCAGCGTCACCTTGCCGGCTCTGGCGAGCCGCACCAGCTTCGGGTTCACCGCGGGCTCGTGCTCATAGACGTCGAGGGCTGCGCCGCCGATATCGCCGGCTTCGATCAGCTTGACCAGCGTGTCCTCGTCGATCACCTCGCCGCGCGCGGTGTTGACGACATACGCCTCTTTCCGGATCAGCTTGAGCCGCCGCGCCGAGAGCAGATGATAGGTCGCCGGCGTGTGCGGGCAGTTCACCGAGATGATGTCCATCCGCGCCAGCATCTGGTCGAGGCTTTCCCAATAGGTCGCCCCGAGCTCTTCGGCGATCATGGGCGCCACCGGGCGGCGGTTGTGATAGTGGATCTGCAGGCCGAAGGCGCGGGCACGGCGCGCCACGGCCTGGCCGATGCGGCCCATGCCGACGATGCCGAGCCTCTTTCCCCCGATGCGGTGGCCAAGCATCCAGGTCGGTGACCAGCCGGCCCAGTGCTGCTTGCCTTCGGTCAGGATCGAGGCGCCCTCGATCAGGCGCCGCGGCACCGCGAGGATCAGCGCCATGGTCATGTCGGCGGTGTCCTCGGTCAGCACCTTCGGGGTGTTGGTCACCGTGATGCCGCGGGCGTGGGCAGCGGCGACGTCGATATTGTCGACGCCGTTGCCGAAATTGGCGATCATCTTCAGCTTGCAGTCGGGCTGATTGATCACGTCCTCGCGGACCATGTCGGTCACGGTCGGCACCAGCACGTCGGCGGTCCTCGCCGCCTCGGCGATCTGTTCCGGCGTCATCGGCGTGTCGTCGAGATTCAGTCTGGCGTCGAACAGCTCGCGCATCCGGGTCTCGATCGAGTCCGGCAGCTTGCGGGTGACGACGACGAGAGGCTTTTTCTTTACCGACATGTCCTGCTTTCATGGGGCGCACGGCTCGCCAAAAACCGAGCCGTTCAGGCCTCATTAACCCGGTTGTTCGACACTGCTGAAAGCCGTGCTGTCCCGGCGTTTCCTTCGCGTTTCCTAGGGTTCCCCGATACTTGCCCCGGCTTTCGTCAGGGGAAATTCGGGTGTTCTCGCTCTCAGGCGTTCCGTCCTCTCTAGCAGAAGGCCGGGCCAAGACAAGAACCCCCCGGATCCATGCGTGCAGGGGACGAACGGCGCGGGTGCAGGGGCCTTCGGGCAGGGGTTTGGATTTGGATTTGGGTTTGGGTTGCAGCTCGCCGAATGCGGGTTGGGCATCTCGGCAGGAGACGAGTTGATGGTCTGGCGTTTTGGTTCATTGGTGGCGCTGGTCGGGAGCATGCTGAGTGCGTCGGTCATGCCCGGACATTCCGCCAAGGATTTGAGCCCCACCACCAGCGGCCTGCCGATTCCGCGCTATGTCAGCCTGAAATCCGATCATGTGAACGTCCGCGCCGGCCCGACCAAGGACAACGACGTCGCCTGGGTCTACACCCGATCGGGGCTGCCGGTCGAAATCACCGCCGAGTTCGAGAACTGGCGCCGGGTGCGCGATTCCGAAGGGGCCGAAGGCTGGGTCTATCATTCCCTGCTGTCCGGCCGCCGCACCGCGGTCGTCACCATGAAGAACAAGGACGATCTGGCCTCGCTCTACGATCGTCCCGACGCCACCAGCGCCATCGCGGCGCGCCTGCAGGCCGGCGTCGTCGCGCAGGTCAAGAAATGCGCCAATAACTGGTGCCGGGTGACCGGCAACGGGTTCGACGGCTGGATCGAGCAGCAGCGCCTGTGGGGCGTCTACGCCGACGAGAAGGTGGACTGAGTTTCCTCGTCCCCAAATGAAATGGCCGGGACGAGCCCGGCCATCGCAACTCAAATCGACGGTAAGACGGATCAGCGCTTCTTGCGCAGCCGCACGACCATGTCGACGCGGGAAATCTCGTAGCCATCCGGCACGTTGGGCATCTTCGACAGCACGAGGTTCGGGTCGGGAATGTCGACCAGCTCGTGATTATGTTCGAGATAGAAGTGGTGATGCGTCGACACGTTGGTGTCGAAATAGGTCTTGGTGCCGTCGACGCTGACCTGACGCAGCAGGCCGGCATCGGTCAGCTGGTTGAGCGTGTTGTAGACGGTCGCCAGCGACACCGGAACCTTGGCCAGCGTGGCTTCCTCGTACAGCATTTCAGCGGTCAGGTGGCGCGCGCCCTTGCCGAACAGCAGCCAACCCAGCGCCATGCGCTGACGGGTGGGCCGGAGGCCGGCAGACTGCAGCATCTCGTTGACGTCATGCCACGGGCAGCCGGTCAGGGCAGGGTGGTGCCCAGCGCCCCGGGCATCCGGGTGCACGGCATCGTCGTTCACAGCCGGTACTTCGTCGTTCATGTCCACTCTATGCACCCAACTCAGGCAATATTCCTCATAAATATAAAAAGGATGGCTATCAGATGCAAGTTTTTCGCAACTAGAACGAATCCAAGCTGCGGTAGAAACCTAAGGAGAGACCGCAATTTATCAATGGAATGCCGCTTTGCCGCCCAAATAACCCTATGTTAGAGAGCGCGCGGACCACATATGCGCTTTCGGCAGAGATAACAGGCCGGTAGCGTACCCAGGTAGCGCCAAGATGCGGGGCGGGTTATTCCGGTTCCCGTGGGTAGATTAAGGTCCGACCAAGCAAGAGCGCTTCATCGGGATATCAGAGGTGGATAGAGGATGCTGGATCGGCGCGGCGGTTACGAATACGAGGATTTGCTGGCTTGCGGGCGGGGCGAGCTTTTCGGTCCCGGCAACGCCCAGTTGCCGTTGCCGCCGATGCTCATGTTCGATCGGATCAGCGAGATTTCGGAGACCGGCGGCGAGTACGGCAAGGGGCTGGTACGCGCCGAGCTCGAGGTGAAACCGGATCTCTGGTTCTTCGGCTGTCATTTCAAGAACGATCCGGTGATGCCGGGCTGCCTCGGTCTCGACGCGATGTGGCAAATGGTCGGCTTTTACCTTGGCTGGATCGGAGGCGAAGGTCGCGGTCGCGCACTCGGCCTCGGCGAGCTGAAGTTCTCCGGACAGGTGCTGCCGCACGCGCGCAAGGTTGTGTACAACATCGACATCAAGCGCGTGATGCGGTCAAAGCTCGTGCTTGGAATTGCCGACGGGTGGCTTTCCATGGACGACGAGATTATTTATCGCGCCAAGGACTTGAAGGTCGGATTGTTCAAGCAGGGCACGGCGCCATCTTGAGCAGGATGATCAGGCGGCAACATAAAGGCAGGGCGAGGCGAACATGAGGCGGGTTGTCATCACGGGGATGGGCATTGTCTCGTCCATCGGTAACAACACCCAGGAAGTGCTTGCGAGCCTCTATGAGGCGAAGTCGGGCATTTCGCGTGCGGAGAAGGCCGCGGAACTCGGCTTCCGGTCGCAGGTGCATGGCGCGCCGACACTCAATCCTGCCGAGGTGATCGATCGCCGCGCAATGCGCTTCCTTGCCGAAGGTGCCGCTTGGAATCACGTCGCCATGGAGCAGGCGATCCGCGACTCCGGTCTCGAGGAGAACGAAGTCTCCAACGTCCGCACCGGCATCATCATGGGATCCGGCGGACCGTCGACACGCACGCTGGTGGAGGCCGCCGACATCGCGCGCGCCAAGGGGCCGAAGCGCGTCGGTCCGTTCGCTGTGCCGAAGGGCATGTCGTCGACCGCGTCGGCAACGCTCGCGACCTGGTTCAAGATCAAGGGCGTGAACTACTCGATCTCTTCGGCTTGCGCGACGTCGAACCACTGCATCGGCAACGCCTATGAGACGATCCAGATCGGCAAGCAGGACATCATCTTCGCCGGCGGCTGCGAGGAACTCGACTGGACGCTGTCGGTGCTGTTCGACGCCATGGGCGCCATGTCTTCGAAATACAACGATACGCCGGCGACGGCCTCGCGCCCCTACGACATCAGCCGCGACGGTTTCGTGATCGCCGGTGGCGCAGGCGTTGTCGTGCTGGAAGAGCTCGAGCATGCCAAGGCGCGCGGCGCGCGGATCTACGGCGAGGTCGTCGGCTACGGCGCGACCTCGGATGGTTACGACATGGTGGCGCCGTCGGGCGAGGGCGCCGAGCGCTGCATGCGCATGGCGATGTCGACGGTGAACACGCCGGTCGACTACATCAATCCGCACGCCACCTCGACGCCGGCCGGCGATCCGCCGGAGATCGAGGCGATCCGCAAGGTGTTCGGCACCGGCGACAAGTGCCCGCCGATCTCGGCGACCAAGGCGCTGACCGGCCATTCGCTCGGCGCGACCGGCGTGCAGGAAGCGATCTACTCGCTGCTGATGCTCAACAACGGCTTCGTCTGCGAGAGCGCACACATCACCGAGCTTGATCCGGCCTTCGCCGACATGCCGATCGTGCGCAAGCGCATCGACAACGCCAAGCTCACCACTGTGCTGTCGAACTCGTTCGGCTTCGGCGGCACCAATGCGACGCTGGTGTTCAGGCGGCTTGACGCCTGATTTCGCCTCTCTTCGCTTGCTGAAGGAGGTCCGCAGCCGGCGAATGGGGTTATTGCAACGATCCGAAAATGGGGTGGGAATGATTATCGAACCGCGCGTGCGAGGCTTCATCTGCACGACGGCACATCCCGTCGGCTGCGCCACCAATGTCCGCGAACAGATCGCCTATGTCCTCAAGCAGGGCCCGGTTGCTGACTGCCCGAAGCGCGTTGCCGTGCTGGGCTGCTCGACGGGCTACGGCCTCGCGAGCCGCATCGTTGCGACCTTCGCCGGCGGCGCCGACACGATCGGCGTGTCGCTGGAGCGCGAGCCGTCGGAAAAGAGAAGCGCCAGCGCCGGCTGGTACAACAACCGCGCCTTCGAGATCGAAGCCCAGAAGATCGGCCGGTCTCCGCTCACCCTGGAGGGCGACGCCTTCTCCGACGAGCTGAAGAAGGCCTTCATCGAGCGTGTGCGTGAAAAGTTCGGCCAGCTCGATCTGCTGGTCTACAGCATGGCCGCGCCGGTCCGGACCGATCCCGACACCGGCAAGACCTATCGTTCGGTCATCAAGCCACTCGGCGCCCCGGTGGAGATCAAGACGCTCGACACCGAGACCGGCGAGGTGTTCGAGACGACCCTTGAGCCGGCGAACGAGGAGCAGACCGCGGCGACCGTCGCGGTGATGGGCGGCGACGACTGGAAGCGCTGGATCGACCAGCTCGCCGACGCCGGCGTGCTGGCGCCGGGCTTCCGCACGCTCAACTACACCTATATCGGCAGCGAGCTGACCTGGCCGATCTACTGGAACGGCACGCTCGGCCGCGCCAAGGTCGATCTCGACAGCAAGGCGGAAGCGATCCGCGGCCGGCTCGGTGCGGACGCCGCCCGCGTCGTTGCACTGAAGGCCGTGGTCACCCAGGCAAGCTCGGCGATTCCGGTGGTGCCGCTCTATGGCACCGTGCTGTTCAAGGTGATGAAGCAGCTCGGCCTGCACGAAGGCTGCATCGAGCAGATCGACCGCCTGTTCCGCACCCGCCTCGGCAAGGACGTCGCGCTCGATGACGCGCAGCGCATCCGGGTCGACGACTGGGAGCTTTCGCCCGAGGTGCAGACGGAAGTGTCGCGGCGCTGGCCGCTGCTCACCACCGAGACACTCGGTGAACTGGCGGATCTCGGCGAATACAAGAGCCAGTTCCTCCGCCTGTTCGGCTTCGGCATCGACGGCGTCGACTACACGCAGGACGTCGATCCGCGCGTCGTCCTGGGGTAGGTCGCTCGGAACTCCACTGCTACGTAGCCCGGATTGCGCTTCGCTTCATCCGGGCCAGGCGACTGTAATCTCACCCCGCCGCGATCTTCTCCGCGCGCTGGAACGCGGGCCGCGCCACGCAGCGGCCGATATAGGCCTCGAACGACGGCCGCGGCGGCACCATCTTGAAGATGCGCACGGCGAAGTTCAGCCCGGCGCCGATCGCGATGTCGGCGGCGGAGAACTGATCGCCGAGGATCCACGGCCCCTTCTGCAGCTCGGCGTCGAGCACGTCGAACACCAGCGCCGCGCTGCCCCATGCCGCGGTGCTGGTCGGCACCTCGAGCTTGGTGAAGAGCTGGATCAGCGCCGGCTCGATACAGCTCGGCGAGAAGAACAGCCATTGCAGATAGCGTGCGCGCTTCGGGTCGGTCACGGCCGGCGCAAGCTTCGTCTCGGGATAGCGGTCGGCGATGTAGGCGCAGATCGCCGCCGCCTCGGCGAGCTTTGCGTCGCCGTCGGTCAACGCCGGCACCTTGCCCATCGGATTGATCTTGAGAAAGTCCGGCGACTTCTGTGCGCCCGTGCTGATATCGGTCAGCACCCGTTCGTACGGCAGGCCGGATTCTTCCAGGAGCCAGATGGCGGAGAACGAGCGCGAGCGCGGCGACCAGTACAGCTTGATCATGGATTAGCCTCCGATGTGCGGTTTTGTTCGCTCCCACCGGTAGTGCTTCATCATGAAGCCAGTGACCGGATTGGGTGCTTCCTTCTCGAATACAAATCCCTCGCGCTCGTACCAGCGCCAGGCCTTTTCGTTCTCGCGGACGCATTTCAGCCAGACCTCGTCGGGCGAGGGAGCCTTGCGGCGGCTCACACGCCGAGCGTGCCGGCCTTTGCTGCCGCATAGCGCTCCGCCACGGCCTTCCAGTTCACCGTGTTCCACCAGGCCTTGAGGTAATCCGGCCGGCGGTTCTGGTAGGTCAGGTAATAGGCGTGCTCCCAGACGTCGTTGCCGAGCAGCGCGCGCTTGCCGTCCATGATCGGATTGTCCTGGTTCGGCCGCGTCTCAATCGCGAGCTTGCCGTCCTTGGTGACGGTGACGAACACCCAGCCGGAGCCGAACACGCGTCCGCCGGCGGCGTTGAAGTCGGTCTGGAGCTTTTCCATGCCGCCGAGGTCGCGGTCGATTGCGGCGAGCACCTCGCCATCGGGCTTGCCGCCGTTCGGCCCCATGATCTGCCAGAACATCGTGTGGTTGGCATGGCCGCCCATGTTGTTGCGCACACCGGTGCGGATCACTTCCGGTACGTTACCGAGATTGGCGAGTACGTCGGTGATCGGCCTTTCCGCGATCTGCGGATTGTCCTTGGCGAAGGTGTTGAGATTGGCGACGTAGGCCTGATGATGCCGGTCGTGATGGATCTCCATCGTCCTGGCGTCGATATGCGGCTCCAGCGCATTGGCGGGATAGGTCAGCGGATCGACCTTGAAAGGTCCGGCCGGGGCCTGTGTAGCAGCTTGGGCGAACACGAAGCGCGGCGCCGCTGCGACCGCGGCAGCCGTGGTTGCCGCGAGCACGAGATGGCGGCGGGATATGGGTGACATCGATTCCTCCTGACCTGAAGCCCTGTTGTACGACAGAGCATAGCGAGATACGCGCAAGCCACGTTAAGCCGTTTCGAAGACGGTCATTGTGACGCTGCGTCGGAATCTCGCATCGTCCAGGCGGGCGCCTCCCGCGTTCAGGCATCGGACCAAACAAAAAGGGCGGCCTTTCGGCCGCCCTTCGTGGATTCGTTCCAAACAGGCTTACTCGCCGGCGGCTTCGCGCGGCGCCGGAGCGTCGCTCTTCTGCTTGGCCTCGAGGTCCTCGCCGGTCTCCTGGTCGACCGCCTTCATCGACAGGCGGGTCTTGCCGCGATCGTCGAAGCCGAGCAGCTTGACCTTGACCTTGTCGCCTTCCTTGACGACGTCCGAGGTCTTCTGCACGCGGCTGGCCGCGAGCTGGCTGATATGGACCAGACCGTCCTTGGCGCCGAAGAAGTTCACGAACGCGCCGAACTCCATCACCTTGACGACGGTGCCCTCGTAGATCTGGCCGATCTCCGGATCGGAGGCGATCGACTTGATCCACTTGATCGCAGCCTTCATCGCCTCGCCGTCATTGGAGGCGACCTTCACGGTGCCGTCGTCCTCGATGTTGACCTTGGCGCCGGTCTTCTCGACGATCTCACGGATCACCTTGCCGCCGGTGCCGATCACTTCGCGGATCTTGTCGGTGGCGATCTTGAAGGTCTCGATGCGCGGTGCGTATTCGCCGAGCTCGCGCGCGCGCGGTCAGGGCCTTGGCCATCTCGCCGAGGATGTGGATGCGCCCGTCCTTGGCCTGGCCAAGGGCGACGCGCATGATTTCCTCGGTGATGCCCTCGATCTTGATGTCCATCTGGAGCGAGGTGATGCCCTGGTCGGTGCCGGCGACCTTGAAGTCCATGTCGCCGAGATGATCCTCGTCACCGAGGATGTCCGACAGCACCGCGAAGCGCTGACCCTCGAGGATCAGGCCCATGGCGATACCGGCGGTCGGCCGCTTCAGCGGCACGCCGGCGTCCATCAGCGACAGCGAGGCGCCGCACACCGAGGCCATCGAGGACGAGCCGTTCGACTCGGTGATCTCGGAGACCACGCGGATCGTGTACGGGAACTCGTGGTGCGGCGGCAGCACCGGGTGGATCGCGCGCCAGGCGAGCTTGCCGTGTCCGATCTCGCGGCGCTTGGTGCCGCCGAGACGACCGGTTTCACCGACCGAGTAGGGCGGGAAGTTGTAGTGCAGCAGGAACGTTTCCTTGTACGTCCCCGACAGCGCATCGATGTACTGCTCGTCCTCTCCGGTGCCGAGCGTGGTCACGACCACCGCCTGGGTCTCACCGCGGGTGAACAGCGCCGAGCCGTGGGCGCGCGGCAGGATGCCGGCTTCGGCGATGATGTTGCGCACGGTCTTGGCATCACGGCCGTCGATGCGCTTGCCGGTGTCGAGGATGTTCCAGCGAACGATCTTGGCTTCCAGTTCCTTGAACACGCCGGCGACGCGGAGCTTGTCGTATTTCGGCTCCTGGCCTTCCGGGAAGAAGTGCGCGAGCACCTTCTCCTTGACGGCGCCGACCGCGGCGTAGCGTTCCTGCTTGACCGGGATCGCATAGGCCTTGCGCAGCTCCTGCTCGGCGATGCCGAGCATCTCCTTCTCGATCTCCGAATTGTCGATCGTGGTGACTTCGCGCGGCTCCTTGGCGGCCTTCTCGGCAAGCTCGATGATCGCGTTGATCACAGGCTGGAAGTGGCGGTGGCCGAACATGACCGCGCCGAGCATCACGTCTTCGTTGAGCTCCTTGGCTTCCGATTCCACCATCAGCACGGCGTCGGCGGTGCCGGCGACGACGAGATCGAGTTGGGTCTCGGTCATTTCGTCGAGCGTCGGGTTGAGTACGTATTCGTCATTGGCGAAGCCGACGCGCGCGGCGCCGATCGGGCCCTTGAACGGTGCGCCCGACAGCGTCAGGGCGGCGGAGGCGGCGACCAGCGAGACGATGTCCGGATCGTTCTCCATGTCGTGCGAAAGCACGGTGACGATCACCTGGGTCTCGTTGCGCCAGCCGTCGACGAACAGCGGACGGATCGGGCGGTCGATCAGGCGGGAGACCAGCGTCTCCTTCTCGGTCGGACGGCCTTCGCGCTTGAAATAGCCGCCGGGAATGCGGCCCGCAGCGTAGGTCTTCTCCTGGTAGTCGACCGTGAGCGGCAGGAAGTCGACGCCTTCGCGCGCCGCCTTCGCCGCGACGACGGTGGCGAGCACCACGGTCTCGCCGTAGGTCGCCATCACGGCGCCGTCGGCCTGGCGGGCGATCTTGCCGGTTTCAAGTTTGAGGGGACGTCCACCCCAGTCGATCTCGACGGAATGCGAATTGAACATTTCGGTTTTCTTTCATGGTTTCACGAAAGCACGGCGCCCTGAAACACAAAGACCATGCCAAGACGGCGAGATACTGATGCGCTTGGTGCGATCAGCATCCGGCGATCCTGCCATGGTCCCTGGATTTCGGATGGCGTCCATCCTTTCGGTCATCTGGGCATCTTGCCCGGTCCAGCGGCCGGATTGCTGCTGGACGCTAGTTGGCATGGCGTCATTGCCATGCTGCGCATGATCATCTTTCGACAATTCGAAAGCCCGACTTTGCGGGCGACCATACGAAAACGCGCGCGAAACCTCGCGCGCGTGCTTCTCAAATCAACGACGGATGTTGTGCTTCTCGAGCAGCGCCTTGTAGCGCGCCTCGTCCTTGCGCTTGATGTAGTCAAGCAGGGAGCGACGCGTCGACACGAGCTTCAGGAGGCCGCGGCGTGAATGGTTGTCCTTCACGTGGCTCTTGAAGTGCTCGGTGAGGTTATTGATGCGTTCCGACAGGATCGCGACCTGAACCTCGGGCGAGCCGGTGTCGCCGGCCTTGTTGGCATTCGTCTTGATGACTTCCGCTTTGCGTTCGGCGGTAATCGACATCGTCAGTTACTTTCATTGTTGCGAGCCGGACCGGCAGTCAGTCCGTTCAGGTTGAACACGCGCTTGGGGATGAGTTCGCCGTTGCCAATTTCGGCAAGCGCGAGAAGTCGGCCTGCCACCGTGACATAGACTGTGCCGCTGGTATTGGGCGCATCCCGTCCGCGCAACAAAACGGCCTGGCCCCGATGGAGCCTTGCCGCATCAGCCCGTGTGACGGCCAGTGCCGGGATGTCGTCCAGCGCGGTCTCAACGGGCAAAAGCGCGTCGGCGAGGCTTCCCTCGCCAGACGCGGCTCTATTGCATAAAGCCTCCAACTGTTCCAGCGGAATCATGTCCCGCTCGGTAAACGGACCGACAAGGGTCCGCCGCAGGGCGCAGATATGGCCGAAACAGCCCAGAATCCGGCCCATATCGCGGGCCAGGGCCCGGACATAGGTTCCCTTGCCGCATTCGGCCTCAAATACGGACTGGCCATTATCGCCATGTTCCACAAGGGTTAATTCGTGAATCTCGACCGGGCGGGGCTTCAGTTCCACGGTCTCGCCGTCACGCGCCAGGTCGTAGGCCCGCTCACCCTGCACCTTGATGGCCGAATATTGCGGCGGGATCTGCTCGATCACCCCGGTGAAGCGCGGCAGCAGCTGACGGATCGAATCGGCGGTCGGCCGCTCGTCGCTGGTCCTGACCGGCCGTCCCTCGGTGTCGTCGGTGTCGCGTTCCTCGCCCCAGGCCACCGTGAAGCGGTAGCGCTTGCGGCCGTCCATCACGAACGGCACGGTCTTGGTGGCCTCGCCGAGTGCGATCGGCAGCCCGCCGGAGGCGAGCGGATCGAGCGTGCCGGCATGACCGGCGCGCTTGGCCTGGAACAGGCGCTTGAGCACGGCGACCGCCTGGGTCGAGGTCATCCCGATCGGCTTGTCGAGCACCACCCAGCCATGGACGTCGCGCTTGTCGCGGCGTGGCTGCTGGTTCTGCCGGCCCTGCTTCTGGCGCGGGTCGTTGTTGGCGCGGCGCGCATCGTCGGTGCGCTGCCCGGCAAAAGCGTCCCGTTCAGCGTCGCGCGCGTCGGCATCCTTCGCGTCGATAACGCTGTTGGTCGTCATCACAGTCATTCCTCGTCGTCCGAATCGGGTGCAAGGTCTCGCTGCACCGCAGGTGTCCGCAGTAGTTTGTCGATGCGCGCCGCCTCGTCGAACCGCTCGTCGACGCGGAAGCGGATGTCGGGCGCAAATTTCAGGTTGACGCGATGTGCGATCTCGCCGCGCAGGAACTTCTTGTTGCGCTCGAGCGCGGATATCACCGTGTCGGTGTCGCGGCCGCCGAGCGGCATCACGTAGATCGTCGCGAGCTTCAGGTCCGGCGACATACGCACCTCGGGAACGGTGATGATGTGACCTTCGAGATCGGGATCGTGGACGTCACCCTGCGACAGGATCTCGGCAACTGCATGGCGAACGGTTTCGCCGACGCGCAGCTGACGTTGTGATCCGCCGGGGCTGGAACTCTTCTTTTGACGGGGCATGACCTTTTTCCAAAACCGTCACGCCCGCAGGCCGTGGCCGCGGGCATCAATGTCTTAGCGTTGCTTTCAATCGGGCAATGCGCTGGTGGCCGGACTAATGTCCGGCCACGTCGTCGCATTTTCAGTCAAGATCTGCGCTTCGTAAGATTTGGACTTACAGAGAGCGCTGGATCGTCTCGATGCGGTAACATTCGATCACGTCGCCGACACGCATGTCGCCGTAGTTCTCGAATGCCATGCCACACTCCTGGCCGGCGACCACTTCCTTCACTTCATCCTTGAAGCGCTTCAGCGTCGACAGCTTGCCTTCGTGCACCACGACGTTGTCGCGGATCAGGCGAACATTGGCGCCGCGTTCCACGGTGCCGTCGGTGACGCGGCAACCCGCGACCTTGCCGACCTTGGAAATGTTGAACACTTCCAGGATCTGCGCGTTGCCCAGCATGGTTTCGCGCAGCGTGGGCGCGAGCAGGCCGGACATCGCCTTTTTGATGTCATCCACGAGATCGTAGATGATGTTGTAGTAGCGGATCTCGATGCCGTTGCGCTTGGCCGCGGCCGCCGCTTCCTTGTTGGCTCGGACCGAGAAGCCGATGATCGCGGCGTTGAAGCCTTCCGCCAGCGTGACGTCGGACTCCGAGATGCCGCCGACGCCGGCATGCAGGATGCGGGCGGCGACTTCGTCGGTGCCGAGCTTCTCGAGCGAGCCCAGGATCGCTTCCAGCGAGCCTTGCACGTCGGCCTTGACGATCAGCGGGAACTCCTTGCGGCCCGCGGTCTTGAGCTGCGACATCATCTGCTCGAGCGAGCCGCGCATGCCGGAGATCGAGGCAGCCGCGTTCTCGCGCTTCTGGTGCGCGCGGTAGCTCGTGACCTGGCGGGCGCGGGCTTCGTTCTCGACGACGGCGAGACGGTCGCCGGCTTCTGGCGGACCGTTGAAGCCGAGCACCTCGACCGGCACGGACGGACCGGCCTCTTCGAGATTCTCGCCCTGATCGGAGATCAGCGCGCGGACGCGGCCCATCTCGGCGCCGGCCACGATGATGTCGCCGATGCGCAGCGTGCCGCGCTGCACCAGCACGGTCGCGACCGGACCGCGGCCGCGATCGAGCTTGGCTTCGATCACGGTGCCTTCCGCCGGACGCTGCGAATTGGTCTTCAGGTCGAGGATTTCGGCCTGCAGCGCGATCATCTCGAGCAAGCGGTCGAGATTGGTCTTGTTCTTGGCCGAGACCTCGACGTCGACGACGTCGCCGCCGAGCGATTCGACCTGCACCTCGTGCTGCAGCAGTTCGGTGCGCACGCGCTCGGGCCGCGCATCGGGCTTGTCGATCTTGTTGATCGCGACGATCATCGGCACCTTGGCCGCCTTGGCGTGGTTGATCGCTTCGATCGTCTGCGGCATCACGCCGTCATCGGCCGCGACCACCAGCACGACGATGTCGGTGACCTTGGCGCCGCGGGCGCGCATCGCGGTGAACGCGGCGTGGCCCGGCGTGTCGATGAAGGTGATCTTGGTGCCGGTCTCGGGCGAGACCACCTGATAGGCGCCGATGTGCTGGGTGATACCGCCGGCTTCGCCCGACACCACGTTGGCGTGGCGCAGTGCGTCGAGCAGCGAGGTCTTGCCGTGGTCGACGTGACCCATGACGGTGACCACCGGCGAACGCGGCTCGGTGTCGGTGGAATCGTCGACGACGTCGAACAGGCCTTCTTCCACGTCCGACGCGGCGACGCGCTTGACGCTGTGGCCGAGTTCTTCCGCGATCAGCTGGGCGGTGTCGGAATCGATCACGTCGGTGATCTTGTGCATCGCGCCCTGCTTCATCAGCATGCGGATGACGTCGACCGCGCGTTCCGACATGCGGTTCGCGAGTTCCTGGATCGTGATCGCTTCCGGAATGATGACTTCGCGGATCAGCTTTTCCTTCGGCTCGTTAGACGCATGCCCCTTCAGGCGCTGCGTGCGGCGACGGAATGAAGCGATCGAGCGCTCGCGTACGTCGTCGGCGTTGAGCGCGGTGACGACGGTCAGGCGGCCGCGCTGCTTCTGCGGGCCGGGCTTCTGGGTGGCCTTCGGCGCGACGACGGGGCGCACCGCGCCACCGGGGCGACGCACCAGACGCGGACCTTCGTCCTCGTCCGGCCCGGCCGCAACCGCCGCCGGCCTCGGCGCAGAAGCCGGTGTCCGTGCAGCAGGGGTCGTTGTCGTGGGACGGGCTGCCGGTGCCCGGGCGGCCTGAGCA
>NZ_JACMYK010000108.1 GCF_020889785.1 Bradyrhizobium acaciae
GCCGCGATCTTCGCCGCCCAGGCGCTGGTGATCCTGATGTCGCCCGCAGTGTCGCTGACGCGGCAGCCCGATATGGTCGGTGAAGCGGCGCGGTGTTGAGCCCGAGCCCTCTCAGCCGTGATTGCGAGCGGAGCGAAGCAATCCATTTGTCCGCATATGCGGGACGATGGATTGCTTCGTCGCTTCAGCGCAAAATTGCTTTGCAATTTTGTCGCGAGCTCCTCGCAATGACGGTGGAAGACCTCAGCTCGCCAGATATCGTTCGTACTTGCCGCCGACGACCTCGTCGGCGGCAATCGCCGGATCCAGCGTGTAGAGATCCTGCGCATGGCTGATGCCACGCAGCACGAAGCGGCCGGTGGAAACCAGATAGTTGCGGCCGGCGGCGTCGAGCCCGATGCGGAAGTCGGTCGAGGTCAGCAATTCCCGGTCGACCGACGCGCACATCGAGGCGATCCGGCTGACCTCGTTGACGGCGGGTCCGACCACGGTGAAATCGAGCCGGTCCTCGCTGCCGATATTGCCGTAGAAGACCTCGCCGACATGGAGACCGACATAGGCCGTCGTGGTCGGCCGGCCCTCGTTCTCGCGGCGATCGTTCAGCACGCGGATGTTATGCCGGAATCTGTGCTCGGCGCGCAGCGCGCCCCGCTTGGCCACGGCCATGTTCTCGCTGGTGAACATCGCCAGCACGCCGTCGCCGATCAGCTTCAGCACCTCGCCGCCGGCATCGTGGATCGCATCGATCGAGGCCTGCGCGTAGTCGTTCAGGAACGGAATGATCTCATCCGGGCCGATGCGCTCGCTGATCGCGGTCGAGCCGCGCACGTCGGAGTACCACAGCACGGCCTTGATCTTCTCGGTGATGCCGCGCTGCATGCGCCCGCGCAGCACCTGCTCGGCGGTCTCGCGGCCGAGATAGACCCGGCCCAGCGTGCGGGCGATCTCGACCTGGGCGGCCGATTTGATCGCGAGCCCGAGCACCGGCACCAGGTCGCGCAGCGCCGCCATATGGTTCTCGTCGAAGCCGTCCGAATGGCGCGTGGTGTAGTAGGAGTAGAAGCAGTCCATCTCGCCGATCGTGCCGGCCTCGCCGAAACGATGCACGAACGCGGCGAAATGCTTGTGGCCCTTCTCGGCCAGCTCGCCGATCATCGAGAAATCGTGGCTCTCGGCGAGGTCGATCACCATCTCCTCATGGCCGTTTTCGAGCATGTGGTGGAACGCCGACCGCCGCCAGGTCTGGTTGGCCTCGCCGGTGCTGGTCGAGCCGTATTCGAAGATGTCGGACTCGTTGCTCTCGCCGTCGTTCCAGCGAAAACCGCGGCCCTCGAAAATCGGATGCAGGGTGTCGATGAAGACGATCGCCCGCGACAGCGGCATGCCCGCGGCCCGGCAGCGCTCGCAGAAGCCGCGCAGCAGGTCGTTTTCCGGCAGGCCGGTCAGACCCTGGCGGACCAGCCAACTCATGAGGCGCAAACGGGGCGTCAGTTCCATAGACTGGATTATGCCGGGCAATTGGTGCGGGAGGAAGGGCTGGTCGTCGCGTCACAGATGCGAACGCCAATCCGGCATTGCAAGACCGCCGGCCTCACCATTTCGCGCGGAACAGCGTCGCCAAGGCCGGCGATTCCGCTTCCCTTTGCCCCGGCCATCGCGCACAAGGGCGCATGGACAACGACACTGGCCAGCCGAACTCGATCCGACGCCTCGTGCGATGGGCGATCACCCCGCCGCAATCATACGGGGTCTATCTGGCCGCCCTCGCCCTGATGTTCACCCTGTCGTTCTACGCCGGCACGCTGAAGCCGAAACACGAGCCCATCCCACCCGTCACTGCGCCCGCCGCCCCGCGCGGCTGATCAGGCTGGTCGAAGGCGCGCGGTCCCGAAGCAGCTCAATCATAGAACTCCGGCGACAGCTTCAGCCCGTCGCGCTGCGCCTTGTCGTGGTTGATCCAGAGCTGCGCCTTTTCCTTCGTCAACGTGTCGGCGATCTTCTGCATCGAGGCGACAGTCTGCTCCTTGCTCGCGTTCAAGGCCGGCACGCGCCGATTGTCCCAATTATCCTTGAAGTGAACCGCATCGCCGGTCAGCACGACCGCGCCGGTATGCGGCAGCTTCACCAGCAGCGATTGGTGGCCAGGCGTGTGGCCAGGCGTCGACAGGATGGTGACGCTGCCGTCGCCGAACACGTCGAGGTCACCCTCGAGCTTGGTGACGGGATGCTCGGGCTTGAAGCGCGGCGCATTGTTGGCGCCGGGCCATTCATACTCGGCCTTCTGCACATACAGCATCGCAGCCGGGAACATCTCGACATTGCCGACGTGATCGGGATGGGTATGCGAGACGGCGATCGCCTTGATGTCCGACGGCTTCACTCCGATCTGGTCGAGCTGCGCGGCGAGCGTCTTCGGCCGCCGCCAGGTCACGGCCTTGGGATCGGCGGGCGCAAGGCCGTTCGGCATCGCCGCGACAGCGTCGGGAATGCCGGTGTCCCACAGGAACCAGCCCTGGGCGTGCTTGATCAGGTAGCAATTGTCAACGAAGTCCATCGACTTGCCCTCATTGACGCCGGGCGACCAGCGCGAAATGTCGCCGGCAACGCCTTCACCGCAATTGAGGATGTAGAGCCGCTCGGCGCCTGATTTCGCCGGTTGGGCGTCGGCGTGAGTCGTCGCCGCCACGGCCCAGATCAACATCGCAAGACCGATTACCTTCTTCACGTCGCCCTCCGTTGATCGCGCCGATTGTTTGTACGCGCGGCCGCAATGTGCCGCCTCATCGGCGGCCGTGGAAGACGTGGAGACAGCTCGATCGATCAATTGAACGCGAGTGAATCTCGCCGCCGCTAGACCATTTCCGCCGGCGCCAACCGGCAGGTCTCGCTGCTGATCTCGACCTGCAAGGTCGCGTGATGAATGCTGAAGCGCTCTGAAAGCTCCGCGCAGACCCGATGCAGGAAGACGTCGTCATGTCCGCCGGGCCGCACCAGATGCGCGGTCAGCGCGGTCTCGCTGGTGCTCATCGCCCAGATGTGCAGATCGTGCACCTCAGTGACCCCCTCGAGCGCGGCGAGATACTCTCTCACCCGCTTGAGATCGATCCCCCTCGGCACCGCGTCGAGCGCGAGGTTGACGCTGTCGCGGGCAAGCTCCCAGCCGCTCAGCAGCACGACCACGGCGATGGCCAGGCTGATCGCCGGATCGAGCCACTGCCAGCCAGTCGCCATGATCAAGAGCGCCGCGATCACGACGCCGAACGAAACGCCGGCATCCGCCGCCATGTGCAGATAGGCGCCGCGGACGTTGAGGTCGCTGTCGCGGCCGCGCATGAACAGGAGCGCGGTGCCGCCATTGATCAGGATGCCGAGCGCCGCGACCCAGACCACGGTCCAGCTCGCAACCTCGGCCGGCTCGCGGAAGCGGTTGATCGCCTCGACCGCGATGCCGCCGACCGCGATCAGCAGCAGCCCGGCATTGAACAACGCCGCCAGGATCGAGGCGCGGCGATAGCCATAGGTGTGGGTATCGGTCGGCCGCCGGCCGGCGAGCCACGCCCCGGCCCAGGCCAGGAGCAACGCGATGACGTCGGAGAAATTGTGAACGGCGTCGGAGACCAGCGCCAGCGAATTGGCGGAGTAGCCGAAGATCAGCTCCGCGATGACGAAGGCGGTGTTGAGCGAGGCGCCGACCGCGAAGGCCGTGCCGAAGCTGGCGGGCGCATGGCTGTGCCCGGCATGCGAATGCCCGGCGTGAGAGTGTCCGCCGTGGTAGTGTCCGGCTTGGGAATGGTCATGAGAATGACCGCTGTGGTCGTGACTGTGATTGTGCGCCATGGCAACCGTCGCCCGAGATCGTCGGCGACGGTTATAGCGCGGCGAAATGTGGATACTATCACACCGCGGGTGACGAAGTCGCACGCAGTTCGGATAGAGACCGTAGGGCGGATTAGCCGAAGGCGTAATCCGCCGCGCCGCCGCAAGAACGGCGGGTTACGGCTTTCGCCTAACCCGCCCTACGCATCAACTACTCCACGCCGCGATTGAACTTGTTCGACTTCGGCAGGCCATGGGCGAGCCGGCCGGCGTCGGCGCGGTTGCCGCGCCAGTCGGCCAGTTCCTTGATGGTCATGCTGTGCTCGCGGCCGGCGGAGTCCTTCCAGGTCAGGCCGGTCTTGGCATCGAACACCGCGACGTCGGACAGCTCCGAGCTGGTGTATTTCTGCAGCCGCACGCCGCGGCCGCGCGCCATCTCCGGCACCTGGTCGAGACCGAACAGCACCATCTTGTGGTTGGTGCCGATCACGGCGACGGTGTCGCCCATCACGGTCGTGATCGCGCGGGCCTCGTTCGGCATGTCGACATTGAGCACCTGCTTGCCCTTGCGGGTGTTGCCGACGCAGTCCGCTTCCTTGACGACGAAGCCCTGCCCCTCGCTGCTCGCGATCAGGAATTTGCGCTCGCCCTTGTTGACGAACAGCGAGATGATCGCCGCGTCCTGCTCGAGGTCGATGAACATGCGGATCGGCTCGCCATGGCCGCGGCCACCCGGCAGCTTCGCGACGTCGAGCGAGTAGAACTTGCCGTTGGTGGCGAACAGCAGCAGCTTCGAAGTGGTCTCGGCAAAGAATGAGTGCTCGAGCTTGTCGTCGGTCTTGAAGGCAAGCCCCGAGAGATCCTCGACATGGCCCTTCAGCGTCCGCACCCAGCCCTTCTCTGATATCACGACGGTGCACGGCTCGCGCTCGACCAGCGCTTCCTCGATCGCGGCGAGGTCATGCTCGGGCGCATCGGCGAAGGTGGTGCGGCGCTTGCCGAGCGGCGTCTTGGGCCCGAAGATGTCACGGACCTTGCGGACCTGATCGCCGACCTTGGCCCATTGCTCGGTCTCGGAGCCGAGCAGGCCCTCGATGCCCTTCAGCTCCTTGCGAAGCTCCTTGTCTTCAGTGCGGATCTCCATCTCCTCCAGGCGGCGCAGATTGCGCAGGCGCATGTTGAGGATGGCCTCGGCCTGGATCTCGGTGAGATTGAAGGTCTTGATCAGGACGGGCTTCGGCTCGTCCTCGGTGCGGATGATCTTGATCACCTTGTCGAGGTTCAGATAGGCGACGAGGTGGCCGCCCAGCACTTCCAGCCGGTGCTCGATCTGCGTCTTGCGGAAGTTCGAGCGGCGAACCAGCACGTCGCGGAGATGGTCGAGCCATTCGCGCAGGCACTCGGCAAGGCCGACCACCTTCGGGATACGGCCCTTGATCAGCACGTTGAGGTTCAGCGAGATCTTGCTTTCCAGCTCGGTCAGCCGGAACAGCGACTCCATCATCAGTGCCGGATCGACGGCGCGCGACTTCGGCTCGATCACGAGGCGGACGTCCTCGGCGGATTCGTCGCGGACGTCGGCAACCAGCGGCAGCTTCTTCTCGTTGATCAGCTCGGCGATTTTCTCGACGATCCGCGACTTCTGCACCAGCCACGGAATCTCGGTGACGACGACCACCCAGGTGCCGCGCGCGCCCTCTTCCTGGGTCCAGCGCGAGCGGGTCCGGAACGAGCCGCGGCCCGTGGTGTAGGCCTCGATGATCGCTTCCTTGGAATCGACGACGATGCCGCCGGTCGGGAAGTCCGGGCCCTTGACCCACTTCAGCAGCGCCTTCGACTTGGCGTCGGGCTTCTCGATCAGATGCAGCGCGGCGTCGCAGAGCTCGGCGGCGTTGTGCGGCGGGATCGAGGTCGCCATGCCGACCGCGATGCCCTGCGCCCCGTTGGCGAGCAGGTTCGGGAAGCCGCCGGGCAGCACCACCGGCTCTTTCGACTGGCCGTCGTAATTGAGGCGGAACTCGACGCCGTCCTCGTCGATGCCGTCGAGCAACAGCCGCGCGACCTCGGTCATGCGGGCTTCGGTGTAGCGGTAGGCGGCCGGATTATCGCCGTCGATGTTGCCGAAATTGCCCTGGCCGTCGACCAGCGGATAGCGCGAGGAGAAATCCTGCGCGAGGCGCACCATCGCGTCATAGATCGCCTGGTCGCCGTGCGGATGGAACGAGCCCATCACGTCGCCGACGATCTTGGCGGACTTCTTGAATGCTGCGCGCGGGTCGAGCCCGAGCAGGTCCATGCCGTAAAGGATGCGCCGGTGCACCGGCTTCAGCCCGTCGCGGGCGTCCGGCAGCGCACGATGCATGATGGTCGAGAGCGCATAGGCGAGATAGCGCTCCTCGAGCGCATCACGCAGCGGCACCTCGTGAATTTCGGCCGGCTTTTCCGGCGGGGTCTGTCGCTTTCCCATGGGGAGGCGTTAAACCTTGGCGGTGAATCGGGCAAGCCGCGAATCGCGTCAAGGACACGCCGATTCACCTGATTCGCGCAATTATTGCGCGGTCCGGTTGGTCGCCGGCAGAACGATTTCGCTCCGGTCTCTGCGCGCACGACAGGGGCGCAAGAAGGTCAGCGCTTCACGTTTCCGCCAGCCGGCTCCGGCGCTTCGTTACGGCGTTGATGAACCCGTCACGGGCATCGGAATGGCCCTGGCCGCGGGGCTCCAGCACATGCCGGAGCAGGAACAGGCCGGTGATCTGGAAACCGTCGCGCAGATCCTGCTCCGACCAGCTGTTGGCGCCGCCCTCACCTTCGCGCAGGAACGCCGGCAACGGCAACAGCCGGTCGCGCCATGGCTCGCCGGCCGCGCGGGACACCGCGCCGCCGGATTTCGGCGACACATAGATCAGGTCGGTGGTCTCGCCGGTGGCCGCGCAGTTTTCCAGGTCGAGCCCGAAGCCGAGCTCGGTCAGCATCGCCAGCTCGAACCGGATCAGGTGCACGGCGGCAATGCCGGCGTCCTCGAAATCGTCGAGCGTTCCCTGCAGCATCGCGTAGATGTCTTCGTGCGGATCGCGCTCCGGCAACAGGCGGGCCAGCGCCGCCAGATGCGTGACGCCATAGACGGCATGCGACGAGGCGAGCAGCGTCGCCGCCCGCAGCCGCGTGCCTTCCAGCGCATACATCCCGAGGTGCTCGTCGAGCCGCGCCCGCCACACCGCGGTGACGCTGTTGCCGGGCTGCAGCAGCGGCCGCATCCGCGAACCGGCGCCGCCGCGCACGAGGCCGAGATGGCGGCCATGCTCGCGCGTCAGGAGCTCGACGATGGCGGAGGATTCGCCATGCCGCCGCACGCCCAGCACGATGCCTTCGTCGGTCCATTCCATGGTCGATAACGTATCATCGTAGGGCGGATTAGCGCAGCGTAATCCGCCGATATCGCCACGAAGTTAGACGGCGGGTTACGCTTCGCTAACCCGCCTTACGCAGCCTTACGCGTTGAACCAGCCCTGCGCGTCGCCGGTGAAGGAATAATACAGCCCGGCCGCGGTCAGGATGCAGGACACGATCTCGATGGCGCTGTCGATCTCGAGGCCCTTTTCGCCGATCACCTGGACCAGCGACAGCACCGACAGCACCAGCATCGCCGCCAGCGCCCAGCGCGGCCAGTTCTTGCGGTGCTGCGCGGCGAGCCTGACGAAATACACCAGGAGCAGGATCATGACGCCGGCGGTCAGGGTCTCGCCGGTGATGATCTGCTCGGTCCTCTCGAAGGTCGGCGTGCGGTCCTGGAACGCCACCGACAGCGCGTCGAGCGTCAGCGACAGGTAGAGCAGCACTTCAAACCACAGCACGTTTCTGGGCACGTTCATCGCTCTGGGCACGCTCATCACAAACGCCGGCTCTATTCCTTGGGGAAATCCAGTCCCATTTCCTTGTAGCGGTCGGGATCGTCGCCCCAGTTCTCGCGCACCTTGACGAACAGGAACAGATGCACCGGCACGCCCATGATCTCGGCGATCTCGGCACGCGCCTGCGCGCCGATCGACTTGATGGTGGCGCCGCCCTTGCCGAGCACGATCTTGCGCTGGCTCTCGCGCTCGACGAAGATCGTCTGCTCGATGCGGATCGACTTGTCCTTGCGGTCGGTCCAGCTGTCGGTTTCGACCGTCGACTGGTACGGCAATTCCTGATGCAGATGGCTGTAGATCTTCTCGCGGGTGATCTCGGCCGCCAGATGCCGCATCGGCGCATCCGACATCTGGTCCTCGGGATAGAGGAACGGGCCCGCGGGCACCATTTTCGCCAGCGCCTTGCGCAGATCGTCGACGCCGTCGCCGGACAGCGCCGAAATCATGAACGTGTGCTCGAAGCGCATCCGCTCGTTGGCGGCCTGCGCCAGCGCCAAGAGCTTCTCGCGCTGCACGAGGTCGACCTTGTTCAGCACCAGAATCTTGGGATGCGCGACGGTTTCCAGCTTGGCCAGGATCGCGTTGGCCTCCTCGTCGATACCCGACTTCGCATCGAGCAGCACGCAGACGAGATCGGCATCGTGGGCGCCGCTCCAGGCGATCGACACCATGGCGCGGTCGAGCCGGCGCCGCGGCGCGAAGATGCCGGGCGTGTCGACCAGGATGATCTGCGCGTTGTCCTCGATCACGATGCCGCGGATCAGCGCGCGCGTGGTCTGCACCTTGCGCGAAACGATGGTGACCTTGGAGCCCACCAGCGCGTTGACCAGCGTCGACTTGCCGATATTGGGCGCACCGATCAGCGCGACGAAGCCACAGCGCGTCGCGTCTCCCCGCTCTTTGGTTTCGTCAGTCATGGGTACCGACGCCTTCGCGCTCGATCATCGCAGATGCTGCTGCCTTCTCTGCCGCACGCTTGTTGCCACCGACGCCCTCGGCGGAGACGAGGCCCGGCAGGTCGACCGCAACGCGGAATTGCGGATCGTGGTGCGGGCCGGTGCGTTCGACCTCGCGATAGACCGGTGTCGGCAATCCCTTGCCCTGCGCCCATTCCTGCAACACGGTCTTGGGATCGCGCAGCGGCCGGCGCAGCTTGTGCATCCGCTCGGTCCAGTTGCGCTCGACGAACTGGCGCGCGGCCTCGTAGCCGCCGTCGAGGAAGATCGCCCCGATCACCGCTTCGCAGATATCGCCGAGCACGGACTTGCGCAGCCGCGCGCCCTCGACCGCCTTGACCATGCCGAGCTTGATGTCCTCGAGCAATCCGAGCGCTTTGGCGACGTCGGCGCAGCTCTCCTTGCGCACGAGGTCGGCGAGCCGCTTCGACAATTCGCCCTCGTCGGCCTTCGGGAACGCCCTGAACAGCATGTCAGACACGATCAGGCCGAGCACGTGGTCGCCGAGGAATTCCAGCCGCTGGTAGCTGTCGGCGCGGTTGCGGGTGGCGGGCTTCAGCGCCGACACGTGGGTGAACGCGGTGGTCAGCAGTGCGGCATCGGAGAACGTGTAACCGATGCGCGCCTCGGTGCCCGCGATCGCGGCCTTCTCTTCGGCGGCCTTGGCCGCCTTGCTGCGACGTTTCTTCGGCGCGGCTGCGCTATCGGCGGCTGGCGTCTGGCTCGGCTCGCCGGTGGGCGCTTGATCGTTAATGGCTGCGGTGTCGTCGTTCATCGCACGATGGAGAATAGGCGGTTCCACCGCACGGCGAACGGCCAGCGCCAGATCATCCAGGCCTGCTCGCCCTCGGCGATCGAGAAGAAGATCATCTGGGCTCGCCCGATGATGTTCTCGAACGGCACGTAGCCGACCTGCGAGAGGAAGCGGCTGTCGGTGGAATTGTCGCGGTTGTCGCCCATCATGAAATAGTGGCCGGGCGGAACGGTGTAGACGATGGTGTTGTCCATATAGCTGTTGTCGGTGCAGTCCAGCGACTCATAGCTGACGCCGTTCGGCAGCGTCTCCTTCCAGCGCTTGACGCGCGCGGTGGCATCCGCCGAGCCGCAGGGATCCTCGCCGACGAAGTCGCTCAGCCGCTCCCGCTTGATCGGCTCATCGTTGATGTAGAGCAGCCCGTTCCTGACCTCGATGCGATCGCCCGGCAGCCCGATGACGCGCTTGATGTAGTCGGTGGAGTCGTCCCGCGGCAGGCGAAACACGACGATGTCGCCGCGGTTCGGCTCCGAGCCGAAGATGCGGCCCGAGAAGATGTTCGGCGAGAACGGGATCGAATAGTGGCTGTAGCCGTAGGAATATTTCGAGACGAACAGATAGTCGCCGACCAGCAGTGTCGCCTTCATCGACCCCGAGGGGATGTTGAACGGCTGGAACAGGAAGGTGCGGATAACGAGCGCGATCAGAAGGGCATGGATGACGACGCGGATAGTCTCGCCCAAGCCGCTCTCAGATTTGGTCCCGGTGGTCACGCTCATTGCTTTCCCAATTCCCGTGGGCCTTGAAGTCCACGCGGTGGCAGAACGTTCTCTTCGCGCGAAGCGTTCGACCCTCGCGTGAGGAAAATGGCCTTGATTCTGATCTTGAGGGCAAATTCCAGTCTAAACCCGGAATCCGCGTCTCGCTCGATATACCCTGCGGCGTTTTAGACGGTTGTTCGCAGGGGCGCAATCAATCGCCGCCTCAAAACTTCGCAATTCATTGAAATGTCAGTGATTTCAGGGTTTGCTGAAGTTTTCTGGCAAATTCCGGCGCCGGCCGCTCATCTGGCGGGGGCAACCGCCGAAATTATGACGAAGGCCTGCGCCAGCGGCCAATCGTCCGTGATCGAGAGGTCGATCTGCGCCTGCATGCCCTCGGGCGTCAGTTCCTGGAGCCGGGCCAGCGCCCCACCGGTCAGCCGCATCGACGGCCGCCCCCCCGGCAGGTTCACCACGCCCATGTCCTTCCACCACACCCCGCGCCGGATACCGGTGCCGAGCGCCTTGGAGCAGGCTTCCTTGGCGGCGAAGCGCTTGGCGTAGGTTGCGACCACCATCTTCTCGTTATTGGCTCGGCGCATCGCCTTGGCGCGCTCGGCGTCGGTGAAGATGCGATCGAGGAATCGCTCGCCGTGGCGCTCGATCACCTTCGCAATCCGGGTGATGTCGATCAGGTCGGAGCCGATGCCGATGATCATGCGCTGACGGCACCTTGTGCCCTGGCGCGACCGCGGTCCATGGCCGCGCGCATCTCGCGCACCGTCTCGGCGATGCCGACGAACAGCGCCTCGCCCATCATGAAATAGCCGATGTTCAGCTCGCGGATCTCGGGCAGCGCCGAAATCGTCTCGGCGGTCTCGTAGTCCAGCCCATGGCCGGCGTGGACCTCGAGCCCGGCTGCCTGAGCGAGCTTGGCGCCGGCGACGATGCGCTGCCATTCGGCGTCCGCCTTGTCCTTGTGGCCATCGACCACGGCGTCGCACCAGCCGCCGGTATGGATTTCGATCACCGGCGCCTTAAGCTTCGCGGCCATTTCGATCTGCCGCGGGTCCGCTGCAATGAACAGCGAGACCCGGATGCCGGCGTCGTTGAGCCGGGCGATGAAGGGCGCCAGCGCATTGTGCTGGCCGACCACGTCGAGGCCGCCTTCGGTGGTGAGTTCCTGGCGCCGCTCCGGCACCAGGCATACGGCGTGCGGCTTGGTGGCAAGCGAAATCCGCAGCATGTCGTCGGTCGCCGCCATCTCGAAATTCAGCGGCTTGGATATCTCGGCCTTGAGCCGCGCCATGTCCTCGTCGCGGATGTGACGGCGATCCTCGCGCAGATGCGCGGTGATGCCGTCGGCGCCGGCCGCGATCGCGGCGAGCGCCAGCCGCACCGGGTCGGGCCGTGCCCCGCCCCGCGCATTGCGCAGGGTCGCGACATGATCGACGTTGATACCGAGACGCAGCGGAGCAACCTTTGACATTTCTCTGACCTGTAATTCTAACCCGTCATGCACGGGCATAGCCGCCCGAAGGACGGCGTCGCTTCCGCTCGCGATAGCCGTTCGGAGGACGGCGTCGCTTCCGCTCGCCTATGAGCCGTGCATCCATCTTCAGCCATTGACGCGCTCGACCCGTGCAACGACGGCCTTGGCGCGCAACTGCGCGATGATAGCGCTGAGATGCTTGAGGTCATAGACCTCAAGATCGATGGTCAGCTCCGTGAAATCAGGCGATTGGCGCGACATGTGGATGTTGTCGATGTTGCCGTCGTGCTCGGCGATCACGGTCGCGATCTGGGCGAGGCTGCCGGGCTCGTTGACATTGTGCACCAGGATGCGCGCCGGGAAGCGTTGCGGCATGGTCTCGTCGATGTCCCAGCGCACGTCGAGCCAGCGTTCCGGCTCCTCCTCGAAATCCTTCAGCGCCGGCGACTGGATCGGATAGATCGTGATCCCCTCGCCCGGCGTGACAATGCCGACGATCCGGTCGCCCGGCACCGCGCCGCCGTTCGGCGCGAACTTCACCGGCAGGTCGGAGTTGATGCCGCGCACCGGGATCACCGAGGTGGCGCGCGCCGGATGCGGCGGGTTCTGCGTCTTCAGCTTGGCGGCGAGCCCCTTCTTGGCGCCATAGCGCACCAGCCGCTCTTCCTTGTAGTCGGGATACATCGCGCGCGCGACGTCGGACGCCTTGATTTCGCCGCGTCCGACCGAGGCCATCACGTCCTCGATCGAGGTCCGCGCGAGCCGCGGCAATGCGCCCTTCAGCTTGTCGTCGGCATACTCGATCTTGGCGCGGGCAAACAGGCGGTCGACGATGCGGCGGCCGAGGCCGGCATACTGGTCGCGCACGGCATCGCGGGTGGCACGGCGAATCGCGGCCCGCGCCTTGCCGGTACGGGCGAGCGCTTCCCAGGCCGACGGCGGCGCCGACTGCGCCTTCGAGGTCAGCACCTCGACCTCGTCGCCGTTCTGCAATTCTGAGGACAGCGGCGCGAACTTGCCGTTGATCTTGCAGCCGACCGCGCTGTTGCCGACGGCGGTGTGCACGGCATAGGCGAAGTCGATCACGTTGGCGTTGCGCGGCAGCGCGATCAGCTTGCCCTTCGGCGTGAAGCAGAACACCTGGTCGTGGAACAGCTCGAGCTTGGTGTGCTCGAGGAACTCTTCCGGATTGGCGCTCTCCGAGAGAATGCCGATGGTATGGCGCAGCCAGGCGAAGGCGTTGGACTCGTGCTTCAGCCGCTCGTGCGGCGAGCCCGCACCCTCCTTGTAGAAGGCATGCGCGGCGATGCCGAACTCGGCGATCTCGTTCATCTCCTCGGTACGGATCTGCAGTTCGACGCGCTGCTTGCCCGGCCCGATCACCGTGGTGTGGATCGACCGGTAGTCGTTCTGCTTCGGGGTCGAGATGTAGTCCTTGAAGCGGCCCGGCACGACCGGCCAGGTGGTGTGAACGATGCCCAGCGCGCGGTAGCAGGCCCCGACATCGTCGAGGATGACGCGGAAGCCGTAGATGTCGGACAGCTGCTCGAAGCCGACCGACTTGCGCTCCATCTTGGTCCAGATCGAAAATGGCTGCTTGCGGCGGCCGAACACCCGCGCGGTGATGCCGTTCTTCTGCAGGTTTTTGGAGAGCTGGGTTTCGATCTCGCCGATCAGGTTGCGGTTGCGCTCGGCCAGTGAATCGAGCCGCTGCTTGACCACGGCGTAGGCCTCGGGATCGAGCACGAAGAACGACAGGTCCTCCAGCTCCTCGCGCATCTCCTGCATACCCATGCGGCCGGCCAGCGGCGCATAGATATCCAGCGTCTCCTCAGCGATGCGGCGGCGCGAGGCCGGCGGCATGAACTCCATGGTCCGCATGTTGTGGAGGCGATCGGCGAGCTTGATCAGCAGCACGCGGACGTCGTCGGCGATCGCAAGCAGCAGCTTGCGCAAATTCTCAGCCTGCTTGGCCTCGCGCGACACCAGCTCCAGCCGCTTCAGCTTGGTCAGGCCCTCGACCAGCGCACCGATCTCGTGGCCGAACACATGGTCGATCTCGGCCCGCGTCGCTTCGGTGTCCTCGATCGTGTCGTGCAGCAACGCCGCCACGATCGTGGCATCGTCGAGCTTGAGGTTGGTGAGGATCGCGGCGACTTCGAGCGGATGCGAGAAATAGGGATCGCCGGAGGCACGCGTCTGCGTGCCGTGCGCCTTCATGGCGTAGACATAGGCGCGGTTGAGCAGGTCCTCGTTGGTGTCGGGGTTATAAGAACGGACGCGCTCGACTAGGTCATATTGTCGCATCATGCGCGTCCGCGGCTTGGCCGGTCTCTCCGCCACGGACGACGCCGGCGCCACCGCGACCGTTTCGGTTGCAGCCTGCATCTGGATGGAACTGCGGCGTCGATACGCCATGTACTCGCTGCCTCTCGCGCGGGACCGGAACGTCCCACCTTCCTCAATCTAGTGCGCTTTCGAACGAAGCTGCACCCCGCGCAGGCCCTGGAACCATTCAATTTCCCGCGCCCGCATAGGACGCACCGTAACAGCAAAATTGTCAACAAAAGCAAAGGCCCGGAGCAATATCCGGGCCTTTGGCAAATCTATTCGAAAATGAAGAGCTGAACGACGAGCTTACTCGTCTTCCTCCGGCTGCTCTTCCGGGGGCGCCAGACCTTCGAGGCCCTTGAGCAGCTCTTCCTCGGTCATCCGCTCGACCGCGACCTCGGTGTCGTCGGCGTCAACGCTGGCACCAGCGGAACCGATCAGCGGCACAGTGTCGGGCTCGGGCTCGTCGACCTCGACGAACTTCTGCAGCGAGTGCACGAGTTCCTCTTTCAGGTCTTCCGGCGAGATCGTCGAATCGGCAATCTCGCGCAGCGAGACGACCGGATTCTTGTCGTTGTCCCGATCAACCGTGAGTTGCGATCCCGACGAGATCATCCGGGCGCGGTGCGCGGCCAACAGGACGAGGTCGAAGCGATTGTCGACCTTATCAATGCAATCTTCGACGGTGACGCGAGCCATCTCGAGGCGCTCCGTGGTAAAAGGGACCGAACATGTAGGTTATGAGGGTTAGTTATAGGGCTAGCCCCCGTTTCGCAAGGTAAAATTTGTGATTTGCCTTCCGAACAGGCTCTGATAACCCGGTCTGCCGGGGCCAGAAGGGCCGGAGCGTCTGACGACAAGGCCAGGTTGCCGTCCCAGACAAGTAAATCTCTTCATTGCAATGTCAAAGGTCTAGGCTTTTTGCCCTCGCCTCACCATAATTGCGGTGGTGACTGTCGTGGGGAAAGATTCACTGAACTTTAGGCAGCAACGCAGGAAATTGCGCGCGGTCGTTTGCCGCGGCGCTAAGAACACTAACAACCACGCGAGAACACTTTGATGTCGTCACCTGTTTCCAACAAGATCGCGCTCTTCATCGACGGAGCCAATCTTTACGCAACCGCAAAGACGCTGGGCTTCGACATCGACTACAAGCGCCTCCTCAAGGAATTCCAGAGTCGGGGCACACTGCTTCGTGCGTTCTACTACACGGCGATCATCGAGGATCAGGAGTATTCGTCGATCCGTCCGCTGATCGACTGGCTCGACTACAACGGCTACACCGTGGTCACCAAGGCGACCAAGGAATTCATCGACGCCAGCGGCCGCCGCAAGGTGAAGGGCAACATGGACATCGAGCTCGCGGTCGATGCCATGGAACTCGCCGAGCACATCGACCAGATGATTCTGTTTTCCGGCGATGGCGACTTCCGCTCGCTGGTCGAGGCCGTGCAGCGCCGCGGCGTTCGCGTCACGGTGATCTCCACCATTGCCAGCCAGCCGCCGATGATCGCCGACGAGCTGCGCCGCCAGGCCGACGTATTCACCGACCTCGTCGAGCTGCAATCCAAGCTCGGCCGCGATCCCTCCGAACGTCCGGCCCCGCGCGAACCGCGTCACCACTCCCCGCAATTCCTGCAGCGCGCGACCACCATGGCCCCCCGGGGAGCCGATGACGAATTCGACGAGTAATCTCGTCGCCGCACCCACGCGCCCCGACAGCAATTGTCAGCTCTGTCCAAGGTTGGCCGACTTCCGCTCGGAAGCCCGCGCGAAAAACCCGGACTGGTTCAACTCCCCCGTGGAATCGTTCGGCGATCCGAATGCGCGGCTGCTGATCGTCGGGCTCGCGCCGGGCATGCAGGGCGCCAACCGCACCGGCCGTCCCTTCACCGGCGATTACGCCGGTGATCTGCTCTACGCGACCTTGCTAGAATATGGCTTCGCCAGCGGCGTCTATCAGGCGCGGCCGGACGATGGCCTGAAGCTGGTGGACGCCCGGATCAGCAACGCGGTGCGCTGCGTGCCGCCGCAGAACAAGCCGCTGCCGGCCGAAATCCACACCTGCCGGCAATTCCTTCGCGCCACCATCGCCACGATGCCGAAGCTGCGCGCGATCGTGCTGCTCGGGCGAATCGCCCACGAATCGACCTTGAGGGCGTTGGAAATTCGATTGGCCGCAGCACCTTTTGTGCATGGTGCAGTGCATAGCGCCGGCAAATTCAAGCTCTACGACAGCTACCACTGCTCGCGCTACAATACGAATACGGGCGTGTTGACGACCGATATGTTCCGCGAGGTGTTCGCGACGGTCCGCAAGGAGCTGGGCTAGCGCCCTTTCCGTGACTCCCGCAAGGACACCTCTTCAAGGCCGGGAACAGTGACCATGTCGAATTCGCCGGCGCCAAACTTGGCATTGTAGCGGCCGAGGACAAACGTCCGCTCTTCCGCGCTCCGAACGACAGCACTTCAGACTGAGCCCGTTCGAGTGAAACAATACGCTTTCGAGCGGGAGCATGAAAGGCGGCGGCAGCGGGGCAGTTTCTTCAGCAAACTGCGCCGCAGCAGCCGCTGCACCCCCAGCCTTACCCGCATGGTGTACGACCAAATGTCAGGCCGCCGTATTCCGCGCGGGTAGCGATCATGCGACAATTTCGAGAGCGCTTTGGCTTGCTGAAAGACCGGTGGAATTACCCCGTCTGCTTCGGAAGGTGCGCAGTTGGTCTCCGAAAGTGATCTGGAGCTTGCTCTTGATTTCGTCCGGGCTCGGGCCGCCGGTCCGGTCGAGGGCATTTTTGGTCCAGCCTCGATGACCTGGCGGATCGACCGAGAAGCCATCACCTTTTTGGGCGCCGGTCGAGCCTTGCTGCTTCAGCTGGCGCATCCCTGGGTCGCCGCCGCCGTGGCCGAGCACTCGCGGACCTTCGCGGATCCGATAGGTCGCTTCCATCGAACCTTTGACGTCGTGTTTACGATGGTGTTCGGCTCGCTCGATGCGGCCCTTACCGCTGCCCGGCACCTGCACCACCGCCATACCATGATCGTTGGGCGCCTGCCCGACGCCATCGGTCCGTTCGAGAGCGGCTCGCCCTACCGCGCCAATGAGGTCTCAGCGTTGCGCTGGGTTCACGCGACCCTCGTCGACACCGCCCTGGCCATCCACGACCTGATCCTGCCTCCGTTCTCGGTCGAAGAGCGCGAGCGCTATTGGGCCGAAAGCCGGCTGTTTGGGGCATTGTTCGGGCTGACGTCGAGCGACTTGCCGGAGGATTGGGATTCATTCGCGGCCTACACCGCGGCGATGATGCAATCGGATACATTGTCCGTCAGCACCGCCGCGCGTGTGGTGGCCCGACAGATCTTCGCCGGTGAACGGCCATGGTTGCGGCCGCCGCACTGGTATCAGACCCTGAGTGCCGAACTGCTGCCGGACCGATTGCGCGCCGGCTTCGGATTTGCCTTTAGCGAACGCGACAGGAAGGCTGCAGAGCGTGCCGTTGCGCGGATACGACGCATCTATCCCAAAATACCGACCCAGCTTCGCTACGTCGGCCCCTACCAGGAAGCTCAAGCGCGACTGCAGGGAACGCCGCAGCTGGGCTGGACAACGCGGTGCCTGAACAGGGCCTGGATAGGACGAGCCAGATTGGATGACCACTGGAAGAGGTGACGCTGCCCCCCTCCGGACAGCCGCGAAATGACCTGACCAAATTCCCAAGGGAATTTTTTTCGCGAACGCCCTTGAAACTGATTGCCGCTTTTCTAATTGGATTTTTGCCGCTTGCGGGCGGTGCCGGGCGCCAGGTTGGGCTCGGCAAACCAAACAGGGCGCCGGACAGGTGTCTTGCACCGAACGTCTTGCGCTCCTTCGTATCCATCTTGCTCTCTGGAGGACTTGGCTATGAGGACATACGATTTCACTCCCCTGTGGCGTTCGAGCATTGGTTTCGACCGCCTCTTCGATCTTCTCGACGAAACCCAGCATCGGTCCGAAGACAATTACCCGCCCTATAATATCGAGCGGCTCGCAGAGGACCGTTACCAGATCTCGGTGGCGCTGGCCGGCTTCGGCCAGGACGAGGTTTCAGTGACGGCCGAGCAGAACGTACTGACCGTGGAGGGTCGCAAGAGCGACAAGGACCAGCACGAATACCTCTATCAGGGTATCTCGGCGCGTCCGTTCAAGCGACAATTCAACCTTGCCGCCTACGTGCAAGTCAAGTCGGCGATGTTCGACAATGGTCTGCTGCGGATCGAGCTCGTGCGCGAAATCCCCGAGGCCATGAAGCCTCGGCGCATCGCCATCGGAAGCGGCGCTCCTGCCGGACAGATCACGCAGAAGGCGGCCTGAGCCCGCTTCTTCTTGGGCCAATCACGCACGGACGACAGCCGTCCGTGCGCAGGACACCTGCATGTTAAGTCAAGGAGGATATCATGGGTATTCGGGATCTCGTTCCCTGGACCAAGGGTCAAGAACTCTCAACCGGACGAGAGGCGTTCGATCCGTTTCTCACGCTTCACCGCGAGATGAACCGTCTGTTCGATGACGCCTTCCGCGGCTTCGGCTCATTCGGTCGCATCAACGCTCCGTTGATGGAGGGCCAGTTCAGCTGGCCACGCCTGGAGCTGAATGAGACCGATAAGGAGGTTACGGTCTCGGCCGAACTCCCGGGCCTCAGCGAACAGGATGTCCAGGTTGAAATCGCCAACGGCGTCCTTTCGATCCGGGGCGAGAGAAAGGCCGAACGCAGTGATGATTCCAAGTTCATCAGCGAGCGATACTACGGCTCTTTCGAGCGCCAGATTCCGCTCGATGGCGTGGAGGAAGACAAGGCGAAAGCCGACTTCAAGAATGGAGTCCTGACCGTCACGCTGCCGAGATCCGAGCAGTCAAGGTCGAACGTCAAACGTATCGCGATCAACAGCAACTGAAGCAGGAAGTCGGCGGCGGCTAACCGGCGCCGACCTCCCTCTCAAACAACGCGTCTCTGGACGAAAGGAGAAAGCAGGAGACACGCCATGAGCCAGGTCAATCGCAATGCCAACATCAATGAGCCGCTATTTCATCCAGTATCCCACTACAATTCACCGGCCGATGTATTGAATGACGCTCAGCTCTCGACAGACGAGAAGCGCGTCATTCTCTCGTCCTGGGCGTCGGATATGTACGTCGTCGAGTCCCAACCGACTCTTCGGGAGGTGCCCGGCATTCCGCATCGGTTGCGTCTTGCCGACATCTTGGCGGCGCTGAAGCGTCTGGACGACGAGAGTGACCCGCCGCCGCGCGGCGGAATGGCCATGCCACCGCCTCGTTTGAGCAAGCCTGTGTGTGCCGTGTCCGATCCAGAACGGTATGGGGCGACGAGGCGACGTCGGCCGTTCAAGGTATCTCGTGCGGATGCTCGGTGGACCCGCGAAGCAAATGTGCGGCGGTACCGGAGACTCTTGGACACTCAACTGACGGACACCGAGCGAAGCTTCATCAAGCGCCGTCTTGTCGAGGAATTAAAGGGCTTGATCGCCTCCAGGAGCGAGCGTCGTCACACAAGCTGAGCCCGGGGATCGGACGGAGCACGATTGCGAAACTGTCGATGAAGGCAACAAAAGATGGCAGCAGATCCGTTAGCTCAAGCGAAGATGGGTATGGAGGCCCTTGCGCTGTGTATCGCAGGTGTCTTGTGCGAACGTGACCCATCGCTCTTGTCAGTATTCCAAGAAAGCGCGAGGATGCTTCATCGCATTCTCCATGATCGCGGAGACCATGAGGCGGCAGCAATGATCGGCGCATTTGGTCGAGCACTAATGAAACGCCCTCCAATCCCCAATTGACAACAGTGGCTCCGCCAGAAGCGTTCAAAGAACGCTCGACCTAGGCGCTCTCTCGCTGAACTGGATGGCGGTGCCGGCGATGAGCCTCTTCAGTACGGCCCTGCGCTCCTTCCGGAGATCGCCGCCGTTTAGATAGAGCAGATCGAACGCGACCAGCACGATCTTGTTCGAAGTACCGCACATCTCGTGCAGCACGGAGAAGCCGATCATTTCGGAATAATGGAAATATACCCTTGAGTTGCCCGACGAGTCAAGTTGCCTGGTCGAACGCCGGCCGCCGCCGGTTACTTTGCATGGGGTTGTTTTCGATATTCTGGCAGCGCACCTCGCGACAGCCTCATAATTTCGTATCGCGCTAGTCCCTCTGCGGATTGTGCTTCAGCCATTCCAGCACATCGCCGGCGTTCCGGTCGGGCGGAAACACCGGATAGAAAACGTGCGTGATGCGCGCATCGTCGATGATGAGCGCAAGCCGCTTGATCAGCGTCAGGCCCGCGACCGCCATCGTCGGCAATCTCAGCCTGTGGGTCAGTTCCAGCGCTTCATCGGACAGCACCGGGAACGGCAGATGCAGCCGCGACGCCATCTCGGTTTGGTAGTCATTGCTTTGCGTCGACAGCCCGAACACCTGGGCAGCACCGGCGGCCTTCAACTCGGCGAACAGATCACGGAATGCGCAGGTCTGCGGCGTACAGCCACGGGCGCCCGGGATCATGTCCCAATCGTCGACCAGCCCGATCTTGCCGGGCTCGCCGGTTCGCGGATAGGCGAACACCACGGTGCGCCCTTCCAGCGCCGACAGCGCCACCGAGGTGTCGTCGGTGGCGCGCAGCCTGACCGGCGGGATCGTCATGCCGGTCAGATGCGCCGCGCCACCATCGTCCTTGGGCGCCGGGATCTTGCTCCAGTCGACTTCGGTGAGGCTGCTTTGGATCATCGGACCATCTCCATCGACCGTCAGCGCGGTGACGGCGGCTCGAACAGGCTATCCCCGCGACCGCATCAGGCGGCCCTTCTCCCGACTCCAGTCGCGCTTCTTCTCGGTCTCGCGCTTGTCGTGCAGCTTCTTGCCCTTGGCGACTGCGAGCAGCAGTTTGGCACGGCCGCGCTCGTTGAAGTACAGCTTCAGCGGAATGAGCGTCATGCCCTCGCGGTCGACGGCGCCGAGCAGCTTGTTGATCTGCTTGCGATGCAGCAGCAGCTTCCGCGGCCGCTTCGGCTCATGGTTGAAGCGGTTGGCCTGCAGATATTCGGGGATATTGGCGTTGATCAGCCATATCTCGCCGTCCTTGGAATCCGCATAGGATTCCGCGATCGTGCTCTTGCCGCTGCGGATTGATTTCACCTCGGTGCCGGTCAGCGAAATGCCGGCCTCGATCGTGTCCTCGATTGCGTAGTTGAAGCGGGCCTTTCGGTTTTCGGCGACAACCTTGATCGGGCGTTCGTTCTTTTCGGCCACTTTAGCTCTTCTTGAGGAGGTCGCGGATTTCCGTCAGCAGCACGACCTCGGCGGACGGCTTCGGCGGCTCGGTGGGCTTAGCCTCATCCTTGCGCTTGAACTGGTTCATGGCACGAATGACCAGGAACAGGACGAAGGCGATGATCAGGAAGTTGAGTGTCAGCGTCAGGAAGTTGCCCCAGGCCAGCACCGCGCCCTGCTTCTTGGCGTCGGCCAGGTTGCTCGCCGTCACCTTCGCAGAGAGCGGGGTGAAATAATTGGAGAAGTCGAGACCGCCCGTGATCGCGCCGATGATCGGCATGATGACGTCGCCGACCAGCGAGGTGACGATCGCGCCGAAGGCCGCACCGATGATGACGCCGACGGCGAGGTCGACGACATTGCCCTTCATGGCGAACTCGCGGAATTCCTTCAGCATGCCCATCCCCCTCTGTTCGACATTGCGCACGGCATTGTTCACGGCGAGACCGGTCCGGCTCAGTTGATCAGGCCGGCATGCACCATGGCGCTGCGGACGGCCTGGCGCGTGGATTCAGCGACCGGCACCATCGGCAGGCGCAGCTTCTCGTCCAGCTTGCCGAGCAGCGACATCGCGTACTTCACCGGCGCCGGATTGCTCTCGATGAACAGGTTGGTGTGCAGCGGCATCAGCTTGTCGTGGATCTTCAGCGCGGTGGTGACGTCGCCCTTCTGCCAGGCGGTCTGGAATTCCGAGCACAGCCGCGGCGCGACGTTCGAGGTCACCGAGATGCAGCCATGGCCGCCATGCGCCATGTAGCCGATGATGGTCGCGTCCTCGCCGGAGAGCTGGTTGAAGTCCTCGCCCATCGCGGCGCGCTGCTGCGAGACCCGCACCATGCTCGCGGTCGCATCCTTGACGCCGGCGATGTTCTTCAGCTCGAACAGCCGCTTCATGGTGTCGACCGACATGTCGATCACCGAGCGCGGCGGGATGTTGTAGATGATGATCGGAATGCCGATCGCATCGTTGATCGCCTTGAAGTGCTGATACATGCCTTCCTGGGTCGGCTTGTTGTAGTACGGCGTCACCACCAGCACGGCATTGGCTCCTGCCTTCTCCGCGTGCTCGGCGAGCTCGATCGCCTCCTTGGTCGAATTCGAGCCGGCGCCGGCGATCACCGGCACCCGGCCCTTGGCCTCCTCGATGCACCACTCGACCACCCGCTTGTGCTCGTCGTGGCTGAGCGTCGGGCTCTCGCCCGTCGTGCCGACCGGCACGAGGCCGTGCGTGCCCTCGGCGATCTGCCAGTTCACGAGGCCGCGGAACGCCGCCTCATCCACCGAGCCGTTTTTGAAGGGCGTCACCAAGGCAGTGAATGATCCCCGGAATTTTGTCTTGGCTGCCATGGACTTCCTCCAAACGCTTCAGGCTAAAGGCTAGGTCGACGGACCCTTGTTGTTGTCGTGCTTCACGTCCGTGCAACCGGCACCCGGTTGATGCGAAACGCCATGAAAGGCAATTCATATCGGGTCTGACCGACAGGCGAAAGGGCCGTACCGTACCTATTCCCAACGGTAATCTGCGGCGCGCGAAACCGCTTGCAGCCGCGATTTTGCCGTTGTGCTGGCGCAAACAGCCGCACCGGCCGACTTCTTAGTATTTTGTCTACGTTTTCAATCAAATAAGAACCCATGGCCCAAACGACCAGATGATTCGGGGCCGCAGAGGACTTCTGTGATCCGTTCCTCCCGCGCAGGCACATTGCGATCGACGGCGCTGGCGACGAGCCTCGCGCTGGTTGTCGGCCTTGCCGCCATCACGGCCGATGCATGGGCGGCCGAGGATGTTCCGGCCGCCAAGCCGGCTGCCCAGGATACATCTTCCAAATCCAGCGCTGCAAAGCCTGCCGCGCCGAAGACTGCGGCGCCCAAGACTGCTGCTTCTCCGAAGAGCGCCTCCGCCAACACCTCGACTCCGAAGCCGGCAGCTTCCAAGCCAGCCGCGACCAAGAACGGCGAAACCAAACACAGCACTGCCAAGACCGAGGCTGCCAAGACGACCGCGTCCAAGTCCGGTACGGCCAAGACGGATGGAGCGAAGGCCGCTCCCAGGACCGAGGCGCACAAGACGACGGCTCCAAAGTCCACCGAATCCAAGGCCACCGCGTCCACGACATCAAAGCACACCGCGCCGGCGGCAACGGGAACCGTCTCGAGCAGGTCGGTGCCCGCCCCCGCGCTGGTTCCGGCGACCCGCCAGCACGCCGCACCCGCCGTGCGCAAGCCGGTGTTGCCTGCAGCCGTGGCTGCGACATCGTCGACGTCGCAGTCGGACAAGGAAGCGCTCGCAAGCGTCGTCGAGCTGCTGCGCAAGCGCAAGCCGTCGGATGCCACCGAGACCGAGGCCTCGATCTCCGATCCGGTCGCGCGCAAGCTTGCCGAATGGCTGATCCTGCGCAGCGAGGACAATGGTGCTTCGGTCGAGCGCTACCGCGCCTTCCTCGACGCCAATCCGAGCTGGCCCTCACAGACCTTCCTGCGTCGCCGCATCGAGGCCTCGCTATGGGACGACCATCGCGACGACTCCGCGGTCTGGGCCTGGTTCCAGAATGAATCGCCGGTGTCGGCCAAGGGCCGGCTCGCGCTCGCCAAGGTGATGATCGGACGCGGCGATCGCGGCAATGCCGAGCGGCTGGTGCGCGAGGCCTGGCGCAACGATCCGATGAGCGAGGACACCGAAACCACCGCGCTCGATCTGTTCGGCTCGTTCCTGACCGCCGGCGACCACAAGGCGCGCATGGACACCATGCTCTACGGCACCGACAACGAAGCGGCCGGCATCCGCGCGGCCAAGCGTCTCGGCTCCGGCTATCTGGCACTGGCGAAAGCGCGCATCGCGGCCAACCGCAAGGGCTCGAACCTGCGCGCACTGCTCGAGGCGGTGCCGAGCGAACTCTCCGGCGACACCGGCTATTTGTTCGCCAGGATCCAGCTGCTCCGCCGCGAGGAGAAATTCGCTGAAGCCGCGCGGCTGATGCTGAGCGCGCCCAAGGACGCTTCGCGTCTCTTCAACGTCGACGAATGGTGGGTCGAGCGCCGGCTGCTGGCGCGCAAGATGATCGACGTCAACGAGTTCCGCACGGCCTATCTGATCGCGCGCGACGCGGCGCTGCCCGCTCGCGACATCTACAAGACCGAGCAGGAATTCACCTCGGGCTGGATCGCGCTGCGCTTTCTCAATGACCCCGCCCTCGCCTCCCAGCATTTCGCGCGGATCGGCGTCGGCAGCGCCAACCCGACCGCGCTCGCGCGTGCCGGCTATTGGCAGGGCC
>NZ_JACMYK010000109.1 GCF_020889785.1 Bradyrhizobium acaciae
CGACTTGCCGCGGATCGCGCGGTTGCGCGCGCCTTCCGGCTGCTCGCGCAGCATCACCGCGGTGTCGCCCTTCAGCACGCCGCGGGCGCTGTCGGTCAGCTTCAGTGCGCCGAAAGCGTCGCTGTCGGCGCGCAGATGGCCCATTGCCACCAGCTGGCGCAGCACCGCGCGCCATTGCTTCTCGTTGAGCTCGCGGCCAATGCCGAACACCGACAATTGGTCGTGATTGAACTGCTTGACCCGCTCGGTCAGCCGCCCAACGAGTACGTCGATCAGGTGCATGGCGCCGAAACGCTGCCCGGTGCGGTAGACGCAGGACAGCAGCTTCTGTGCGAGCACCTTGCCGTCGCGGACGCGCGGCGGCGTCAGGCAGTTGTCGCAATTGCCGCAGCTTTCATCGCTGCGCGTCTCGCCGAAATAGCCGAGCAGGCGCTGCCGCCGGCAATGCACGGTCTCGGCGAGTGCGACCAGCGCGTCGAGCTTGCCGATCGAGACCCGCTTGAAGGCGTCGGAGCCGGTCGACTCATCGATCATGCGACGCTGCTGCACGATGTCGGAGAGACCATAGGCCATCCACGCGGCCGACGGCTTGCCGTCGCGTCCGGCGCGTCCGGTCTCCTGGTAGTAGGCCTCGATGCTCTTCGGCAGATCGAGATGCGCAACAAAGCGCACGTCGGGCTTGTCGATACCCATGCCGAACGCAACCGTTGCGACGATCACAAGGCCGTCCTCGTTGAGGAAGCGGTCCTGATGCCGGGCGCGCACGCCCGCATCGAGCCCGGCGTGATAGGGCAGCGCCGGAATCCCGGCCTCGCTCAGCGATGCCGCGACGTCCTCGACCTTGGCGCGCGAGAGGCAATAGACCACGCCGGCGTCGCCGGCATGCCGCTCCCTGATGAAGTTCTTCAGCTGCGTGGTGGCATTCTGCTTGTCGACGATTTCGTAGCGGATGTTGGGCCGGTCGAAGCTTGCGACGAATTCCGGCGCGTCGGTAAGCTGTAGCCGCTCGGCGATCTCCTTTCGCGTCAGCGCATCCGCGGTCGCGGTCAGCGCGATGCGCGGCACCTTGGGGAAGCGTTCGGCGAGTGCGGACAGGCCGATATATTCCGGGCGGAAGTCATGGCCCCATTGCGAGACGCAATGCGCCTCGTCGATCGCAAACAGTGCGATCTGCGCCTGGCCGAGCAGATTGAGGCAGCGCGGCGTCAGCAGCCGTTCGGGCGCCACATAGAGCAGGTCGAGATCGCCGGCGAGCAGCCGCCGTTCGACCTCGGAGGCCTCCTGATAGGACAGCGTCGAATTCAGCACCGCGGCGTTGACGCCGGCCTCGGTGAGGCCTGCGACCTGGTCGCGCATCAGCGCGATCAAGGGCGACACCACGATGCCGCAGCCATCGCGCAGCAGCGACGGCAGCTGATAGCACAGCGACTTGCCGCCGCCGGTCGGCATCAGCACCAGGCAATTGCCGCCATCGGTGACGTGGCGGATGATCTTCTCCTGCGAACCGCGGAAGCCCGACAGGCCGAATACGGAACTGAGCACGGATCGCGCGTCGCGAGGCGAATCGGATGCGCGATCGAGGGCGGGCTGGGCGGTCATGATCCCTGGGAGGATGATTCGAGTTCCCGGGTCGAACGATTCCGGAACGAAACGTGTTAATACACCGTCCCACGATAAACTCAATTCAGGCAATCGGCGCCCGTCGCTCGCCCATACGACCGGCTGGACCCAGCTGCACGCGGATCGGGACGGCTGATCGATGCGTAGCGCGTCAGGCCGTCGGAGCGAGCGGTCCCGGTGGCGGCGTCATCTCCTCGACCTCGTAGGTCTTCGGCAGGTTGATCGGCTTGTAGGTCGGAACCTTCTCCATGCGTTCCAGCACCGAGCTATGGATGATTGCGCCGTCCGGAATCGGCCGCGGCTCGCCGCGCGGCAGATAGAAGCCGAGGAAGGACTTCCGCTCCGGCCATTCCTTCCATTTGTCGCTCTTCGGAATCCATTCCAGGATTTCCCAGGCGCCGGTCAGCGAATTGTGCAGCGGCGCCGTCGCGCTCGGCGGCACATAGTCGTGCGTGTGCGGCGGCAACGGCATTCCCCAGGCGAGATGATCGATCAGCGCCTGATCCATGTGCAGCCCGGCCGTCTTGGCCTGCTCAAGCATCCAGATCAGCGGAAACTTCGACGGCCCGCTCTGGTCCTCGGGATAGCCGCCGCCGACGTCGGAGTGCACGCCGGCGAACCAGACCTGGCGGATGTCCTGCTCCACCGCGGTCGACGGATCGAACGGATCGGAGCGGAATTTCTGCGGTTCGATCCAGCGGTTGAGGCGGAACATGCGTCGGCGCTCGTCGATCGAGATCGCCTGGCGGAACCGCCTGACGCTGGAATTGGTGCGGGTGAACAGCAGGGTCTGCATGTCGAACAGGAAGTTGTCCTGCCGCGGTACGATGATCGAGGCCACGGTGTCCCAGACGCCGACGAATTCGATGTCGATGCTGCGGCCGCCGGCGATCTGGCTGAAGTGCCAGGCTTCCTTCAGCGGCGCATCGTCGAACGTGCCGTCGGACTTCTGGGCGTCGGAGCTTGCTTTCTTGTAGGTCGAGAAGGCGTAGCCGGCGAGGTCGAGCTGGTCGATCGGCAACAGGCCCATCACATGGACGAAGGCTGCCAGCACGCGCACGGTATAGGCACCGCGGCTGAAGCCGAACATCCAGACCCGGTCGCCGGGCTCCCACGTCCGGCACAGGAACTGGTAGGCGCCGAGCGTGTCCTCGTCGAGACCGGCGCCGAAGGCCAGCCCGAACAAGCCGCGCACCTGTTGCTTGAAGCGGCCCCAGCTGTTCTGCAGGCCGATCGTGCCAAGGCCCGGATGATAGGAGATCCGCTGCCGGTCATTCTTGTTCGCGACGCGAAACAGCTTCAGGACGTTGGAAATATTGGCGCCGATCTCGTTGCCGGTGCCGTCGCAACAAATCACAATATCTTTCGGCATCCGTTGCCCCCGCGGTCGCCGTGAAAATTGGTGGCCTCAATGTACGGCAGAGCACGGGGAAGGTTCAATCTCCAATTGAAGACGGTTTGGTGTACGCGGCGTGACCGCAGGCCGAGTTGCTGAAGTTTGCAGCAGCGGGATCGGCTGTGCGCTCACTCCGCACAGCGTTGGTAGAATTCAATTGCAACACCTTGGAAAAGGTGGAAATCTGCTCGGCATCATTGTTGTATTGCGTCGATATTTTTCTTCCTTCCAGGGATTTTCGCCGGTGCGCGCGATCATCTTGCCCGCTGCTTCGCGCAGCTTTCCCGACAAGGACAGGAACGGGTCGGCATGAGCCATCAAGCTCTCGTGACGATCATTCTCGCGGGGCTGGTGGTGAGTGCGTTCGGACTGTTCTGTTGGGTCGGCAGCTACTCCGATCGGGTTTTTGCCGACAGGTTCCGTACCCGTTTTCCAGAGAAGACGCTGAGCTACAGCGGCGACCAGCTTGGCGAACTGGTGCAGTCCGACCTTCGGATGAAGTACGTCTTTCCGATCCTATTCCCGCTCGATCTCATCGTCATGCTGGCGCTGGCGGGCGCGATGGGCGCGGCGTCATCGCACTGGCTCAACCAGATCTATCCGTCAGCGGCGTGGCTCGGCCTGGTCGTGCCGGCGGTGTACCTGCTCAGCGATCTGATCGAGGATTGCCTGCTGGCATGGCTGTTGCTGCACGGCGACCCGCATGCGGCGGCGCGATCCGTCTCGGTGCTGAAGGCGATCACGACGATCAAGCTCGTCAGTGTCTCTGCCTCGATCGCGCTGACGGCGATCGCACTCGTCGGGTGGCTGTTCCACAACGAGTCGCTTGCGATCTAGGCAGTTCGGCCAAGCGGCCTACTGATACGTCGCGACGATGTCCGAGACGGCGCGCTCGAGTTGCCGCGCGGTCGCGCATTGGCGCACCACGGTGCAAAAGGTCGCATAACGCGGCATCTCGGAATCGCCAAAGCCCCAGACCATGCGGCCTTCCGGGTTGAGCCACACCAGCCGCTTGGAGCGCTCGCCGATTCGGCGCAGGATGTCGGCGCGCGGATCGAGGTTGTTGCTGCGGGCGTCGCCGAGCACGATCACGGTCGTCTGCGGCGTGATCGTGCTCATCCAATTGTCCTCGAAATCGGCGAAGGAGTTGCCGTAGTCGGACGAGCCGAAGCCGACCTTCGACATGATCTCCTTCATCGCCTCTTCCGGCGATTTCGATTCCAGGATGTCGCTGACCTCCATCAGGTGCCCCGAGAAGGCGAATGAGCGGACGTCGTCGACGACCTCGTGCAGGCTGTGGATCAAGAGCAGGAAAAAGTCCGAAACGCGGGCGACCGAACCCGAGACGTCGCACAGCGCAACGATTTTCGGCCGGTCGCGATGCTTGCGCTTCCACGCAGTAAGGAACGGCACGCCGCCCCAGGCCGCGTTCCGTCGCAGCGTGCGGCGGACGTCGAGATGGCCCCGGCGCTGGCGCTTGCGCGGCTTGGAATAGCGCTCGCGCAGCCGCCGCGCGATCTGGCGGATCAGCGTACGCATCTGCTCGACCTGACGCGGCTCGATCCGTGCCAGCGGCGCGTTGCGCAGGATCTCGTTGCGCAGATTCTCCGTTTCCTCGCGGCCGTAGAGCAGCAGCGCTTGCGAGACCGTGTCGCGAACGGTGCCGCGCAGGCCGTTGAGCGCTTCCTGCAGCCGCTCGGCGAGCGCCGGATTGCGCGTCGTCAGATCGTCGATGTCGTCGCGCAGGCGCTGGATGCCCATCGCATCGAGGATGCGGGTCTGGAAGATGCCGCGCTGGGTGAAGTAGCGGATGTCGGGCAGTGACGCGGCGCCGGAGGCGTTGGCGATCGCCGTCGAGATCGCTGAGCGATCCTGCGACAGCAGCATCTGCGCCAGCGGCCCGACATTCTCGTTGGCCGCGCCGCCCGCCGTATCGCCATGCTCATCGGCCGACGGGTTGGCGCCGGATTCGTTGTTGTCGTCTGTCTTGTTCTGCTCCGCGCTTTCCTGTTGCGGCTCGGGCTGGCTGAAGAACAGGTCGAAGCATTCGCCGAGCGATCGCTTCTCATCCTGCGTCTTGGCGAGCGTCAGCAGGAACGTGTCGCGCAGGATGTCGCGGTCGGCAAAGCCGACCTGGGCGACCGCCCGCATCGCATCGATGCTTTCGGCGGGCGAGACCCGGACCCCGGCTCCCCGCGCCGCACGAAAGAAGCGATGCAGGTTCTCACGCATCTTGATTAGCTGAACACGCCCTGGCGCGACGCCTTGGCGATGAAGGACGAGATTTGCGGCGTCGCTGCCTCGATATCGGCCTCGTATTTCAGCAGCACGTTGAGCGTGTCCTTGACGATCTCGTGGTCGAGCTCGCTTGCCTGCAGCAGCACCAGCACACGCGCCCAATCGATCGCCTCGCTGACCGAGGGCAGCTTCTTCAAATCCAGCGAGCGGATCTCGTGAATGAAGCCAACCATCTGCTTGCGCAGCGTCTGCGAGATGCCGGGCACCCGGCTCTCGACGATGCGCTCTTCCAGCTTCTGTTCGGGAAAGCCGATATGCAGATGCAGGCAGCGCCGCTTCAAGGCATCGCCCAAATCGCGCTCGCTGTTCGAGGTCAGGATCACGGTCGGCGGCGCCACTGCGGAGACGGTGCCGAGCTCGGGAATCGTGACCTGGAAGTCCGAGAGGATTTCCAGCAGCAGCGATTCGAATTCCGCGTCCGATTTGTCGATCTCGTCGATCAGGAGCACGCAGCCGGCCGGCTGCTCCAGCGCCTGCAACAGCGGTCGCGGCTCGACGAACTCCTTGGAGAAGAACACGTCGCCGAAGGTGTGGAGCTGGTCGAGCGCAGCGGCCAGCGTCTGTGCGCCGCCGAGCACTTCGCCGAGCTTGTCCTTGAGGATCTGGGTGTAGAGCAGCTGCTTGGCATATTTCCACTCATACAGCGCCTTGGCCTCGTCGAGGCCCTCATAGCATTGCAGGCGGATCATCTTCATGCCGCGCCATGCGGCGATCGCCTTCGCCAGCTCGGTCTTGCCGACGCCGGCAGGGCCCTCGACCAGGATCGGCTTCTCGATCTGCTGCGACAGATAGACCGCGGTCGCGATCTGCCGGCTTGCAATATAGCCTTGCGCGGCGAGGCCGCTCTCCACGGCCTCGATCGAGGCGGTGGGCCTGGTGTCAGCCACGAGGATCAGCTCCGAATTTGCCTTGAACTCGGACCTGTTCTGCGCCCGTTGCGGGCAAAGCACAAGGCTCGTTCGGCCCGCAACGGCATGGGGTTAGCGCATGGTTCCGGGTATTCCGCCGAGCGCAATACGCCGTGGAGGCCGTAGCCCGACGGAGCGAAGCGCAATTGGGAGAAGTCCCTGGCTCGTCGTCAGCTCGCGCAGCTCTTCACGAAATCCTTGCGCTGCGGACCGACGATCTTCTGGTCGATCGCCTGCTTCAGGCAGTCGAGATGCGCCTGCGCCATGCAGAGCTGCATCTGGTCGTGCCGGTCCTGGCCCTTCAGCGCCTTCGCAGCGCTCTGGCAGGCCGCACGCTTCGCACCGGGCACGGGCGCCGCCGCCGACGTGCTCTCCGGTGCAGGAGTTGCCGCCGGCGCTGCTGTCGACGCGGGGGCGGATGGTGATTGCGCGAACGCTGCGACCGAGACCAGCAGCGAACCAGCCGAGACAAGGGCGACGACGAGACGTTTCATGGATGTGCCTCCGCGGGCATGCGCCGGAACGCAGAGCGGTTTCCGGGCGATCATGCTCAGACCAGGAAAGGGATCACGATGCGATGTCACGATCGCGCCGTGACCCAAGGGAGCACGACAATTAGAAGCCGCCGCCTGAATGCGGCGTGAATATGCGCGGAAACGCCGTCACCTCAGCGTGAGGCCGGTCGCGGCCTCGAGCTCGCCGATTGCCTGCGCGGCATTCGCGACCTTGATCGTGGTCATGCCCATCTCGCGCGCCGGCTTTAGATTGACGCCGAGATCGTCGAGATAGACGCAGTGCTGCGAGTTCACCTGCAGCGTCTCCATCATCATCCGGTAGATGCGCGGGTCGGGCTTGCGCAGGCCGATCTTCGCGGATTCGATGACGTGGTCGAACAGCGACATCACCTCGGCGACATAGAGCGTGCGTCCGCTATGGCTGCCGATCGCGTTCGACGGCAGATTGTTGGTGATGCAGCCGGTCTTGAATTTCGCCTTGATGCGCTTCAGCGCCTCGACCATTTCGGGGCGCAGGTCGCCGGAGAGCAGCGGCAGCACGTCCTTGCCGCGCACCTCGGCGCCCAGCGCCTTCGATTCCTTGGCGAACAGCACGTCGAACGCGTCGATATCGATCTCGGCGCGCTCGAACTTGGCCCAGGCGTTCTCGAGATGGTTGGCGGCGTTGGTGCGGCGGATGATGTCGATCGGCAGACCACGCTCGGTCTCATAGCGCGCGAATGCCTCGAACGGCGAGGTGGTCAAGACGCCGCCGAAATCCCAGATCACTGCTTCGATCATCAATGTCCTGCCCGTTGCAAAGCGGCGGCTTCGCCTCGGGTCGTCCGGCCGTTCGGCCAGCGACAGGGAAACGCGCGTCCTGCCTTCTTTATGAGAATTGCCGCCGGTCAGGCAAGCCGCCAGTTTGCGGCAAACTCCGCCGCGCGGAACCAACTCACCAGACCATCGGCACCAGGCGGTAACGCACCCGCTCGAGATAGTCGGCATAGCCGTCGAGCTCGGCGGTGAGCATCCGCTCCTCCATCATGGACCTCAGGCCGAGCAGCGCCGCCATGACCGGCACGATGGCGAGGCCGTACCAGGATCCCAGCAGCAGGGGCGTGCCGAGATAGGTCAACAGGCCGCCGGCATAGATCGGGTGCCGCACATAGGCGTAGGGTCCCGTGGTCACCGCAGTGTGCCCGCGCTCGCGCTGGATCTTCACGACCGGCGCCGCGTAGCTGTTTTCCCGGTAGGTCCGGTAGACGATATAAAAGGACGCCGCGATCATCAGCGCGCCGGCGCATTGCAGCCAGAACGGGACGAGCAATGTCTGGTAGCGCGCCGCGTCGAGCGCCATCAGTGGCAGCCACATCAACCACAGTAATGGCATGATCGATGTGATGATGCGGTCCCACCCGACCTGGCCGCGTGAAGTGCGCCGCTCCGCCAACAGCCCCGGATCATGCCTGGCGAGCCAGGCTTCGGTGATCAGCCCTCCGATCGTGATCTCGAGCAGGAACACCCAGGCGCCGGCCCATCGCATGGTGCCGGCTGCGAGAAACAACAATGTCCCGAGGCCCACAAGGGTGAAGGCGGCGCGGCGCGGATTGATGCGAGGGGGATTGCTGGTCTCGTTCATGTTTCTCTCCGACAAACGACAACGGCCGCGCCGCCGGATCGGGCGGGCCGTTGCATGCCTGGGCGGCGATCGAAGCGCGGCTTAATGCGCGAGGCCGATCACGGTCTGCGGGTCCAGTTTCGCGCCTGGCCGGAGTAGACCTTGCTCGGCATCGCGCGCGCCGTGGGATCGAGCAGGATCTTCATCGCGGTGTTGAGCCGCTCCTCCGATTGCGGCGCGCCATCGTGGCGCATCTGCCGCGGAGCACCGGGGCCCTGCGGCGGCGCCATGTAGGCCGACGTGGTCGGAGGAGCGGGTGTGGTTGCGATCTTCGGGCGGGCGACGAGAGCTGCCTCCATCGGGCGCCGCGCCTGGGTAATGCTTGACGCTGCGGATGATGCTTCCGCCGGGGGCGGCGAAGCGGCGCTGTCGGATCCGGATTTGCGGGGCGGTCTTGCCATGGCATCGGCTCCATAGGTTCGGTGATGACGACGAAGTCAGGATTTTTTGGACGTCAGGATTCGTCCTCGTCGGATGTGGTGCGTTTGGCGATGATCGGGTTGCGGTCGCTGATCGCGGCGATCAGCGAGGCGTGGCTCACGACTGACGACACGACGATCTTTCCGGAAGGTTCGATCCGGCGACCGTTCTGTTGCTGCGGACTCCTGGCAGTGGATTTCTGCATCATGTCGACCTCCATCAGGCAAGGGATGGGGCCCGACATTGTCGGGCCCCGAGTTTGGCAATCAGAAGCCAAGTGCGCCGGCGATGCCGGGCAGCGCCTGGACGACGCCACCGACGATGTCCTGCCAACCCTGCGGGTTGACCGACCCGTTGGTCGCCACTTCGGCAATCCGCTTCGGACCGCGCTCGATGCCCTCACACTGGATCGGGTTGCGCACGCTGCCGAAGGTCTCAAAGTCGTTCCTTGCGTACATGTTCAGCTCCTTCTTTCGGTTTGAATTGACGGCAACTACGGGAGGTGGGTACCGACCGGGGCAGCCGTCGCTGGACGTCGCCCAAGGGATCGCTCATCGCGTCGATCCCCTGGACCACGTGACGCTCATTCGCGCCACGTTCTGATCTCCTCCGGACGCAGAGGAGCAATCGCGTCAATAGACCTGCCACTGCCGCAGCGGCCCGACCGCGACCGGCACCACGTCGCTCACGTCGATCGTGTACTGATAGACTTCGCGCGCCTGGGTCAGGACCTGCGTCGGGTTGAAGAAGCGGTAGGTCACGTCGTGGCAGATCGAGTCGGGGCGACAGATCACGCTCTGGTCGACTTCGACGGTGTCGAGCCGGAGGCCCTTCTGGGCCACGTCGGTGAAGATCTTCCGCGTGTTGTAGGCATTCATCGCGGAATAGTTCAGCGCGCGATCCTGCGGCGAGAGACCGACATTGCGGAACTCGTTGTAGATCCGCTCGAGGAAGCCCTCGGCGCCGGCCGGCCAGGTCTCGGGATCGGGCCCGAACAGCGTGTAGAGGTCCCATTGGTAGAAGCCGCGCCAATCGGTCACCAGCGTCGGCACGACGGTGCCGTTGAGCAGCTTGGTCGTGTTGGTGCTGTCGACCCAGCCGGCCATCGAGACCCGCGCGACCCCGCCGCGCGGCGGGAATGCCGGAGGCGTCGTCGGTCGTGCGTCGGCGGCGGCCGACGTCGCCGTCACCATCGTGCGGGTCGTCGCCGGATCGTCGTGCGAGACCTCCTGATGCCACAGCGCCAGGATCAGTGCGGCGAAGAACCCGAGACCGAACACATCGAGCGGCTTGATCGCATAGATCGGGATCGAATCAATCGTCATCGTCCAGGTGATGGCGTCGGCGTCCGGGAAGTTGTTGCCGGAGCCGGCCGGCGTTGCGCTTTCGCCTTCGGCCTGGTTCAGCAGATAGCGCGCCATGATCGCCGGATTGTACGGCGCCGAGGTATCGCCGGAGCGGTCGCGCTCCGGCCCGAACACCGGATCGCCGCGTCCGATCAGGCTGTCGCGCCAGTTGGCGATCGCCTGCACGAAATAGTCGAGGCGGGCTTCCTTGCCGAAATCGTAGAACAGCCTGCCGATCGGGAAGGCGAGCTGCCCGGTGGACTCCGGCGTTGCGCCCTGCGGACGCATGCCGCCGCCACAGCCGCAGCTCTTCTCGCTGGTTCGAACCGCAGGGGCTTCGTACATCGGCAGCGCCTGCGGCATTGCGACGGGAAGCGCGTGGCTCGGCATCAGCGCAGGCAGTTGCTGCGGCTGCAACCAGGTCTGCGGCATCATGCCGGCCTGAGGCATCGTCATCTGCGGCACCATCATCGGCGGCATCACCATCTGTGGTGCCGGTGCCGGCATCCAGACCATGTCGCCGCCCGCATGCGGGGCGTGATAGGGATAGGGCGCGGGCGCCGCCATCGGCGCCGCGACGGCACCGTGATCAACGGGAACGGCCATGGCGGCAGGTGCTGCCGGCGCAGCAGGCTGCGCCTCGCTTGGCATGATCCCGGCGCTGCTTCGCAGGACCGAGCCGTCCGGCCCGAATATGCGCGGAGCCGATGGTGCAGACATTGCTGATAGATCTCCCATGGAACCCTCTCTGGTTGCAGTTGGCTGAGCGGCGGATGACGGTTGGACGAAAGGGCGCGCGGACACTCCCCAGAAGCGGGGAGGCGCGGCCGTGGCACCCGACGGCATGACGGCGTCCGCCTGCTCGCCAAGCAGGGCGGCGACAGCCGCGGGAATATCGAGCCGGCCGGCGAGACAGCGCGAGGCGCTGCCGTCGTTGCGGCAGGGCACCGCGCTTTCGAGCAGCGCGGCACGGACGGCTTGCGGATCGGCCTTGCGTCCGTTCTGGCGCAGGCATGAGAGCAGCAGCGCGACGACGCCGGTGACGATCGGCGCAGCGAAGCTCGTTCCGGACCGCAGGCTGACATTGCAGACCGGCGAAGCGCCGGCGATGTTCTCGCCCGGTGCGAGGATGCCGTTCTCGAAATAGGCATCGCCGAAATTGCTGAAAGGTAGCGGATTTCCGGCGAGATCGCTCGCGCCGACCGCAAGCACCGAAGACAGGCTGCCCGGCACCTGGACGCAGCGGCAGCCGTCATTGCCGGCCGCGGCGACGATCAGCTTGCCGGCGCGTTCGCAGGCACGGACCGCATCGACCAGAATGCGATCGGCCTGTCCGGTCGCGGATTGCTGGCCGCTGCTGATGTTGATGATGTCGGCGCCGACGGCCAGCGCCCGGTTGATCGCGAGCGCCAATGTGCTTTGCGAAGACGGGTCGATCTGCCCGGCCGCATTCTCGCGATAGATAGAGAACACCGTCGCGCTGCAATTCGGCGCCACGCCGAGCACCGGGCTGCCGGGCGTGCCCATCAGCACGCTCGTGACATGGGTGCCGTGCTCGGACTGGATCGTCTGCGAAGACGGCGCGACGAACTCGCCGCCCATGGCGACGCGGGCCTGCCTGAGCGAGGGATGATTGAGATCGACCGGACCGTCGATGATCGCGATCTTTACCGCGGGATCGCCACCCGACGTTCTCTGCCACAAGGCAGTCAGACCAGCGATGTCGGCAACTGGATTCATGAAATCAATCCTGACCGATCTGCCGCGCATTCGTGCAGCCGATCCGTCTTCCACGACAATTTGCATTCACGCAGCGAGCGAAAGAGGCGGCACGTCGTTGCGTTGGTGCTGTTGTGGCAGCTGTGCCGCGAAAGGCCTATTCGCCGCGGTGGACCAGAAAGGATCGAGCCGGTGAACCGGATCGATTGATCCATGCGGCCGATCTCGGATCTCGAATGATCGATCAAAGGATTTAGTCGGGATCGACCTCGCCGCGCCACACGCACGCGTAGGTGCAAAGACGCAGTGCGTCCTTGTGGCCGCGCGTGAACGCGGCACGGTCAGCGGCACACGGAATTCGGGGTTCTGGTATCAGTCGAGCGCGCGGCGCCGATCGGACGTCGGCGCAGATGATGCGATCCACGGCGCCTCGCGCACCCGTCGCATCGCCTGCGCCCGGCGCGGCAGGCCGAGCTTCTGCAGCACGTGATGGACGTGATGCTTGACGGTCGCAAGACTGAGATTGAGATCGCGTGCGATCTCCTTGTTCGACAGGCCCTGTCCGATGAGCTTGAGGACCTCGCTTTCGCGGCGCGTCAGTCCCTGGTCCGCGTCGATCGTATCCGTCTGACGCTCCATGCAAAACAGCGCCCGCAGCAGGCCGCCGGAAATCTCGGCGCTGCAGGCGAGCCGACCTGATGCGACGTCCGACAATGCGCGGCAGAGCTCGTCGAAGCTGGCGTTCCGTGAAATATAGCCGCTGAATCCGGCCCGGCCGCAGCGAACCACGTCACGCCGGTCCTCGTTGAGGCCGAGCGCCACCAGCGCGATCTCCGCATGTTCGCTCGCAATCACGCGTACCTCGTCGAGATCGATACCCTGTGTGACGTCGATCAGGATGACATTCACACCGCCGGCCTCGAGGGTGGTGCGCAGGCCGGCAAGATCGGAAACCGCAGCCTCAACGGCAAACTCGGCGTGGTTCCGGAAACTCGAGGTAAGCCCCTCGCTGAACAGCCTGATCGGCGTGACGACCGCGATCCTCATCATTATCCTCGAACTCAACGAAATGGCGGATGGAAAAGCCGTCTGAAGTCAACGGCACCGGCATCCAGAAAGTCATGAAGGTAAGTATGCGGTATGCTGCCAGAGGTTGTATTATTATCAGGCCAAAACTACGGCCCAGATAGGCGCGGGATCAAGAGATGCAGTTCACAATCGAGCGTCGTGCTGGGGGCGCGAGGCAGGATGCGATGTGATGGATATCGCGGAAAGGCGTCGATACGAAGCGCGAGCGAGCGATGGGCCGCTGGAAATCCGGCGGCGACTTCAACGCTATAGTCATCGACGTCTAGATATTTAGATAATTGACGCGTGCGGGCTCGGGTGCTCTGTACAAGTTTGCGTGTTCTTCGGCCGAGCGCGAGCGACGCAATGCCGCGCCTCGGATGTACTCAATTCAAAGCAGATCGACAGGGTTCCATGACGAGCGTGATTCGAGCGACAGTCTTCCTGACCCTGCTGATGGTAACGCCGGCCTTCGCCATCGTCGGTGGCGGCGTGCCGTCGACCGATGGCGTCGCGCGCGCCGTCGTCACCATCGTCGGTTCGCGCGGCAATTTCTGCACCGGCGCGTTGATCGCGCCGAGGGTGGTGCTGACCGCCGCGCATTGCGTGCAACCCGGTGCCGACTACAAGATCGTCGAGTATGGCGCGGACCGGCAGCCGAAGCTGCAGGACGTCAAGACCGTCGCGATCCATCCCGGCTTTCGGATGCAGGCCATGACCAATCATGTCGCGACCGCCGATGTCGCGCTGCTGCAGCTCGCGGTGCCGGCCGCAGGCAAGGCGCCGGCCGTGCTCGGCATGCCCAACATTCCGATCCAGGTCGGCGGCCGCTTCACCGTCGCGGGCGTCGGCGTCACCGTGCGCGGCGACGGCAAGAGCGGCGGCGGCATTCGTGTCGTCGGCCTGGTCGCGAGCGGCAAGCCCGGCACGTTGCAAATCCGTCTCGTGGACCCGGTCGGGCAGGGCGTGCGCGACGGACTCGGGGCCTGCACCGGCGATTCCGGGGCTCCCGTGTTCGAGGACAAGCAAGGCGGGCCCGCAATCGTCGGCGTAGTGAGCTGGTCGACCGGCCCGAACGGCACCGCCGGCTGCGGCGGCATCACCGGCGTGACGCCGCTGACACTCTATCGCGACTGGGTGATGCAGACCGCGCAGCAGTGGGGGGCAAGTTTTTAGCGCGGTGACGGTCGAACCGCTGACGCGCTCAGAGTTCCGTCATCCTGAGGAGCCGCGAAGCGGCGTCTCGAAGGATCGACGGCCACCAGGCGGATCGTGCATCCTTCGAGGCTCGCTCCGCTCGCACCTCAGGATGACGGGGAAAGGCCGGGCATGCGCTGAGACCTAATGCCCCGCGGCCTTGTTCGCGGCGGCGTTGTTCAGCACGATCAGGCCGTCGACGGCGACGCCGAGCTTGCTGTTGATCAGGAACGGGTTGACGTCGATCGAGGCGATGCGGCCGGCGGCGTCCGCCATCAGGTTGGAGAGTCCGACCAGCGCCTTCACCGCCGACGGCTCATGCAGCGCGGGCTTGCCGCGATAGCCCTTCATCTTGACGCCGGCCTTGGTCTTGGCGATCAGCTCTTTCGCCTCGGCGGCATCGAGCGGTGCGCCGGCCAGCGCCACGTCCTTCATCAGCTCGATGTCGACGCCGCCGGTGCCGAACAGCACCACCGGGCCCATCTCGGCATCGAGCGAGGCGCCGACTACGAGCTCGAGATCGGCCTTCACTTGCTGCGCGATCAGGACGCCCTCGATCTTCGGCTTGCCCTTCAGCTTCTTCACCCGTGCGGTGATGTCGTCGAACGCCTTCTTCACCTCGGCCGCATTGCCGAGATTCAGAACCACGCCGCCGATATCCGACTTGTGCAGAATGTCGGGGCTGACCACCTTGGCGACCACCGGAAAGCCAATGGCCTTGGCGATCTTCACAGCCTCCGCCGCGGTCTGCGCCACCTCTTCCTTCGAGATCGGGATGCCATAGGCCTTGAGCAGCTTCTTCGAGGCAACCTCGTCGAGCGCCGCGGCGCCGTTGGCAGCCTTCAGCGTCTTCTCCAGCACGGCACGCGCCGACGCCTTCGAGCTCGACGCGATGTCGGGCACTTCCTTGCGCAGACCGGCGTATTCGATCAGCGATTTGATCGCGCCGACCGCGCGATCGAGGCCCTGCATGACCGTGATATTGGGCAGCGACTTGCGCAGTCCCTTGGTGAAGTCGGTGAAGCCGATCGACATCGCGCTGATATAGATCACCGGCTTGTTGGCCTGGCCCGCCATGTCGTTGACGATGCGTAGATTGCGCTCGCGCAGCTCGTGCGGGGCCTTCGGCAGCTCGGCGTCGATGATGACGATGTCGGTATCGGGATCGTCGATCATGATCTTGATCGACTTCATATAGACGGAGGGATCGACGACAGCGGCAAAGCCGGCGTCGAGCGGATTGCCGACGATGCTGCCGGGGCCGAGCATTTTTGCGAGCTGCTCCGATGCATTCTCGCTCAACGGTGCGAAGTTCAGCCCGGCCGAATAGAACGCATCGATCAAAAGGCCGCGCTTGCCGCCCGACAGCGACACCGCCGCCAGCCGGTTGCCCTTCGGCGGATCGGCATGGACGAAACACTCGGTGGTTTCGATCAGCTCATCCAGCCCGCGCACCCGGATCACGCCTTCGCGAGTCGAGATCGCATCGAAGGTCTCGATCGAGCCGGCCAGTGCACCGGTATGCGCCATCGCCGCGGCACGGCCGCCTTCGGAGGCGCCGAGCTTGAGCGCGATCACCGGCTTGCCGGCAGCGCGCGCGGCCTTGCAGGCATCGCGGAATACCTTGGTGTTCCGGACGCCTTCGAGATAGACCACGATGACGCGGATGCTTGGATCGGCGGCGAAATAGCTCATCAGGTCGGGGGTTTCGAGGCCGGATTCATTGCCGGTCGTGACCATGTAGCCGACGCCGACGCCGCGATCCTCCAGCGCCTGGCGGATCGCCATCACGATCGCGCCGGATTGGCCGGCGATCGCCACCGCGCCCTGCTCCATGGTGACGATGCGGTCGTCGATATTGGTGAACAGGTTCTCGCCGGCGCTGAGATTGCCGAGGCAATTCGGACCGGTGACCGCAAGCCCGGTCTCCTTGATCGCCTGCTTCAGCTCGACCGCAAGCCGCTGGCTCTCCTCATCCTGCAACTCGCTGAAGCCGGACGTGACGATGGTCGCCGAGCGCGCGCCGGCCGCGGCGGCATCGCGGATCACCTGCACGGCGAAGCGGGCCGGCACCAGCACCAGCACATGGTCGGGCTTTTCGGGAAGGCTGGCGAAATCCTTGTAGCAGGTGACGCCCCAGATCGTTTCGCGCTTGGCGTTGATCGGAAACAGGCCGCCTGAATATCCGTACTTGACCAAATTGTTCCAGATCCGTTCGGCGTAGTTGCCGGGCTTGTCGGTGGCGCCAACCAGCACGATGTTGCGCGGGTGCAGCATCGCATGGATGCTCTTGACGATGTCGCTGGCGTCAGCGGGCGGCGCCCATTTGCGGGACAGATGTGACGCGGTGCTTGCGAGAGCTTCCATGGAGCCTGCCCTTATCCTTGTTCTGCTTGTTTCCTCTGGCCCACGGTCATCACCGCAGGACCCCATTTTTCATTGTTTTTATGGCTGATGGAAGAGGGTGGCAACTCACGCCGGCGCAAGTCAGGGCGTCGCGCGCAATATCCCGGCAGGCGAAAATTCACACGTCTCAGGAACCCGATTCGCGTGTTCTCGAAGCCGATTCGAGTGTTCTCGAATCCGATTCGATCAGGTTTGCGTGCAACAGATAGCGCTCGGGGCCCGATGTCAGCGCGTCGAACGGCCAGCAGGTCGACAGCACCAGTTCATACCCGTCGGTCACCGGGTCGATGCCGGACTGGTCGAAGCGGACGACTGAGCTACGGTCGGCCCGGTAGCGAAACATCTTGCCGTCACGCCGTGTGACATCGATCTCGTCACCGATTGTGACATCTTTCAGAAACCGGAAATGGGTGTCGCGATGCGCGGAATAGACCGCGACGCCGCGCTCACCGGTGTCGGCGGTCTGCTCGACATGGCCGGGACCGAACGCAAGCGCCTGGCCGCTGCTGCCCGCGAGCACAATCGCGGACGCGTGCAGCCGCTTCACCTCGATCCTGGCCACCGGCCAGGTGTCTGCCCAGCTCCACGGTTTCACCGGATGGCCGGTCGCGATGCTCCGTGCGAAGGCACGCTCCAGCAGCACCTGCGCGAGCAGCGCCTTGGCGTGGATGTAGGCGCCCTGGCCGAGCAGGATCATGCCGATGAGGGCGAAGCCGAGCGGCGAGGTGAAGCGGCGCATTGTCATCTTGCTCCCGTCATTGCGAGGAGCTCGCGACAAAATTGCAAAGCAATTTTGCGCTGAAGCGACGAAGCAATCCATCTTTTCCCGAATGGTGGCATGGATTGCTTCGCTTCGCTCGCAATGACGATAGTGGAAAGAGTGGCGCGCGCGGCCCTTGGGGGACGGGTGAGAAGGCCGCGCGCGCTCTTGGAAAGGAGGAGGTCGGGGGGCACCTCCTCCTTTCATCCGACGTCATTGGGGCGACGTCTGACGCCGGTTGAACACCAGAAGCAGGAGGCTGACCGTGAGCAGGATCACGCCCGCAATCATCTTCAGTTCGGCATCGGTCGCGGTCTTCGGCAGCTGGATGGTGCCGGGATGTTGCGTGGCGACGGGTGACCGCTTCAGCGCCGCGAGGTGCATCTTGCCGTCGCCGGCGTCAGCGCGACGCCCGGTGGGGGCAGCCGGCAGGCTCGGACGCTCACCGAACACCCTCGCAAAGTCCCAGCCGGCGGGCAGGTTGAGCGGCAGCTCGGAGAGCTTCAGCGGCTCGCCTTCAGGACGGCTCGGCGTCTTGTCGACCGCGACGAGGCTGGTTAGTCGCGTGACGAGCTGATGCTCCAGCGCCAGCGCAAGGATGGTCTTGTCGGCATCTTCGGGGCTCTCCTGGCGGGTGGTGCGCGCGACCTCGGCATCCGCGATCTTGCGGCGTGCCCACAGTTTCGACAGGCCCTTGCCCTCGGCGGCGCCGGCGAGCGGCAGCGTCACGCTCCACGGACGGTCGCCGATGCGGCCCTTGATCTCGACCGAGCCGGCGAGCTTGTCGAGCTTCGCGGCCAGCACCAGCGGCTCGTCGCGATAGACATCGGGCAGTGCCGACGGTGTCAGGTCGGCGGTCGCGTCGGAGAATTTCGCGGAGAGGTTGGTCACCGCGGGATTCTCCAGCTTGGCGAACAGGTCGCGCATGCGCTCGTCGACCTGCTCGACCGAGCCGATATGGGTGAAGGTGCCGCGGCCGAGTTCGGCGGCGCGCGTCATCAGATAGGTGTTCGGGGCCGAGCCGATGCCGACCATGAAGACCCGCGAGCGGCCGCGCAGCGCGCTGATGGTCTCGAACAATTGCTGCTCGTTGCCGATCGCGCCGTCGGTCAGGAACACGACCTGGCGAACGGAGTTGGCGTCGTCGTGATTGGTGTCGGAGAGTGCCGCGCGCATCGCCGGCACCATCTCGGTGCCGCCGCGTGCCTGTATCGCGCTGACGAACGACGTCGCGTTGCCGATATTGGCGCTGTTTGCCGCGACCGGCGTCGGGAACAGCGTGTCCATGGTGTCGTCGAAGCGGATCACGTTGAAGCGATCGGTCGGCTGCAGGCGTCCGAGCGCGTAGAGGAGGCTCGCCTTGGCCTGGATGATCGAGGTGCCGCCCATCGAGCCGGAATTGTCGATCACGAAGATCACCTCGCGGGGGAGCTGCTTCTGTTGCGCCTGCTCGACCGATGGCGGCGTGACGAAGGCCAGCAGATAGTCGGAATTGCCGACATGCTCGCGGAACAGCCCGACCGACGGCGCCTTCTCGGCGGCGGGCTTCCAGGTCAGCTCGAAATCGCGGTCGGCCGGCACCGGGCCTTCGGCGAGCTTGACGACGCGCGTGGTGCTGTCGGGGCGCTCGGTCTTGACCTGATGGAAATGGCTCCTCACCTCGCCAAGCGGGAAGCCGGCGTTGAGATGCACGGTGACGTTGGTCGGATTGATGGATGCGTTGGTGGCGGGATCGAGCACTTCGGGGGAGATGCGATTGCGGTCCGGCACCGGATCGGTGGACGTGGCGCCCCAGCCGCTGCCATCGGCGCGGAGATCGACGCTCTGCACCACCGGACGCGGATTGTAGCGCGGGCCGACCACCATCGGCACCCGCAGCGAGAACTCATTGCCGTTCTGCTGCACCGGCTCCTGATATTCGATCTGCACCAGCACGGTTTCGCCGGGGCCGATATTGGCAACGGAGTTGGTGAAGATGTTGGGCCGTTCCTGCTCGGTGAGTGCGGCCTTCTGGCCGTTCTGCTTGGCCTGCTCGTAGATGGCGCGGGCCTGCTGCCGCCCCTTGATGTCACCGACCACGATGCGGTCGCCGACCACCATCTTCAGCGTGTCGACCGCGCCGCCTGCCGGCAGCGGGTAGACATAGGTTGCCTCCACCCAGTCCTTGGTCGGGTTGCGGAAGATCTGCGTGACGCGGGCGCGCACGGTCGGCCCCGACACGGTGAGATCGACGTCGATGCCGAGCCTCAGCGCATCCCTATAGCCGTCGTCGGTCTTGAACAGCAGTGAGCCGGAGCGCGCATCGGATGGCCGCAGCACCGCCGGTTGCGGCAGTTCGGCCGACCATCCCGGATCGAAACTCAGGAACAGCGCCGCAAAGCCGATCACCAGCGCGGCTACGCTTTCCACCAGGAAGAACAGCGCAATGCGCATCCTGCGCGACAGGCGGATCTGCGGGCTGCTCTCACATGCATCGTAAATCGTCATTTTCGTCACTCCCGAGCGAGGCTTTCGCTGCTTCGCAATCATGGAGAGCGGCGGTTTTGGCGCGAGCAGAATGATCGGCAATGATTGGCCGCCGTCCGGCGCGCTCCGCCGGCGGCCGAGGCGGGTTTGTGCGGTTTTGTGATGGATTGTCCGGTCTGCTAGACTGCGCCGATTCATGGGGAACCCGCGCAGGAACACGATGTCGACGCCGGACAAGCAGCTTTCCGCCGAGCAGAGCCAGCAGATCGCCGAGACCATCCGCGAGGAAATCGCGCGCCGCCGCATCTCGCGGCAGACGCTGGCTGAGCAGGCGAAGCTGAGCCTCTCGACACTGGAGAAGGTGCTCGGCGGCCGTCGCCCGTTCACGCTGGCGACCACCGTGCGGCTGGAGCAGGCGCTCGGCGTGTCCCTACGCAAGCTGCCGGAGGCGATCACGGTCGCCATGCCCGGCAATGGCGGGATCGCGCCCGACAGTCTCGGATCCTATTCCCGCCGGGCGGTGGCGCGGATCGAGGGCACCTACATCACGGTGCGTCCGTCCTTCGGCGAACCAGGCGCGCTCTATGCTTATCGGACCGAGATCACCTGGGACGAGGCGGCGTCATCGCTCGGCTTCCGCGAGGGCGAGCGGCAGGATGCCGACTACACCCAGTATGGCGAGGTCGCGGTGCCCAATGAATCGGGCTTCGTCTACCTCGTCACCAACAGGCACGGCCAGCATCGCGTCATCACGGTCTCGCGGCCGCGCAACACCGGCGAGATGTACGGCATCATCACGACCTTGCTCGCCGGCCGCGGCTCGCTGCTGACCCCGGTCGCGGCGCCGATCGCGTTCCTGCCGATGAAGAACGTGCCCAAGCCGAGCCTTGGGCGGGTCTCGGCCGATGATGCCAACTTCGCTGTCTACCGCGAGCATCTGCGCCGCACGATCGATGAGCCGTTCGCGATCTTTTTGCCGGGATAGTCATCTGCCAGTCCCGTCATCGCTGAGGTGCGAGCTCTTGCGAGCCTCGAAGGATAAGCGGCCACCGACCGGGCCGTCGACCCTTCGAGACGCGCTACGCGCTCCTCCAGCGACAACGGCAAAGCCGTTGCGCGGGGGTGACGGTGAGAGAGGTGTAAAACAACGAAGCCGCCCGGAGGGGCGGCTTCGCGGAATTATTGCTCGTCGAGCGGCCGGCGCTAGCCGCCGGTCTCGGCGCTGATGATGTCGCCGAACAGCTCCCACTGGCCGTTCTTGAACTGCATCATCTTGAGCTGCTCAACCGGAGCGAAGTCGGTCGCGCTGGTGTTGATCCGGATGCCGGGGATCAGCGTGTCGGGCGTGAAGTCCTTCAGGCTGGCGGCCTGCTTCATCACGTTCTCACGCGTCAGGTTGTCGCCGGCCTGCTTCAGCACCTGCACCATGGTCTGCGCCGCGGCGTAGCCATAGACCAGGTTGGCGTCGGACAGATTGGCGCCCGGCAGGTACTTCTCGGCGAATGCCATGAACTTCTTCATGCCTTCGTCATTCTTCCATTGCGGATCGGACGCGTCCTTGAGGTAGCCGGCCGACAGCACGCCTTCGGAGGCTTCGAGGCCGGCAGGCTTCATGACCGCGCCGATCGAGATCGAGACGTCGGTCATCACCTGCATCGGCTTCCACTGGAGCTCGGCGATCTTCTTGATCGCTTGGGCTGCGAATTTCGGCGTCGAGATGTTGACGAACACGTCGGCGCCGGTGTCCTTGAGCTTGACGATGTGGGAATCGATCGACGGCTCCGTGGTCTCGTAGCTTTCCTCGGCGACGATCTTGACGCTCGACTTGTCGAGCACCTCTTTCAGGCCGACCAGATAGTCCTTGCCGAAATCGTCATTGGCATAGAAGATCGCGACCTTGGCGTCCGGCTTGGCCTTGAGGATGTACTTGCCGAAGATCCGCGCCTCGACGCGGTAGCTCGGCTGAAAGCCCATCGTCCACGGGAAATCCTTCGGATCGTTCCACTTGCTGGCGCCGGTGGCGAGGAACAGCTGCGGCACCTTCTTGGCGTTGTGATACTTCTGCACCGCGGTCTGGGTCGGCGTGCCCAGCGCGTTGAACACCAGGAAGACCTCGTCGCTCTCGATCAGCTTGCGGATCTGCTCCACGGTCTTCGGCGGTGAGTAGCCGTCGTCATAGGAGATCCAGTTGATCTTGCGGCCGTTGATGCCGCCCTGATCGTTGATCATCTTGAAATAGGCTTCTTCGGTCTTGCCGATGACGCCGTAGGCGGAGGCGGGACCGCTATAGGCCTCGACGTTGCCGATCTTGATCTCGGTATCGGAGGCGCCGGTGTCATACTTCTTTTGTGCAAAGGCCGCCTGGGTGGAGAGCAGGCAGAGCGCCGTGGCGGCTGCCAGCAGCGGCAATCTTGTGGTTTTCATAAAAGCAATTTCCTCGATTGATTCTGGTTGGGACTTACGCAACGAACCCGCATCCGGTCCCGGCAGACGGTTACGGGCAACTCTCGACATGGCCACGGAGACGCGACGCGCGTCCCGGGATCATGCGGCAGTATCAGTCGGCTTCGGCTGGCTGTATTGCTGCCGGAGCGTCGGCTTATGAATTTTGCCTGTCGCATTCCGCGGCAGGGCATCGATGAATTCGATCAGGCGCGGGCACTTGAACCGCGCCAGATTGGCCAGGCAATGCGCATGGATTTCGGCCGGCGTCAGCGTGTGGCCCGGCTTCACGGCGATCACGGCCATCCCGACCTCGCCCCATTGCTCGTTCGGGATGCCGATGACCGCGGCCTCGGCCACTGCCGTCAATTGATGCAGCACGCTCTCGACCTCGGCTGGATAGACGTTCTCGCCGCCGGAGATGTACATGTCCTTCCAGCGGTCGACGATGTAGTAGAAGCCTTCCTCGTCGATCCGCGTGGCGTCGCCGGTGTGCAGCCAGCCGTCGGTGAAGGACGAGGCATTGGCGTCCGGCCGGTTCCAGTAGCCCGGCGTGATGTTCGGGCCCTTGACCCAGAGTTCGCCGAGCTCGCCGACCGCGGCATCGCTGCCGTCGGGACGCACGATGCGCACTTCCGTGTGCAGCACCGGCTTGCCGGACGAGCCGGCCTTGCGCGCCGCATCCTCGCGGTCGAGCACCATCACCGCCGGCGAGGTCTCGGTCATGCCGTAGCCCTGTTGCAGCGCGACGCCGCGCGCCTCCCAGGTCTTGAGCAGCGGCACCGGCATCGGTGCGCCGCCGACGCCGCCGATCATCAGGCGGCTGAAATCCGTTGTCGCAAAGCTCGGATGCTGCGCCATGAACTGATAGATCGCGGGCACGCCGAAGAACACGTTGATGCCCTGCGCGGGATCGCCGATCAGTTTCAGCGCCTCGCCGGGATCGAACGCGCGCATGATCAGCACCGTGCCGCCGGCATGCAGCACCGGGTTGGTGTAGCAATTGAGCCCGCCGGTGTGGAACAGCGGCAGCACCGTCAGCAGCACCGAGGCCGGCGAGATGTAGGCGGGGCCGCCGAGATTGACGCAATTCCAGAACGTCATCCCGTGCGTGATGATCGCGCCCTTCGGCTGGCCCGTGGTGCCCGAGGTGTACATGATGGTCGAGATGTCATCGAGCATGACCTCCTCGAACCGTTCGAGCGGTTTGGCCGCCACGATGCCGGCCTCATAGGCCCCACCCGGGCCGAGCCGCACGGTCGAGGCGACATCGCAGAGTTTTGCGACCGCAAGCGCCGTCTCGGCGAGCTCGTCGTCATGGATCATCACCTTGGGTGCGGCGTCGCCGGTGATGTAGCGCAGTTCAGGGACGGTAAGGCGGGTGTTGAGCGGCAGGAAGATCGCGCCGATTCGGAAGCAGGCGAACTGCACTTCCAGCGTATCTGTGGTGTTCAGCGCCAGCACCGCGACGCGGTCGCCGCGGGCAACCTTCAGCCCGTCGCGCAGCCAGCCGGCAAGCCGCGACACGCGGGCGTCGAGCTCCGCATAGCCAAAGCGGCGTCCGCTTGCGAGATCGACAAGCGCCATCTTGCCTGGCGTGCGCCGGCGATGATGCGCGATCCAGTCGTAGTAACGAACCGGCACATTTCCCTCCTCTGGAACGGCAGTCTTGCGCCGCCTGTTCCTGGCTCGATTGATGCCATGAACTGGCAGTGGAGGGGGCGTATCGGGATACTGTCTTGCGTTTACTGGCTGGCGGGCGCCGGATGGAACGCCGGTCCGGCCGACAGCCACTCGACGCAAGTGAACCGGGCGAAATCCGGACATCGTCGGGCGCGAGAATCATTGGAGCACGCGGATGGCAAACCCGTTCTACACCAGCCAGCATGAGGCCTTTCGCGAGGTAATGCGGCGCTTTGTGGCCAGGGAAATCGAGCCTTATGCCCATCAATGGGACGAGGAGGGCGAGTTTCCCCGAGCGCTCTATGCCAAGGCGGCCGAAATCGGGCTGCTCGGGCTCGGTTTCCCCGAGGAATATGGCGGGATCGCCGCCGACCAGTTCATGAAGATCGTGGCTTCGCAGGAGCTCGCGCGCGCCGGCGCCGGCGGCGTCTCCGCGAGCCTGATGAGCCATAGCATCGGCTCG
>NZ_JACMYK010000110.1 GCF_020889785.1 Bradyrhizobium acaciae
CTTCGGGCCGCCGCGTCAGCCGCCAGCTGAGCCCCAGCGCTCGCCGCGTCGGCCGCGTATTGCGGCGCCGCGATCGCCCGCGCGCCTCCGAACGGCCTCGCGCTCGCGGGATACGCAGCGAGCAACAATGTCACCAGGCTCGTGCCGGCCATCAACCCGCCGCGGGACACAAGGCGCGACCGCAACCGGGTGCGGACGGCCAATTCACCGCGCGGAGAGGAATGATGGGTGGCTTGAGCTCGAACCGGCATGACAGTCCTTCCAGCGAACATCGCAGAGGTCACACCAGCGTGACGGGGAAGCCCAATCCAAAGCCGCAAGAGATTTTTGTGAAAGTTTCGTGTCACAGCAGAGCGGTCGCAAGATCGCAGGAACCAGGCTTCAGCTCAGCAGCACGATCCCGCCAGGCAGCGACCGCACCCGCGCATTGAAAGCTTGCTGGATCTGGCTCAGAATCTCGTCCATACGATCGATGCGAAAGCGGCCGCTGACGGGCAACCGTGCGATCTCGGCATTGACGATGAAGATGCGGCCAGGCCGGTAGCGGTTGATCTCGTCGACCACATCTGACAACGGCGTGAAGCGAAACAGCAGGAAGCCGCGCTGCCAGGCGGAGGCAGCCTCGATATCGGCAGCGGCGAGTGTCTCCCCGCGTGCGTCGTAGCGCAGTTGCTGGCTCTCCTTCATGGTGATCGTCTGGGCGCCCCGCTCGACCTGCAGCTCGCCCTTGAGGCAAGTCACACAGACCGGCCGCTCGCCGCCGGCCGGTACATAGCGCACGTCGAACTGTGCCTGATCCGCGAAAATCCAGCGGTCGGCCACGCGAACGCCGAAGCTGCGCCCGGATGTGGCGAACTCCGCCTCGCCGGAGAGCAACTCGATCCGTGCCACGCCGGGATCGGCGGGCTGCAGCGCGATGCTGGTCTGCACGTTCATCCGGATTGAAACGTCGCCCGGCAGCGCCACGTTGCGCTGCTCGCCGATGCCGGTCCGGTAGTCAGCCGCGAGCTGCGACCACGACGGCCACAGATCGAGCGGCGGACGCGCAAGCGCATAGACGGCCGCCGCCGAGGCCGCGGCCGCGAGTCCTCCGCCGAGCAACGCGCGGCGATTGAACGGGCGCGAAGCGCTCGACAACTGTCCTGCCGCCGCCGCCCGCAAATTGCGACCGGCCGGCGCAAGGTCTCGCCACAGGCGGCTCGCTGCGGCAAAAGCGGCGGCATGCTCCGCGCTCTGGCCGCACCAGCGCCTCAGTGCCTCGGCGTCAGCCGCGGTGGCCTGTCCGGAGGTGAGATGCCGGACCCAGCCCACCGCTTCCCGCTTGAGCGGGTCAAATCCCATATCGTCGTTGTCCATCGCGCTCATGGCCGGCGTCCGCCTTGTGCCTGCCTACGCCAAGTTGCGGCGGTTCTCACCACCACTTTCAATATGACGTTTCCTGCCGGGCGAAACCGCATGCTATCCGCCGCTCCGATCGCGCCGCGCCAGACAATATTCCTGCGCCCGCTGCAGCTCGAGCTCCACCAGCCGCAGGGAAATGCCGAAGCGGCGGGCGATCTCCTGCCGCGGCACCTGGTCGAGCCGCGCTGCAAGCAGAATCGCGCGGCGGCGCGGCGGCAGCTCGCGCAGGATGGCCTCCAGCCCGCGCAGGTCCGAACGCGCGCGCGCCACCTGCTCCGGATCGGGCGCGCCATCGGCGATCTCGAGCAGTCCGTCGACCTCGGCGGCGCTCAGGGTACGACTATCGGCACTACGCTGGCGATCACGCGCCGCGTTCATGGCGACGCCAAAGATATAGTTGCCGGGATTGCGGACCACACCGACCGAATCCGCCCGGGCGATGCGGAGCCAGGCGTCCTGCAGCGCATCGCCCGCGAGCTCGGACGATCCCAGCCTGCGTGTCAGCCGCCGCTTGAGTTCATCATAGCGCTCGACCAGCAGGCGTCTTATCAGCGCCAGCGACGCCTCCGTCATGGCATTGCGCTGGCGCGGCGCGCCGGAGTGCCGCTACAGGCCATCGTCGTGCCGGGTCCCTGCGGGACGACCACCAGAGTGACTGGCTGGGCGAGGCCTGCCGGCGGCGGCGCATCGACCTGCATCCGGCGTAGCGCTTGATCGATGCCCGCATCGACCGGGGCGCTGCCCGCCGAGCCCAGCCGCGCGTATCGTTCCACGTTGCCGGCCGGATCGATCCAGAACTGCAGCGCGATCCGATAACGGCCCGGCCGTGCATCTGCATCCGCACACAATGCGGCCCGAACGCCGGCCTGCAGCCGCGCATAATAATGATTCACTGGAACCGGCAGCGGCGCCTGCACCGTGGCCGGAGCGGGATAAAGGACGAAAGATGTCTCTCCGAGCACACGCGCCGACAGGCCGCTGCCCGCGAGCAGACGCGCGAGCGCCATGTCCGCGGTCATGGGCCCACGCACGGCGCTGGCATGAAGTCCAGCCGTCAGGTTGCTGTTGTAGAGCACATTCCGACCAGCCACGGCGCCATACTGCTCGAGGGCGGCGGCCAGCGGCTGGGCTTTGATATCAAAATCGATCCGCGCCTCCTCTGCCGATGCTTTCGGCGGCGCCAGGACGAGGCAGGCGCTGATCATCAGCGCACAGCACCGCCGCGCACTCCAAGTCTGCGCAGGCGCATCCGGGGTCAACTCGGCCCCTCGCGTTTGCAAGGCTGTCATGGTCGGGTGGGGACCATATGCAGGCCGTGTAACAGTCTCATGTCAGGAAGTAGGAGCCCAGCGCATCGGCGCTGCCCCCGCCGTGGTGCTGCGGAACTACGCGAAACGGAAGCGAAGCGCGGACGCCAAGGAGCGGCTCGAACACCCTCACCGCGCTTGCGGGGGGTTATCTCAAAACCTGACGGTCCTATGCCCCCGCATTCCCCAAAACCCGGTCTGTTCGCATTGCGTTCAGCCTCGCCCTACGGTAAGTGCCTGACATTCCTGATCCGGAAGGGTGGCCGAGCGGTTTAAGGCACCGGTCTTGAAAACCGGCGTGCCCGCAAGGGTACCGTGGGTTCGAATCCCACCCCTTCCGCCAGTCAACCTTTTTTCGGCATTTTTGAGCAATCTTCGAGCTTCACCCACACTTTAACCCGCCTGGGTTTGGTGTCGAGCCGGAGAATCGAGCCCCGTCGTTCTGGATTCGGCCTTGTCTAAACGCTTGTGGATCGCGTTTGTCCCCCGGATTGTCCCCTTGGTGTGACCATGCCCGACTCGCGCGTTGACTTCATCTTGCAGAACGCTCCCCGCCTCGTCACGTCCGACCGAAGCCGCTTCCAATCTTCGCGAGGAAGCCAAGGCGCCGCCTGTCGGGATCGAGCGCGAAGCTTACTGAGGAAAGCGCACCAGAACGAGGAAGCCACCCATATGATGGAGCGGTTAGCCCTGCCGGCGTCGTGATGAGCCAGACCCGGAAAGGGCGGAAAAACGACACAGCGGCTAAACGAGCCCAAGCCAGGTTGCGCGAACTGGCGTCAAGGTCACATCAGATCGTGCTGTTTCCGAGAAGAAGCCCGCGCCCGCCCCAAAGCCGGAGAGCGAGCCAGTGAAAGAGTGAGGACACCCATCGGCTTGCCTTTAACATATCTAAATGCGGAATAGGTCGGTGATCTTACCTTAGGTAAAAATGCGGGCTGGGTGGTCACGGCCGGAATGAACAAGCCGCCATTGATTTTTCTCAACCTGTCGAACCCCGATACGTTCTCGGGAACAGGCAGCATCATCATTCTGGAATACACGGATGAGGATGCCGCCATGAGAGCGGCTCAAAAAATCGCTTTAGAGACCGGACGCAGCGTTACAATACGTGATGAACGCGCGCGTGTGATCGGCGCCGTACCCGCCCCCTCCAAACATTAGGGCGAGCGGCGGGCCAGCGCTTTTTTGGCTCCGGAATCTTATTGGAAAGCGCAAGCAACAGCTCGTCGTGGTGCAGGTCGTCATCTGTACCGCCGCCATCACCTCCTGCGCCATTCCCACCACCGCCGATCCCAGAGCATTCGCTCGCGTTCGACCGTCAGCCGGGAAACTGCGGCTCGATCAACGACACGATCATCCATACGACGATCAGAAGAGCCGGCGCGCAGCTGACCACGGCTGCTAACCAGAGTTCCGCATCGGGAAACATTTCGGAAGCATCATGCATGGCGGCCCTCGAATATCTCGAACAATCAACGAAGGGATCCGGCAGGCGTTCCCCGCACCCTGATGCCTCGAGCAAATGGACGCGCCCGCGACGCGATTGATTCCGTCCGCTACCGCCGCCTTCTGATCGATACCGTCGAGTGGATCGAGGCCGGACGGTCCCACACAACGGATGATCGATCGATCGCCGACTATGCGGGGGGACGTTCTTGACCGCCGCATCAGGAAGGCACGAAAGCAGGGCAAGCGGCTGAGGCAGCTCGATGCGAAACAGCGCCACAAGCTGCGGATCAAGATCAAGAAAATCCGTTATGCTGTCGACTTCTTTAGAAGTCTTTATGAGGATGCGGATCAAAAGACGCTCACGCGTGTGAGTGCAGCTCTCGAGGTGCGACATATCTGTCAGCGCCTGCGGGGAAAGCCGCAAGGACCCACCAATCGGCGCAGGAACGGGCGCGCGCAGTCCTTGTTGTCTAAGCCCGACCGCCAGGCGGCAGTCGATGTGGAAACGCGGCCTTTGGCCCGTAACTATAGGCCGGGATTGCTCCAGTAGGCGTTCGGCTCAATGAGCGGGAGCAGATTGTGACAGACGAGATTCAATATCGCGGTCATCGACTCGTCGTCGTGGAGCAGCCGGGTGGCGGCTCGCTGGTCGAAATCACCTCCCTCTCGGGAGGTCAGACGATCCGAACGATGACCTATCAGAGCCGTCAGGAGGCGATTGCTTTGGCGAAACGGAACATCGACAAGCATCCCGGCGGGTAACACGTCAGGTGGCCAACGCTGCGACGCAGCTTTCGCGACGTGCACGTAATGGCACACTGCCCGCGTTGACGATGGATAGCGGAAAAACAAGTAGCGCCCCCACGATCGAAATCGGCGCTCCGCAATCAGTTTGTCCACTTCACCCATGTTAAGGCGGCGGCCGGCCTTCTCAGCTTACCTTGATCGGAGATTTGGCATTTTCCAGGATGGCGCAACCGTGGCTCGGGAGAACGAACCCCTCTTCGAGCCCAAGCAAGCCGACCTCTGGCGCGTCCTATTTTCATTCATGATAACGGCGGCTGTCGTTACGGGCGCTTATTTTGGCTTTCGGCTGCTGCTTGGGCACTGAAAGCAAGGCCACCTCACCCTGTGTGGTTCGGGCCACGGCTGCTGGGTAAGTCAAGCCACTCCTTTACATATGCTAATGCGGGAACTTCCCGCCTCGGCATGATCGGTTTGCCTGTATCCAACAGCTCAGCCCCGGATGTTCAGGCAACGGCCTCAGCACTGGCCTCCGGCCCCCAGAAGTGCTGAGGCCGTTTCTATGGGCGCGCCGGGCCGCATGGGTCTATTCCTCAGGCAGGACTGTACCCGTACCTTTCCGGTGCAATCGGCGCTCGCGGATCGCGATAGAGCGCCCAGCAAACCGGCACGATCGGACGCTTTCAGGAGAGCGCGCGATAATGCCGAAGCCGTGGACCGCGGAAGAACAGCGGCTGCTAGCGCTGCGAAAAGGCGCGTAGCCGAGGAACGCAACGTGCCAAAGAGAACGCCGCCTGCCCGCCGCTCACGCTGACGCTGGACGTCCCTTGGAAGTGAAGGGCCTCCGCTTCCCGGCGGAGGCCCTTCGGGGCTTAGGAGCGGGAGGAGAACGACTCCATGCCCCATTCCGCGGGCGGCGGGAGCCCAGGCGCAGAGATCCAGATATCGATCTTCACCGCAAATTCAGCAGAACGAACTCTCCGCATGGCGTTCTCGCGCTCAGCACCTTCCAGGTTTGATGCTTGCTGAACAACATCCTCCTTGAAGGCTGAGAGCCTTTGTCGAAGATTGGTGGTCTGTTTGAATCGTCGTCGGGTCATCTTCATCACTCGCTCCGGTTGGAAGCGGGAGCGTCCGTGCTCACCTGTGCTGGCCAGCTTATGGAGTGATGAAGGTTGCAACCACAACCTAAGTTATGGACGGAACAGTCGGAAAAAAGCCCCAGCGCAGGAACTCCGCTGGGGCCAAAAATAGATCATCAAGGGGTGGTCGAGTGCGGCCGATTCGGAAGGCTCACGCCAACCGCTCAGTCGATATCGAGCGCTTCGAGCAGCTTGTCGAGCGTGATCGGATATTCACGCACCCGCACGCCGGTCGCGTTGTGGACCGCGTTGGCGACCGCGGCGGCGACGCCGCAAATGCCGAGCTCGGCGACACCCTTGGCCTTCATCGGCGACGATATTGGATCGGTCTCGTCGAGGAAGATCATGTCCTGATGCGGAATATCGGCGTGGACCGGCACCTCATATCCCGCCAGGTCGTGGTTGACGAACAGGCCGTGCCGCTTGTCGACCACGAGGTCCTCCATCAGCGCAGCGCCGACGCCCATGGTCATCGCGCCGATCACCTGGCTGCGCGCCGCCTTCGGATTGAGGATGCGGCCCGCGGCGCACACCGCCAGCATTCGCCGGACGCGGATCTCCGCCGTGTCGGCATCGACGCCGACCTCGACGAAATGCGCGCCGAAGGTTGATTGCTGGTAAGTCTTGGCGAGATCGCCATACTCGATGGCATCCTCCGCCGCCAGATCACCCGCGCCTGCGGCCTGCCCCAGCGGCACGCTGCGATTGCCTGAGCGAACCACGCCATCGGCGAAAAGCGCTTCTGCGGAATTGAAGCCGAGCTTCTGCGCAATGGTCTCCCGCAGCTTGGTGCAGGCGGCATAGACACCGGCCGTGGAATTGTTGCCGCCCCACTGCCCGCCCGAACCGCACGACACCGGAAAGTCTGAATCGCCGAGCCGCACCGTGACCTTCTCCAGCGGAACGCCCATCATCTCGGCAGCCGTCTGCGCGATGATGGTGTAGGAGCCGGTGCCGATGTCGGTCATGTCGGTCTCGACCGTCACCCTTCCCTGCTGGTCGAGGCGGACGCGTGCCGCCGATTTGGTCACGAGATTGTTACGGAAGGCCGCAGCAACGCCCATGCCGACCAGCCAGCGCCCGTCGCGGACCTGGCCCGGCTTCGCGTTGCGTTTGCTCCAGCCGAACCGCGCGGCGCCTTCGTTCAGGCACTGCACGAGTTGTCGCTGCGAAAAGTGCCGCTGCGGGTGCTCCGGATCGACCTGGGTGTCATTGGCGATACGCAGCGCGACCGGATCGATGCCGAGCTTGTCGGCGAGTTCGTCGATCGCGATCTCGAGCGCCATCATGCCGGAGGCTTCTCCGGGCGCGCGCATCGCGTTGCCTTCAGGCAGATCGAGCGCGGCGAGCCGCGTCGCCGTCATCCGGTTGGCGCCGGCATAGAGCAACCGGGTCTGGCTCACTGCCATGTCAGGCTCGCCCTCGCTGACATTGCCGGACCAGCTTTCGTGACCGATCGCGGTGATCTTGCCGTCGCGCTCCGCACCGATGCGGATGCGCTGGATCGTTGCCGGGCGGTGCGTCGTGTTGTTGAACATCAGCGGACGTTGCAGCGCGACCTTGACCGGCCGGCCGGCCGCGCGAGCACCGAGCGCGGCGAGCAGGACGTCGGCGCGCAGGAACAGTTTTCCGCCGAAGCCGCCGCCGATATAGGGCGACACCAGGCGGACATTCTCCCGGGGAATGCCAAGCGTCTTCGCCATGTCCTCGGCGCCCCAGGCGATCATCTGGTTGGAGGTCCAGACCGTGAGCTTGTCGCCGTCCCAGGCCGCGATGGACGCGTGTGGCTCCATCATCGCGTGCCCTTGATCGGGCGTGGTGTAGGTGGCATCCAGCTGCACGGGCGCTGCTGCGAAGGCAGAAGCGAAATCGCCGACGGCGGTATCGGCAGGGCCGCCGATCTTTGGGTCCGGAACGCTCACACTGTCCCGTTCCGCGGCCAGATCGAATTTGCCGTCACCCTTGACGTAATCGATGCGGACGAGCTGCGCCGCGGCGCGCGCCTGCTCGAAGGTGCCGGCGACCACGACGGCGACGGCCTGGTGGTAATGCGCGATCTCGGGCCCGCCGAGCAGCGGCGCCGCGTTGCGCTCGCCCTTGCCGAGCTTGCCGGCGTTATCTGCAGTAACGATCGCGAGGACGCCGGGCGCGGCCTTCGCCGCATCAAGATCGATCGCACCGATCCGGCCCTTGCCGATCGCCGAGCCCACCACGTAGCCGTAAGCCTGGTTGGCCACGACATTGTGCCGCTCGTAAGCGTAAGGCGCGGTGCCGGTGGTCTTCAGCGGACCCTCGATCCGGCTGGTCGGATGGCCGATCACCTTGAGCTGATCGATCGGATTGAAGGTCGCGGGATGTTCAAAACGCATGATCTTAAGCCCTCATCTCAAGCCCTGGCCTCGCGCAGTACCGCCGTCAGCGTTCGTTCGGCGAGCGGCAGCTTGTAGGCATTATCCCTGGTCGGCTTTGCATCGGCGAACAGCCGCGCGGTGACGGCCTTGGCGCCGTCAGGCAATTCCGCTTCCGCCGCCTCGATGCGCCACGGCTTGTGCGCGACGCCGCCGAGCGCGACGCGGCCGCTGCCGTCGGGCTGCACGATCGCGGCGACCGAAACCAATGCAAAAGCGTAGGAAGCGCGGTCGCGGACCTTGCGATAGGCCTGCGTGCCGCCGATGGGCTTTGGCAGCGTCACCGACGTAATCAATTCGCCGGGCTGCAGGGCAGTCTCGATCTCGGGGCTGTCGTCGGGCAGACGATGCAGCTCGGCGATCGGGATGTTGCGCGTGGTGCCATCGGGCCGCACGGTCTCGACTACAGCGTCGAGCGCGCGCATCGCCACCGCCATGTCGCTCGGGTGGGTCGCGATACAGGCGTCGCTCGCACCGACGACCGCATGCTGACGGCTGAAGCCGCCAATCGCGGCGCAGCCGCTGCCGGGCGTGCGCTTGTTGCAGGGCAGATTGGTGTCATAGAAGTACGGACAGCGCGTCCGCTGCAGCAGATTGCCGGCGGTCGTCGCCTTGTTGCGCAACTGGCCGGAGGCGCCGGCAAGCAGCGCGCGCGACAGCACGCCATAGCCACGCCGCACGCGGCGATCCGCGGCGAGATCGGTGTTGCGCACCAGCGCACCGATGCGCAAGCCGCCGTCCGCGGTCTCGTCGATCCGGTCGAGCGCAAGGTCGTTGACGTCGATCAGGTGCGCCGGCGTCTCGATTTCGAGCTTCATCAGGTCGAGCAGATTGGTGCCGCCGGCGATGAACTTTGCGTTCGCGATGCCGACAGCCGCCGCAGCAGCGTCGCCCGGCGAAGTGGCACGCTCATAACTGAACGATCTCATGCGCTCCTCCCGGCGACCTCACTAATCGCCTCGGCAATGTTGGAATAGGCGCCGCAGCGGCAGATGTTGCCACTCATGCGCTCGCGAAGCTCGGCATTGGTCAATCGCACCGGCGCGTTGAGATCGGCCGTGACATGGCTTGGGATGCCGGCCTTGACCTCCGCCAGCACGGCGACCGCCGAGCAGATCTGGCCCGGCGTGCAATAGCCGCATTGGTAGCCATCATGCTCGACGAATGCCGCCTGCAGCGGATGCAGCCCGTCGGGCGTGCCGAGCCCTTCGATCGTGGTGATCTCGTCGCCCTGGTGCATCACGGCGAGCGTCAGGCAGGAATTGATTCTCCGCCCGTCGACGATCACCGTGCATGCCCCGCATTGGCCGTGGTCGCAGCCCTTTTTAGTGCCGGTCAGATGCAGGTGCTCGCGCAGGGCGTCGAGCAGCGTGGTCCGGTTATCAAGCTCGAGTTGATGGGTTTCGGCGTTCACGTCGAGGGAAATTGTTGTCATCAATGGCGCTCCTTTAGGGTCGGTTCCGTATGCGGTCCCGGAGAGCGCGTGCGAAGCGCGCGGCGTGGCGAGCGCTGCCGCTCCCACAATCAACAAATCGCGGCGAGAAGGCCGGAACTCCGAACGACCGGTCATAAGGCATTCCTTCGTCAGATTGTGCGGGCGTGACTGCATAGGAGACGTAATCGACGACGCGCAAACCGACTAACCATTGGATAGATGCCGATGTTCCTATCGCACCCGGGACTCATGAGTGCCTTGTTCCTTATCGCTGGACGGCCTGTTTGATTAACGGATCGCGTGTGCTGCGCCTGACGTCAGCGAGCCGAGGCTGAGACGTGAAGATTTTTTCATCTCGCATACTCCGATGTTCCAGCAACAGGACCATTTCGCTTGCGTTGAACGGCAAGGGCGAAAACACTGTTTACGAAGAGGAAGCATCCAGCAGAAGTAACGGGGCGTCGACCCGACTGCGCGGACGTGGTCCGCGCAGTTCGGGGGCTGGGGCAAAATGTGGGACCCGAGACGGGAACCATCGTGAACGCGCTGCACTTGCCTTCTGGATGTCAGCGGTTCACCTATGACGCGCGTTCGGCAAGACATTTTCTTCATCCGTTCGATCTGGGCAGGATTGTTCGTTGCTCTCGCGAGCACCGTGCCTTCTGCGCATGCTGCGTTCAACCAGGCCCAGTTGGAACAGGTCGGGATCACCTCGCACTTGGGCGAACAATTGCCACTTGTCGCGCCGCTCTCGAACGAACAGGATCAGATACGGCCGCTGAAGGAATGGTTGCAAACGACCCCCACCGTCTGGATCATTGCAGACTACGCCTGCTCGACCCTTTGCGGTCCGTTGCTGTCGATCGTCTCGAACGCACTGGCCGATACTGGATTACGGGCCGGCGTTGACTTTCGGCTCGTGGTGCTCGGCCTTGATCCAAAGGACACCGCTGCGGACGCCCGGGCCATGAAGGCCAAGCAGATCACCGCCCGCGGTGAGGTATCCAAACATGCGACATTCTTGCGGGGAACGTCGGCCAGTGTCGGTGAATTGCTGGCTGCGTTCGGCATTCGATCGAGCTATGACCGTGAGCGCGACCAGTTCGCTCACCCGGTCGCAGCGTTCGTGGTTACGCCCGATGGCCGCATTTCGCGCGCGCTGCCCGGCATTGCAATCGATCCTGGAAATCTCCGGCTTGCGTTGGTCGAGGCTGGCCGCGGCCACGTCGGTAGCTGGTCGGATCAGGCCCACCTGCTCTGCTACGGCTTCGATCCCGCAACTGGCATCTACACCCTGGCAATCTGGCGGGTGCTGACGGGCGCCGTCACGATCACGACGGCCGCCCTCTTCGCGCTGGTGGCGTTTCTGATCCGGCGAGGTGGCGCCTCCCCCAAGCCAGGCTGAAGAGGCGGCCGTCATTGGCCAGCGCCAGGTCGAAGGTCAACCACAGCAGTGTTCCAAGGGAGAGCACCGAGGCAAGCAGCATCAGCGCCGTTATGCGTGGCGCGATATCGTGGATCGCGGGCAGGATCAAAATGGCGGCCTCGCAGCAGCGCATCAACAGGGTGAGCCCGCACAGCAGCATCAGCGTGCGGGGCCCGGAGCGAACCCTCGCGCTCAGCAGGGCGAAGAACGGCAGCACGAACTGTCCAAGGGCGACGGCACCAAGCAGATATTGCCACCCATGTTCCAACCGAGCCTGATACCAGAACACCTCGTCCGGGATGTTGCCCGACCAGATCACGATGTACTGCATGGCGTGAAGGTAACCCCACAGCAGGATCAAAGAGAGCAGCAGCCCACTATAGCCGGCACTACGGCCGATCCGGGATCCGGAGAGTAAGCTGACGCCAAGCACGAATGCGAAGCCGCTGAGCAGCGTAAAGCTAAGGAAAAGAAGGCCGTAGACCGACGAATGAAAGTCCGGCTCGAGCGATTCCATCCAGTCGACGCCGGCCAGCGATACGGTCAAGGCGTAGACGATTAATCCGGCCGACGCCGCCCGCACCATGGCGGCATCGTTGCGCCAAGCCTGGCGGAGCCACAGCGCGAAGCCGACCCAGAGCCCGAAATAGATCACGCTACGCAGTATGAAGAACCAGGGTGCAAGGTAGTAAGCCTTGAATGGCGGCAAGGCGGACGGATCGGCCGCTGCCGGATAGAGCTGCTTGATGAAAAGCAGGATCGGCAGCGAGGCCACGGCGATCACTGGCAACGTTGCCGTTGTCGCGACGAATTGCCCGAAGAGTGCCTCGGTCCAGACGCGGCGGACCAGATAGCTCGTCATCCACAACGCCAGCGCTCCGATGGGAACCGCCCCCCATGTCACCCAGGCCACGAGATAGGCCGCGGCCGTGGAACGGCCATCGAGGATGAATCCGCCCGCGAGGGTCAATCCGGTAGCGAGTAGAACGATCAGCCTGACGTCCCGGAGCATGCTCATGGCCGCCCCGTGAGCTTGGCGCGTGCGTCCGCCGGCACGTCCTCGATCGAGGCGCGGCGGCTGAGCTGCAGGGCGCGGATATAGGCGACGATGGCCCAACGATCCCCGGGGGGCACCCGCGCGGCGTAGGAGTACATCGCGCCGTAGCCATCGGTGATCACGTCGAAGAAGTGCTGATCGTCAGCTGTCACCAACCGGTCGACATGGTAGCTGGTCGGGTGCGGCATCCCGCGATGAACGATGATGCCATCGCCGTCGCCGCCCGCGCCGTGACATGGCGAGCAGAAGATCGAAAACCGCTGCCGACCACGATCCAGCAGCTCGGCCGACAGCGTGGGCTTGATGGTCACCGCCCTCTCCCGCTCGAGGTCGCCGCGCGCCACGATGTTGGCCGGCGGAGGGCGCAATACGCTGCCACGGAACAGCGGCGCGCGGGAATACTCGCTGTATTTCGGCTGCACGTCCATGTTCTGGTCGCAGGCTGTGAGCGACAAGGCGAGTACAGCGGTCAGCGCCAGCCTGATCATGGCGGCACGCGCTCCACTGACGCCGCCCCTGCATCAGTCAGGAACGCCGCGGTGCCCTGGTCATCGAACATCGGATCCTGACCTTTGACGCAGAGGAAGAAGCGGTCCTTGCTGGCGAGGTGGAAGCGCGACGCCGCGAAGACCGGATAGTTGAGCCGCGGCAGGCCGTTCTGCCAGAGCGTGGCGACCAGCATCGCGAGCGCAGAGAACAGGATGGTCAGCTCGAACATGACCACCGCGAACGCCGACAATGCGTAGAGCGGCCGGCCGCCGACATTCAGCGGATAGTCGTAATTGGTGAACATCTGCATCAACAGCGCCGCGCCTGCTCCTGAAAACGCCCCGATCAGGCCGACCACGGAGATCCACGGCCGCGGAATCCTCAGGATGGGTGCCAGGCCATCGATCGGAAACGGCGTGAACGCGTCGAGTTCGCGATAGCCGGCGGCGCGTGCTTGCCTTGCCGCGGCGAGTAATCCCTCCGGGCTATCGAACTCCCCGAGCATGCCGTAGAGGCGCTCAGCCATGACGCGCCTCCTGCTTCTCCTCGTGCAGGAGCTCCTTGGTCTCGAAGATCGAGATCATCGGAATCAGGCGCACGGCGATGAGGAACGGCACCAGGAACAGTCCGATGGTGCCAAGATAGGTCGACCAGTCCCAGAAGGTCGGCGTGAACTTGCCCCACGACGACACCAGGAAGTCGCGATAGAGGCTAGTGACCAGGATCATGTCCCGCTCCAGCCACATCCCGATTGCGACCGAGATCGAGATCAGGAGCAGTGCCCAGCCCGAGCGCCGCACGCCCCTCCACCACAGCGCCTGCAGCGGCACGAAGTTGAGCAGCACGGCGCCCCAATAGATCCAGGCGTAGACGCCGGCGACACGGTCCAACAGCGTCCGCATATCATGCGGTTCGCCGGAATACAGCGCATCGAACACCTCGAACACATAGCCGTAACCGGTCATCAGGCCAGTCGCGAGCAGAACCTTACCGAGCACATCGAGATGCTCGTCGGTAACCAGGTTTCGCAGTCCGAACCAGGAGCGCAGCGCGACCGCGATGATGGCGACCACGGCAAAGCCCGAGAACGCGGCGCCCAGCACGAAATACGGCGGGAAGATCGTCGAGTGCCATCCCGGGATCTGCCCGGCCGCAAACAGCAGCGACACCTCGCTGTGCACGGACACAACCAACGGCACGGCGAGTGCAGCGGTCACCCGATAGGCCTGCGACCAGCGTAACCAATGTATCGCGGAGCCACGCCAGCCGAGCGAGGTGATGCCGAAGAAGATCTGCCAGCCGCGTCCCGTTGCGCGGTCTCGCGCGGCAGCAAGGTCCGGGATCAGGCCGGTGTACCAGAACACCAGGGAGACCGTCAGATAAGTCAGCACCGCCCAGATGTCCCACTCCAGCGGGCTGCGAAACTGCGGCCAGACGCCCATCGTCGCGGGATAGGGAAACATCCAGTAGACGTACCAGGGTCGGCCAAGGTGCAGGATCGGGTAGATGCCTGCGCAGACGACCGCGAACAGCGTCATCGTCTCGGCAAAGCGATTCAGCGAGTTGCGCCATTCGCTGCCGGTCAGGAGCAGCAGCGCCGAGATCAGCGTGCCGGCATGGCCGATGCCGAGCCACCAGACGTAATTGTGGATGGCAAATGCCCAGTTGACGGGAATGTTGATGCCCCAGATCCCGACGCCACGCGTGAACAGCTCCGTCACCGAGATCATCAGCAGTAACAGCAACGCGCTCGCGAAGGCCATCGCGATCACCCAGCGGCGTTCCGCGGGGAAATGCAGCGGAATGCCGGTGAGCTGGTCGGCGATGCCGCCCATGCTCTGGCGCCTCGGCAGGATGTCGGAGCGATCGCTCATCCCTGTCCGCTCCCCGAGCCGTCATCGCGCCAGCGCGCCAGATAGGTGGTGCGGGGCCGCGTGCCGAGCTCTTCCAGCAGGACGTAGTGCCGGCCATCGCGCTTCAGCCGTGCCACCTCGGAATTCGGATCCTTGATGTCTCCGAACACGATCGCCTTGGTCGGACAGGCCTGCTGGCAGGCGGTCACGACCTCGCCTCCACGCAGCGGACGGCTTTCCTTGTCGGCCGCGATATGGGCCGCCTCGATGCGCTGAACGCAATAGGTGCACTTCTCCATCACGCCACGCGAGCGCACGGTCACGTCCGGATTGTGCGCAGCCTGCGTCGGGGAATCGGCCGGAGTTCGATAATCGAAGAAGTTGAAGCGCCGCACCTTGTAGGGACAATAGCTCGAGCAGGTCCTGGTGCCGATGCAGCGATTATAGACCATCTGGTTGAGCCCTTCCGGGCTGTGCGTGGTCGCATGCACCGGGCATCCCATCTCGCAGGGCGCGTCCTCGCAATGCATGCAGGGCACCGGCTGGAAATGGCTCCTGGGCTCCTCGATGCTGCCGTCATAGTAGCGTGCGATCCGCAGCCAGTGCATCTCGCGGCCGACCTTGACCTGCTCGGCCCCCACAATCGGAACGTTGTTCTCGGCTGTGCAGGCTGCCACGCAGGCATTGCAGCCGATACAGGCATCGAGATCGATCACCATCCCCCAGGCGTTCTCCGAGGACGCCCATTGCGGATAGAAGCTCGCGTGCTCGGAGGCCGGCTGCTTGACCACCTCACCGGGGTTCACCTCGCGGACGAAATCAAATCCTTCCATGCGGTGGTGCAACTGCGTCACCGCGAGCGTTTCGGTCCCGTCGACTTTGCGCAGGCTGCCCTTGGCAAGCCACGGCCGATCGGCCGGCCGCACCCGATAGGCATCGTAACCAAGTCCATCCCCGACCCGTCCGGCCCGCGTCCGGCCGTAGCCCAGATACAGTGCGACCGTATTGCCGGCCTGACCTGGCATGATCCAGGCAGGACCTGTGACGCTGCGGTCACCAATTCGGACCTCCACGTGATCGCCGTTGGCGACCGAGATACGCTTCGCCAGATCGGGAGCGATCGCGACGACGTTGCTCCAGGTGACGGTCGTCAACGGCTTCGGCAATTCCTGCAGCCAGCCGACATTGGCAAACTGGCCGTCCCAAACGGTCGGATCGAGCCGAAACACGATGTCGACCGCGCCGTCCTCCGGCGGCGCGGTGACGGTTGCGCTGATGGGGCTTGCCTCCACAAAGGCTGCAGCGCCCTGCACGAAGCCATCATGAAGCGCCTGACTCCAGCGCGTCGAGAACGCGTCGCCGAACGTGGCCTGCCAGGTCTCGCGCACGGCGGCATCCGAGGTGGGATCGATCTCGCCGAGCAACATGGCGAGGATCTGATGGGTGGTTCTCACGTCGTAGAACGGCGCGATCAACGGCTGGATGATGGTCGCTGTCCCATCGACGGCCCGCGCATCGCTCCAGCTCTCCAGCGCATGCGCCAATGGGAGTTGCCATTCGCAGAGCGCGCCGGTCTCGTCGCGTTGCGAGCCGAGATGCAGCGAGGTCCTCACACGCTGCAGCGCCTCCGCCGCCTTGAGCTCGCCGGGCGTACTGTAAGCCGCATTGCAATCGATCACGACCAGGGAATGGACTGTTCCGGCGTTGATGTCGGAGACGAGCTCCGCGAGCGTCCCGGCGCCCGCCGGGCCAGTAATCGGGTCGGTGAACTTCAATGTCTGTCCGGCATTGCCAAGAGCCTCATTGATCCTTGCCGCCCAGATGGCCGCGGCCTGCTCCCCGACCGGGCCGGCGACGATCAAGGACTTGCCGTGCGCCTTGCCGCAGGCATCAGCTGCGCGCCTGATCCAGCCGCGCTCACGTTCGGTGATCTCGCCCGCGGCAGCGCCGGGAACGCCGAGCGCATTCGCCAACGCTTCTGCGAGAACGGGCATACGCGAGGCATCGGCAATCAGCCGGCTTCCCGCCATCGCGCCGGTGGCCGAGGGCACGCTCTCCGCCATGAACAGGCGATTGCCCGGACGATCGGCAAAGCGATGCCGAGAGGCTGCCCAACCCCGCGCATTGCGCACCTGATCGAGGCCGGGGCCGAGGATATCATCGTCGAGGCTGACAATGACATCGCATTGCTCCAGAACGTCGTGAAGGTCCAAAGGCTTTCCATAAGCGGCCTTGGTGAGGGATCGCTGCGGAGATGTCTGTGCGGGAGCATGGAGATGAACCCGGGCTTTTGGAAACTGCTTTAGCAATGCATCGAGCTGCCGCAGCAATGTCGGCGATGTGATCGGGCCGACCAGCAGTCGCAACCCCTCTCCTCCGTCCTTGCTCCACCCCTCGCGAAGGACGCCGATCGCCGCAACCACATCCTTCCAACTCACCGGCTCGCCGCGGTGCGTCGGAGTTTGGGCACGGTCGGGGTCGTAGAGGCCGAGCACCGCGCTTTGCATGAAGACGTCGCTTCGCCCGCCGGTCACGGGGTGGTCGGGATTGCCGTCCAGCTTGGTCGGCCGGCCCGAATAGGTCGTGGCAATCACCGGCTGCGCGTAGCCATCAAGGACGACCGCGGTAGCATAACGACGCGGTATCCCGATTGTGGCTTCGCCAGGTTGATCGACATAGGGGAGCGCCGCCACGAACGGGCTCTTTTCGCAACCGGCAAGCCCGGCCAGCGCAAAGGACGCGCCCATCAGCTTGAGAAACTCGCGCCGGGCAGTCGGCGAGAACGTCTGCGCGGCGGGATATTCGGCATCGACGAAGGCTTGGAACGCGGGATCGTCCGACAGTTCTTCGATACCCGACCACTGGCGTCGCCCGTCTTCTGACGGGATGAGCTGGCTGCGCTGCTGATGACCGTTGTGCGTCATCGGTGACACACCGTGCAGTGGGTGAGTTGGCCGAAGCGGATCTTTTCATGTGCCGGGATCGCATCGCCCTTGGCGCGAGCATCCGTCGGCGGCGTCCACGCCATATCGGTGATGTGCTCCGGCTGCCGCAGCTTCGGAGCCGGGTCGCGGTGGCAATCCAGGCAAAACTCCATCGTGAAGGGCTTGGCACGATAGGTCAGCGCCATTTGATCGATGCGGCCGTGGCAGGTTGCGCATCCGACGCCTTTGACGATGTGGATGTCGTGACGGAAATAGACGTAGTCCGGCAGCTTGGCGACGCGCGTCCATTGGATCGGCCTGTGGCGCGCAAGGCTTTGCCTGACCGGTTCCAGCATGGAGGCGTTGGTCCAGATCTGCGAATGGCAGGTCATGCAGGTTTCCGTCGGCGGCAGGCCGGCTTGGGGACCGGTCTCGACATTGCTGTGGCAGTAGCGGCAATCGATCCCGAGCTCGCCCGCGTGGTGACGGTGGCTGAACGGCACCGGCTGCTGCGGGCGGACGTCGGTCGAGGTCATGTAAGCGGACCGCGCAAAGCCAATGATACCAACCGTGCCACCGGCCATCAGCGAAAGACTTCCGACGAGGAACAGCCGCATCCAGGTATCGGCGGCGGGTGAAAAAAGCTGAGCCATCCGTGGCCGATCAACTGGCGAGTACCTGATCGTCAATCTCGCCTACCTCGATTAGTTCCTAGGGGGAGGAACGCGGCGACCCGCTCCGCATTGACCATGGGCGCGCAAGGACCCGGAACATGGCTCAGACGAGCGGCTTCGACTTCGAGCGGTCGGACATCGCGATCAATGCCATCGCCTGGATCGCAGTCGGACTCGGCGCGTTCGTGCTGCTCGTTCCACTCGTTATGCCACTGATCTTTCCGCAATCGTTGCACCACGCCAGCCCCGCCGCGCGGCCGGCGCTGAGTTCAAGCGCTCCGCCACTCGAAATCGCGCCAGCTGACGAACTCGAGCGCGCCCGCCGTGAGGACGCCGAAGCCACCAGCACCTATGGCTGGGTCGATCGCGAACGCGGAATCGTGCGCGTGCCGGTCAAGCGCGCTACCGAAATGCTGCTGCGAAAGGGCCTGCCGGGATGGCCTGCTCCATGATTTGCAATCCTTCCGCCAGGTCACCGGTGACCTGAGGATGTGGCGCCAGTGGATCCCGTTCTGGCACCCCGGCGTGTCCCCGGAAGGCGGCGACGTCGATCTGCTGTTTACCGGCCTCTTGATCGCCAGCGCGCTCGCGCTGGGACTGCTGTTCTTCCTGCTGGCGCTGTTCTGCGTGCGCTACCGCGCCGGCAACGAGGTTGACCGCGAGAACCACGAGGCCAAGAGCTGGTACTGGGAGGTCAGCTGGACCACGGCTTCGCTGCTCTGCTTTCTCGGCCTTTTCGTCTGGGGCGCCAGCGTCTACTTCGAACTCTACCGTAAGCCGCTAGACGAGTTGACCGTCTTCGTGGTCGCCAAGCAGTGGATGTGGAAGGTCCAGCATCCCGGCGGTCAATCCGAGATCAATGCCTTGCATATGCCGGTCAACCGTCCGATCCGGCTGGTGATGGCCTCGCAAGACGTCATTCACAGCTTCTTCATTCCTGCGCTCCGGCTGAAGCATGACGTGGTGCCGGGCCGCTACCAGGACCTCGAACTCACCGCGCGGAAGGCCGGGCACTATCACCTGTTCTGCGCCGAATATTGCGGCACCGCGCATTCGGGAATGACCGGCGAAATCGTGGTGATGGAGCAAGCCGAATTTGCGAACTGGCTCACGCAACAGGCGCCAGCGAGCCCGCTCGCGGATGAAGGCGGGGCGCTGTTTCGCCAGCTCGGATGCAGCGGCTGCCACAGCGCCGGCAGCAAGATCCATGCGCCGCTGCTGGAAGGAATTTATGGCAGTCCGGTGCCGCTGTCCGACGGCAGCACCGTGATCGCCGACGACAAATACATCCGCGATTCGATCCTGCTGCCGCGCAGCCAGATCGCTGCGGGTTACGAGCCGCTGATGCCGTCTTTCGAGGGCAAGGTCACCGAGGATCAGCTGCTCCGTCTGGTGCTCTATATCAAATCGCTGGGTCGACAGCCATGACTGAACGGAACTACCTCACCGCGGATTACACCCTTCGCTCGTGGTTCTTCACCACCGACCACAAGCGGATCGCGATCCTCTATTTCGCAAGTCTCACGATGTTCTTCTTCATCGGCGGCGCGGCGGCGACCGCAATGCGGATCGAGCTCGCCACGCCGCAGGCCGATCTCGTCAGCGACGACATCTACAACCGCCTGTTCACCATGCACGGCATCATCATGGTGTGGTTCTTCCTGATCCCCTCGATTCCCAACACGCTCGGCAACTTCATCGTGCCGCTGATGATCGGCGCGCGCGATCTTGCCTTCCCGCGGCTCAACCTGCTGAGCTGGTACGTCTTCATGCTGGGTGGCAGCGTGACGCTGTTTGCGATCCTGGCCGGCGGCATCGATACCGGCTGGACCTTCTACACGCCATTCTCGACGCTCTATTCCAACAGCTACGTCATGGTTGCCGCGGCGGGCGTGTTCATCGCGGGCTTCTCGTCTATCCTGACCGGATTGAATTTCATCGTCACCATTCACCGGTTGCGCGCGCCGGGACTGACCTGGTATCGGCTGCCGCTGTTCATCTGGTCGCTCTACGCGACGTCGGTGATCCTCGTCCTCGCCACCCCGGTGCTGGCGATCACGCTGGTGCTGATCGCGGTCGAGCGCTTCTTCGGGGTCGGTTTCTTCGATCCGCGGATCGGCGGCGATCCGCTGCTGTTCCAGCACCTGTTCTGGTTCTACTCGCACCCGGCGGTCTACATCATGATTCTGCCCGGCATGGGCGTGATCAACGAGCTGATCTCATGCTTCTCTCGCAAGCAGGTGTTCGGCTACAAATTCGTGGCCTGGGCGAGCCTCGCGATCGCCGCGCTCGGTTTCCTGGTCTGGGGCCACCACATGTTCGTGACCGGGCAATCCCTGCTCGCGAGCCTCGTGTTCTCCTTCATGAGCTTCGTCGTCGCGGTGCCTTCCGCGATCAAGGTGTTCAACTGGACTGCAACCCTGCACAAGGGCTCGTTGCGGTTCGACGCGCCGATGCTGTACGCGTTGGCCTTCATCGGGCTGTTCACGATCGGCGGCCTGACCGGCCTGTTCCTTGCCTGCCTGGCCTTCGACGTGCACGCCACCGATACCTATTTCGTGGTCGCGCATTTCCACTACATCATGGTGGGCGGCATGGTGACCGCCTATTTCGGCGGGCTGCACTATTGGTGGCCGAAGATCACAGGCAGGCTTTATTCGGAGTATTGGGCACGGGCCGCCGCGATCCTGATCTTTCTCGGCTTCAATCTGACCTTCTTCCCGCAATTCGTCCTCGGCGCCGAAGGCATGCCGCGGCGCTACCACGTCTATCCACCCGAATTCCAGGTCTGGAACGTGCTCTCGTCGGGCGGCGCCACCATCCTGGCTGCCGCCTACCTATTGCCGCTGTTCTATCTCGGCTATTCAGTGTTCTTCGGGGCGCGCGCGCCGGCCAATCCGTGGGACGCGCCGGGGCTCGAATGGCAGACGTCTTCGCCGCCGCCGGAACACAATTTCGACGTGCAGCCCGTCGTGACACGTGCGCCCTATCAATACTCCCGCAAGTTCGAGGCGCAGCCGCAAAATGCGTGATAGCCCCGCCTTTGCCCGACAGTTCACTTCGGTCAGCCATCGCGATGAGAGCGCCGAGCTCGGCATGTGGGTCTTCATCGCGACCGAGGTGCTGCTGTTCGGCGGGCTGCTGCTGGCCTATTTCGTTTACCGCCACGCCTATCCGCAGGGCTTTGCCACCGGCAGCCGCCACACCGAAATTGTGATCGGAACGGCCAACACCGCGATCCTCCTCACCTCCAGCTTCCTGGTCGCCTGGGCCGTCGAGATCTTCTCGGCGGAGACGCGGCGGTTGACTGCCGGGCTGCTCGCTGGCGCGATCTGCCTCGGGCTCGCTTTCATCGTGCTCAAGGGCATCGAGTATCACGGCGAGTACGAGGAGCACCTCGTGCCGGGCATCGATTTCCGCTTCACCGGCAGCCTCGCCAACGGCGTCCAGCTGTTCTTCATCTTCTACTTCATCGCAACCGCGATCCATGCCCTTCACATGATCATCGGCATTGGCCTGTTGGCGGTCCTCGCGCTACTTTGCCGCAACGCTCCGTCGACCCGGCACCGCGCGGGATTGCACAGCGCGGCGCTGTACTGGCATTTCGTCGACATTGTCTGGATTTTCCTGTTCGCGTTGATCTACCTGCCGGGAAGGTCGATCACATGACGCAGTCCCGCCCTTCACTCCCGCTTGTTGCCGCCTGGCTTGGCCTACTTGGCCTGCTCGCGCTGACCGTGACGATGGCCTACGTGCCGCTAGGTGCCGCGAACGCCGTCGTGGCGATCGGGATAGGCATCACCAAGGCCGCCCTGGTCGCCGCGATCTTCATGGAGCTGCGGCATCGGGATGCCCTGACATTGCTGTTCGCCGGCGCCGGATTGTTCTGGCTCGGCATCCTGCTCTGGCTCGGGCTGATGGATTTCCTGACCCGGACGTGAGACAGCCACCTTGGCTGAAGCGGAGTTTCCTCTTCAGCCACCGGCGCCCCAGATACCAAGAATATCTTCCGTGGCCGCCACCTCGATCTGGATACTGAATCGTTCGGTATAGAGCTGCAACAGCGCGTCATGACTTTGATCGGACGAGCTGCACAGCGCATCCTCGGCTATGATGACGCGATATCCGATATCGATTGCTGCGAGCACCGTGGCGAGCACGCACACGTCGGTCTCGCCGCCCGAGACGATGAGCGTATCGACACCATGGGCATCCAGATGAGCCTGCAGACGGCCATTGCCGAACGCGTTATAGGTCTGCCGATCGACGACGGCGGCGGGCGGCACGTGGACAGCCAGCGGTGGCACGAGTTCGATCAATCCCGGATCGAGCCGCTCACGAGTCACGCATTCCCATTTTTCGTAATAAGCCCGCCATATGCCGCGCGCCTCATGCTTCGAACGGGGCGGAATAAACCGGGTAAACACGGTACATTCAGGCGCATGCTGCGCCAACGCAACAATGCACGGCAACACGCGGCTCATCCAGGGAGTTGCCCAGGGCGCGGCCGGCTCGAATAACCTCTGCATGTCGATGCAGAGATGCACCGCATGGGGACCGGGTGGGCTAAGGAGCTGCCCCATCGCTCAGACCCGCTCGCGCCGGCCGTACCCGGTTACGCACCGGATCAGCCGCTCGAGCGCCACCCCAATGGCCGATCGCACGACGACGTCGCTGGTCCAATGCGCCAGCAACAATACGCGGGTCGATATCAGACCTGCTCCGAGCGCCCAGATCATTCGGCGCGGCCCCTCAGGAAGCTGGCTCGCCGCCGAACTGATGGCGCCGACCTGAATTGCGTGTCCGGACGGAAACGCATCCACCGCCCTGCCGGAGATCGGAATGCCATGCAGATGCCCGACAACAGTGAGCCGGTCGGGCCGCTTCTGGTTGAAGACCGATTTGAGCAAATGCGGGACAAGAGACGCCGCCAATGCCGTGACCAGCAGATGATCACTCGCCAGCCGCTGCCGCTGTGTCTTGCCGCGGCACCATAACCACCAACCCAGCGCCAGGGCGCAGACCACGTGCTCGTCGGCCGCCCATGTCAGGATCGAGGCAACGCGCTCGGTTGGCGGCGTCGTGTTGCGCGAGATGGCGCGCGCAATGGCAATATCTGATTTGGTCGGTCGGACCGTGATCGGCATGGACACCAAACAGCGATGCGATGATGGTACTTTCCAACGTTTCGCATCAGCCCCCGTTCCAAACAGCGCAAAGCAAAGGGCCCCGCCGAAGGCGGAGCCCGGAGTTCAACCTCACTCACCATTTCTGGCGGCCGCACCAGTCGTTCACTTCCTTGGCGGCCTGGTCCTTGGCGTAACCGTAGCGTTGCTGCAGACGGCCTTCGAGCTGATCCTGCTTGCCGGCGATCACATCGAGGTCGTCGTCGCTCAGCGTGCCTACTGCTCCTTGACCTTGCCCTTCATCTGCTTCCAATTGCCTTCGACACGATTCCAATCCATCGCGGTGGTCCGCAGAAAGATGAGACCGTCCAATGGATGTGCCGACGCTTCGTTCCTTGAGCGCCCTGCGGCAATGCTACGCAATCTCCGGTCACCGACGCGCCGTCGCAGATAGGAACGGGGCCCTTGGGCGCATGTTGTGGGTACATGTCAACCCGCAGTTACGGAGCAGACCTATGTCCGAGAAAGACCTC
>NZ_JACMYK010000111.1 GCF_020889785.1 Bradyrhizobium acaciae
TTGACGCGCGCGGCCGGCGCGCCGAACACGCGCTTGGCCTCTTCCTGCACGAAGAATGCGCCGAGCTCGAACGGCACCGAGTCGAAGCCGCAGGAGAACACGATGCGCGCGCCGCTGGCCTTTGCCGCCGCCTCGTGCTTGTCGATCATCTGCCGCATCCAGACCGGCTCGCCGCAGAGATCGAAATAGTCGGTGCCGCTTTCCACGCAGGCTGCGATCAGCTCATTGCCATAAAGCTGATACGGACCGACCGTCGAGATCACCGATTTGGTCTGCGCCAGCATCGCCTTCAGCGACGCGGCGTCGCTGGCATCGGCAACGATCAGCGGCGTGTCCGAAGGCGCACCGATCGCATCGCGAACCAAGGCGAGCTTGTCCTTGCTGCGCCCGGCCATCGCCCATTTCAGGCTACTGTTGCCATAGTTCGCCGCGAGATATTCGGCGACCAGTTGGCCGGTGAAGCCGGTCGCGCCATAGACGACGATATCGAGTTTCGACGAGGACATGGATCAGGCTCCCATAGCACGGAATTTGCCCGTTTTGTCATTGCGAGCGAAGCGAAGCAATCCATAATCGCCGCGCGGTGAAATGGATTGCTTCGTCGCTTCAGCGCAAAATTGCCGTGCAATTTTGTCCCGAGATCCTCGCAATGACGCCGAGGACGCCGCTATTTCTTGTACGACACGCCCATGCCGGCGCGCACGTCGGCCTGGATGCCATAGGGCGCGATCGGGTAGCGCAGGCCGTTCTTGGCAAGCTGCTTCATACCCGCGATCGCCTTCACCAGATAGGCCGGCGGCAGCGCCATCAGCATCTCCTCGTCGGGCACGCCGCCGTAGCGGCGCTCGGCGAAGCACGGCAACGACAGGCTCGGCTCGCCGGTCTTCAGCGCCCGGCCCCAGGAGTCCGCGCAAGCGGTCTCGCCGACCACGCCCCATTCGAACTTCTTGTAGCCGGTGTACTGGAGCCCGTTGATCAGGATGATCATCTGTCCCGGCGTCGCATAGACGAGACAGATGTCGGGCGGATTGAGCCGGCCGCTGGTCAGCGGGCTCACCGCCATTGCCTGGTACCGGCCGTAAGGCACCACGTCGAGCGCCTCCTGCCGCTTGCGTGCGTCTTCGGCCGTGCCGTGCCAGACGCCGACATAGTTCTCGCCGGCAAGCCACTTCTCGTCCTGTGGTGCGAGCCCGATCACCGCACGGCATTGCGCGCCGACCAGATCGTCGCCGGTGATGCCGACGGTCCAGCCGAGCCGAGAGGCCATGCTCACGATCTGGTCGGTGGTATGAACCGCCGACGGACGGCGGATCTTCGGGATCGCTTCCATCTCCTCGACGCGCGCGAACATCTTGATGCCGATGACCGTGGTCTTCAGCCGCAGCAGATTGTTCAGGTCGGTGACGATCGCGCCGAGGTCGAACTGTTCCGGCGATGTCTGCTGTTGCATGGCGAAAACTCCCGTGATCGGCGGCTTGGCGCCGCCTGTTGGCGTGATGTTAGCCCGATTGGACAAGGGAAGCGACAAGCTCGTGCTGCGGCTCAACGCGCGGCCGGTCCGGGCAGCCAATCATCGGTCTTGCCGGCCAGATGATACGCGACCAGCCCGATCCACTCCCGTGTCCCGAGATCGGTACGCGATAAACCCTCGATCGCAAGCGTCGCGAAGCTCATGACATTGCCGACGCGCCAGTCGACCGGATAGGCCTCGACATTGAATCCCGCCTTGCGGAACAAGCCGACCGAACGCGGCATGTGATAGGCCGAGGTCACTAGCAGCCAGCGCTCGCCCGGCTTGGGATCGACCAGTGCCTTGGAGAACTCGGCATTCTCCACCGTGTTGCGCGAGCGGCGCTCGATGATCAATCGCGATCCGGGAATGCCGAGGCTCTCGAACATCTCGGCGGCATAGTCGGCCTCGCGCGCATCGTTCGAGATCAGGTTGGCGCTGCCGCCGGTGAACACGAGCCGCGCGTTCGGATATTTGCGCGCGAGCGCCGCCGCCGCGATGACGCGATCGGCAGCACTGCGCACGACAGGCGTGGCATGCGCGACCGACAAATCGGCATCGATCGAGCCGCCCAGCACGATGATGCCGTCGGGCGCGCCGCGCGAGGCGTCCCATGGCGGGAAGCGCTGCTCCAGTGTGGAGATCAGGATATTGCCGAGCGGCGAGAAGCCGCAGATCGCGAGCAGCAGCAGTGCGGCAACCATCAGCCGGCGGCCGAAGCGTGCAAACCGCGTCAACAACAGCACGGCGCCGATCACGCCGATACCGATCAGGAAATTGATCGGCAGCAGCATGATGCCGAGCGTCTTGGAGAGCGCAAAAAACAAGGGAAGCCTCTGCGAAGTTCTGCTACAGCGTCATACGCTGCTGGGAAACCAATCAAAAGCCGTCACATGACCCATCATCACCTGAAATCCAGTCCTGAAACCTGCCATTGGGGCTTCTTCGAAGCAAAGCTCAAGCCGGTCCTCACGATCGCCAGCGGCGACGAGGTCACGATCGAGACCGTCAGCGGCGGCGCCGACGTGGTGCCCGACCGCAGCAAGTTCTATGTGCCGCCGGAGCTCGACGACATCCATGCGAAGAACGAGCGGATGGTGCCCGGGCACATCCTGACCGGCCCGATCGCCGTCAGCGGCGCCGAGCCCGGCGACGTGCTCGAGGTCGACATCCTCGACGTCGAGCTCCGCCAGGACTGGGGCTACAACCTGATCAAGCCGCTGTCCGGCACCCTGCCCGACGATTTCCACGAGACCCGCATCCTCAACATCCCGCTCGATCGCGGGCGCATGGTCGGCCGCATGCCCTGGGGGCTCGACCTGCCGCTGAAACCGTTCTTCGGCGTGATGGGCGTCTCGCCGCCGCCGGCCTGGGGCCGTATCTCCTCGCTGATCCCGCGCGCGATGGGCGGCAATCTCGACAACAAGGAGCTCGGGGCCGGCGCCAAGCTGTACCTGCCGGTGTTCGTGCCGGGCGCATTGTTCTCCTGCGGCGACGGCCATGGCGTGCAGGGCGACGGCGAGGTCTGCGTCACCGCGATCGAGACCGCGCTGACCGGGCGCTTCCGCCTCACCTTGCGCAAGGATCTCAAGCTCGCCTATCCACGGGCCGAGACCGCTGATCATTACATGACCATGGCGATGGACCCCGATCTCGACCAGTGCGTGGTGCGGGCGCTGCGCGACATGATCGTGCTGCTCGGCGAGAAGCGCAATCTGTCGCGCGAGGACGCCTACACGCTGTGCAGCCTGGCCGCCGACCTGCGCGTGACGCAGACGGTCAACGGCTCCAAGGGCATTCACTGCATGATCGCCAAATCGGTGGTCCACGGCTGACCATTCGTCATTCCGGAGCGCATCGCAGATGCGAACCCGGAATCTCGAGATTGTTAGGCTTGCAAGCCAATATCGAGAATCCCCGGTGCGCAATTGCGCATCTGAGGATCCGATGCTGCGCATCGCCCCGGAATGACGAAGAGCCGCACTTGTGTTCGGCAAGCGCCGCTCGATACAATCCCGGTCCCAACGAACAAAAATGGACGGGGACGGACATGCTGAAGGACAGGCTTTCGCCGGCGGACGAGGCTGCGCGTGACAAGGAGATGCAGGAGACGCTCGCCGCCTGCCCGCGCATCCTCGATCTCATTGCCCGGGGCCCGCAGGCCGCGCCGGACGCCGAAGGCGCGATCTATCTGCGCTCGCCGCTCGATCCCAATCCGGTCGTGATCTCGAACGATCATTTGATGGGCTGCATCAAGGCCGCCGAAAACTATTTCCGCAGCCAGGGCATCGGCAAGGATGATGCGGTCGCGATCCTCCTGCCGGCCTGTCCGGCGAGCGTCGTCGCGATCTTCGGCGCCGCTGCCTGCGGTGTCGGCGAGCCGCTCAATTTGCTGTTCACCCGCGAAGCGATTGCCGCCCAGCTCAATGCCATCAATGCGAAACTGCTGCTGGCGCCGCCGCCCGGCATGCCGGGCGGGCTCTATGAGAGGATCGAGGGCCTGCAACGCGAGGTGCCGTCGCTCAAAGGCATCGTGATCGTGCCGCTCGACGGCGCCATCGCATTCGACGGCCAGGTGCTGCAACCTGATCCTGCCTGGCGCGACGACTACGGCAAGTCGAAGGATATGAGCGAGGCCGACCGCGTCGCGGTGATGCTGCCGACCGGCGGCACCACCGGCCATCCCAAGGTGGCGCGGCTCACCAACCGTGCGATGGTCGCCTCCACCGTCTCCTCGCGGATGGCACTCGACTTCCATCGCGGCGAGCGTGCGATGATCACGATGCCATTGTTCCATGTCGGCGGCCTGTTCTGCACCACAGCCAATTGCCTTGCCGCCGGCACGACGATGGTGATCCCCGGCCCCGCCGGCGCGCGCGATCCGGCGCTGGTCCGGAACTTCTGGCAAATCATCGAGACCTACCGCATCAACATCGCCGGCAATGTGCCGACCATACTCGGGGCGCTGGCCGACGTTCCGGTCGGTGAGAGCGACATCTCGACCCTTCGCGTCACCGCCACCGGCGCCTCGATCTGTCCGCCGGAGATCGAGCGGCGCTACCTTGCGACCTGGGGCGGCGCCTGCATCCAGCAGCTCTACGGCATGACCGAGCTCGCCGGCGCCATCACCCATGACGTGCACGGCGTGAAGCCGCGCGCCGAAAGCGTCGGCACCCGCAATCCGCTGGTCGAGCTTGCGATCCTCGAAGGCAACAAGCTGCACACCGGGCCGTGGCCGTCGCCGGTCGGCGAACTCCTGACCAGGGGCCCGCAGGTGTTCGCCGGCTACGTCGACAAGAAGCAAACCGATGAGGCGTTCCGCGACGGCTGGCTGCGCACCGGTGACATCTGCCGGATCGATGCCGACGGCTTCGTCTACATTCTGGGCCGCGCCAAGGACGTCATCATCCGCGGCGGCCACAACATCGATCCGCGCGCGATCGAGGACGCCGCGCTGGCGTTTCCGGGCGTGGCGCTTGCCGCCGCCGTCGGACGCCCCGACACCTACGCCGGCGAAGTGCCGATGCTGTTCGTCTCGGCCCAGCCCGGCGCCCACGTCGATCCAAACGCGCTCGCCGCTTTCGTGCAGGACAACATCCTGGAGCCGCCGGCGCGTCCGCGCGTGGTGTCGGTGATTGCGGAGATGCCTGTGACGCCGGTCGGCAAGATCTTCAAGCCGAAGCTGCGCGAGATCGCCGCCGGCGAGGCCGCGCGCGAGCTGCTGGCGCTGGAAGGGTTGTCGGGCGAGGTCAGCGTCGACGCCATCACCGATCCGTCCCGCGGGCTGTACCTGAGTGTGAAGGCGCCGCCGGACAAGGCCGAAACCGCTGAGCGGCTTCTCAAGAAGTTCCCGGTCAAGGTCGAACTACGGCCCTAACTATCTCATTCACCTCAATAATCTGACGAGGTCACCGCGCTGGAGTTGAGCTCCGGTGCGGCTATCCGCATTTTTCGGCGGACGGCTTGACGGACCGCCACATTCCTAAATAGACTCTAAATAGATACTTTTCAGTACAGGCGTTCAGAGTTAGCGTTCCACCATGGCTACGGAAAAGGCCGAAACCGACCGCGTCCCGGTCACGTTGGCACTCTCGACCATCGGATACCTCGAGAAGCTGGTGAGACAGGGCACCCACGGCACGAGCGTCCCGGGCGTCGCACGGACATTGATCGAGGAAGGCATTCGGCTCGCCATCAAGGACGGGTTGCTTGCAATCCGCGATAACGGTCGCGCGCCCTGAGACAGGGAGTGCCGGCGCGGCGGTTCAACACAGAACGTGGAACCGTCAGATGATCGTTATCGAACCAACCTGGACGCCGGAGCGCGTCGACCAACTCAAGATCTATTTTGAAGCTGGCCTCTCCTGCCGCGACATCGCCGTCAATATCGGCGTCAGCCGCAATGCGGTGATCGGCAAGCTGTCGCGGCTGAACCTCATGCGCACGACGCCGGACGAACGCCGCGCCCGGCGCAAGAAATCAGCCGCGCACGCCGCGCAACGGGCGACTGCGAAGCAGCAGCTCCGGTTGCTCCAGGCGGTCTACGAAGAAGAACCCGACGAGGCGCCGGTCGTCAGCGCCAACAATTGCTCGCTGTTCGAGCTCAGCGAGCAGCGCTGCCGCTGGCCGATCAGCACCCCGGGCGCCGATGATTTCTGCTTCTGCGGCAACCCGCCGCTCGGCGGCATGCCCTATTGCTCAGGGCATTACCGCCTCGCCTATCAGGCAGGTTCACGCCAGCGCGCGATGCGCGGGTAGCGCGTTTGCGCGATGCCGGAAACAGCTTCGGTTCTGACCCCGTCAGAACCGAAGCACCGATCAGCCGACCTTCCAGCCCGTCGCCGCGACGAGGTCCTGATAAAACTCCGGCGTGTAGGCCTGTTCCGGAGTCTTGCGCACGCGCTCGTCGAGCAGATGCGCGTCGTCGCCGACCAGGATGCGCCAGCGGTCGGCCTTGACACCGTCGAGAATGATCTTGGCGGCGGCCGCCGCCGTGGTCGGCGCCTCGTCGTGGAAGATGCGGGCACGATCCAGCGCCAGCTGCTGGATGTCGGCATCCGACATCTTGGCGACGTCAATGCCCTGCCCTTGCAGCCGCTGGCGGACCTGCTTGAGCTCGTCGACGTTGAGCTGGTCGGCGCCGTTCTGCACCTTGCGCGAGTTCGACACGATCGAGGTGCCGATGTGACCGGGCATCACCACTGAGCATTTGACATGCGGCGCGTTGAGACGGAGATCGTTGATCATCGCCTCGGTGAATCCCTTCACCGCGAATTTCGCCGCGCTGTAGGCCGTGTGCGATACGCCCAAACCGACCGAGGCCCAGAATCCGTTGACGCTCGACGTGTTGACGATGTGCGCCTCGTCGGCCTTCACCAGCAGCGGCAGGAAGGTACGGACGCCGAGATAGACGCCGCCCCAGCAGATGTTGAAGGTGCGCTCCCATTGCTCGCGAGTGTTGGTAAACAGGCTGCCGCCGCCGCCGATGCCGGCGTTGTTGAACAGCAGGTGGATCTTGTCGGTTGCCTGCTGCTCGATCAGCTCATCGCGGAAACGCTTGTAGTGATCCTCGATCGAGACGTCGGCAACGTGCGTGGTGATGCGCAGGCCCTGCGGCAACTTCTCGACCTCGCAGAGCCGCTTGGTCTCGGCCATCGCCTCGGCCGAGACGTCGCACATCGCGACATTGCATCCCTCGGCAACCAGTTGCCGTGCGAGCTCGCGCCCCATGCCCGTGCCGCCACCGGTGATGACGGCAATCTTTCCGGCAAAATCCTTCATGTGAGATCCGTTCCTTCCCTGACTTTCTTGCCCTGCTTCTTCTTCATTCGGCTGGAGCGCGGATCGCTGTCCCAACCACTTGGCTGAGGCACCTTACATCAGCGAATTATCGCCCAGCAACGGCGCCCGTCCCTCACGCGCAAGTGAGCCGCTCGCAGCAGATTGAAGCAGACGGCGGCGTAACGAAACCATTCCGCGCGGCGAACAATCCGACATCGACAATCGGAGACGATGATCGTGAACATCCTGAACAGACTCGTCGCGACAACGCTGATGGCGATCGCAACCGGAATTTCCAGCGCCGGCGCTGCAGACGGCACGCAAGCCCGCGTCAAATCACGGCGCTGGTGAGGACAGCTTCACGCTGAGCAAAGCGCTATTCGGCAGTCTCGATGCGCACAGTTGCGCGGCGCCGCAGGACGCTGGTGCCGGCGCTCACCGCCAGCTTGAAGAGGCCGCGCCACGAGAAGTCGATGACCACTTCATGGTGCCGCAATCCCTTGCCGCCCTTCACCAGCCCGAGATCCCGTATCAAGCAATAGTGGCCGCTGCTCATGCGCGCCAGCCGGCTGTTCTTGAAGCGTCCCATGAATGACGAGAATGCACTGCGGATCGATTCCGTCAAATCTTGACGCCGTCGAATCGGCGCCAGACGTGTGCCCGCTTGTCACGATGCCAGGCGCAGCTGAGGCCTTGAATCAAAAACCTCCGGCAGGGCATTGCCGGAGGTTTGGGAGGCTTAGCAGCAAGCTAAGAGCCATCATTCAATGTGTTGGCCAGTCCGTATATAGTTTAGTAGATCAGGTAAGTAAATAAGTTTGCGGCCAATGAATCGCATGGCTCGTCTTCGTTGTTCGCGTGGGCCCAAATGACGCAGCTGGAAGCTCTATAAACTCAGGCCTGGTGCAGTTTCTTTCACGCCAACCGGCAACCATGTCGCGCGAAGTCGCGGCACCATCCGCCACTGATATTCGCTAAACAAAAACCCCGGCAGTTGCCTGCCGGGGTTCTGTTGGATTGATCAGTTCAACCGGGATTACCAGTTGCGCTGAGCGCGGAAGAGCATCTGGACAGTGTCCTGATTCTTCAGCTCGTAGGTCGCGACCGGCTTGCCGATACCAGCCGACGAGGTGGTGATCGTGCCGGCATACTTCTGATCGAGATGGACGTAGGTCACGTCTGCCGAGAAGGTCAGGTTCTTGACCGGGGTCCAACGGGTGATCAGGCCGAGCTGCCCGATGTTGTAGTCGGGGTTGCAGCTGGTCACGCCAGCGCCGCCAGCGAAGGCTGCGCGGAACGTGCCACCGACGCCGCCGACGCCGCAGATGAGCGACTTAGCCGTGTCGTTGTACATGACCGCAGCGTAAGCACCGTACAAGCTGGTGTTCCAGTAGGGATCCCAGTTGTGGGTGTACGCGCCGCGGAAGCCCCAGGTCTTGATGGACTGCTGCTGACCGCCGGGACCGAACACCGTGTCGGGTGCCGTACCGAAGCCAACGCTGCCATAGGCGCCCGGCAGGTTCGAACCGCCGTAGATGGCGATCGAGCTGAGGCCGCTGGCCAGTTCCTGGATGTTGTAACGGGTCGCACCGTCGGTGTAGACGCCCTGGATGTTGATGGTGTCGCCAGGTCCGGTCGGGATGTTCTTGATCGACAGGGCCAGTGCACCAGCCCAGCCCCACTTGTCGTCGGGATGACCGGTCAACTCGGTGCCGCCGAAGTAGGCAGCGTGGTTGTCATGCGCAGCGATCGACGCCTGGAAGATGCCCCAGGCCTGATCGACCTTGAGCGAGGCGACGAAGTCCGGCGCGACCGTGCCGGCGTAGTCGCTGGAGCCGTAAGCGCCGCCAACACCGAGGTTGTTCACGCCAGCCTGCATGTACGCAACCTGGTCCTGCGCCGACAGGGCGAGCGACACGCCGTTGCCGAACTGCGCGGTGTAGGTGAACTGGTTGATGCCGTTGGTGGTGTTCACGCCGCCGACGAGAGCGTCGTAGTTGTTGCCCGGATAACCGTTCCAGGGAGCAGCGAACTGCGAGACCGCCTTACCGATGGTGAAACCGGCGAACTGGATGAAGGCGTAGTAGACGCCGACCGTGCCGGCAGCGACGTTACCCGAACCGGCATTGTTCGGCGCAGCAGACGAACCGATCGCCGAGTAGACGGTCGAGCCGTTGCCCTGGCCGGTGTAGGTGTCCGAGGTCCAGGTGAACACCGCATCGAAATAGGTGCGGACCACGCCGTACTCGGTCGCGGTGCGCGTATCGATGTTCAGGTCTTCACGCGAACGCCAGGTGTAGCCGTTGGTGAAACGGTTGTTGGCACCGCTGGCACCGTTGGTGTTCGGGCCGTAGACGCCGTTGCCGTTGACAACCACGTCAGCGCGCACATAGCCGCCCAGCTTGATGCAGGTGTCGGTGCCGGGGATGTAGTAGAAGCCCGGACCATAAAGCGAGCAAACCTTCACGTACTCGACCGCTTTGGCCTTCACGGGAAGATCGGCCGCCTGCGCCCCGCCGACCGCGACCAGCGCAGCAGCCGAGCTCAGAATAAGGCTCTTCGCCAATTTCATATTAAACCTCCAAGTTGCTCATATGCGGAGAGTCCGAGGCCGCGAGCGCCCCGTGATCCTCCCGCATTGTCCAAGACCGTTTTCCCCAAACCCCGCACCCTCAGATCAATCTGTGGTGTGCGACGGACTTGAACGATCACCGCAACGGGACGATCGAGATTCCCCTACCGCCGGGTTCAATATGCATTGGCGAGTTCGCCAATCAAAATAGTTTATAAAGTCAGGAATGCGAATGCGGCCACACTGTGGCTCGTCAGCAACGCTGCCCCTAAGCCCCTTGCATCCATGGGCAAATTTGTCGCACCTCAAAAAGCTCAATCGTCACGTGAGCATCATAATTGCTTTACGTTCACTTGCCTTCCTGAGCGACTTACGAGAAAAAATGCCGCGCCGAGCGGGAATCAAGAAATAAATCAGCACAAAGCTGAGTCGGCACCTAGGGAAGGGGAAGCTGTGTCAGTGACCAGGAAGGATACGACGCGCCTGCGCGCCATCGAGCATCTCGACATCATCAAGCGCTTTACGCTCGAGATCTCGTCCATCAATTCGCATCTCGAACGCGTCCGCCAGCTCTGGGGCAAGGCGCTTGGCGTCAGCGGTCCGCAGTGGATGATTCTCATCGCCATCTCGGATCTCGACAAGGATGACGGCGTTCCGATCAACGTGGTGTCGAAGCTGCTGCACGTCGATCCGTCGTTCGTGACCACGCAGTCGAAGCTGCTCGAGCAGAAGGAATTGCTGCATCGCTCGCCCTCCCCGGCCGATGCGCGCGTGGTTCGGCTGTCGCTGACCGACAAGACCAGAAAGCATCTGGCGGGCCTCGCCGAGCAGCACAAGGCGTTCAAGAAGACCGTGTTCGAGGAATTCAGCGAGGCTGAACTGGCCGAGTTCACGGCCAAGCTTGCGATGCTCAACAATCGCCTGGAAAAGGCCTGCCTGATCGCCGCGATGGATATCGAGAACTGACACGGCGGGCCGCATTGGGCGGAAATAGCGCCGTCGAGTGCTTTCAGGGAACCGATGCCGCCCGGATGGCAGCCATTATAAGGCCTACTCCGCCTTGCGCGAACACAGGATCGCGGCTAATGGAACGGCATCGGAGCGTGGCGCAGCCCGGTTAGCGCACTAGTCTGGGAGACTAGGGGTCGGAGGTTCAAATCCTCTCGCTCCGACCATTCTTTAAATTCAGCCGTCCTTCATCGCCGCGTCGATCATCTGTCGACAGGCAACCAGCTCCTGCAACACGCGTTCGAGCCGCTCCCGATCCACCGACGGAACGGAGGGGCGCGCCGGCGGTGACGCGGACGCTTTCCCCGGGTGGGCGTGCGCCTTGTAGGTCGACAGGATCGGATCTTCGTCAGGATCGACGAATCGGTAGTCGATTCCCTTCTCGTCGCCGTCGCCCTCCTCGCCGTCGAAATCGAGGCCGTCATTGCTCTCGGGATCGTCCGGCTCGGCCATGCTGTTGCCGACCGCCTCCTCGACCGCGCCGAACGAAACCGCCGCAGTCTGGTCGGCAATGCCCTGCACCGATTTGATGCCATGCTCTTTCAGGATCCGCTGCACACCGCGGATCGTGTAGCCCTCGCCATAGAGCAGCCGGCGGATGCCCTTGAGCAGGTCGACGTCGTCGGGCCGGTAATAGCGGCGTCCGCCGCTGCGCTTCATCGGCTTGATCTGCGCGAAGCGCGTTTCCCAGAATCTCAGCACATGCTGGGGAATATCGAGTTCGTCAGCGACTTCGCTGATGGTACGGAACGCATCCGGCGCCTTGTCCAAATGCCCGCTCCTCTGGCTTCAATGCCTGGAGCCTCGTCCGTTCCGATTGGGTCGGAACCGGGCCCCAGATTCTAGTTCTGCCGCGTTTTCTTCACGCGAACCGGGTATCCACTTCGCTTGAAAACGCTCTAATCGGCCTTGCTGCCGTCGCCATTGGTGACGACATGGCCATTGATCCGCTGCTTCAGGATCGCCGACGGCTTGAACACCATCACCCGCCGCGGCGAGATCGGCACCTCGGTGCCGGTCTTCGGATTGCGGCCGATACGCTGGCCCTTCTTGCGCACCATGAAGGAGCCGAATGAGGACAGCTTCACCGTCTCGCCCTTTTCCAGGCAATCGGTGATCTCCTTCAGCACCAACTCGACAAACGCCGACGATTCCGTGCGCGACAGACCCACCTTTTGGTAGACCGCCTCACACAAATCGACGCGCGTAACTGTTTTTCCGGTTCCCGTGGTCATCGCCTGCCCCGCACTCTCGGCGAACAATTTCTTGACTGAAATTAAAAGCTTAGCGCGCAATGGTCAACAGCGACCAGCATCCGGGCGCCGGAAAGATGGCGGCACCCTGCCGATACTCTTTGACGATGCGCTACCAGCGCACGAGCGCCGAGCCCCAGGTGAAGCCGCCGCCCATCGCCTCGAACAGCACCAGATCGCCCTTCTTGACGCGTCCGTCCTTCACCGCGACCGACAGCGCCAGCGGGATCGAGGCCGCCGAGGTGTTGCCGTGCTTGTCGACCGTCAAGACCACCTTCTGCGGCGCAATATGAAGCTTGTGCGCCGACGCATCGATGATTCGCTTGTTGGCCTGGTGCGGGATGAACCAGGTGATGTCGTCGGCGTTCAGGCCGGTGGCGTTGAACGCATCGACGATCACGTCGGTGATCATGCCGACGGCGTGCTTGAACACCTCGCGGCCCTCCATCCGGAGATATCCGACCGTCTTGGTCGAGCCAGGGCCGCCATCGACGAACAGCTTGGACTTGTGGCGCCCGTCGGAGCGCAGATGAGTCGTTAGCACGCCGGGATCGCTGATCGTGCCGGAATGCTGCTGCGCCTCCAGCACGACCGCGCCGGCACCGTCGCCGAACAGCACGCAGGTGCCGCGGTCGCTCCAGTCGAGGATGCGCGAGAAGGTTTCGGCACCGATCACCAGCGCCCGCTTGTGGCTGCCGGCGCGCAGGAAATTATCTGCGGTGGTCAGCGCAAAGACGAAGCCGGAACACACCGCCTGCAGGTCGAAGGCAACGCCGTGGTTGATGCCGAGCGCGTGCTGGACTGCGACGGCGGTGGCCGGAAAGGTGTTGTCGGGCGTCGAGGTCGCCAGCACGATCAGGTCGATCGATTGGGCGTCGATGTTGGCGTCGGCGAGCGCGGCGCGCGCCGCATTGATCGCAAGATGCGAGGTGAATTCGTCATCGGCCGCGATGTGGCGCTCGCTGATACCGGTGCGCTGAACGATCCAGTCATCCGATGTGTCGATCCGGCTGGCCAGTTCGGCATTGGTCAAAACCCGCTCCGGCAAGTATGAGCCGCAGCCGAGCACTACCGAACGTATCGCAGTCACGAGACAGCCTCCTGCGCGGTTTGCGCCTGCACCAGCGCGCTACCGTCGCGGTTTAACATCTGATTGATCTTGGTGAGGAGATCGAAGTGGGCCATCTCATAGCCAACATCGACCGCATAGGCAAAGCCTTCCGCGTTGGTGCCGCCGTGGCTCTTGACCACCACGCCCTTGAGCCCGAGCAGCAGGCCGCCATTCGACTTGTTGGGATCGAGCTTGTCGCGCAGCTTCTGGAACGCGCCGCGGGCAAGCAGATAGCCGATCCGCGCAAGCCAGCTCGACGACATCGCCTCGCGCAGCAGCGTGAACATCTGGCGCGCGGTTCCCTCGGCGGCCTTGAGCGCGATATTGCCGCTGAAACCTTCCGACACGATGACGTCGGTCAGCCCCTTGCCGATCGCGTCGCCCTCGACGAAGCCGACATAGTTGAACTGGGGCGAGTTCATCGCGCGCAGCATCTCGGCCGCCTCGCGGATTTCCCCGTGCCCCTTCATCTCCTCGGACCCGATGTTGAGCAGGCCGACGGTCGGCCGTTCGAGGTTGAACAGCACGCTCGCCATGGCGCTGCCCATCACTGCCAGCGTCGCCAGATGACGGGCGTCGCCGCCGATCGTGGCGCCGAGATCGAGCACCACGGAATCGCCGCGCAGCGTCGGCCACACCGCGGCGAGCGCCGGACGGTCGACGCCGGGCAGCGTCCGCAGATTGAGGCTCCCCATCGCCATCAACGCGCCGCTGTTGCCGGCGGAGACCGCGACATCGGCCTCGCCATGCTTCACCGCGTCGATCGCGAGCCACATTGACGAGGCACGGCGGGTTCGCCGCAGCGCCTGGCTCGGCTTCTCGTCATTCTTCACGGCCACGTCGGTATGGATCACCTTCGATACCGCCTTCAGCGCCGGATGCTTGGCCAGCTCCGGCTCGATCTGGGCCCGGTCTCCGACCAGCAGGAATTCGCTGTCGGGATGACGGCTCAACGAAATCGCGGCGCCGGGTATGACGACCGATGCGCCGACATCGCCCCCCATGGCGTCAAGCGCGATTCGAACCTTTTGAGGCATGAACGTCCCGGAAGCCTGCTCTCCCACAGCCCTTCAGACGAAGACCGCGAGCTTGAAGTCACCGCCGTCAACGGCGCGCGGCCAAACACCAAATCGGGTCCCGGCCGGGCCGCGACAATAGCGTGTCCACGGTCCGGCACAACCTCTTGGCCGCAAAGGATGGACTCGCCGAACCGTTACACACCGCGGTCGAACAATACCAGGAAATGCATTGTATTTCAATGTATTATGACGGTTATTTGAAGTGACACCAGACACCGCTCGCGCAAGCCTGCAGACAAGCCATCCCCTCAAATGTTGGCGCGAGCTGCCCTCAACTGCCCTCAATTCCCCTTGGGCTTCTTGCCGTTGGCCTTGTCCTGCAGCGCCTTCAGCACGGCGAAGGGATGATTTTCCGGATCAGGCGCTTCAACCTGTTGTTCAAAGACCGCATCCGCCCTGCGCGGATACGGGTCTATGCCGAGAAACAGCGCATCGGTGGCGAGCCGGCCGAGATCGATGAAGCCGCCGACGATCGGCTCCGGCGGGTCCGGCGTTTCCTCATCGCTGTCCTCGGCGTCGTCGACCAGATCGGCCATCTCGGGAATCTGCTCGGGCGGCGCGAACACCACGTCGATCGGCTCGTCGATCTCGCTCTCGATCGGATCGAGCGTCACCACGCAGGTCTGCCCGATCCGGGCCTGAACGCGGCCGGTGACGTGGTAGCTGCCGTCGCGCTTGGGCTGCAGATCGAACTCGGCATGCGCAGAGATGACTTCACGCAGCTCCGCGACCTCGGCCATCGCCTTGCGCGCTGCCTCGTCGGCCGAGATCTCACGATGCAGGCCGGTCTCGGGGATCTGCGCGACATTGACCAGCTCGCGCCAAGGGTCGCGGTTGCGCGGTGCATCGGGCCGTCCTGTGGTGTCGCTGGTCATGCCGGGGTCCCCGCAACCTGCGGCGCCGGAAACCGCCACGCGCCCTTGGTCAGCGCCGCGAGGTCGGCCTGCGCCAGCACCGCCATCGCCTCGCGGGCATAGGCGGCCAGTTCGCGCGCCTTATCGATGTGCTGGCCATTGAGGATGTTCTTGCAGAACGACTCGGCCAAGGCCCCCTCGCCATCGGTCAGCGCCAGATCATAGGCTGCGGTACGGCCGTAAAAGGCCTCGCCGAACGCCTGCATGCGCTTGGGCACCGTAAGGTCGCCGACGCCCATTTCCCTGAGATTGTCGTCCATGTCGATGCAGAAATGGTCGAAAAGGGCCTGCGACAGCTCCACGCCGCCCTCGACGGATTTGAATCGCCGCAGCACCAGCCACAGATGCATCAGAAGCAGATCAAAACGGCCATTAACCGTGTCCGGAACGCCCAAGTCACGGTAAAACAACGGTTCTCGCGCCTGCGTCACGATCATGCCATAGATGGTCTCAATGGTGCTGCGCGCGGGCACCCGGGGTTTTCTGAAGTGATTGAACGGCCAAAGCATGACGGGTTCCGGCTGCCGGTCCCCAAAAGACCCTGTTGAGGGGTCGCCCGTGGCGCTCGGCACGATTGCAATCCATTGAGCTGCCCGGTACGTCAATGCCCCGGCCGATGCAAGAGGACGGATCAGTTCCGCCGATGAACCACACCCTTCCAAGACAGTCTCGCGTGGCTTCCGCGCGCGGGTTCCTTTCGCGCTTCCGTGCCATCGCGGTGGTTGGCCTCATCTGCTCCGCGGCGGCGCTCGGCGGCTGCACCGGCGAACAATTCCAGAAGGGCTACATCCTGCCCGATGGGGCGCTCGAGCAGATTCCGATCGGCGCGAGCCAGGATCAGGTGTTGATCGTGCTCGGCACGCCCTCGACGGTGGCAACGCTGGATGGTGAGGTGTTCTACTACATCTCGCAACGGACCTCGCGCCCGGTCGCCTTCATGAACCAGCACGTGGTCGACCAGCGCGTGATCGCGGTTTACTTCGACAAGAATCGCCAGGTGCGCCGGCTCGCCAATTACGGCCTGAAGGACGGCAAGATCTTCGACTTCGTCAGCCGCACCACGCCGACGTCGGGCCAGGAAATGTCTTACCTGACACCGCTGTTCAAGCTGCTGAGCTTCAACTAGAGCATTTTCGAACGAAGCGGATTCCGGTTCGCGTGAAGACGACGCGTCGAACCGGAGCCTGATACTCAAGCTGCGCCAAGTTGCCGCGCTTGCCCGACGGGCAAGCGGTCCCCTACGCTTGCTCACAAACAAGAGAGTCTGAGCAGGGGGCAAGCGCGTGAGGGCCAAGAGATTTTCCCGTCGTACGGTATTGTCGGGCGCGGCCGCATTGTCGGCTGCATCGATGCTGCCGCGTGCCGGTCTCGGCGCCGGTGACTGGCGGCCGACCGAGACGGTCCGGATCATCGTGCCGGCCGCGGCCGGCGGCTCGACCGACGTGATGGGACGTTTACTGGCCGCGCATTTGCAGCCGCTCTGGGGCCAGTCGGTGGTGGTGGAGAATCGCTCCGGCGCCGGCGGCACCATCGGCACTTCAGAGGTCGCGCGCAGCAAGGGTGACGGCCACACCATCCTGATCGGCAATCCCGGCCCCAACGCGATCGCCTACAGCATCTTCCGCAACCTGACCTACAAGGCCGACCAATTGCAGGCGGTCTCAAACATGATCCGGATCCCGAACATCGTCTCGGCGCATCCATCGACCGGCATCAAGTCGATCCCCGAACTGATCGCCTATCTGAAGAAGAACCCCGACAAGCTCACCTACGGCTCATCCGGCACCGGACAGAGCCCTCACCTCACCGGCGCCTGGTTCCTGCAACTCACCAGCCTGAAGATGACGCATGTCCCGTTCCGCGGTGCCGGCCCCGCATTGCAGGCGGCGCTCGCCGGCGACATCCAGATCCTATTCGACAATCTCTATCCCTCGCTGCCGCAGGTGCTGGACGGCAAGCTCAAGGGGCTCTGCGTCACCACGCCCGAGCGCAGCGAGTCCGCGCCCAATCTGCCGGTCATGCGCGAGGGCGCGCCGGAGCTCGCCAAGTTCGACGTCGCGTCCTGGTTCGGCGTGTTCCTGCCGAAGACGGCGCCGACGCCTGTCGTCGACGAGCTGAATCGTCAGATCAAGGCGATGCTGGCGCGCGACGACGTCAGGAAGAACATCAGCGGCATGGGCGCGCGCACCGACTACGGCACCCCGCAGCAATTCTCCGATTTCGTCGATGCCGAGACGAAGAAATTCGCCGCCATCATCGAGAAGGAAGGGCTCCAGATGGAGGTCAAGTAGCGGCCGTTGCCACCGCCGTCATTGCGAGGAGCGACAGCGACGAAGCAATCCATACCTCCACTTTGCGGAACGATGGATTGCTTCGCTCCGCTCGCAATGACGCTGCGAGACTCTATTGGTGGATTACGCTCCGCTGATCCACCCTACCGATCCTACGAAGACTTGTTGATCTTCTTGACCTTGGCATCGGTGGCCTCGATCGCCAACGCCAGCTCCAGGATCGCCTTGGACAACAGTTCGGCGGCCTCCTTCTGGTCCTGCGACTTGGCGGCGCGGAGGGCATAGTTTCGGGCGGATGATAGCGACATGATGGATCTCCGTACTGTCTGCGTCTGGTTCGCGAATATGCAGCAAACGAGGTTGGTGCCAAACAAAGGCCCCACGGCAACGCCGCGGGGTTTTTTGGCTTTCCCTGCCCACCTCATTTTGGCTACGGCCGCTCGAAGTTGTATTATCGAGTTAATACGCGGTTTAGGATATTGGCGATAAGGAGCAAATGCAGGCAGGCCCGCACACCAATCTCTTAGTCATGTCGGATTATTCGCTAAGGGCATGTCGTGCGGAGGGATCATGCCTTCATTGCGAATTCTTGCGACGCTGATTTGCGGGAGCATCGCGCTGGCGGGCTGCAAGTCCGAGCCCAAGGAATACCCGTTCGACGTCGCTGAAGCGGTGCGCCGCCTGGACAATTCCGACAGCGGCGGCTTCCGCTACGCCCGCCATTGCGGCGTGCTGTTCAACTTCGGCAGCGTTAAAACCGACGACCATACGGTGACCTGGACGGCGCGGGCAAACCGCAAGGACGTTCTTACCTTCAACGTCGTCGTGACCGAATCTCCCAAGGGCGTGACGCTGAAGCTCAGCGTGCCTCTCGAAAGCAACGGCCGTGAAAAATACGATGGCACGCAGAATTACAGCCATCCGATACTGAAGCAGCCGATACGTCCGGCGATCGCCGAACTCATCGAGTCGGCAATGGAAAAGCGCTCATTCGACAATGAGCGGGTCGAGGAGGCTGCGCGCTACCTTGATCGTAGTCCGTCCGGAGGCGCCTGCAGCGAGGATGCGCAGTATTTGGCGCAGGGCTTCGCCGCCAACTACGACGATCCACCCGGCCTGTCGATCGAGACGGCTCGAAAGCTTGCCGCCAAAAACAATTGGAACTGACGCTCGCCGATTGCAACGATAAGGATCCGTCACATGGGGATACGAGCTGCGTTCGGGCTGTTGACGCTTTGCATGGCGCTCGCGGTTTACCTCGGGGTCGGCTCGGGCGCGGACGCGAATCGCGTCTATGCGATGCCAGTCTCCGAGGTGAACCATCTGATCGACGAGATCGATTTGCCGGAGATCATATTCGCGAACCATAAGGTCAGACATTGGCGGGAGAACGACAAGCTATCGGTCTGGGCGCTGCAGAACGATGCAGGCAAGGAAACATTTCGTCTCACCGCGACGACCGCCACCGACAAGAAGGGTTCGCTTGTCACCGTCGCCGTCCTGCCACCCAACAACGACAAGCGCGACGAGGTCAAGAAGATGCTGGATGACAATCCGGCGTTCGCCGATCTCTACGGTTCAGCTTTGGCTGAACAGATCGACGCCAAGCTGCGCAACCGGCTGTTCTCCATCGCCAACATCTCCCGGCCGATGGCGCGCGTCTCGTTGCGCGCTGCTCCGCAAATCCTGCAGATGCGCAAATCGATCGACGAGGAATACGCCCGGAAGGCTCAGGACGATCGGGAACGGTACGACCGGCTCTACAAGAGCCAATAAGCGAGGGTTGAAATATGGGGAGTTGGACCAGGCCGTTCGTTGTGATCGTCGTTGCCGCCCTGCTTGGCGTGGCGGCGTTGGTGACCGTACCGTCATCCCCGGCATTGGCTGCCGCGGACGAGCCCCCTGCACCGAATTTGGGATCGTGCCGGCTGAACCTGCCCAGGGACGTCACGACGATCGTTTACTATACGTATGGTGGTTCGGTGGCGAGCCGCTACCGCCTGTTCCACGAACAAGATACTCATCTCGGGCGACAGCCGATCGTCGTCCCGAAGCGGGATAAGCGGCTCTTCATCGTGCTCGTTTCCTACGGGCCCACCGAATGGGATTTGAGGATCGATCCGGGAGCGGACGTCGCCGGAGCGCTTGTGCTCGGCTACCGAGACCAGATCGTCAGCAACCTTCCAGCGAATACAAGGCTCGGCTTTTCCATTTTCGACGGTGGTGGTAAGGGCCTTGATTGCCCGACCAGCAAGAGCGGGTGGAGTGACGACATGAAGGCGTTGAGCGCGATGCTCAACGCCGAGTTCAGTCATTACCCGGATGAGCACTACAACAGCGGATATGAGGATTGCAGCTACTTCCTCTGTCAACGTAGCGGTAAAGTCGCCGACAAACCCAAGCCTTCGTTTTGGGCCCGCATGTTCGGCGGCGCTAAGGCGGAAGAACCGGCTCCCAAGACCGACAGCGTTATCAGGACATCGGCCAGATTGATCGTGCGCTGAATATCTTTCGGGGCGAACCGGAAACAACGGACATGCGCACCCCTCGCCGCTCGCCGTTTGCCAGCGAGCTACCCAGACTGGCTCTGGTGACCGCAATTGGCCTCGTCCTTGCGGGCACAGTTGCAAACGCCGGCAAAGAGGCGCCCGCCGACGAAACGATCCCGACGCTCGGGTCATGCCGTTTCCATCTGCCGGAGAACGTGTCGACGGTTGTCTACCAAGCCTCTTCCGGAAGTCTTCAGAGCGACTTCCATATCCCGCACAGCACCAAACGCGTCGGGCGACAGGACATTGTCGTGTCAAACGAAACCGCGCCGGTGTTCATCGTGCTGGCGGGTTTTGAGTCGATCCAATGGAACTTGCGCGTCCAGCCAGGCGCGAAAATCGCCGGTGTCTATGTCCTCGGACTTGCGGATCAGCTGATCACGGGGGTTCCAGCGGACGTGCTGGTTGGCTTTTCGGTCCGGAGGACAAGCGACGCTGCCGAAATGACCTTGGATGAGGGGCAAGGCTGCCCGTCTCTGAAAGCGAGGAATGCCGCCTTATACGACTTGAAATCGATCGAGACATTATTGTCCGAGGAGTTCGGGCGGCAGATCGACAAGGCTCACGTCGCCGATTCGCCGCCCTGTCCCTATCAAGAGTGTTCGCTGCTCGCCACAGCAGGCCGCTCCTGGTGGCAACACCTGTTCGGCGAAACACGGGCACCAAGCACCGCCCATGCGCCCGACGTGCGTGCGTCCGGCCGGTTCATCGTCCGCAATGATGCACTGTGAGCGCGGCGCCGCCGCTCCGGGACGAACTGCGCACAACAAAAAACCCCGCGGCTCACACCGCGGGGTCTTCGGTTTCGCCAGTCGCGCGCTTTAGTGCGCCAGGATCGCCAGCAGCAGCAGCGCCACGATGTTGGTGATCTTGATCATCGGGTTCACCGCCGGACCCGCCGTGTCCTTGTAGGGATCGCCGACGGTATCGCCGGTCACCGCGGACTTGTGGGCATCACTGCCCTTGCCGCCGTAGTGGCCGTCCTCGATGTACTTCTTGGCATTGTCCCAGGCGCCGCCGCCCGAGGTCATCGAGATCGCCACAAAGAGACCGGTGACGATGACACCGAGCAGCATGGCACCGACCGCGGAGAATGCCGCCGACTTGCCCGCCGCGCCGCCGCCCGCGATCGCATAGATCACGAAGTAGACGACGATCGGCGACAGCACCGGCAGCAGCGACGGGATGATCATCTCCTTGATCGCAGCCTTGGTCAGAAGATCGACCGCCTTGCCGTAGTCGGGCTTGTCGGTGCCCTGCATGATGCCGGGCTTCTCGCGGAACTGACGGCGCACTTCCTCGACGATCGCGCTGGCAGCACGGCCGACCGCGGTCATGCCCATCGCACCGAACAGGTACGGCAGCAGGCCGCCGAACAACAGGCCGACAACCACGTAGGGGTTGTTGAGCGAGAAGTCCGGGTTGACGCCCTTGAAGTAGGCATGGGCGTTGGCGTCGCTGATGAAGAATTTGAGGTCCTGGTTATAGGCCGCAAACAGCACCAGCGCACCGAGACCGGCGGAGCCGATCGCGTAGCCCTTGGTCACCGCCTTGGTGGTGTTGCCGACCGCGTCGAGTGCGTCGGTCGACTTGCGCACTTCCTTCGGCAGCCCCGCCATCTCGGCGATGCCGCCGGCGTTGTCGGTGACCGGTCCGAAGGCGTCGAGCGCGACGATCATGCCGGCCAGCGCCAGCATGGTGGCGGTCGCAATCGCGATGCCGAACAGGCCGGCCAGGCTGTAGGTGACCAGGATGCCGGCGATGATGACGATCGCGGGCAGCGCAGTCGCCTCCATCGAGACCGCCAGGCCCTGGATCACGTTGGTGCCGTGACCGGTGACCGAGGCCGCCGCAATCGACTTCACCGGACGATAGTCGGTGCCGGTGTAGTATTCGGTGATCCAGATGATCAGGCCGGTAACGATCAGACCGACCACGCCGCATTCGAACAGCGCCATGCCGGTGAACTCGGCGCCTTCGAGCTTGCCGAAGCCGATCAGCCAGTTGATGACGGCCGCGACACCGACCAGCGACAGCACGCCGGTGGCGATCAGGCCCTTGTACAGCGCCCCCATGATCGACTGGCTGGCGCCGAGCTTGACGAAGAAGGTGCCGATGATCGAGGTGATGATGCAGATGCCGCCGATCGCGAGCGGCAGCGTCATCATGTTCACCAGGATCGAGGTCTTGGCGAAGAAGATCGCCGCGAGCACCATGGTGGCGACCGCGGTCACCGCATAGGTCTCGAACAGGTCCGCCGCCATGCCGGCGCAGTCACCGACGTTGTCGCCGACGTTGTCGGCGATGGTGGCCGGGTTGCGCGGATCGTCCTCGGGGATGCCGGCCTCGACCTTGCCGACGAGGTCGCCGCCGACGTCAGCACCCTTGGTGAAGATGCCGCCGCCGAGACGGGCGAAGATCGAGATCAGCGAGGCGCCGAAGCCGAGCGCCACCATGGCGTCGACCACGGTGCGGCTGCCGGCTTCGAGCCCAAGGAACTTGACCAGGATCATGAAGTAGATGGTGACGCCGAGCAGCGCCAGACCAGCCACGAGCATGCCGGTGATCGCGCCCGCCTTGAAGGCGAGCTCGAGGCCGCCGGCGAGCGAGGTGGTCGCCGCCTGCGCGGTGCGGACGTTGGCTCGCACCGAGACGTTCATGCCGATGAAGCCGGCGGCACCCGAGAGGATCGCGCCGATCGCAAATCCGAGGGCCACGAGCAGGCCCAGGAAGTAGGCCAGCAGCACGAAGATCACGATACCGACCATTCCGATCGTCGTGTATTGCCGCCGCAGATAGGCTTGTGCGCCCTCGCGCACCGCGCCCGCGATTTCCTGCATGCGCGGATTACCCGCATCCGCGTTCAAGACCGACTGCGTCGCCCAGATCGCGTAGACGATGGAAAGCGCCCCGCAGAGCACAATCAACCATAAAGCTGTCATGTTGCCTCAGATCCTTGATGTAACCCCCGCGCCCATTTGTGCCGCTAGGGGGCGGCAGGCGCTTATTTTGCGAGGACAACCCTCCCCAAAAACGGATTGCCTCAAATCGGGCGCGACCTTGCCAAAATCGTTACCGCTGTGCAACGCCACCTGTGGCCGAAAACGCCGATATCGGCAGCTATTTAGAAGGAAAATCGGCGCCGTCAGGCGCGGCAATTCTAGAAATGGCTATAGGACAGCCGCTTCAGCGCCAGTTCCCGGCCCTGCCCATCGAGGAAGCTTGGCGGCGACGAACCTGCAATGAGACCGCCGATGGCGGTCACCGCGACCTTGGCCTGCCGTGCCTCCCGCAAAAATGCGTCCGCGCGATCGCCGGGGACCGCGCACAGCAGTTCGTAGTCGTCGCCGCCGGCCACCAGGGTCTCGAACCCGATTGCCTTGCGCGCGAGCAGCCCCGCGGCCACAGATGACAACGGGATGCTCGGCACGTTGATCACGGCGGTCACACCGCTGGCTGCACACAGCTTGGCCAGATCGCCGGCGAGACCGTCGGATACATCCATCGCCGCGCTGGCGTGGGCGCGGACGGCGTTGGCAAGTGCGTTGCGCGGCTGCGGAACACGGTAGCGGGCGGCAAGGAAATCGCGACCGGCCGCATCGTCCGCCAGATCAACCGCGACCGGACCGCCCCGGAGCAGATCGAGACCGAGCGCGGCATCGCCAATCGTGCCGGTAACGAACACGCGGTCACCCGCCTTTGCCCCTGCGCGATGCACCATCCTGCCCTGCGGCAGCCGGCCGAACGCGGTGATCGAGATCATCAGCGGCCCCGGCGTCGAGACCGTGTCGCCGCCGAGCAGCGGGCAACCGAAATGGCCGGCGTCCTCGCCGAGCGCCCGGG
>NZ_JACMYK010000112.1 GCF_020889785.1 Bradyrhizobium acaciae
GGCGCGGCGGCCGGCGGTGCCGGATGTGCAGGTGCAGGCGCGCCCGGCGCCGGCCGCGGCTTCGGCTTTCCGTCCGGTCCGAGCTCTTCCTTTGGCTGCGCCTGTGCGACGACCAGCGGCGAAGTTTGTGCGTGCGACGCTGAGGCGGCGAATTGCATCACCGTCAGCGCAGTCGTGGCGAGCAGCACGAGACGAAGCTTTGTCATGGTATTGGAGTCCCCGGCGGAAAGTCTGGGCAGGAAAGGAAAGAAAGTGAGAGCCGAACAATTCGGCAGGACGATGAATTGCCAGCCGTTAGGCCGGATTGTGGCGGGTGCCGAATCATCGACGAAGTTTATTTCGACATTATAACGGGTTGCATGTGCCTTTGTTCACTGGACATTCAGAAGAAACGCTCCGACACATTCGCAATCGATGTGGAACTAGGGCGCGAAGGTGATTCATCGCCCGGCGGGGCGATCTGTCGCAGGCGGTGGGCCGGATGGTCCAGGTGGTCCGCGCACCGGTGATTCGTCGGGCGTGTTGCCGGGCAACTCGTCCGGCCGTGGTGGCTCGCCCGGTTCGCGCACCGGCGGCGGAACCTCAGGCTGCGGATTGCCGGGCGGAATCCCAGGCGGCGGTTCGTTAGGATTCCCCGGCGTCGCCGGCGGGATCTCGGGAGGCTCGATCGGCATCAGATCGAAACCCCGTCGTCGATGCCAGCTCGGATCGCGCGCATTGATCGCTCCATCGCGGTTCGAAGCGATAACGGAACGCGCGCCGCGCCGTTCCTGTGCGCGTTATCCCGGCGTGTGGCAGACCGCCTCGATATTGTGCCCGTCGGGATCGAGCACGAACGCGCCGTAATAGTTCGGGTGATAATGCGCGCGAATGCCCGGCGCGCCGTTGTCGCGGCCGCCGGCCGCCATTGCCGCCTTGTAGAAGGCGTCGACGGTGGCGCGGTCCTTGGCGGTAATGGCGATATGCACCGGCCTGTTCATCGCGCCTTCGCCGCCGATCCAGAAGTCCGGCTTGCCGTTGGCGCCGAAGCCCGCCGCCGGCGCGTGCCCGGTCGCCTCCGCGGGCACTTCCATGATCAGGCCGTAGCCGAGCGGCGCCAGCGCCGTCTGGTAGAACGCCTTCGCGCGCTCGTAGTCAGAGACCGAAAAGCCGATATGGTCGATCATCGCGAGCCTCCGTTGTTTTGGCTACGTCATCAGTTCGGTATTCGCTCATCCGGAGATGATTGTCGCTCTGCGCCACCGTCATTGCGAGGGGCCCGCGACAAGATTGCAGGGCAATTTTGCGCTGGAGCGACGAAGCAATCCATTTCGCTGCTTGCTGCGCGATGGATTGCTTCGCTTCGCTCGCAATGACGTGGATAAAGCGCGCTTGGTCTCCGAGCTCTTCGCACAGGAGACGAGCGCTGCGGGATCACTCCCGCACCAGCAGCGTGTTGCTCCGCGTCCGGCCCTGCTCGACGTAACCACGGGTGTGCATGTCCGCAATGCAGTCGTCGGTCCATTCGTCCTTCGACAGATGCTCGATCACGACCGCGCGCGGCCACAATTGCTCGGGCGCGTCGCGGAAGAAGCCGATCAACACGCGGTCCTCAAAACCCTCGACGTCGATCTTCAGCGCATCGACCTTGGTCGCGCCGGCCTCATCGAGGATGCGTTGCAACCGCAGCGACGGCACCTTGAGCGCCTTGCCCGTGGGCGTGCCGGTGACGATGTGGCTGGCGCCGAGATTGTCGCCGTCGGTCTCGATCATCAGCTCGCCATCGGTCGGTCCAGCGGCCGCGGCAACCAGGCGCACCTGCGGACAGTTGGAGGCCTGTGTATTGAACTTGAGCCGTGCATGCGTCACCGGATGCGGCTCGATCGCGATCACCTTGCCATTGGGCCCGACGTCGCGCGCCAGCGCCAGCGCATAGGTGCCGACATTGGCGCCGAGATCGACGAAGGTGCCACCAGCGCCGACATGCGCCCGCAGGAAGGCGAGCTCTTCAAGATTGTAATCGGGATTGAACAATGCGCCGCGCTCGGTCGCGCTCGCCTGATGATAGAAGCGGAATGATGCGCCCTGATAGCTCACGTCAAGCGGTCCAGAGCCGAACAGATCGACCAGCCGCGACAGCCAGGGCCGGAACGCGCCGCGCTTCAATCCTGAGCGGTGCGCCAGCCGGATGATGGCGGCCTGCGCCGCATTGGGCGCGAAAGCGCCGAACGGCGCCGGTGAAATGTCGTTGCTGGGGATCAAGCCTGGTCCTCGTCGAAAGCGCGGCATGCATAGCCGGTTTTGACGACAGCGCCAACGCCGTTATGCCGCCCTGCCTGGCGCTCGCCGCTGCTGCAGGAAGCGGCCGAGCAGCCGTCGCTTGCCCTTGCGCGGGATCAGGTCGACGTCGCTGACCAGCTTGGCGCCGCCCTTGCGGCGCTCCAGCACGATCTTGCGGCTATGGAACGCTTCGAGCTCGGCGCGATGGGCGACGCTGACGATGGTCGCCTTCGGCAACTCCGTCGTCACCATCTCCATCATCTTGTCCTGGCTCTTTTCGTCGAGTGCAGAGGTTGCCTCGTCAAGCACGACGATGTCGGGGTTGTGCAGCAGCAGGCGCGCAAAGGCGAGCCGCTGCTTCTCGCCGCCGGACAGCGTCTGGTCCCACGGCGCTTCCTCTTCGATCTTCTCCTTGAGATGATCGAGCCCGACCTTGTGCAGGGCCTTGCCGATCTCTTCGACGTTCCAGTCCTCCGCCGCGCCGGGATAGGCCACCGCGCGCCGCAGCGTGCCCGACGGCACGTAGGGCTTCTGCGGCAGCATGAACAGGCGGCGGTCCGCGTGCAGGCCGACACTGCCGCCGCCCCATGGCCACAACCCGGCGATGGCGCGCACCAGCGTGCTCTTGCCGGTGCCGGATTCGCCGGCGACGAGCAGCCGTTCCCCCGCCTCGATGTCGACCTCGGTCTCCCCGACCACAGCGGTGCCGTCGTCGAGCGTGACGGAGAGATCGTTGAGGCTCAGCATGGCCTCGCCCGTGGTCTCGCTGCGCTGGATGCGGCCGAAGCCATCGCCGGTCTCGGCGCGTTCGAGGCCGTCGAGCGACATCATCAGCGAGGAGATACGGCGTGCGCATGCGTTCCAGTCGGCCAGCCGCGGATAATTGTCGACCAGCCAGCCGAACGCGGCCTGCACGATGGTGAAGGCGGAGGCCGCCTGCATCACCTGGCCGAGCGTCATGCTGCCGTCGAGGAATTTCGGCGCACACAGCAAGAGGGGGATCACCGGTGCAATCAGGCTCGATCCCTGCGACACCAGCGTTGTCCGCATGTGCTGTCCGGCGAGCCGCGCCCATTGTCGCAGCACGTTCGAGAATGTCTTATCGATGCCGTCGCGTTCTTCCGTCTCGCCGCCGAGCAGCGCAATGCTCTCGCCGTTCTCGCGCACGCGGGTCAGGACGTAGCGGAATTCTGCCTCCGCCTGATTCTTGTCCTCGGAAATCTGTGCGAAGCGGCGGCCGATCGCCATGATCGAGCCGGATGCGATCGCGGCGTAGATGATCGCTGCGATGACGAGGAAGCCGGGGATGCTGATGGACGAGCCGCCGAGCGTCAGCGTCAGCGCGCCGCCGATCGTCCAGAGCACGACGATGAAGGTGACGGCAGACAGCAGCGCTGATATCACGCCGGCGATGAAGTCGACCGGCGAGTCTGTTGCGATCCGCAGGTCCTCCGCGATGCGATACTCCGGGTTCTTGTGATCGCCGTCGACGAGATTGAGCTGGTAGTAACGGCCGCTGGCCAGCCAGCGGGACACCACGTCGTTGGTGAGCCAGGCTCGCCAGCGCCGCTGAATGCTCATGCGGCCGAACACCTGGCCAACGCCCAACAGCACGCTGCCGATCGCAAGCGGAAAGAAGATGGCCGTCAAGTGGAAGACTGTGGCCGAGTCGCGTTTCTCGATCGCATCGAACATCGCGCGATTCCAGACATTGATGCCGTACTGGACGGCGACGTTGGCGACGATGAGCAGCAGCAGGCCGATCGTGAACAGCCAGGCCAATCGGTCACCATTGCGGCCCCAATAACCGCGCGCGGTGATCCGGAACCGCGTCAGCAGATAGTCCTTGCGGGCCTGTTCAGCCTCTTCGGGCGACAGATCGGGATCCGGTTCGAGAATTTCCGGCGGCGGCGGTTCGACGTGATCGTCATTTTCGGCAATGACTTCGACGAGCTCCGACTTGTCGTCCGCTTCCTTGTCGTCGGCCTGGCTCGGCGCGGCGTTGCCGTCGGCGGCGCGCTTCGCACTCGCTTTCCGAGGCGAGGTGGCCTTGGCCAGTGGCGGCCCCTTCGACGATCTGGATTTTGCGCCAGCCTTGCCCATCGCGCGACAACGCGAGCGAAATCACAAGGTTCCATTGCGGTTCCGAGGGGTGCGTCGGAATGACCCGACGGCAGATCATGTCGCGAGAATATAGATGTTTGACTCACCGAACGTTCAACGCTTTCGGTGTCGTCCCTGCTTTCGCAGGGACGACAGTGTGCCAAGGGCACCTGCGCGCCACCACCTCACCCGGCCGGCGCTTGATCCCGCCGCAGTCTGCGCGAGCGCGCGGCCTTGTGCAGCATGCGCGCGAGCTGCTCGGCCGAATAGGGCTTCTGCAGCAGCTCGAAGCCGCCGCTGCCCTGCTGGGACAGCACCTGGCTGTAGCCGGAGGCGAGCACGATCGGCAGATCGAGCCCCTGCCGACGGATTTCCTCCGCGAGTTCGATGCCGCTCATGCCGGGCATCACGACATCGGTGAATACCAGGTCGAAGCGGCTCGGGTCGACCGCCAGCTCTTCCAGCGCGTGGGTGGCGTTCTCGACCAGCACGCAGGTGCAGCCGAGCTGCGTCAGCGTGTCGGCGGCGAATTTTCCGACCTCGGCATTGTCCTCGACGATCAGGACCGATGCATTGGCCCGATCGACCGAGGGCGCGTCCTCGGCGAGCAACGATTGCGGGCTGTGCTCGCCGACGACGCGCGGCAGATAAAGCGTGAATGTCGTTCCCTTGCCGACGTCACTGGTGACGGTCACTTCGCCGCCGGACTGCTTGGCGAAGCCGAACACCTGCGACAGGCCGAGACCGGTGCCGTGACCGACCTCCTTGGTGGTGTAGAACGGCTCGAAGATGCGGCCGAACAGCTCCGGCGGAATGCCGACGCCGGTATCGGTGACAGACACCGCGACATGGCCGTGCGGGTTGGGCGGGCCGGTCGTCGTGGACGGCAGGTCGTTCACCGGGCGAACCATGATCGTGAGCCGGCCGACGCCGTCCATCGCGTCGCGCGCATTCACCGCCATATTGATGATCGCGGTCTCGAACTGGCCGGCATCGGCGTTGACGAGACAGCTCTCGTCCGGCACCTGCGCTGCGATCTCGATGCGCGAGCCGATCAGGGTTGCGATCATCTCGCTCAGGGTGCGGACGTTCTGGCTGGCGTCGAACACCTCGGGCTTGAGGGTCTGCCGGCGCGCGAACGCAAGCAGCTGGTTGGTCAGCTTGGCGGCACGGTTCACGGTGTTGGAGATCGCATCGATGTAGCGCTGCCGCCGCGGCTCGGGAAGGTCCTGCCGCCGCAGCATGTCGACCGAGGCGCGGATCACGGTGAGCAGATTGTTGAAGTCGTGCGCGACGCCGCCGGTGAGTTGCCCGAGTGCCTCCAGCCGCTGGCCATGCCGCAGCGCCTCCTCGGCCTCGATGCGCCGGCTGGCCTCTTCCTCCAGGCGCTGGGTGCGCCGGTAGGCGAGCGCGAGCAGGCCGAACAGCAGCGCGGTAGCCGGAATGCCGAAGATCAGGTGCTGGGCTATGGTCGACACCCAGCGCGAGCGGATCGCCGCGGTTTCGAGGCCGGCGCTGACATAGATCGGGTATTCGGCCAGCCGCTGATAGCGCATGCGCCGTTCGATGCCGTCAGCCGGGGACTGGATCGTCATGGCGCCGGCCAGCGGATTGGCGACGATCTGGCGCCCGAGCGGCCCGCTCGGCTCGAACCGGACGTCGTGATCGATGACGGGGAAGTGCGCCAGCACCGCGCCATCGGTCCGGATCAGCGCCAGGAAGCTGCCAGGCTCGCGGCCGATCTTGGCGTAGAAATTCTCGAAATACTCCGGAAGCACGGAGGCCTGGATGACGCCGCCAAAGCTGCCGTCCTCATTGTTGCGGCGCCGGCCGACGCTGAAGAACCGTGCGCCCAGATAGGGCGGCCGCGGCGTCAGCACCTCGCCGATATAGGTGCCGATGTCGCGCTCGGCGGGGATCCGGAAGTAATCCCGGTCCGAGAAGTCGACGTCGGGGGCCGGCGACACCAGGCTGTTGACCAGCGCACGGCCGTTGGCATCGAACACCCAGACCGATTTCACTTGGGGCAGCGCCTCGGCGACCACGCGCAGCCGCGCATGCAGGCCCTTTTCCCGGGCGACGATGTCGGCGTCGCTCATGCCGCGGATGACCTCGGTGACCTCGGCCAGGCTGCGGTCGATGGTCTCGAACACCTTGAGCGCGTGCTCGTGGGCGACGTCGAGGGTGCGCTGGATCTCCTGGTCGGCGGCCTCGCTGGTCGAGATCCAGGACATTGCGGACGCAAACGCGAACAGCGCCAGCGGAAGGGCCAGCGAGGCGGCCATCATCCATTGCAGCAGTTTCAGCGAATTACGTTGTGCGGTCTGCACGGGCGCTCCGGCTCCGCGGGGACCTTAACGCAAACCGTCGCGCCGGAGAAAGCGAATCCCCCTCCCGGCGCGTGGCGCCGGGCTTCCTTCGTCGCCCGCGGCCGGTCAAGGTTACCGGAGGCCAACCGGGATCGATCAATTCGGAGCCGGCCCGTGTCCGTGGCCGCGCAGGCTGACGCCGCCCGGCGACATCACGACCGCGTTAGCGCCTCGCCGGCAGTCAAGCGGAAAATCGGCCCGGATGACGCTTCCGGGCACTGTTTTTAGGGGTTCTAAAACCTCTCACGGGCAAATGCTTGACCCTGTGACTACCTGCTGAAAAACAGGCCGCATGACAGGCGATCCAAACTCCACCCAGGATAATCTACAGGACATCCGGCTCGGACATGCGGACCGCGGTTTTGTCGGAAAGATCATCAGGCTCGATGCGCTCGTGACGGGTTCATCGCTCTCTCCGCAGGAGCTGGAGCAGCGCCTGGTCGAGATGGGATTTGTCGAGGGCGCGCGCGTGGAAATCCTGCATGAAGGCACCATCCGGCGGGATCCGATCGCGGTGCGCGTCGACAACATCACGATCGCGCTGCGCCGGAGCGAAGCCATGGCCGTGATCGTCGAATGACAACTGCATCTTTGCGCCTGGCGCTGGTCGGCGCGCCGAACACCGGCAAGACGTCGCTGTTCAACAGCCTGACCGGCAGCCGCCAGAAGGTCGCCAATTATCCGGGCGTCACGGTCGAGCGCAAATCCGGCGGCTTCGTGACGCCGGAGGGCCGCAGCGTCACCGTGCTCGATTTGCCCGGCACCTATTCGCTGCGCGGCCGCAGCCCGGACGAGGAGATCACCCGCGACATCGTGCTCGGCCGCTTCGACGGCGAGGCAGTGCCCGATCTGGTGCTCTGCGTCGCCGACGCCACCAACCTGCGGCTCACCTTGCGGCTCGTGCTCGAGCTGAAGCGGGTCGGCCGGCCGATGATGCTCGTGCTCAACATGATCGATATCGCGCGGCGCCGCGGCGTCACGATCGATCTCGAGCGCATGTCGCAGGAGATCGGCTTGCCGATCGTGACCTCGGTCGCGGTCCGCAAGGGCGGCGTCGACGAGCTCTTGAAGCGGACCGACGAATTCCTGGCGCGGTCGCATGAGGCGGCAGCCAGCCAGTGGACGACGCCGACGATCGCCGATCTCAAGGCGGCGCAGCGCGAGGCGGATCGGATCATCGCAGCAGTGGTGACCTTGCCGACCAAGCCGGACACGCTGACCAACCGGATCGATTCGGTCGTGCTGCATCCGGTCGGAGGTCTCGTGATCCTGGCCGTGATCCTGTTCGTGATGTTCCAGGCGGTGTTCACCTGGGCGCAGCCGGCGATGGAATTGCTGTCGGACGGCTTCTCCGCGCTCGGGCAGCTGATCCACGACGTGATGCCCGAAGGCTGGGGCCTGCTGCAAAGCTTCCTGCAGAACGGCCTGATCTCCGGCGTCGGCAGCGTCATCGTGTTCCTGCCGCAGATCATCATCATCTTCCTGTTCATCCTGCTGCTGGAGGATTTCGGCTACATGGCGCGCGCCGCGTTCCTGATGGACCGCATCATGGGCGGTGCCGGGCTGCATGGCCGCGCCTTCATTCCGCTGCTGTCGAGCTTCGCCTGCGCCATTCCCGGCATCATGGCGACGCGGGTGATCGACAACAGGCGCGACCGCCTGACCACGATCCTGATCGCGCCGCTGATGACCTGCTCGGCGCGCATTCCGGTCTACACGCTGATCATCTCGGCCTTCGTTCCGGCGACGACGGTGTGGGGTTTCGTCAATCTGCAGGGGCTCGTGATGTTCGGCCTCTATGCGGCTGGAATCACCAGCGCGCTGACGGTCTCGGCGGTCGCAAAATTCTTCCTGTGGCGCGACCATGCGCCGGCGCCGTTCATGCTGGAATTGCCCGACTACAAGATGCCGCGGCTGAAGAGCATCGCGATCGGCGTGTTCACGCGCGCCAAGATGTTCCTGTATCGCGCCGGCACCACGATCCTCTCGATGATGGTGCTGATCTGGTTCCTGGCCTCGTTCCCGACTGCGCCCGCCGGCGCCGAGGGGCCGGCGATCAATTACAGCTTTGCGGCGATGATCGGCCATGCGCTCGAGCCGTTGCTGCGGCCGATCGGTTTCAACTGGCAGATCGCGGTGGCGCTGATCCCCGGCATGGCGGCGCGCGAGGTCGCGGTCGCGGCGCTCGGCACTGTCTATTCGATCGAGGGCGGCAAGGAGGCGGCGGATCAGATCGGCCAGGTGCTGGCGCAGAAATGGACGCTGGCGACCGCGCTATCGCTGTTGGTCTGGTACATTTTCGCCCCGCAATGCGCCTCGACGCTCGCGGTGATCCGCCGCGAGACCGGCGGCGCGAAGTGGATGGTGGTGACGTTCATCTACATGCTCGCGCTGGCCTATGCCGCGAGCTTCCTGACCTTCAATCTGGCTCAGGCGCTGGGCCTGCACTAGCCGGATTGTCGCGGCCGCGATGGGTGCAACGGGCTGCATGAAGAAGTAGAGTTCATTCGTGGGCGCCTCGTGCGCGTCCACGGGTTCCCTGCGAGACCACGCAATGTCGACGTACGGCCTGGAGCGGCTATTTTCGCCTCGAAGCATCGCGGTGGTCGGCGGCAGCCCACGCCCGTCGTCGCTCGGCGCGGCGGTGCTCCGGAACATCAAGGCGAGCGGCTTCGCCGGCAGACTGGGCGTCGTCAACCGGCATTATGCCGAGGTCGACGGCGAGCCGACCGTTCCCGACCTGAAGTCGCTGCCGTTCGTTCCGGATCTCATCGTCATCAGTGCAGCGGCGGCCGCGGTCCCGGAGATCGTCGCGGAGGCTGGCCTTGCCGGTGTTGCCGGAGCGGCGATGCTGTCGGCCGGTCTCGGTCACGGCGCGGGCTCGCTCGCGGAGACCGCGGGGCAGACGGCGCGGCGGTATGGTATGCGCCTGATCGGGCCGAATTGCCTCGGCGTCATGGTGCCGCGCGCCAAGCTCAATGCGAGCTTCGCCTCGCATCAGCCGTCCGACGGACATGTCGCCCTGATCTCGCAGTCCGGTGCGGTCGCGTCGGCGATGATCGAATGGGCGGCCGAGCGGCGGCTCGGCTTTTCCGGCATCGCATCGATCGGCGACCAGCTCGATGTCGACGTCGCCGACCTCTTGGATTATTTCGCGCTGGACGATCATACCAACGCGATCCTGATCTACCTCGAGGCGGTCAAGGACGCGCGCAAGTTCATGTCGGCGGCGCGCGCCGCCGCGCGCATGAAGCCGGTCATCGTCGTCAAGTCCGGCCGGATGGCGCAAGGCGCAAAGGCCGCCGCGACCCACACCGGCGCGCTGGCCGGCTCCGATGCGGTCTACGACGCCGCATTCCGCCGCGCCGGCATACTGCGCGTCTACGACCTGCGCCAGCTGTTCGATTGCGCCGAGCTGCTCGGTCGTGGCTTCGTCCCGCGCGGCAACCGGCTCGCGATCCTCACCAATGGCGGCGGGCTCGGCATCCTCGCGACCGACCGGCTGGCCGAGCTCGGCGGCGTTCCCGCGACGCTGACGACCGGGACCATCGAACGGCTCGACCAGATGCTGCCGTCGGGCTGGTCCTGCGCCAATCCCGTCGACATCGCCGGCGACGCCGATGCCGACCGCTATGTGGTGGCGCTCAACGCGTTGCTCGATGATGCCAACAGCGACGCGGTGCTGGTCGCGAATGTCGAGATGGCGGTGGCACCGGCCAAGGGGATCGCCGAGGCGGTGGCGCAATGCGTGCGTGACCGCAGAATCAAAAGAAGTGCGGTCGCGGCACTGGTGCTTGCGGCGTGGGTTGGCGCCGACGAGCGCACCGGCGCGATCTTCGAGGCGGCGCGGATTCCGCATTTCCCGACCGAGGACGATGCGGTCCGCGCCTTCATGTATCTGGTGCGCTATCGCGAGGCTTCCACCGCGCTCGCCGCGACCCCGCCCGGCGTGGCTTCGGTGTTCACGCCGGAGACAGCGGCGGCGCGGCACGTCGTCATGAAGGCGTTGTCGGACGGACGCGCCTGGCTCGATCCGTCCGAGATCGTCGCGCTGTTCGAGGCTTATCGTATTCCGATCGTGACGACGCTCGTCGCTGACAGTGCCGAGGACGCCGCCGAAAAGGCGGCGCCGTTCCTCGCCGCGGGGCACGCGATTGTGGTGAGGGTGTTTTCGCGCGACATCCGGCACGCGTCCGATGTCGGCGGCGTCATCCTCGACCTGCGCACCAAAGATAGTGTCGTCGAAGCCGCAAGGACGGTCTTGGAACGCGCACGCAGCGCGCGGCCCGATGCCATCCTGCAGGGCGTGACGATCCAGCCGATGATCGTGCGACGCGCGGCGCGTGAACTGATCCTCGGCATCGCCGACGATCCGACCTTCGGTCCGGTCATCGTGTTCGGCCGCGGCGGCCCCGCGGTCGAGGTGATCAACGACAAGGCGCTGGCGCTGCCGCCGCTGGATATGAATCTCGCCCGTGAGCTGATCGGACGCACCCGCGTCTCGCGGCTGCTCGGCGGCTATGGCGATGTGCCGGCCGTCCCGGCCGATGTGGTGCCGCTCACCCTGGTCAAGCTGGCGCAGATGGCGGCCGACATTCCCGAGGTCGCGGAGCTCGATATCAATCCGATGCTGGCGGACGAGAGCGGCGTGCTTGCGCTCGATGCGCGGGTGGCGATCCGCAAACCCACCCGGCTGTTTGCCGGCCACACCCGGCTCGCCGTCCGGCCCTATCCGTCGCAATGGGAGGGCGAGCTTGCGTTACGCGACGGCTCGCACGTCACGGTGCGCCCGATGCGGCCGGAGGACGAGCCGATGGTCGAGGCCTTCTTCCGGCGCGTCACCGCCGAGGATCTCAGGCTGCGCTTCTTCCACGCGATGAAGGAGTTCTCGCACGCGTTCATCGCGCGCCTGACCCAGCTCGACTATGCGCGTGCGATGGCGTTCGTGGCGCTCGATCCGAGCACCGGCGAGATGATGGGCGCGGTCCGGCTGCATTCGGACTCGCTGTATCAGAACGCCGAATACGCGATCCTGCTGCAATCCGATCTCAAGGGCAAAGGCCTCGGCTGGGCGCTGATGCAGCTCCTGATCCACTATGCGCGGTCGGAGGGATTGAAGCGCCTGTCCGGCCAGGTCTTGACCGAAAACAGCACGATGATCGGGATGTGCCGCGATCTCGGCTTCACCGTCACGATGGATCCGGAGGATCACAGCATCGTCGACGTCGTGCTGGATTTGGATCGAGCTGCCGTCGATGCCGTCGGGTCCGATATCCTGATCCGCCCGTGATCGGTGATCGTAATCTTCCAAATGGATTGTTGCCGGCGTAATATTTGTATCATCAATAGTGGTGCGTTGCGCAGGACCGGCCATGAACCTCAGATCCGTCGATCTCAATCTTCTGGTCGCTCTCAACGCTCTTCTCACCGACCTTCACGTCACCCGCGCGGCTGACCGGGTCGGCCTCAGTCAACCCGCCATGAGCAATGCGCTTTCAAGGCTGAGGCACATCTTCAAGGACGAGCTTCTGGTGCGCACGGCCAACGGCATGCAGGCTACGCCGCGCGCGATCGAGCTGGCGGAGCCGGTCAAGCGGCTGCTGCGCCAGCTGGAGCGCCTGCTGGATAGCGAGTCGAGCTTCGAAGCCGCGACGTCGACCCGAAGCTTTTCCGTCAGGCTGTCCGACCTCCTCAGCCGGCTGCTGCTTCCGGCCGTCAGCAAGACCCTGCAAGAGAACGCGCCATTTGCCCACATCGACGTCGTGCACTACTCGCCGACGCAGACGGTCGAGGCCCTCGAAAAGGACGAAATCGACCTCGCGATCAGCATGGGTCTTGCGCACTCGAATTCGATCAAGTCGGTCGTACTGATGAAGGATCGGATGGTCTGCGTCATGCGCGAGGGTCATCCGGCGGCGCAACGACCGTTCACGATGGAAACCTTCCTGCAATCGTCGCACCTCAAGGTCTCGATGTCGCCGACCGACCTTCGTTTCGTCGACGACGTGCTCGCCCGCCAGGGCGTGACACGCCAGGTCGCGGTCAACATCCCGCATTGGCTTCTGGTGCCGCACGTGCTGCGCGACTCGAACCTGCTGTCGGTCATGCCGCGACGTCTGGCATTCGCGATGGTCACGGAGGATCTGGCGATCCGCGACCTGCCATTTGCTTCCGAGCCGTTCGAATGGTCGATGTATTGGCACCGCCGACACGACGCCAGCCAGGAACTGAACTGGCTCCGCTCGGTCTTTTCCGACGCTGCGCGAGGGCTCGCCGACGGTGAATGACGGGCGTCTGCCGCCGGCCGCGCCGTGCCCGGAAGCTGCGCTGAAGGGACTATCAGTCCGCCCAATAGTGGAATTGCGAATTCTGATTAGACGCCGCCGTCGCGGTCACCATCCTGCTCCCAAATGTTTCTTCGGCCGAACCCGGCCGACCTTGGGAGGGATTGATGCAAGACGTTACGGACGCGCAGGTGGTATCGGTGAACGCGGGCGCTCGGCTCGATCGGCTACCGATCTGCAGCTTTCATTGGCGGATCCTGGCGCTGATCGGCGCGGGCATGTTCCTCGATGCCTTCGACATCTACCTGGCGGGCGGCGTACTCGGGGCCGTGCTGAAAGAGGGCTGGTCGACCCTCGAACTCAACGCGGCGTTCGTGACGGCCACTTTCATCGGCATGACCCTGGGAGCCTGGTTCTCCGGGATACTGGGTGATCGCTACGGCCGGCGGTTCTCCTACCAGGTCAACCTCGCCATCTTCGGTCTGGCGTCCTTCGCCGCCGCGCTCGCGCCATCCATGCAGGCCTTGATTGCCGCCCGGTTCGTCATAGGCATTGGACTCGGCGCCGAGATCGTCGTCGGCTATGCGACGCTGACCGAGTTCGTCCCGGCCTCGTCGCGCGGGCGGTGGATCGGAATCCTGGCGGTCATCACCAACTTTTCCCTGTTCGCCTCCTCGATGACCGGCCTCTGGATCATTCCGTCGTTCGGTTGGCGATACATGTTCGGCATCGTCGGCGTGCTCGCGCTGATCGTCTGGTTCATGAGAAAGTCGATGCCGGAATCGCCCCGCTGGCTGGCCGCGAACGGCCGTGCCGACGAGGCTGAAAAGATCCTTGCCGGCATCGAAGCCGAAGCCGCCAGGAAAGGGCCGCTGCCTCCGGTCTCGGCCCCGCAGCGGGCGGAAGACCAGGGCGGGTCGGTCTGGCGGCTGTTCGCGCCGCCGTACCTTGGCCGAACGTTGCTCGGCAGCCTGCTGCACATCGTCGTCGGCTTCAGTCTGTACGGATTCATCGGCTGGCTGCCGACGTTCATGGTCAAGGGCGGCCACAGCGTCGTGTCCTCGCTCGGCTATACGACCTTCATGTCGCTGGGTGGGCCGGTGGGATCGCTGATCGGCCTGGCCCTCGCCGACGCGATCGGCCGCAAGCCGTCGATCGTCGGATCGTCGATCGCGGCCGCTGCCTTCGGATTGACGTATCCGTTCATGCCCGACGGTGCTCCGTTGGTCGCGGTCGGCTTCCTGCTCGTCACCGCGATCTACGTCTTGCTGGCGACTGGGTTCGCCATGCACGTGCCGGAGCTCTTCCCCACGCGATACCGACTGCGCGGCACCGCAATCTGCGCGACAGCCGGTCGCGTCACGACCGCGCTGGTGCAGTTCGCCGTCATCGCGATCTTCGCCTGGAAGGGGCTTGTCGGAGTGCTGATCACGCTCGCGGGCATTCTCCTCTTCCAGGCCGTGGTCTTCCTGATCTTCGGCTTCGAGACCAAGGGCCGCGGCCTGGAGGAAGTATCGGGGTCGTCGATCGCAGCGGATAGCGTAGCGTCGCGCCGAAAGATCGTCAGTATCGATGCAGAGCGTGCCGCAGACAGAATTTAGCGGGCTTCTCGCGAACGACATTCACTTCGCAAATGTGCGCAGAAGAACAATCGATTTCGGAAATGGTGCCTGATGCGGTCAAATCCGGATCACCCATCACGCAACGCACGCAAAAAGGGACAAAGGGATGACCGATACACAAGCGCTCAAGGATACCATCAAGGTCTGCATGTTCGACCAGTATGGCACGGTCGTCGATATGCAGGGAGGCCTCGTCAAGATCGCGACGCCGTTTCTCAAGGAGAAAGGCTGGACGGGTAACCCGAACTCGTTCGTCACCTGGTGGCGGCGGACCCACTTCGAGAATTCGATGATTGACGCGCTGCTCAACCGCGAGCACACGCCGTACCGCGAGATCGGTCACCGTGCCGTCTCCCAGGTCATGGACCGGTCGGGCATCAAATACACGAAGGAGGAAGTGAAGTACCTGGTTGGCGAGATCGAGAAGCTCGAATGCTTCCCGGAGGTGCCGGCGGCGCTCGCGAAGCTGCAAACCAGGTACAAGCTGGTCGTGCTCTCGAACGGTGATCGCGACATGCTGGAAACGGCCAAGAGGTACCACAAGGTTCCGTTCGACGACGTGATCTCCGTCGCCGAAGCAAACTCCTTCAAGCCCCACGTCGCGACCTACACGAAGGCGGCAGAAATACTCGGCCTCAAGATGGATCAGATCCTCTTCGTCGCCAACCACGCATTCGACGTCATCGGGGCGAAGTCGGCCGGGATGCGGACCGCGATGATCAACCGGCGCGACCGGCCGTTCGAGCAGACGCCGCACCAGCCCGACATCACGGTTCCGACGATGAAGGATCTGGCGGATGCGATCGTCTAGTGTGGAAGCTCTCTCCGGCATCAAGGTCCTGGACCTGTGCCGCGTCGTGTCCGGTCCTTTCGCCACCATGCATCTCGGCGATCTCGGGGCGGACGTCGTGAAGATCGAGGATCCGCATGCCGGCGACGAGAGTCGCCGATACGGCCCTCCGTTCGTCAACGGGGAGAGTTCCTACTTCCTGTCGGTCAACCGTAACAAGAGAAGCTGCGCGATTGATCTGAAGTCGCCGGCGGGTCGGGCCGCCACGCTCGCGCTCGCGAAGGTGGCCGACGTCGTGACCGACAACTTCAGGCCCGGCACGCTCGACAAGTGGGGCCTGTCATACGAAGCGCTCAGCGCGGACAATCCGAAACTCATCCAGTGCAGCATCTCCGGATTCGGCAGGACCGGGCCGGATGCGAGCCGGCCCGGCTACGATCTGATCTTGCAGGGCGAGTCCGGCGTCATGGACATCACCGGTGATTCCGATGGACCGCCCATGAAGGTGGGCACGTCGATCGCCGACCTGGTCACCGGCCTCTACGCGTCGCAGGCGGTGCTCGCGGCGCTCGTGAAGCGCGAGCGCAGCGGTGCCGGGGGACGCGTTGACGTCTCCATGCTCGACGCCATGGCTTCGCTGCTCACATTCAACGCCGGCATGTACTTCGCCTCCGGAGAAAGTCCGAAGCGCCGAGGCAACGTGCATCCCACGATCAGCCCCTACGAAACGTTTGAGGCCGGAGGCGGCTGGCTCAATGTCGGCGTCGCCAACGACAAGTTCTGGTCGATGTTCTGCGATGTCGTCGAACGCAAGGACATCGAGAACGATACCCGTTTCGACAAGGCCCCGAAACGTGCCGAGAACCGCGCCGCGCTGGCCGACGTCCTGCGACCGATCTTTCGGTCGCGGTCTCGCGACCATTGGCTCAATGTTCTCGGCAAGGCCGGGATTCCATGCGGGGCGATCAGGACGGTCGGCGAGGTGTGCGAGGCGCCCCAACTGGTCGAGCGGGGCATGGTCCAGAGCGTCGCGCACAAGGTCGCCGGCGACGTCAAGTTCGTCGCGCGGCCGCTGCGGTTCGATGATCTGCCGCCCGCTCCCTCGATCCCGCCGCCGATGTTGGGCGAACATACCGTGGAGGTATTCGAAGACTGGCTCGGCTGGACCCGGGAACGCCTGTCGGAGTTCGCTTCGAAGGGCGCGTTCGGCGAGGCCGCGCCGAAGCAATCGGCCGAATAGAGGATACGACGGATGCAGGAAGCCGAGATGCGTGATCTGTTCGATGCGGCCATGGGCGATGGTCGGCACGAATTCGGATCGTTCTTCCTGTCCCGCCTGTTCGGGATGACGGTGTCTTACGACGCGGACGCATGCGTCGTCACACTCGGCGTAAAGGCCTTCATGTACAACCCGCAGGGTTCGCTGCACGGCGGCGTGCTGGCGACCGCGCTCGACATCTCGATGGGTCATCTGCTGAAGCATCAGTTCGGCCCCGGCGTCACACTGGAGATGAAAGTGCAGTACTTCGCTCCGGTCCGCAGCGGTCCCGTGACCTGCCGCGCAACCTTCCTCAAGAGCGGACGCAAGACGTTCTTCCTGCAATCGCGGGCTTGCGACGGTGACGGAGAGGCGATCGCACACGCCACCGCAACGTGGAAGAAGCTATGAACGATGTCGTCGGCAAGCTCCGCGAACTGCTCGGCTCCGGATGCATCACCGATCCTGAGATGGCCGACGCCTATCTGACCGACTGGCGCGGTCTGCTGCGGGGGCGCGCCGCCTGCGTATTGCGGCCGAACTCGGTCGAACTCCTCGCGCAATGCGTGCGGATCTGCCGGGAAGCCAGCGTCGGCATCGTGCCGCAAGGCGGCAACACCGGGCTCGTCGGCGGCGCCACGCCGGACGACGGCGGCTTTCAGGCCGTCATCAGCACGGCTTCCATGAGGAAGATCCGCTCCATCGACCCGGTTGACATGTCCGTCGTTGCGGAAGCGGGCGCTACCATCGCGGATCTTCAGGCTGCCGCGGCCGAAGCGGGCACTCTATTTCCGTTGTCGTTCGCGTCAGAAGGAACCGCGACGCTGGGCGGGGCGCTGGCGACGAACGCCGGCGGTATCTCTGCGGTTCGGTATGGCAGCGCGAGAGATCTTCTGCTCGGAATGGAAGTCGTCCTGCCGGACGGAAGAATATGGAATGGGCTGCGCACGTTGCGGAAGGACAACGCCGGTTACGCGCTCAAGCATCTGTTCTCCGGCTCGGAGGGGACGCTCGGCATCATCACCGCAGCCGCGATGAAGCTCGCGGCGCAGCCGCGGGTATGTGAAGTTGCCTTCTGCGCGCTCGAGACCGAGGACCGGGTCCTCGATCTCTGGATGAAGCTGCGCGAGGCCGCCGACGGGAACGTGCGGGCCATCGAATATCTTTCCGGCCCCTGCGTTGAACTGGCGAAGCGCGACGGGCTCCGCTCGCCCGTGCAGAAGGCTGACCACTACGTCCTGATCGAGCTCACGTCGAGCCGCCGGGATGCCGGTCTCCGGGAAATGCTCGAGGGGTTTCTGGCCGGCGCGCTCGAAGACGGGACGATCGTGGATGCGGCGCTTGCGCAGAGCGGGGAACAACGCAAGCAGATGTGGCGGCTGCGGGAAGATCAGACCGAGGTCCAGAAAAGGGCGGGCCGCGATTTCAAGCACGACATCGCCGTGCCGGTCGCACGGGTGCCGGATCTCCTGCGCCGATGCAAAGCCGGCATTGAGGCCGGCTTCGCCGATGCCGTGGTCGTGCCGTTCGGACATGTCGGGGACGGCAACATCCATCTGAACGTCGTGCTGCCGGCCGCCCTCGGAACCGAGCGGGCCAGGGAGCAAGGCAAGCGCATCGGCGAGCTCGTCTACGATATCGCAATCTCCCTGGGCGGCACGTTCTCCGCGGAGCACGGTATCGGCCGTGCCAAGATCGATCTGCTTGAGATGCATCGCGATCCGGTCGAGATCGATCTGATGCGCAGGATCAAAGGCGCGTTCGACGATAGCGGCTTGTTGAATCCGGACAGGGTTTTCCGTCGGCCACTTGGCTAGTTCGCAACGATGCGACGAGGAAGCAGCGCAATTCCCAAAATTCGAGGTCGTCGAGTTGCCGGGGCCCGACGCCCGGTTCGGGCGAAGTCACGGTGCACGAACGTTTGAAGACTTGAGTGCGTCGAAACGACAAACGGGCCTGCCGAAGCAGACCCGTTTACCAATTACTGTTCTGAAGTCTCAGCAGCCCGGCGACACCAGCGCCAGCCGAGCCGCGTCGGATCAGATCTGGCGTTCGACCATCTTGAATTTGAGCTCGGCGATCGCCTCCGAGGGGTTGAGGCCCTTCGGGCACGCCTTGGCGCAGTTCATGATGGTGTGGCAGCGATAGAGGCGGAACGGATCCTCGAGATTGTCGAGGCGCTCGCCGGTCGCTTCGTCGCGGGAGTCGGTGACCCAGCGTGTCGCCTGCAGCAGTGCGGCGGGGCCGAGGAAGCGTTCGCTGTTCCACCAGTAGCTCGGGCACGAGGTCGAGCAGCAGGCGCACAGGATGCATTCATAGAGACCGTCGAGCTTCTCTCGGTCCTCGTGGCTCTGCCTCCACTCCTTCTGCGGCGTCGGCGTCGTGGTCTTCAGCCACGGCTCGATCGAAGCATACTGGGCGTAGAAATTGGTGAGGTCGGGGACCAGGTCCTTGACGACCGGCTGGTGCGGCAGCGGATTGACCTTCACCGCGCCGCCGGCGCCGACATCGTGCATCGACTTGGTGCAGGCTAGCGTGTTCTGGCCGTCGATGTTCATCGCGCAGGAGCCGCAGACGCCTTCGCGGCAGGAGCGCCGGAAGGTCAGCGTCGGGTCGATGTGGTTCTTGATCCAGATCAGGCCGTCCAGAACCATCGGACCGCAATCATGGGTGTCGACATAGTAGGTGTCGACACTCGGATTCTTGCCGTCGTCCGGATTCCAGCGATACACCCGAAATTCGCGGGTCTCGGTGGCGCCCGTCGGCTTCGGCCAGGTCTTGCCGCCGGAAATCTTCGAATTCTTCGGAAGTGCGAATTCAACCATGCTTGCTCGCCTTCGTTCTCAGTAGACCCGCGCCTTCGGCGGGATGTACTGCACGTCATTGGTCATCGTGTAGCTGTGCACCGGACGGTACTCGATCGCGGTCTTGCCGGCCGGATCGATCCAGGTCAGCGTGTGCTTCATCCAGTCCTTGTCATTGCGGTCCGGGAAATCCTCGCGCGCATGCGCGCCGCGGCTCTCGGTGCGGTTGGCCGCCGAATCCATCGTCACGACCGCCTGCACGATCAGATTGTCGAATTCCAGAGTCTCGATCAGGTCGGAATTCCACACCAGCGAGCGGTCCGAGACCGAGATGTCGCCGACGCCGCCATAGACCTTGTGGATCAGGTTCTGGCCTTCCTGCAAAATGTCGCCGGTGCGGAACACCGCGCAATTGTTCTGCATCACATGCTGCATGCTGTCGCGCAGCTTCGCGGTCGGCGTGCCGCCGGAGGCGTGACGGAAGTGGTCGAGCCGGCCGAGCGCGAGATCGGAAGAATCCTTCGGCAGCTCCGGCTGCTTGGCATTCGCCGTCAGCTTGTCGGCAAGGCGCAGCGCAGCGGCACGGCCGAACACCACGAGGTCGATCAGCGAGTTGGAGCCGAGGCGGTTGGCGCCGTGCACCGAGACGCAGGCGGCTTCGCCGATCGCCATCAGGCCCGGCACCACCGAATTGTCGTCGCCGTTGCGCTTGGTCAGCACCTCGGCGTGATAGTTCGTGGCGATGCCGCCCATGTTGTAGTGCACCGTCGGCACGATCGGGATCGGCTCGCGGGTGACGTCGACATTGGCGAAAATCTTCGCCGATTCGGAGATGCCCGGCAGCCGTTCATGCAGCACCTTCGGATCGAGATGATCGAGGTGCAGGAAGATGTGATCCTTCTTCTTGCCGACGCCGCGGCCTTCGCGGATCTCGATCGTCATCGCGCGCGAGACGACGTCGCGTGAGGCGAGGTCCTTGGCCGACGGCGCGTAGCGCTCCATGAAGCGCTCGCCCTCGGAGTTGACGAGATAGCCGCCTTCGCCGCGGGCACCTTCGGTGACGAGGCAACCCGAGCCGTAGATGCCGGTCGGGTGGAACTGGACGAACTCCATGTCCTGCAGCGGCAGGCCGGCGCGCAGCACCATGCCGCCACCGTCGCCGGTGCAGGTGTGTGCCGAGGTGCAGGAGGCGTAGGCGCGGCCGTAGCCGCCGGTCGCCAGGATCGTGGTCTGGGCGCGGAAGCGATGCAGCGTGCCGTCATCGAGCTTGAGCGCGATCACGCCGCGGCAGACGCCCTGGTCGTCCATGATCAGGTCGATGGCGAAGAATTCGATGAAGAACTCGGCCGAGTGGCGCAGCGATTGGCCATACATCGTGTGCAGCATGGCGTGGCCGGTGCGGTCGGCAGCGGCGCAGGTGCGCTGCGCCTGGCCCTTGCCGTAGTCCAAGGTCATGCCGCCGAACGGGCGCTGATAGATCTTGCCGTCCTCGGTGCGCGAGAACGGGACGCCCCAGTGCTCGAGCTCGTAGACCGCGTCGGGCGCGTTGCGCACCATGTATTCGATCGCGTCCTGGTCGCCGAGCCAGTCCGAACCCTTCACGGTGTCGTACATGTGCCAGCGCCAGTCGTCCTGGTGCATGTTGCCGAGTGAGGCCGAGATGCCGCCCTGCGCCGCAACGGTGTGCGAGCGGGTCGGGAACACCTTGGTGATGCAGGCGGTGCGCAGGCCCGCTTCCGAGCAGCCGACCACGGCGCGCAGGCCCGCGCCGCCGGCGCCGACCACGACAACGTCGTAGGTGTGGTCCTGAATCGGGTAGGCCTTGCCGTTCGTGGCCGGGCCACTGCCGTTGGTGGCCTTGCCGTTACCTTCGCCGGCCATGGGTCAGACTCCCGATGACAATTTGAGGATTGCGTAGATCGAGGCCAATGCGACCGCGACGCAGAAGAAGTTGTTCGCCATCACGCTGGCGATCTTCAGCTTCTCATTGTGGATGTAGTCTTCGATCACGACCTGCATGCCGATCTTCATGTGCCAGACACTGGCAACGATGAAGAGCAGCAGGATGATAGCGATCGGGATCGAGCCGAGGATCTGCGCTGCGCCGGCATGGTTGCGGCCGATCAGCATGATCACGACGACGATCACGGGGACGATCAGCAGCGTCATCGCGACCGCGGTGAGGCGCTGGCGCCAGAAATCGGAGGTTCCGGTATGCGCGGAGCCAAGGCCGCGGACGCGCTCCAGCGGCGTGCGCATCGAGGAGGGGCCGCTCATCGTCCACCTCCAACCGCGTAGGCGATGATCCAGACCAGCACGGTCAGTGCGATGCCGGCGACCAGCGCGCCCCAGGTCAGGGCTTCGCGCTCATTGACCTTGAAGCCGTAGCCCAGATCCCAGACGAAATGCCGGATGCCGCTGCACAGATGGTGCATCAGCGCCCATGTGTAACCGAACACGATCAGCTTGCCGATCGCGCTGCCGGTGAAGGCCTGGACATTGGCGTAGGCGGTTGGGCCGGTGGCGGCGGCGATCAGCCACCAAGCCAGCAGCAGGGTGCCGAAATAGAGGGCCAAACCTGTGGCACGGTGCACGATGGACAGCGCCATCGTCAGCGTCCACCGGTAGGTCTGAATATGGGGTGAAAGCGGTCGTTCGATCCTGGCGGTCATCGGCGGGCTTTATGATGTGAGGGACCGCGGCCGGCCCATCGGGGAACGCGGTAGAGGAGTTCTATTTACGGAGTCGCACCCCGCCGCGCAACGGCCAAATAGCCTTCGGGCGAACCGAAGTTCATTGTTAGACTTGCCGAATTCTGGTTGATCTGCAGCGTGGTATACCAGATGCAAGAGTGACTGAACCAAAAAGTGAATTGTGATATCAGGCTTGCGAGAGGCCATCGCCCCGCCTGGGAACGAGGCGCCGTAAGTCGTCAGGTTTGCCCATCGTCTCGCCGGATAATCGACAAATGCCTTGATCTTAGGTGATCGGTGCGCGGGCGGTGGAAGCAACCGATTCGCCGGTACCGGCCCTTTCGCACCCGGGTCGGCGGCGGCGTCGGGTCTGTGCTCGCGGCGTCCCGCCTCCATGTGCCGAGCCGGCCTGTTGAACACACCGTCGCCGTACCGCGCCGCATCAATCCGTGGCTCGAGGCCATTCATCCAGAGCCGACCCGATATGCGGAATTTGCGATTCGCCTTGATGCCGTCGAAGAGGCGCGACGCGCGACTTCGCATAAGTAGGCGCGCGATCGCGCGGATACTCCCGAATCCGAAAACCGGCTATTGCTCGCGACAGACTGTAGACGCCGTCGAAGCACCTGCTCCGGCAGCACGCAGCATATTGCTGCAAGAAAAAGACGATGGCCGGCCTCGACCCCAGGGAATTGCTCGAGCTTGCGCTGCTGCTGGTTGCAGTCGGCGCGCTGTCCGGTTTTCTCGCCGGACTGTTCGGCATCGGCGGCGGCGCGATCCTGGTGCCGGTGTTCTACGAATGCTTTCGCCTCGCCGGCGTGCCGCTCGAGGTGCGGATGCCGCTCTGCATCGGTACCTCGCTCGCGATCATCATCCCGACCTCGCTGAGCTCGTTCCGTGCCCATTATCGCCGCGGTGCGGTCGACATGGAGATCCTGAAGCGCTGGTGGCTGCCGATCGTGATCGGCGTCGCCGCCGGCAGCGTCACCGCGCGCTTCGCGCCGGAGCGGCTGTTCAAGATCGTGTTCGTGGTGGTGGCGTGGTCGGCGGCCGCGCGGCTGCTATTGGCGCGCGAGACCTGGAAATTCGGCGACGACGTGCCGAAAGGTTTCCTGATGCGCGTCTACGGCTTCTTCGTCGGCCTGCTGTCGACATTGATGGGCATCGGCGGTGGCCTGTTCGCCAACCTCTTGATGACCTTTTACGGCCGGCCGATCCATCAGGCGGTCGCGACCTCGTCGGCGCTCGCGGTGCTGATCTCGATCCCCGGCGCGCTGGGTTACGTCTATGCCGGCTGGCCCGCCGCCGCGCGCTTTCCCGATGTCGCCGCGCTGCAATTGCCGTTCGCGCTCGGCTATGTCTCGCTGATCGGAGCGCTGCTGGTGATGCCGACTACGCTCGTCACCGCGCCGCTCGGCGTCAAGGTCGCGCACGCGCTGTCGAAGCGGGCACTGGAGGTGGCGTTCGGGGCCTATCTCTTCATCGTCGGCGGACGGTTCGTGATCAGCCTGTTGGGCGGGCACTAGCGCCTAGCCCGGTCGGAGCGAAGCGCAGTCCGGGATTCCTGCAGCTGATAGACTGGTTCCGGATTTCGCTGCGCTCCATCCGGGCTTCTGTAACGGGCCT
>NZ_JACMYK010000113.1 GCF_020889785.1 Bradyrhizobium acaciae
CAAGGACCAGAACACGGTCCTCCTGATGCTCCGCGCTCAGCGCAACTGGTAATACCGGTTGATTTGACTGCGATCTAACAGAGCCCCCGGCGCCAAAACGCCGGGGGTTTTGCTTTGTGAGGCCGGCTCGAGATGCCGCCTCTCGTGCGTCACGCGGCGAGCATGTCGCGGACCATCGGCACCACCTTGCTGCCGTAGAGCTCGATGCTCTTCATCAGCTTCTCGTGCGGCAGCAGGCCGGCCGAGTATTTCAGCTGGAAGCGTGACGCACCGAGCGCCTTCACGGTCGCCGCGATCTTGCGGGCCACGGTTTCCGGGGCCCCGACATAGAGCGAGCCGTGCTCGGCTTCAGCGACGAACTCGTCGCGGCCCATCGGCGGCCAGCCGCGCTCCTTGCCGATTCGATCGCGCATGACCTTGTAGTCCGGCCACAGCTCCTCGCGTGCCTGCGCGTCGGTCTCGGCGATATAGCCCGGCGAATGCACGCCGATCGGCTGCGGCGTCCGACCGAACTGCTGGTAGGCGCGCTGGTGCAGGTCGACATAGGGCGCGAAGCGCTTGGGATCGCCGCCGATGATGGCGAGCATCAGCGGCAGATCGTAATGCGCCGCGCGCACCACCGATTCGGGGCTGCCGCCGACGCCGATCCAGGTCTTCAGCCGGCCGTGCTCGATCGGCGGATAGACCGACTGGCTTTTCAGCGGCGGCCGCAGCTTGCCCTGCCAGGTCACCGGCTCCTGCTTCAACAGCTCGGTGAACAGGTCGAGCTTCTCCTCGAACAGCTCGTTGTATTGCTTGAGGTCGAAGCCGAACAGCGGGAACGATTCGGTGAAGGAGCCGCGGCCGAGGATCACTTCGGCGCGGCCGTTCGAGACCGCGTCGACGGTTGCGAAGCGCTGGAAGACGCGGATCGGATCGTCCGAGCTCAACACGGTCACCGCCGAACCGAGGCGGATGTTCTGGGTGCGTGCGGCAATTGCCGCGAGCACGGTCTCAGGCGAAGAAATCGCAAAGTCGGCCCGGTGGTGCTCGCCGAGCCCGATGAAATCGATCCCGAGTTGATCGGCCAGCACCGCCTCGTCGACGACGTTGCGGATCACCTGGGCGTGCGACAGCGGCACGCCGGCGGCGTCCTTGGTGACATCGCCGAACGTGTCGAGCCCGAATTCGAGAGAGGTCGTCATCACATAGTCCAGTTGTCGGCGTGGCGGAGCATCCGCCACGGGCCACCCATCGCACGCAGGCCGAGAGGTCGTGTTGCTTGCTGAGATGCCCGCAAGCCTGCGCTGTGGAGCCTTCGGTTGGAGATGCTTCCGACTTATGGCCTGTTCGCCGCCCGACAAGGTCACGCCGCGAAACGCAGCGTTTCCGGGCCCGCAGGCCAACCGCCGGCGGCGATCAGCCCGGGATGACCAGGAAGCCGGCCCGCGGGAAATGCACCACGACCTCGCCGACCCGCTCGTCGGACCGACGGATCGCGATGTGCTGCGCCGACAGCGAGACGATTTCGCCGTGGACCGGGATCTTGCCGTAGTCATCCGGCATCACGCCGACGACGTCGCCGGGCTTGCGACCGTTCGGGTCCGCAGGGTCGCCGAACACAGGCGACTCCGGCTGCGCCTTTGCCGCGATGTCGAGCGCGTCGGCCGACGACATCTCGGTGCGGGTGCCGTGGCCGATGGCGCGGATGCGCTCTTCCCATGCCGCGGTGCGTGGAAAGGGTTTCATGATTTCGTCGATCGCGGCGATGCTTTGCCGCGCGTACCACACGTTCATGGAGGCGCTGACATCGGCGAGGCTGAACTCGCCGAACAGCCACGGTCTGTTGTCGCCGAGTTGCGCCTCGATCCAGTCGACATTGGCACGGAACTGGTCGCGCATCTGCGGCAGCGCCGCGGTCATGGCGGCGACGTCGAACTTGGCGCCGCGCAGCTTCTCGCGATCCGCGATGAAATCCTGCGGGACCTTGCCGCCGATGAAGCCGAACACGAGGGCTACCGTATTCTGGAAGAACGGCCGGTCGACCCACATGCCGAGCGCCCAGGGCATTCCGGCATTGCCCGCGGGAAACAGCGTCGGCGTCGGATAGCGCCGCTCCAGCTCGCGGATGATGATCTGGGTGTCGCAATAGATGTCCGCACCGATCTGCATCGTCGGCGCGCGGCGATAGCCGCCGGTCATCGGCATCAGGTCCGGCCGCGGCATGATCCGGGAAATCCGCACCGAGTTCCAGGCGAGCTTCTTGAATCCGAAGATGATGCGGATCTTCTCGGAGAAGGGCGATTGATCGAAATGATGCAGGATCGGCGTGGGCTGCGACATGGCCTTCTCCCGGAGTATGGTGCGATCTCGACGGACCTTGTCGCACAGCCTGACAAGATTTCAGCGGATCGCAACCGATTTCCCGGAGAACGACGGCGGCGCGCGTTGTCAGAACTGCTCCGCCCAGGGCCGCAGGTCGAGCTCCAACGTCCAGGCGCTGCGATGCTGGTGATGCAGCACCCAATAGGCCTCGGCGATGGCTGCGATGTTGAGCAGGCCATCCGGCCCGCGCTCGTCCTTCAACTGCGGACGCATGCTCAGCAGCCGATCGCCCCCGATGCCGCCGTCGACCACGACGTGGCCGACATGAATGCCCTGCGGTCCGAATTCCCGCGCCACGCTTTGCGCCAGCGCGCGCAGCGCGGCCTTGGCGGCAGCGAATGGTGAGTAATTGGCCTTGCCGCGCAGCGAGCCGCTGGCGCCGGTGAACACCAGCGTGCCGCCGCCGCGCGCGAGCAATGCCGGGATCGCGGCCTGCGCGAGCTGGAAGCCGCCGAGCGCGTGCTCGCGCCAGTGCTCCTCGAAGCGCTGCTCGCTGACCTTGAGGAACGGTGCGGGCCGGTTGGAGCCTGCATTGTGCACGGCCATCGCGAGTGGCGCGAGCTTCTCGGCAGCCGCGACGAAGCGGGCGACATCGGCCGCCGTAGACGCATCGCCGACGACAGAGGTGACCTTGGCGCCATCAGCGGCGAGTTCGGCGGCGGTCGCGGCGAGCTTGTCGGCGTTGCGGCCGGCGATCGCCACGGGATAGCCGCCGGCTGCAAAGCGACGCGCGATCGCGCCGCCGAGGCCGTTGGATGCGCCGACGCCGGCAATCAGCACGCTTCCTTGCACCGCGGTCGGCTCGAGGGCGGATCGGTCGTTCATGGCCTGCTCCATCAAGGTGCCCGCAGCGCGGGCGAAATCATTCGTCGGATGCCATCGCGATGATGCTGTCTCGTACCGTGCGCAGAACGGCGTCGGACCGCTTCTGATCGGTGAGGACGCGCGAGATCGCGAGTGCGCCGACCATCGCACTCACCGCGACGATCGCGCGGCTATCGTTATCGTCGTCGAGCGTCTCAGCGACCCTGGCGATGAAGGATTCGATGTGCGGCTCCATCACCGCGCGGCATTGCGCGTCGGCGCGGCCGACATCGGAGATCAGCGCCCCGATCGCGCAGCCCGACTTGGGCTGGTCGCGATGGCTGCGGCTGAGATAGCTTCGCACCAGCGTGTTGACGCTGACCGGCTTGTCGGGATCGCGCGCTGCGTGGGCCGAGGCTTCGCCTGAGGTCAGCGCCTGTTGCAGCGCCGCGGCGATCAGATCCGAACGCGAGGCGAAGTGCCCATAGAAGCCGCCATGGGTCAGCTTCACCTGCTGCATCAGGCTGCCGATGCTGAGCGCGTCGAGCCCCTTGTCGCGGATCTGCGTCGCGGCCTCGTTCAGAATACGCTCACGGCTCCTGGCCTTGTCGGCCTGGGAATGGCCCATCTCGCAGTGCCCCTGTTTGACTCTCTTTCTGGATTATGACCATCATGCTTATGGATGACAAGTATCATCCAGAATTTCATTAGTCACAAAGCAGGGAGGAACAGATGTCCGGCAGCGCGAGCGAAGGGCGGGTCCGCCACGAACGGCATGACCGCATCCTGAAGATCATCATCGATAATCCCGCCAAGAAGAATGCCTTCAGCCCGGAGATGATGGCCGAGCTGTCCGACGCGCTGACCTTGCTCGACAACGACGACGGCCTCTGGGTCGGCGTGCTCTGTGCCGCCGGCGGCAGCTTCACCGCGGGGCTCGACATGCCGAAATTCTTCGGCCCGACCGCATCGCGCAAGCCGCTGCCGGAGGGCAACGTCGATCCCTTCGGATTGTCGAAGCGGTGCCGTAAGCCGATCATCACGGCGGTGCAGGGCGTCGTGTTCACCGTCGGCATCGAGATGATGCTGGCCGGCGATATCGTCGTCGCCGCGGATGACAGCCGCTTCTGCCAGATGGAAGCCAGGCGCGGCATCGCGCCGCTGGCGGGCGCGCATTTCCGCTACATCAGCCGCGCCGGCTGGGGCGATGCGATGTATCACCTGTTGCTGTGCGACGAGTTTTCTGCCGCAGAAGCCCATCGGATCGGCCTCGTGCAGGAGGTCGTGCCGGCCGGGCAGCAGATCGAACGCGCGATGGCCCTCGCAGAGATCATCGCGCGCAATGCGCCGCTTGGAATCCAGGTGACGAAAGAAGCGGGCCGCAAGTTCATCGAAGCCGGCGAGCAGGCGGCAATTGCGATCATCCCGCAGATCCGCGAACGCGTGCTCAACACCGCTGATGCGGCCGAGGGCATCAAGTCTTTCGTGGAGCGCCGCGCGGCCGTGTTTCAGGGCCGCTAGTCCCAAGGCCGCTAGTCTCAAGGCCGCTAGTCCCCGGGACGCTAGTCCCTGAGACGCGCATTGCGTTCACGGTACGTGCCCTCAGTGCGGTTGTGACAATGTTGTCGCAACCGGCTGAATTTCGATCACGACAATGTCGCGGCGACTCTTGTCGGGATTCGTCGAATCAGGGAGATTCAAACCATTCATTAAATTCTATTTCGTCCTGCTTTGACTCAAGCGTCCGGTAGGGATTCCCATGACAAACGCACGCGTGATCGTTGTCGGAAACAACAAGGGCGGCTCCGGCAAGTCGACAATTGCCATGCACGTCGCCGTCGCGCTGATCAAGGCGGGTCAGCGTGTCGCCACCATCGATCTCGACAACAAGCAGAAGTCGCTGACGCACTACGTCGATAACCGGCGGGACTGGGCGCGGGAGACCTCGCTCGAGCTCGGTGTCCCGACGCATATGTGCTTCGAGACGGTAAGCGGAAGGAGCAGCGAGGTCGAGACGCTCGGCCGCAGCGCGCTTGCCGAGATCGTCGAGCGGCTGAGCCGATCACACGATTTCGTCGTCATCGATTGCCCCGGCCACGACACGTACCTGACGACGTTCACGCATTCGCTGGCGAACACCCTGATTACGCCGCTGAACGACAGTTTCCTCGACTTCGACGTGCTCGGCACCGTCGATCCGAACGACTTCAAGGTGACCGGTATCAGCCACTATTCGAAAATGGTGGAGGAGGCGCGACGCCAGCGCAGCGCGCACGATCAGCCGGCATTCGAATGGGTGGTTTTGCGCAACCGTCTTTCCACGCTCGGGTCGCGCAACAAGCGCCTGGTCGGCGAGGCCCTCGGCGAACTGTCGAAGACGCTGAACTTCCGCCTGGTCGACGGCCTGGCCGAGCGCGTGATCTTCCGCGAATTCTATCCGCGCGGATTGACGGCGGTCGACGATGTCAATCAGCTCGCGCTCGGTGGCCGGCCGACCATGTCGCATGTCACCGCATGGCTCGAGATGGAGCGGCTGATGACTGCGATCATGCTCAGCCACCTGGTCGCGCGCTCGCCGGAAACCGCCGACGCCAGCCGCGACGCGGCGTAAGTCGACATCGTATTGCTACCGGCAATTGGCGTTGCCCGCATTGGCAACGGTCAGGAACGTGATCGTCGCGGGCGCGAAGGTGATCGTTCCCGCTGCGGCTGCTTCGCCTTTCAGGGTGGGAATTTCGTCGGAAGCCCCGAGCGCAAGTGTGCTGCCGTTGAGACGAATGGTGCCGTCCTGGGGCGTTGCGCTCGCCAATGTGTAGCGTTGCGAGGCGGCCGACAGCGTCAGCCTGCGTTGTGTCCGACGATCATTGTTGATGACGAGCAGGGCTACGCCATCCGGCATGTCGCGCGCACAATGCGCATAGACGTGGAAGCCGGGTTGCTGCGCGACGCCGGCATCGAACACGGTCGTTCCCATCAGCCGTCGCCACAGCAGTGCGGCCCAGTAGTTCGGCCGCGGCAGATGGGTTCGCTCGTCGAGCAGCCCATAGTCGCTGGCGGCAAGCGTGTTGTGCATCACTACCTGAACGCCGGCCTTGGCCAGCCGCCCGAGCTGATCGAGATAGCGGAACGTATCGATGAAGGTTGCGGCCCAGCGGTTGCCGCCGCATGCGGTTTCCGCGGTTTCGGTCAGCCAGATCGGTTTATTCGGTGCAAGCCGGTCGCGCAGCGTCTTGTAGAGGGCGAATGTCTTGCCGGTTCGTGCCAGCCACTCGTCCGACAATGCCTGCTTTGCCGTGCGATCGCCGCTGCATCGCGTCGAGAGCGCGCCATAGTGATGGTAGGAAACCGCGTCGACGCCGGCTGCAGATACGGCGAAGCGCGCTCGCGCATCCGCTCCGGTACCGATCGTGCCAGCGCCGAGGATCGTCACGTCGGGCGCGGTGCTCTTCATGAAGGTGCGGAACGCAGCAAAGTCCCGACCGTAGGCTGCGGCATCGTAGTGAGCAGGCGCGCCGCCGATGGTAGGCAGATCGGGCTCGTTCATGAACTCTGCTGCCGCGATCTCGCCACCGGCCGATCGCGTGAAAGTGAGAAGGCGCCGGGCCTGTTCGGGGCTCCATCGCCCCTCAGTGTCACGGGTGCCCGCGCTGATCGCAAAGGAGGCGACGATGGGAGCATCGACGGCGTGCGAGAAGTCGATGACGTCGCGCCATTGCTGCCGCGTCAGCACGCCCTTGAAGCCGGCGGGCGGTGCCGCCGGTGGCGTCTCGGAATCTGCGAAGAACGTGCTGTTGGCCCAGGTCCCGCTCACACGAAGATATGCGGGCGCGAGCGTCGCTGCGAGCTTGCGTAGCCGGTCATCGTGCAGATCGATCGGCGGTCGCGCCGCAAACAGCTCCGCCTTTGTACTGCCGGCTCCGTACGGCTTCCAGAACCGCCCGCCGGTCACCTCGACCATCTCGATGTTGTAGGACTGGAAGCGCGGGTCGATCGTCCCGACGCGCGGCATGGTCGCGACATCAAGCGTCAGGTCCGCCGCGGCCGTCTTCGTGCTGACGAAGGCCGCAATCGCTAGGACAACGACGCGTGCGACGCGTCGACTAGCAAGAACACGGTGGACGCGCATGAGGGCTTCGTGGCGTTCTGAATGGCGCTTCGCCTCAGAATGCCGCCGCGGCCCGCTTGAATCAACGCTATGGCGCGGCTTGCGGCTCCCTCGCAATGCGATCCCACAGCGCGCGGATCATGTCCTTCATGACCAGCGCGTCCTGCCAGCGGTCGGACAATTCCCGGCCGTCGGGGCCGGTGATGGCATAGGGCGGGGGACCGAGCTCACAGAGAACGGTCAGTGTCGCATCGGGCCCGGCGCGCTTGCGCCAGGAGCGGATGCCGTATTCCCACCAGCCTGTGAACAGCGACACCCAGCCCTGGTGCTGGGGAAAGCCGATCGAGATCTGCACCTGCTCGCGACTCGCGATGCGGCCGTGGATGCCCCAGGCGTGGTCGAGGATGCGGTGGATCATCGCATGGTTGATGTCGTCGACCGGCCAGGCAAATTCGCGGCCGACCAGGTAATGCGAGAGATCCGCGGTCAGCCGCAGGTCGGGAAAGCAGTCGAGCAAATCGAGCGTGAAGAACAGGTCGGTCGTCATGCGGTCGCGATGGGTCTCGACATGCACGGGAACGCCGGCCTCCGCGGCGAGCTGTCGCCAGCCTTCGAGCAGGGGAATGCAATCGGCGAGCTGGCGTGGACGAACGTCCGGCTGCAGATTGACATGATCGGCGCCGAGCCGTGCGACCAGCTCGAGCACCGGCTTCAGGTCGTCGACGTTCTTCGGATAGCATTGCGCCTGCCAGATCATGCCGTGCGCGCGAAGGAAGCTCGTCACCTCACGCGCGAAGGCGGGATCGATGAAGCGCACGCCGGCGCCGTCAAACCCGGCGCCGCGGATCATCGCGAGCTGGGTTTGCAGCGGCCATTCGGCCTCGTCGGCCAGCCGCCGCTCCATCGCCCAGAGCGATTGCAGGACGCGCAGTTGCTGCGCCACCGATCAGGCCCGTGCCGGGATCGCCGTGGGCAGCTCGGCCTGTTCGCTCGCGTCGGCGGCGATGTTCTCCTGATAGGTCTCGGGCCCGATCCAGATCGCAATCACGGTGCAGGCCGACAGGAACATCGCGTAGCAGGCCACCGGCCACCAGGTGCCGTAGGTTGCCACCAGCGCGGTGGCGACGAACGGCGCCGGACCGCCCGACAGCAGCGAGCCGAGCTCGCGGGCGAAGGCAAAGCCGGCGAAGCGGCGCTGCGGCGGGAACAGTTCGGCGAAATACGCCGCCTGCGGCCCGAACATCGCCGCCGTCACCACGGCACGCGCCAGGATGAAGGCGAGCGCGATCATGACCCACTCCTTGGTGCCGACCATCCAGAAGAACGGGAAGGAAAGCGCCACGCCGGCCAGCGCACCGAACATGTAGACCGGACGCCGTCCGATCCGGTCCGACAAGGCGGCAAAGCCGAGGATCGCAAACAGCTCGATCGTGAAGGCCAGCATCAGCGCACTGAGCGCCTCCGCTTTCGGCACGCCGAGCGTGGTGATGACGTAGCTCAGGCCGAACACCGGGAAGAAATAGCCGAGCCCGTTTTCGGCCATGCGGGCGCCGAGCACGACGAAGAAATTGCGCGGGTGCCGGCGCAACGCCTCCATCGCCGGATTGCTCTCGACCTTGCCGCGCGCCACCACTGCCTGGGTATAGACCGGCGTCTCGGTGATCCGCATGCGGACGAAGATGCCGACGACGATCAACAGGAAGCTTGCCAGGAAGGGCAGGCGCCAGCCCCAGCTCATCAGATCCTCGCGCGGCAGCATGGTCACCAGCGCGAAGGCGCCCGCGGCGAGCAGATTGCCGACGGAAACGCCGAGCGGCGCGAAGCCGCCCCAGAAGCCGCGATGTTTCGGCGGCGCGTTCTCGACCAGATAGATCACCGCGCCGCCGTACTCGGCACCGGCGCCGAGGCCCTGGATGACGCGCATCGCGACCAGAAGGATCGGCGCCCAGATGCCGATCTGCGAATAGGTCGGCAGGAAGCCGATTGCGGTGGTGCCGATGCCGATCATCAGGAGCGTTGCGACCAGCACCGGCTTGCGGCCGTAGCGGTCGCCGAGGATGCCGAACAACAGGCCGCCGAACGGCCGCACCACGAAGCCGACGCCGAAGGTCAGGAACGACAGCAGCGTGCCGACCACCGGATCGCTCTTCGGAAAGAACAATTCGCCGAACACCAGCGCGGCTGCGGTGCCGTAGAGGAAGAAGTCGTACCATTCGAGCGCGGAGCCGATGCTTGCGGCCAGGATCACACGCAGGCGCGATGTACGCGCGCCATCTCTTGCCATCTCGGTCATTCGTTTCCCCGTAATTTTGATTTTTATGTAGAGCAGCAATGCCCGCAGCGGACCGCGGGCATTGTCTTCGGTCTCAAGCAGCGCGCGTGAAGTAGGATTTCTTCGACGCGGATTGGGTCTCGTAGATCGATCCCTGTCGTTTCGCCGGCGGCAGCGGCATCCGTACCGGCACGTCGGTGAGCCGCGGTGCGACCACCGGCGGACCCGCCAGCAGGCGGCTGTTGAACTCGTCGAAATCCTTGACGCCCATCAGCGGCCAGGCGTCGCTGGCGGCGACTTCATAGAGCAAGAGGTTGCGTGGCCGGTTCGAGGTGTTGGTCGCCGAGCCGTGCAGCGCGCGCACGTGGTGGAACGACATGCTGCCTGCCTTGCCCATGCAGGGCACCGCGCGCTTGATGTCGTCCTGGATCTGGTCCGGATCGATCAGGCCCGCGAAGCAGCCGTCGTCGCCATGATGATCCCACATCGTGGCGCCGGTGTGCGTGCCCGGGGTCACCAGCATCGGGCCGTTCTCGATATCGCAATCGTCGAGCAGCACGCCGATCGCGAGAATGTCGTCATTGGTGTGCGGATAGAACGCCCAGTCCTGATGCCACTCGACCGGCGAGCCGTATTGCGCCGACTTCATGTTGAGCTTGGAGCCGTGCAGGCGAAGCCCGGGGCCGATCAGTCTGGTCAGGATCGAGATCACGGCCGGGCTGCGGACGATCTCGTCGAAGATCGGGTGCACCTTGTGCGGCGCCTTGATGCGGCGAACGCGCGGGGTTTCCGGCGTGTGGCCCGGCTCGAGGTCGTAGACGTCGGTGTGCTCGCTCACGCTGGCGGCGCCGGCCACCAGCTCCGCGAGCACCGTGCGCACCTTGCCGAGAGTCTCCGGGTTGAGCACCTCGGGCACCACGATCACCCCGTCGCGCTTGTAGGCCTGGGCCTGTTCGTCCGAAATCATGCCGTTTCTCCCCTTTTCTTTCATGTTAGCGCTAACATTAGTCGATGCTAGCGCTAACATCGTGGCTTGGCAATCTGGAATCGTGCAGGCTCAGACGCATGAGCTCCGAACTGACCGAACCCGGGACCGGCCCGACCGGTGCCGCGCCCACCCTTTCAGAGGTGGCCAAGCGCGCCGGCGTCTCCTCGATCACGGTGAGCCGGGTGGTGCGGATGCCCGACCTGGTCGCCCCGGAGACGAGGGCGCGGGTCGAGCAGGCGATGCGCGACCTCGGCTACATCCCGAACCTGGTGGCGGGCGCGCTGGCCAGCGCGCGGACAAATTCGGTCGGCGTGCTGGTGCCGACCATCGCCAACTCGATCTTCGCCGATACGGTGCAGGGCCTGTCCGACAAGCTCGAGCCGCTCGGCTTCTCCGTGATCCTGGCGCAGTCGCGCTACGATGCGGCGCGCGAGGATCGCATGCTGGCGGCGCTGCTGTCGCGGCGGCCCGAGGCGATCATCATGGTCGGCTCGCCCGCGACCGAAGACGGCAGCCGCCTGCTGCGCAACGCGCGGATCCCGATCGTCGAGACCTGGGATCTGCCGGCAAACCCGATCGACGCGGTCGCGGGCTTCGACAATTACAAGGCCGGTGTCGCGGTCGCGAAGCATCTGGTTGCGCAGGGACGCAAGCAGCTCGCCTTCATCGGCGGCGACGATCCGCGCGGGACGCGCCGCTGGTTCGGCTTCAGGGACGAGGCCTCGGCAAGTGGCCTCGCCGAGCCGCGCCGGCTGATCCTGGACCGCAAGGATTCAGGCAGCGTGGCGGCGCATGCACGTCTGCCCGGTGTCGACGCGGTGTTCGCCGCCAACGATGCGCATGCGATCGGCTTCATGTCGGGGCTGCGCAAGGCCGGGCTGCTGCGTGACGGGCCGGCATCGGCGCAACCGGTCGCCGTGATCGGGCTCGGCGATCTCGAGATGGGCCAGCTGATCTCGCCGACATTGAGCACGATCAGCGTGCATGGCGATGCGATCGGTCGCACCGCGGCGACGCTGACGTTGGAGCGCGGCGGCGAGCGCCGCATCGATCTCGGCTTCGAGCTGGTGCTGCGCGACAGCGGTTAGCGCATGATGAGACTAGATTGAGTTGCAACGGCGTCGGAAGTTCACCTCTCCCCAGCGGGGAGAGGTGAACCGAGATCGTGCTAAGCCGATTCAATCGACTCTCGTCGCGCTTTAGCGTGCGCCGGTGTCCACCGTCTCGAGCAAGGCGAGCAGGCCACGCAGAATGGCCATCGGAGAAGGCGGGCAACCCGGAATGTGGAGATCGACCGGAACGACCGCGGAAACCCCGCCAACCACCGCGTAGCTGCCGGCGAAGCATCCGCCGTCCTTGGCGCAATCGCCCGCAGCGACGACCCATTTGGGATCGGGGGTCGCACGATAGGTGCGCTCCAGCGCCTCGCGCATGTTCTTGGTGACGGGACCGGTGACGAGCAGGACGTCGGCGTGACGGGGCGAGGCGACGAACCGGATGCCGAACCGTTCGACGTCGTAATACGCATTGCTCAGTGCGTGAATTTCCAGCTCGCATCCGTTGCACGAGCCCGCGTCGACTTCGCGGATCGAGAGGCTGCGGCCGAGGCGCCGTCTTGCGGTGTGGCCGACCATGGCCGCGAGCTCTGCAAGCGCGGCATCGTCCGGCCGCGGTGCTTGCTCGGTCAATGGTTGGCGAAACAGGCTCTGGAATAGAAGTTTGCGCATCGCCCCGTTCCTTAGAGGTCCTGCCCTGAATAGGAGCAGTTGAACGATTTGTTGCAGAGTGGGAAATCCGCCACGATGTTGGCTTCGATGGCTGCCTCGAGCAGGGGCCACTGAAACCATGACGGATCACGCAGATGACATCGCTCGATCCGATCGCCGTTCAGGCGCAGCCAGGCCAGGATGTCGCCGCGGAAACCTTCGACGAGCGCCATGCCTTCGCAAGATTCCGTCCCGGCCTGCAGCGACACCCTGACCGGGCCGGCTTCGAGGCCGGCGAGGATCTGGTCCGTCAGCCCAAGGCTCTGCTCGACTTCGCGGATCCTGATCCAGACCCGCGCGTTGACGTCGCCATCGCTGAGCACGGGAACTTCGAAACGCAGGCCATCATAGGGAAGATAACCGGGCAAGCGTCGGGCGTCATGGTTGCGGCCGCTTGCACGCCCGACATAGCCGCCGGCGGCGAATTGCCGGGCGAGCGCCGGGGTAACGACGCCGGTGGTGACCGTGCGATCCTGCAATGAGGCGGTGTTGTCGTAGAGTTCGATCAGCGCCGGGAAATGCCGCCGGATCTGGTCGAGCGCGGCGCGGATTGCGCTGGATCCATCGCCGGCGATGTCGCGCGCGAGGCCGCCGGGAACGACGAGGTCGCGCATCAGGCGGTGGCCGAACGCAGCGTCGGCCGCGCGCAGCACGGACTCGCGCAACACGGCGCAATGCGCCTGCATCAGCGCAAACGAAGCATCGTTGCAGATCGCACCGATGTCGCCGAGATGGTTGGCCAGTCGCTCGAGCTCGGCCATCAGCGCGCGCAGCAAGAGCGCGCGTGGCGGCACGGCAATCCGCTGCGCGGCCTCGACCGCCTGCGCAAATGCCAGTGCATAGGCGACCGTGCTGTCGCCGGAGATCCGGCCGGCGAGCCGCGCGGCCTGCTCGACGGTGCTCCCCGCCATCAATCCCTCGACGCCCTTATGGGTGTAACCGAGCCGCTGCTCCAGGCGGACCACGGTCTCGCCGTTCGCGGTAAAGCGGAAATGTCCGGGCTCGATGATGCCGGCATGGACCGGGCCGACCGCAATCTGGTGCAGGCCGTCTCCCTCGGCCGGAAGGAAGCGATAAGGCGCTGCATCCGTTGATGCATCGGGACGCTCGCCCAGCGGGAAGCGCATTTGCCATCGACCATGATCGAGCCATGGACGGGGGTCCGGAGTCCCCATAGGCACAAGCCCGAACAGGTCGTGGATGGTGCGCTCCAATCGAAGGGCCGGAGGATGATGGGCTGCGACCGAAGGGAATTGGCGATCGGGACAATCCAGGCTGAGCACGCCGATGGCGGACGTGCGGTTGTCGAGAACCGCCATGTGCACGCAGGACGGTTCGCCCCACAGTCCGAGCAGGCTCAAGCCGCCATCGGCGAGGGCGCCGGCGGCGGAGCGCCAGACTTTCGCGTCCACCACTGCGCGCGGCCATGGACGATGCCGCTCGACCTCGTGGCCTGCCCGGATCAGATCGATCAATGTCGCCATATCCCGCTCTCCCTCGCTAACCCAGAAGGTTGGCGACGTGCTGGAACCAGACGACCAGCGGCCCCGGAAGGTAGACGCCCGCGGTCAGCACCAGCGCGAAATGCGCGAACATCGGCAAATAGGACGCATCCGCCGGCGCGGCATTGCCGCGCGGCTCGCCGAACGCAAGGCTGGTCAGGCGCAGGATCAGCGCGCCGAAAGCGAGCAACAGGCCGAACACCAGCGGGATGGCGAGCAGCGGCTGGCGCGCGAAGGTGGAGCTGACGATGAGAAATTCGCTCATGAAGATGCCGAGCGGCGGCAGACCGGCGATCGCGACCACGCCGATCACGAGGCTCCAGCCGAGCGCCGGATGGGTTTCGGTCAGGCCGCGGATGTTGGCGATCCGCTGCGTGCCCTTCACCTGTGCGATGTGGCCGACCGCGTAGAAGATTCCCGACTTGGTGAGGCTGTGCATCACCATGTGCAGCAGGCCGGCAAAGTTGGCGAGTGGACCGCCCATCCCGAACGCAAACACGATGATGCCCATGTGCTCGATCGAGGAATAGGCAAACAGCCGCTTGATGTCGCGGCGGCGATACAACATGAACGCCGCGAACAGGAGCGAGGTCAGTCCCATCGTCACCATCAGCGGGCCCGGCGATATCGCATCCGGATTGACGGCGAGCAGGATCTTGAAGCGAAGCACCGCATAGAGCGCCACGTTGAGCAGCAGGCCGGACAGCACGGCGGAGATCGGGGTCGGGCCCTCGGCATGCGCGTCCGGGAGCCAGGCGTGCAGCGGTGCCAGGCCCACCTTGGTGCCGTATCCGAGCAGCAGGAAGATGAAGGCGACGTTGAGCAAGGCCGGGTCGAACGCCGCCGCTCGGCTGATCAGTACCGTCCACACCATGGCGTCCAGACCCTCGCCGATGACCGGCAGCGCGGCCATGTACACCAGGATCGTGCCGAACAGCGCGAGTGCGATGCCGACGCTGCCGAGGATGAAGTACTTCCAGGCCGCTTCCAGCGCCGCATGGGTCCGGTAGATGCCGACCATCAGGACGGTGGTGAGCGTGGCGATCTCGACTGCGACCCACATCAGGCCGATATTGTTCGACACGAATGCGAGGTTCATGCCGAACATCATGACCTGATACATCGCATGGTAGAACCGCAGATAGCCCGGCGTCAGCCGTCCGGTTTCGAGTTCATGGGCGATATAGCTCGCGCTGAATACGCTCGTGGTGAATCCCACGAAGGTGTTGAGCACGATGAAGACGATGTTGAGATCGTCGATCAGCAGGTACTGGCCGGGTTGCGGGCGCTCGACCACGAGCAGCGAAAGCGCGGCCAGCAAGGTGCCGAGACTGGCCAGGATATTGAGACCCGCGGTCAACCGGTAGCCGGGCAGTGCCGCAAGCGTCGCCGCCGCGCAGATCGGGATCAACAGGACCCAGGCAACGGCATCGGACGCCGCAGTCATCGCCGCTCTCCCCTGAATTCATCGAGCGCGCCGACGTCGACGGTGTCGAACCGCTCCCGGATCCGGAACAGGAACACGCCGATGACGATGAACGCGATCAGAATCGAGAAGGCCACGCTGATCTCCACGACGAGCGGCATGCCCTTGGCGCCGGTCGCGGCCAGCACCAATCCGTTTTCCAGTGACATGAAGCCGACGACCTGGCTGACGGCGTTGCGCCGCGTCACCATGACGAGCAGTCCCAGCAGCACCACCGACAGCGCGAAGGCGAGGTCTTCCCTTGCCAGGGGATCGGCCGCACCGGTCACGCGCAGCATCAGCACCATGGAAAGGGCGACGAGCCCCATGCCCGCAAGCATGGTCGGACCGATGCTCACCGCCGTTTCGATATCGCGATGAATGCCGAGCTGCTTGATGATCCGATGCAACGCCACCGGGATGACGATCGCCTTGAAGACCAGTGCGATGGCGGCCGTCACGTAGAGATGCGGCGCATTCTGGATGAAGGCCTGCCAGGCGACGGAAGCTGCGAGCACCACGGCGTGAAGTGCGAAGATGTTCAGCAGCGCATACAGGCGGTCCTGGTACAGCATCATGAAGCTGATCAGCACGAGCCCGCCGGCGAGCAGATGAGCGATGTCGAAGGCGAGATTGTGCATCAGAAGCCCCGTGACACGAACCGAAGCAGCGTGCCGAGCAGGCCGAGCATCAGCGCCGCACCGAGGAATTCGGGGACGCGGAACACCCGCATTTTGGCCGTCGCGGTCTCGAACACGGCAAGGAGGAGGCTCGCGACCGCGAGCTTGAGGATGTAGGCGGCAACGCTCACCAGATAGGACAGCGGACCCGCGCCCTCGGTGGTGATCTGCCACGGGAAGAACACGCAGATGATCAGGGAGATATAGAGCAGCAGCTTGAGGAAGGCGCCGAACTCGATCATGGCGAGATGACGCCCGGAATATTCGAGGATCATCGCCTCGTGCACCATGGTCAGCTCCAGATGCGTCGCCGGGTTGTCGACCGGAATGCGGGCATTCTCGGCGAGCGCTACCATGATCAGTGCGATCATCGCCATGCCGAGCGAAACGCGCAGTCCCACTTCGGATGACGCCATGAAGGTCGCGACCGTCGAGAGCTGCGTCGAGCCGGCAATGAGCGCGACGCAGAACACCATCAACAACATGGCCGGCTCAGCGAGAGCGGCGATCATCACCTCGCGGCTGGAGCCGATGCCGCCGAAGCTGGTGCCGACATCCATGCCGGCAAGCGCGAGGAAGAAGCGCGCGCTGCCGAGCAAGGCGACGATCGCGATCAGGTCGGCACTCCAGCTGAATTCAAGTCCGGACGCAAATGTCGGGACCAGCGCTGCGGCGACCCAGATCGCCGCGAACGTCACATAGGGCGTGACGCGGAACAGCCAGGACGCGTTTTCGGCGAGGACGACCTCCTTGCGCAGCAGCCGTAGCAGGTCGCGGTAGGGCTGGAAAATCGACGGTCCCCTTCGGCGCAGCAGGCGGGCCTTGATCTTGCGCACGACGCCGGTCAGGAGCGGCGCGAGCAGCAGCACAAGCGCCATCTGGCCAAGCTGAACGAAGATGTCCGAGATCACGACCATATCGCGAGCACCAGCAGCAGTGTGACGAGGGTTGCGAACACCAGGCTGAGATAGCGGCGGATGGTCAGGAACTGGAGCTGGTTCAGCCGATCGGCCAAAAACCACACTGCTTCAGTCAGGGGCGTGTACAGCCGCTCCCAGACCAGATCGTGGATATCGACCTTGAAACGGGCCGGCCGCAGGTCACCGGGGGCGGGCATATCGACATGCTCGCGGGCCTGGAAGACCAGCGTGCCGAAGACGCGGCGGATCGGCTGGACGAAGCTCGCTCCGGAATACTGCGCCGCCGGTGTCGGGTCGCTGAAGCCACAGCCCCAGGCGGGTCCGCGCCGGATCGCCCGCGATGCAAAGCGATGGATGAAATACACCGCAAGCGATGCCGCAGCGGTGATGAAGACGAAGACCAGCAATCCGTTGTAGGAACTGCGGCTCTCCTCGATCGGAACGATCGAGAGCCAGGGGTCGTTCGCCTGAACCGGCATCCGGTGGCCGATCATGGCCTCTGCGACCGGCGAAAGCGCGTCGATCACGAGGCCCGGCAGGATGCCGGCGAGGAAGCACAGCGCGGCAAGAGCGAACATCGCGGCGAGCGAATAGCGATCGACCTCGCCGGCGGCTTCCGCGGCCGGGCTGCGCGCGCGCCCGAGGAACGTGATTCCGAAGGCCTTGACGAAGCATGCGGCGGCGAGCGCAGCGGCCAGCGCCAGCAAGGCGCCAATCGCGGGCACCATGATCTTCAGCCCCCATTGCGGCAGATCGGGGCTCAGCAGGACGGCCTGAAACATCAGCCATTCGGAGACGAACCCGTTGAACGGCGGGAGCGCGGAGATCGCGACGCAGCCGACCAGAAAGACGAAGCTCGTGAGCGGCATGCGGTGGATCAGCCCGCCCAGCTTCTCCATGTCGCGTTCGCCGGTCGACGTCAGCACGGCGCCGGCTCCGAAGAACAGCAGGCTCTTGAAGAACGAATGGTTGAGGACGTGGAACAGCGCGGCCGTGAAGGCGAGGGCGGCTGCCAGGCCGAGGCCGTTGGCCTGAAACGCCAGCGCAAGGCCGAGGCTCGTGAAGATGACGCCGATGTTCTCGATCGTGCTGTAGGCGAGCAGGCGCTTGAGATCGTTCTCCATCAGCGCGTAGAGAATTCCGATGACGGCGGTCGCACCGCCCAGGATGAGCACGACGACACTCGCCGACCAACTTGGAGGCCCGAGCAGATCGAACACCACCCGGATGAAGCCGTAGATGGCGACCTTCGTCATCACGCCGCTCATCAGCGCCGAGACGTGGCTCGGTGCCGCGGGATGCGCCAGCGGCAGCCAGACGTGCAGCGGGACCAGGCCGGCTTTCGATCCGGCACCGAGCAGCATCAGCGCGAGCACCAGCGCGGCTTCGGACGGAGTGTGCTCGGCGCTGCGGATAGCAGCAAAGCTGTAGCTACCACCGGCGCCCGACAGCAGGCCGAAGGCGAGCAACAAGGCCAGCGTGCCGAAGCTCGCCATCACGAGGTAGACGTAGCCTGCACGGGTATTGTCTGCCTCGCGGTGATGCGCCATGACGAGCGCCCACGAGGCAAGCGACATGAATTCCCAGCACAGCAGGTAGGTGAACGCGTCGTCGGCAAGCACGACGAGATTCATCCCGGCCAGGAATGCCGGAAAGAACGGAAGGATGCGCTGCGGCGTGGATTCGTGGCTGCCGTAGCCGAGGCCATAAAGACTTGCTGTGGCGGCGCCGAGATTGACCACCACGAGGAAGAAAGCGGCGAGCGCGTCGAGGCGGAAATGCGATCCCAGCCACGGCAGGCCGATCGGCAGTGTCAGTTCGGTCGCGCCGGTGCGGGCGATGAGCGAGAACAGGGCCCCGGCCAATGCGACCAGTGAAATGGCAAAGGTCGCGCCGTAGACCAGGGCAGTGGATCGGCGCGATCTGCTCGATGCGATCGCGAGAGCGGTCGTTCCCAGCAGCGCGGCGACACACCAGATCTGCTGAGCGACCGCCGGGATCATGTCTGCACCTTCGGTGAGCCAGATCCGGCCTTCAATCGAACGCCGCGGCCGCCGCCGCTGCTGACTGCCCCCTCGTTGATGACCTCGACGCCGGCCGTGCCGAGGGCGTCGATCAGTTTCACCAGCGAGTCGACATTGCCTCGAATGGTACCCTCGCTCGCCTCCATGCGTTGGATGGTTGGCACCGAAAGTCCGGACAGTTCGGCGAGCTGCCGTTGGTCGACGCCGAGCAAGGCTCTGGCAGCTCGTAGCTGGGCCGCGGTGATCATCGATTGGCCGTTCAGTGAGATATTCTCGTCTATTCGAATGTCATTTATGCACATCAAGTAGTGATGTTACAAGTGCAATAAGTGATGCTTAATACATCAATTCTGGCGACTCCATAGGCCGCAAGCGCCCCCAATGGGATGCGCTGATGTGCGTTCATTCGGCGATCTTCCGATAGACCGCCGCTGCGCGGCGCAGCAGCTGGCTCTTGCGCTTCCGCTCGTGCACGCGCTGGTGCTTGGCCTTGCGTTCGTGGGCGCGCTGCGCGAGTGCATCGGCACTTTCGATCAGCACGCGACGGACCTCGTCATCGTTCAATTCGCCGAGCAGTTGCTGTCCCTTGCGCAGTTGCTTCAGGACGTTCCGCCACAAGGCGTATTCGTCAGGAGGCAAGCCGCCCTCCGAGAATTCGATGGCGTAGCGCAGCCGCTTGCTGGCGAGACGGACGCGATGGCGCTTGTTCTTGCCCATGCCTTGCAGCCCGCGGCTCTTCTGGCACAGTTTTCCGTGCCATCGCGCCAGCCGGCGCGCGTGAAACACCGAGACCGGCACGGCCCGCCGCTGCGCGGCGCGAGGATTCTGCCGCGCGGTCCAGGGGCCGCTGCCGACCCAGTCCCACATGCCGTCGAACCATTGCCAGTAACGATCGCTTTGCAGCGCCTCCTTGAGGGCTTCGAACGCATCCGCTCGCGCTGTCCTGAGCATGCGCTCTTCGGGCAAGCCCTTGCTGTTGTCGATCGCAACGTCGAGGTCGCGCGTTGCGCCGAGATAGGCGCTCAGCCATTTCAGTTCGGATTTCAGTCGCGTCCATTCGGTGTCCGCGACCATCGGGCCGTAGAATGCGATCGCGGCCTTCAGCCGCGTCAGTGCAATGCGGGTCTGGTGCAGCGCGGCGGGATCGCCGGAGCTCAGGGCTTCGTGGTTGGTCGCGACTTCCTCGAGGCATTCGGACAGGATCAGGCGAAACGCGGTCTCGCAACGCATGGCTTCGCTGAGATGGCGCGGCCGCTTCGGGCGGACAACGCGCCCCCTTTCCGGACTTGCCGCTGACGTCATGACACTCCCGTGGCGCCGCCGGAGCCGCAACGCGAACCCCGGCTCCCGGTTCGGAGATTTCCCGTTTGATCGTTGTCGATCAAGGGTTTTCTGCCGGGGCGGCATGCAGCGATCCGCCGACGCGTTCAAAATGTCGCTCATCTTTAGCAGTCTACGGGACCTCGATGCCGAAGTATTGAGGCGCCGCAAAAGGCAACCGGACATCGCAGATATTTCGCACGCGAAGCATCTTGATATTTCGCGTGCGAAATATATAATGAGGACATGAAAGCGGAGCACCGGCTGATCTTTCTTCTGACCGTGGCCTACCGGCGGTTGCAGCGCGCCATCGACCAGGAGACGGCTGCGCACGATCTGACGTCGGCTCAGGCCGGCGTGCTGTTCTTTCTCGGGCGCAATGACGGCGCGCTGATAGGCGACGTCTCGCAGGCGCTCGACATCGTCCCGTCGGCGATGACCGGGCTCGCCGACCGGATGGAACGTGCGGGCTTCGTGAAGCGCCGGCGTGACGGTGAGGACGGACGCAGCCAGCGGCTCCATCTGACCGTGGCGGGGCAGGAACTCGGCAAGCGCGCCGCGGCGCGGACCAGGGTGATCAACAACCGCCTGATGGACGGCTTTTCGGAAGCTGAGATCGACGTGGTGTCACGCTGGCTGACCAGCCTGCAAGGGAAGTTTCCCAAGGACAAAGACGGCTAGGGCGTTTTCAAGTGAATTGGATACCGGTTCGCGTGAAGAAAACGCATCGAACAGAAGCAAGCAACAGGAGTGAGACATGAGTGAAGTGGTCGTGGCGCTGGACGGTGGCGTTCTCACCGTGACGATGGCGCGTCCGGACAAGAAGAATGCGATCACCAACGCGATGTATGGCGCGATGGCCGACGCGCTCGAACGCGCGGAAAGCGATTCTGCGATCCGCGCCGTGCTGCTGCAGGGCGACGGCGACAGCTTCACCGCAGGCAACGATCTCGCCGATTTCGCCGCGGTGTCGCGCGGCGTGCAGGGCGAGCGTCATGTGTCGCGCTTCCTGGCCGCCCTGGCCAAGGCGACGCGTCCGCTGGTTGCCGCCGTGCAGGGCAACGCGGTCGGCATCGGCACCACCATGCTGCTGCATTGCGACCTCGTCTACCTCGCGCCGACCGCGCGGCTGATCACGCCGTTCGTCAATCTCGCGCTGGTGCCGGAGGCGGCGTCGACCTATCTGCTGCCGCAGCGCATCGGCTATGCGCGGGCCTATGCGATGTTCGCGCTCGGCGAGCCGGTCGAGGCGGAGACTGCGGTCTCGATCGGCCTCGCCAATGCCGTGGTGCCGTTGGCTGATCTCCGCGCCAAGGCACGCGCCGCCGCGGATGCGCTGGCGAAGCGGCCGTTCGGCTCGCTCCAGCACACCAAGGCGCTGATGCGCGATCCCGCGGGGATCAGCGCGCAAATGGCGCACGAGGGCAAGATCTTCCAGGAGCGGCTGATGAGCGCCGAAGCGCGCGAGGCCTTCGCCGCCTTTGCCGAGCGGCGCCAGCCGGATTTCTCCAGGATCACCGGCTAGGCTCAGGACCTAGCTCAGGACTTGGGGTCGCCACGTGTGCGCGGCCCCATCGCTTTGGGGTTGACGGCCTCGCCGGCATCGAACATCTCGTGTCAGAGCATAGCGCAACCCGGCGAGGCCAGGCATGAGCGACAGTCACACGTTGCGCGGCGACGGAATCGCCGCGACCATCCTGGGCCACGGCGCCGAATTGTCGTCGCTGAGGAATGCCGAAGGGAGGGAACTGCTATGGCAGGCCGGCCCGCAATGGCCGCGCCATGCGCCGATCCTGTTCCCGATCGTCGGCCGGTTGAAGAACGACACGCTGCGCCACCGCGGCAAGACCTATCCGATGACGCAGCACGGCTTCGCGCGCGACCGCTGCTTTGCCTGGTTGGAGCAGGGGGCGCGATCCTGCAAGCTCGCGCTGTCAGACGATGCGGAAACCCGCGCACGTTATCCCTTCGCGTTCAGGCTCGAGGTCACCTACACTCTTGACGGCGCCGCTCTCGATGTCGCCTTCGAGGTCATCAACACCGGCGACGACATGCTACCGGCGTCGCTCGGCGGTCATCCTGCCTTCAACTGGCCGCTGGTGCCCGGGTTGCCGAAGGAGGCTTACACGCTGACCTTCGGCAAGACTGAACCCGCGCCGATCCGGCGGCTGGAGAGTGGATTGATGCGGCGGCAGCCTGAACCCAATCCGGTCAAGGGCAGAACACTTGCACTGTCGGAGGAGCTGTTCGATGACGACGCGATGGTCTTCGATCAGGTCGCAAGTACATCGATCCTCTTCACGGCGACACTCGGCCCGGCAGCAGCCACGCAAGGCGCGGCGATCGAAATTTCCTGGCGTGGCTTTCGCGAACTCGGCATCTGGTCGAAGCCTGGCGGCGCGCCGTTCCTGTGCATCGAGCCGTGGCGCGGCTTTGCCAGCCCTGCAGAGTTCGACGGCGAGTTCGCCGACAAGCCCGGCCTGATGCATATCGCGCCGGGTGCGCGTCAGTCGCTCGGCTATCGTATTCGCGTGAACTGATCGACGGTCAGCTCAATGCTGCGACTCAATGCGTGCGGTTGCCGAGCGCGTTGGTGAGTGCGCCGACCGATGGCGGATTTTCATGCGCCCAGGCCTCGTGCGCGGCAAGATCGCGATAGTGTTCGGCCATGCGCAGCAGCCGTTCGCGGATGCCGGGTTCTTCCTCGCCCTTGGCCTGATCGGCGAGCTGCGCCGCGCGTTCGAGAAGCGTTTTCGGATCGATCACGACAAGCTCCAAATCCGGTTTCGCCTAGCGGACAACGGCTACAGCCAAGCACAGTTCCTGCCATGGTTTGATGACAGGGTTGCTGAACCGTTCGATGCTGTCTGCGCGATGCGGGAACCCCAGAGCTTCAGTTCTGACTGAATCAGAACTGAAGCTCCAGCTTCTTGCCTTGACGCGTTTTCTTCACGACCGGTTTCCACTTCGCTCGAAAACGCTCTAGTTGAACGCCATGCCGCCGCTCATCGCGATGGTCTGTCCGGTCATGTAGGGATTGTTGACCAAGAGCATCACGGCCTGCGCGACCTCCTCGGCGGTGCCGAAGCGGCCGACCGGTATCCGGCTGACGAGGCTGCTCTGGCCCTTCATCATGTCGGTCTCGATCAGGGAAGGCGCGACGGCATTGACGGTGATGCCTTCCTTGACGAGGCGTGCGGCATAGCCGCGGGTCATCCCCTCCATGGCGGCCTTCGATGCGTTGTAGTGCGGTCCGATCGAGCCGGCGCCGCGCGCCGCACCGGAAGAGATGTTGACGATGCGGCCCCATTTCCGGGTGCGCATCATCGGCAGCACCGCCTGCGTGCAGAGAAATGCCGATTTGAGGTTGACCGTAATGGTGCGGTCGAAATCCTCCTCGGTGAGGTCGTCGACCCCCCTGACGATCGCGATCCCGGCATTGTTGACGAGGATGTCGACCGGGCCGAGCTCGGACTTGGCGCGCGCGACCAGG
>NZ_JACMYK010000114.1 GCF_020889785.1 Bradyrhizobium acaciae
CTGGCGGATCGTCAGGCGGCCGACCGCGTGCCAGCCGAAGAAGCGGTTCACCCGTTCCAGGATGACATCGGAGGAGTGCTGGATCTCCAGCGCCATCGGCCCTTCGACCCGCAGCACCAAGGTCGCGGGCTCCTGCGGCTGCCCCTCCACCGGGCGCGGCCACTGCATCTTCATGGGCTCGCAATAGGCCGCGATCCGGTCGCCGGCGATCTCGGTCCAGCGCGTTACCAGTTCACGCGCGGCAAAGCCCTGCTTGGCGTAGGCGTCGGTGAAGACGTCGCTGAGCAGGATCGACAGGGGCTTTGCGCTGATCGGGCCGGGTCTGGACATGGGAGGGGTTATAGCATCCTGCGGTAGGGAACGCTCCGGCCGTCATGCCCGGGCTTGTCCCGGTCATCACGCCTGGACGAACAGTACAAAGAAAGACGTGGATGCCCGGGTCAAGCCCGGGCATGACGTGGAGGGATTGGATCAGTGACCTTAAGGTAGGCCCATGAGCTCCCGCGCGGCCGCCAAAACCAAACCGACCGACCACCAGACCGCCCGTCCGGCGCGGCTGCTCGCCTGGTACGACCGGCATCGCCGGACGCTGCCATGGCGCGCGGCAGCAGGCGAGCGGGCTGATCCGTATCGGGTGTGGCTGTCGGAGATCATGCTGCAGCAAACCACGGTGCGGGCGGTCGGGCCGTATTTCGAGAAATTCATGTCGCGCTGGCCCGACGTGACCGCGCTCGGCCGCGCCTCGCTCGACGACGTGCTCCGGATGTGGGCCGGGCTCGGCTATTATTCGCGCGCGCGCAATTTGCACGCCTGTGCGGTTGCGGTGATGGACGACCATGGCGGGGTGTTTCCGGACACCGAGGACGGCCTGCGCGGGCTGCCCGGCATCGGGGCGTACACGGCGGCTGCGATCGCCGCCATCGCCTTCGACCGCCGCACCATGCCGGTCGACGGCAATATCGAGCGCGTGGTCACTAGGCTTTATGCCATCGAGGAGGCGCTGCCGCAGGCCAAGCCGCTGATCAAGGAGATGGCCGCGACGTTGCTCGGCCCATCTCGGGCCGGCGACGAGAAGTCTCGCGCCGGCGACAGTGCGCAAGCCTTGATGGACCTCGGCGCCACCATCTGCACGCCGAAGAAGCCGGCCTGCGCATTGTGTCCGCTGAATGACGATTGCACAGGCCGCATCCGCGGCGACCAGGAGACGTTCCCGCGCAAGGCGCCGAAGAAGAGCGGCGCGCTGCGTCGTGGCGCGGCCTTCGTGGTGACGCGCGGCGGCGAGCTATTGGTGCGCTCGCGCCCGGAAAAGGGTCTGCTCGGCGGCATGACCGAGGTGCCGGGATCGCAATGGCTCGCCGGGCAAGAGGATGCCGCGGCGCTGGCGCAGGCGCCGGAACTCAAGGGCGTCACGCGCTGGCACCGCAAGACTGGCGTCGTCACCCACGTGTTCACGCACTTTCCGCTCGAGCTCGTCGTCTATACGGCCAGTGTTCCGTCACGAACCCGCGCGCCCGACGGCATGCGCTGGGTGCCGGTGGCGACGCTCGACGGCGAGGCGTTTCCGAACGTGATGCGCAAGGTCATCACGCACGGGCTCGACCTCTGAAGGATGACCTGCTGACACCATGCTGGCAGCAGCGCCCGGCTATCACCTCCGGCACAACGGAGGTCGCCATGATTGCAACCGCGCTCGACAACATCCCGAGACCGCCCTGCGCAAACCTGCTCGGCTGGCATCTTGTCGATGCACGCCCGCAGGAGGGCTGGATCAAGATCGTCTTCGACGGCAAGCAGGACTTCTGCAATCCGGCCGGCTTCGTCCAGGGCGGCATGCTGTCTTCGATGCTCGACGACACGATGGGGCCGGCGGTGTTCGTGATGACCGAGGGCAGGCTTTTCACCACGACCATCACGATGACCGTGAATTTCCTTGCGCCTGCCAAGCCCGGACCGATCATCGGCGAGGCGACCGTCACGCAACTCGGCAAGACCATCGCCTTCGTCGAGGGGCGGCTGACCTCGGCCGAGGGTACGCTGCTCGCGACGGCGACGAGCAGCATCCGGTTGGTGGAAGCGGCACGGGCGCTGCGGTAGGGATTGCTCGCGCGACAGCCAGTCCTTGCGGCGCAATTGCGCCGCTGGGCGAGCCTCGAAGGGTCGACGGCCACTGGCCGGGCCGTGCACCCTTCGAGACGCCGCTGCGCGGCTCCTCAGGGTGACAGAATAGAAAGCGGCTTGAAGCTGCGCAGCACTTATGCGCCCGCCCGCTGCACGATCGGCGGCTTGGCGTTCAGCCCCTCGACCTGGAAACCGGCGACGCGCTTGTAGTTGGCGGCGATGTCTTCCAGCTCCTGCTGCGACAACACCTCGGTGACGACGCCGAAGCCGTTGGGTGCGCGCTCCTCCACCAGCTGCATCACTTGCTCGGGGCCGTTGCGGCGGTTCAGCATGACAAGATCAGTCGTCGCCGGCCGGCGCTCGGCTTCATAGGCCACGAGCGCCGCCTGCGTCGGGCCATGCGCCAGGATCTCGCGCGTCAGCGTGCGCGCATCCAGAATCGCCTGCGAGGCGCCGTTGGAGCCGATCGGGTACATCGGGTGCGCGGCGTCGCCCATCAGCGTGACGCGGCCGAAGGTCCATTGCGCGATCGGGTCGCGATCGACCAACGGATATTCGTAGGCATGCGGGCAGTTCCCAATCAGCCCGGGCACGTCGAGCCAGTCGAAATTCCAGCTCTCGAACCACGGCAGGAACTCATCGAGTTTTGCGGTGCGGTTATAGTCCTCGCGGCGCCACTGATAGGTCGGCGGCATGTGCCGTTCGGCGACCCAGTTGATGTCGAACTTGCCGTCGGGGCCGGCCTCTTTCGAGATCGGGTAACAGACGAATTTCAGGATCTCATGGCCGGCCATGATCATGGTGCGGCCGGTGAGGAAGGCGTTCGCCCGCGTGATGCCGCGCCACAGGATGCGGCCGTTCCAGATCGGCGGCCCCTCCTGCGGATAGAGTTTTTCGCGCACCGCCGAATGGATGCCGTCGGCGGCGATCAGCACCGTACCTTCGTAGCTGCCGGCGAGCTTGCCGGTGGCGCGGTCGATGAACTCGGCGCGCACGCCATCCTGCGTTTCGGTCCAGCCGGTGAGGTGATGGCTGGTCAGGATGTTCGCGGCGCCCAGCCGTTCGGTGGCGGCATCGAGCAATAGCTGCTGCAGCCGGCCGCGATGGATCGAGAATTGCGGCCATTTATAGCCGGCCTCGAGCCCACGCGGCTCGCGCCAGATCGGCTTGCCGTGCTTGGAGAAATAAGCGAGCTCGCTGGTGCGCACCGCCGTCGCGTCGAGCACATCGTGCAGGCCGAGCTCGATCAATTCGCGCACCGCATGCGGCAGCACGTTGATGCCGACGCCGAGCGGCCTGAGCTCAGGCACGCTTTCGAACACGCGGCAGGGCACGCCGATCTGGTGCAGGCTGAGCGCCAGCGTCAGCCCGCCAATTCCGCCACCTGCAATGAGCACCGTCATGAAAAGCCCTCTCGATTGGCCTTGGTCATCGCACGGCGGCCCTGCTGTGGGCAACCGCGAAACCTTGCGAGATTGGGTGGGGATGGACGGCCCACGGCAGCAACGCTAACGTCCGACGCATCCCATAAAAAGCCTGGGCCGGGTTCGCAACGAACCGACAAGGCCCGCAGAGGACATCGACATGCTCAAGCTCTACACCGCCCCCGGCACCTGTGCGCTCGCCTCTCACATCGCCCTGGCCGAAGCCGGCGCGCCCTACGCGGTCGAGCGGCTCGACTTCAAGAACAACCAGCAGAACAGCCCGGAATATCTCAAGATCAACCCGAAAGGCCGGGTGCCGACGCTGGTGACCGACCGCGGCGTGCTGACCGAGACCCCGGCGATGCTGGCCTACATCGCGCAGAGCTTCCCGCAGGCGAACCTCGCGCCGCTCGATGACGCCTTCGAGTTCGCCAAACTGCAGGCCTTCAATTCCTATCTCTGCTCGACGGTGCATGTCTGCCACGCCCACAAGATGCGCGGCGCGCGCTGGGCGACGCAGGAGACGTCGTTCGCCGACATGAAGTCGATGGTCCCGAAGACCATGGGCGCCTGTTTCAACCTGATCGAGCGCGACATGCTCAAGGGGCCGTGGGTGATGGGCGACAGCTACACGGTGGGCGACGCCTATCTCTACACGCTGACCCTCTGGCTCGACGGCGACGGCGTCGACATCGCGACCCTGCCCAAGGTGAAGGCCCATCGCGCCGCGATGGACAGCCGCCCGGCGGTGCAGAAGGTGCTGGCGGAGCAGAAGGCGTAGGCGCCAAAAACAAAACTCGGTGTTGCAAAAGTTCGATGTCGTCCCGGCCAAGCGAAGCGCGAGCCGGGACCCACAACCCCAAATCGCAGTTATTGTGCCACGCTGGGGCCGCTGCCGTCCTCATCACAAGTAGCGGTGGTTATGGGTCCCTGCTTTCGCAGGGACGACTGTTGGATGGAGCCGGGCTACACTTTCCCCGTCTCCAGCTCCCGTCCCGTCTCCAGCATCAGCCGGCGCAGCCAGATCGAGCCGGGGTCCATCTGCGCCCGCGTCGGATAGAACATATGCTGTTCGTCGATCCCGGGATCGAGCGGCGGCGTCACGATCACCAGCGACAATTGTTTCGCCAGCGCCGAGATCAGCCGGCGCGGCACGAAGGCGACGAGGTCGGTGCGTGCGGTGACGTGCAGCGCCTCGATATAGCCCGGCACGACCAGCGCGATCCGCCGCTCGATGCCCTTGGCGCGCAGCCAGGTGTCGATCAGATCCTCGTTGTGGCCGCGGATGATCACGGCGACATGCCGCGCGGCGAGGAACGCGTCGCGCTTCTTCAGCTTCGCTCCCACAGGGTGGCCACGCCGCACCGCGAGCGCATCGATGTCCGTGTAGAGCCGCTGGCGGTGAAAGCCCTTGAAGGAATTGCCGATCGAGATCACGAGATCGATGGTGCGGCCGAAGTCCGGCGTGAAGATCGTGGAGCTCCGCCACGGCACCACGTCGATGGTGACGTGGGGCGCGAGCCGCGTCACCTTCTCCATCAGCGGCGGCATCAGCAGCTCGACCGCCAGGTCTGGCATCATCAGGCGGAAATGCCGCTCGCTGCGCGCGGCGTCGAAATCGTCGGACACGAACAGCGTGCGCACCTGGTCGAGCGCCTGTGCCAACGGCGAGCGCAGCGCCTGCGCCCGCGGCGTCAGCTCCATTCGGGCGCCGTTGCGCACCAAAAGCGGGTCGCCGATCAGGTCGCGCAGCCGCTGCAGCGCGTGGCTGGTCGCCGGCTGCGACAGATTGAGCCGCAGCGCGGCGCGGCTGACGCTGCCGTCGCGCAGCAGTGCGTCGAGCGCGACCAGCAGATTGAGGTCAAGCGAATTCAAATTCATCAGGTGAATATATATCATATCACCTATCGATTGGAAGAATACGGATCCAGGCCGCAGGATTGGAAGGCAGGGCGATCTCACGCGAAGCGGAACAGCGTCTCGCGTGCGGAACGCTTCACGTCAAAGCCAACCCATCGCAAGGAGACGCGCCATGAGCGCAGCCGACAACAAGAAACTGGTGCAGGAGATGTTCGTGATCGCGGGTAGTCCCGATCCCGCGGTGCGCGAGAAATCGCTGTTCATGGCAACGCTTGTCGATGACGCGACCTGGACCGTGACCGGGCAATATTCCTGGTCGCGCACCTTCACCGGCAAGCAATCGATCATGAACGATTTGCACGGCCATGTCCGCTCAAGGCTGGTCGAGCGCGGTCGCACCGTCGCCCATCGCATCATCGCCGACGGCGACATCGTCGTGGTCGAGGCCAAGGGCAACAACCTCACCAAGCAAGGTCAGCGCTATGACAACGACTATTGCCTGGTGTTCCGCTTCGACGGCGGCAGGATCAAGGAGGTGAGGGAATATTGCGACTCGGTTCTGACCGAGAAGGCCCTCGGTCCGTTTCCGGCCGGCGAGGTTCGTGCGGCGGGTTGAAGCACTGATTGCCGCAGTCGCCGCGGCGCCGGTCTGGTTCGGGGAATGGCGCGAGGACCGGCGCTCGTGGCGGCAGCTCGCCGCCATGAGCGAACGCGAGTTGCAGGACATCGGCGTCTGCCGCGCAGATATCTGCCATCGTCGCAGTGACGACGGGCGCAGGTCGTACTGGCCGCCTTAACAAGAATTCTTGTCATTCCGGGACGCGCGCCGGTGCGAACCTCAGATGCGCAATCGCGGATCGGGGAATCTCGAGATGATGGAAAAGGATTCCGGGTTCACGCGCGTTGCGCGTGCCCCGGAATGACGACGTGCGTCAGGCCACCTTGGCCTTGAGATGGCCGAACATGATGTCGCGCGCCGCGTCATCCATCTCGGCCTTGAAGGTGTGCTTGTCCTTCAGCGCGATCGCCCGCGCCGCCGCCGGCCGCGCCGAGATCTCGTCGACCAGCCGCTTCACGTTCGGATATTTCGCGTAACCTTCCTCGCCGAGGATGAACGGCGCCATCCGCGCCCAGCCCCAGAACGCCATGTCGACGATCGTGTAGCTGTCGCCGACCATGTAGCGCTGTTTCGCCAGGTGGTCGTCGAGGATCTTGTAGTGGCGATGCGCTTCGTACTGGTAGCGGTTGTTGGCGTAATCGAGGTCCTTCGGCGCGAAATGCTTGAAGTGCACCGCCTGGCCGGAATACGGGCCGAGGCCGGTTGCGATGAACATCAGCCAGGACAGCGTTGCGGCGCGGTTGGCCGGGGTGTTGGCGGGCAGGAACTTGCCGTTCTCCTCGGCGAGGTAAAGCAGGATGGCATTGCTGTCGAACACCAGCACGCCGTCATCGTCGATCGCCGGCACCTTGCCGTTCGGATTCACCTTCAGGAATTCCGGCGCGAACTGCTCGCCCTTGCGGGTGTCGACCGGGATCGCCTCGAACGGCAGTCCGGATTCTTCCAGGAAAAGTGCGACCTTGTTCGGGTTCGGCGCGCCATTGAAATAGAATTTGATCATGAAGGGACTCCCTTGGTTCTTGTGACCGGCGAGATCGGGACGCGACGGGGAAGGCCGCGGACGAACCCCTCATGCACAAATTTTGCTGCGCTGCGCAAGCGGCGAGTTTGTGAATCAGGGTCGCGTGGCGCGCTGGTCAGCCGACCCAGAAGAAGCCCAGGATACCCGCGACCACCAGCGCAATTCCCGCGGCATCCAGCACGGCGGCGGAGCGGGTCGCCGCATGCAGGTGTGAGACCTGCGTCGCGCGCTCTGAGCCACGGGCAAAACCGTGGACGATGACCTCTTCATTGAACTCGCCATGCGCCTCGAGGGCGAGCGTCAGTCCCACGCAGACGAGCAGGATGCCGAAAATGATCAGGCCGAAGAATCCGAGCAGGCCGATCAGCAGCATCGGAAACATGCCGAGCAGGAAGATCGGCAGCAGCGGCACCAGCAGCAATGTCTCGGATTGTCTTCGCATCGGGCGACCAATCGAAACGGCGAGTGACGCGGTCAATGTAGGCCCGCCGCCACGGCGCAACAAGGTGGCCCACGTTCAAGACGATGTCATCGTTCTTCACTCGTCATTCCGGGTTCGCCGCCTTGCGGCGCCCTCAGATGCGCAATTGCGCATCGGGGAATGACGAGGGAGGTGAGTTCAGGGCTGCTCAGCCCACCGCCATCTCGGAGCGGATCTCGGCGCGCAGCTCGTCGATCAGCCGCAGGCCGTTCTTGGTCTCGACGTGCCAGAAGGTCCAGCCGTTGCAGGCGCCGGAGCCTTGGGCCACCGCGCCGATGCGGTGGATCGAGCCGACCTTGTCGCCGAGCATGATGGCGCCGTCGGCGCGCACCAATGCGCCGTGGCGTTTCTTGGCATCGACCAGTTTGGCGCCGGGCATGATCATGCCGCGCTCGATCAGTTCGGAGAACGCGACCCGAGGCGCCTCGCGGGCGGTCATGAACGGGGCCAGCGTCTCGGCCGGCAGCGGCTCGATCGCGGCGATGCGGGCTTCGGCGGCAGCGGCATAGGTTCGGTCGCGCTCGAAGCCGATATAGTTGCGGCCGAGGCGCTTGGCGACCGCGCCTGTCGTTCCGGTGCCGTTGAACGGATCGATCACGAGATCGCCGGGCTTCGACGACGACAGCAGCACGCGGGCGAGCAGCTGTTCGGGCTTCTGCGTCGGGTGGACCTTCTTGCCGTCGTCGCCCTTGAGGCGTTCCTCGCCGGTGCACAGCGGGATCAGCCAGTCGGAGCGCGCCTGCACGTCCTCATTGGATGCCTTCAGGGCTTCGTAATTGAAAGTGTAGCCCTTGGCCTTCTCGTCGCGCGCGGCCCAGATCATGGTCTCGTGCGCGTTGGTGAAGCGGCGGCCGCGGAAGTTCGGCATCGGGTTCGACTTGCGCCACACGATGTCGTTCAGGAGCCAGAAGCCGAGGTCCTGCATGATCGCGCCGACGCGGAAGATATTGTGATAGGAGCCGATCACCCACAGCGTTGCCGACGGCTTCATCACGCGGCGGCAGGCGAGCAGCCAGGCGCGGGTGAAATCGTCATAGGCAGCGAACGACGAGAACTTGTCCCAGTCGTCGTTGACGGCATCGACGTGCGATTCGTCGGGGCGCTTGAGATCGCCCTTGAGCTGCAGATTGTAGGGAGGGTCCGCGAAGACCAGGTCGACCGAGCCGGCCTGAAGCTTCGACAACTCGGCCACGCAATCGCCAATGACGATGTGGCTCGACGGGGCACTCTCAAATTTAGTGCGGGGCGCCCTTGCAGACGCCCCGCGACGCGACACTACCATGACTCAAGAACTCTGACTCAGGCGACGCTGTCGGCGACGCGGGACTAAACAACCGACTGGGGCCACATTGACCCGGCAAAGTAAAAATCGACTTAATTGGAAATCTTCATGCAAAAGATTGCAGCGTCTTTTGCGCGGCATGACGCATTGTGGTTCGCGTTGTGCTGCAACATCAGCGCGTTCGGCGAAAAAATTTGCGGATCATCAAACCGGCACGATTCGACCGGTAAATTCGCCGTCGCGCGCGGCCGTTCGCACTGCAAGGGATGCGCGTCTTCCGGACTAGGCAATTTTTGCCGGGCAGGATATTGATTAACAGAATGGAAATTTTAAGTTGGTGTGTCCCGCATTGGGTCGCCGACTGGAATGAAGGGAAGCCGCCATGCGCTATGATGATTTCCGTCGCAGCGACGACATCGAAGACCGTCGCGACGACAGCGGAGGCGGCGGCGGTGGTGGCGGCTTCGGGATTCCGATGGGCGGCGGTGGCGGGCTCGGCATCGGCACGGTCATCGTGCTCGGCCTGCTCGGCTACGCCTTCGGCATCGACCCGCGCATCCTGATCGGCGGCGCCGAGATTCTCACCGGCGGCGGCCAGGCGCCGAGCTACCAGACCGATCGGCAGTCGTCGGGCGGGCAGGCCAAGCGCGGCGCGCCGACCGACGAGATGGGCAGCATGATCTCGGGCATCCTCGGCGAGATCGACGATCGCTGGAGCGAGATTTTCCAGGCGAGCGGCCAGAGCTACACCGGTCCGAAAATCGTGCTGTTCCGCAACGCCACCAACGGCGGCCGCTGCGGCATGGCGCAGTCGGCGATGGGGCCGTTCTACTGCCCGCCGGACAAGACCATCTTCCTCGACACCGGATTCTTCCGCGAGGTCGAGACGCGCTTCCGCGGTTGCTCGGGCAATGCCTGCAAGTTCACCGCGGCCTACATCATTGCGCATGAGGCGGGCCACCATATCCAGAACCTGCTCGGCATCATCCCGCGCGTGAACCGGCTGCAGCAGCAGGCCGGAAGCAAGGCCGAGGCCAACGCGCTGCAGGTCAAGGTCGAGCTGCAGGCCGATTGCCTCTCCGGCGTCTGGGTCAACCGCGAGGAGAAGAAGCGGCCGGGCTTCCTCGAGGCTGGCGACATCGACGCCGCACTGACCACCGCGAATGCGATCGGCGACGACACGCTGCAGCGGCAGGCGACGGGCAGGGTGGTGCCGGACTCATTTACCCACGGCTCCGCCGCGCAGCGCAAGCAATGGTTCATGACCGGCTACCAGCAGGGCACCGTGCAGGCCTGCAACACGTTCGGCGGCGGGTAGGGGGCAGCTGCTTTCGGTGGCACGACATATATGTTGTCCGCTGCCGGTGGCGTCATCCTGAGGTGCTCGCCTCTTCGGCGAGCCTCGAAGGATGACGGAGCCCGCGGCCCATCCTTCGAGGCGCGCTTCGCGCGCACCTCAGGATGACGTCGGTGGGTGGGAGAGAGGTGCGAACAATATGTCTTCAATCGACGAATCCAAAACCTTCGTCCCGCTCAACATCGCGGTGCTGACGATTTCCGACACCCGCTCGCTGGCGGACGACAAATCGGGCACTACGCTCGCCGATCGTCTCACCGCGGCAGGCCACAAGCTGGCGGCGCGCGAGATCGTTACCGACGATGTCGAGGCGATCCGTGCCGTGATTCGTCGCTGGATCGCGGATCCGGGCGTCGACGCCGTGATCACCACGGGCGGCACCGGCTTCACCGGCCGCGACGTGACGCCGGAGGCGGTCGAGCCGCTGTTCGAGAAGCGCATGGACGGCTTTTCGATCGCCTTCCACATGCTGAGCCACGCCAAGATCGGGGCGTCGACGATCCAGAGCCGCGCCACCGCGGGTGTTGCGGGCGCGACCTTCATCTTCTGCCTGCCCGGGTCGCCCGGCGCCTGCCGCGACGGCTGGGACGGCATCCTCGCTGCGCAACTCGACTACCGCACGCGGCCCTGCAATTTCGTCGAGATCATGCCGCGGCTCGACGAGCACCTGCGCCGCCTGAAGGCAAAAGGGGCGAGCGCGTAGCTGCTACGTCGCTCCACCGTTATTCCCCGATGCGCAATCGCGCATCTGAGGGCTCGCGCTGCGCGCCCCCGGAATGACGAAAATGGAGGGGGTAACGCCTTAAAGCTCCAGCTCCCAGGTCTCGCCGACCAGGTCGACGCCAAAGCTGTGGTGCTTCTCTTCCTTCACCCGCTGGAAGCCGGCGCGGGCGTAGATGCCGCGCGCAGCGACCAGGATGCTCTGGGTCCACAGTGTCATCTTCGTGTAGCCCATCTCGCGCGCGGAGCGGATGCACTGTTCGACCAGGGCGCGGCCGACGCCGAGCCCGCGCGCCTTCTCCCCCACCGCCAGCAGTCGCAGCTTGGCGACCCCATCGCCGCCGTTGACGAGGAAGATCGATCCGACCGGCTCGCCGTCGATCTCCGCGATCCAGCAATGTTCGCAGGCCGGATCGAACGATCGCAGAAACTGCGCGCAGATCTCGGCCACCAACGCCTCGTAGCTGATGTCCCAGCCATACTCCTCCGCGTAGACGCGCCCTTGTTGCGAGATCACCCAGCCCATGTCGCCGACGCGATGGCTGCGCAACAGGAAGCCGACCGGTTTTTTCGCCGGCCGCTCCAGCGACTGCTCGATCGTGCCCATCGCGCGCACCACGGCGGCGCGACGGTCGCTGTCCATCTGCTTCAGCAGCGCGCCGACCTCGTCGCGCGAGCGACTGTCGAGATCCGCGGCCGCAGTGCGGCCCTTGGCGGTGAGGGCCACCTCATTGACGCGCTTGTCGGCCTTCGACGGCTTGCGGCTCACGATCTGGCGGCGCTGCAGTGTCGCCAGCGTGCGGCTGACGAAGCCGGCATCGAGGTCGAGATCGCGCACCAGATCGGTCGCGGTGCAATTTTCGCGATGCGCGAGCTCGTAGATGATCCGCGCCTCCTGCAGCGTGAATGTCGAGTGCAGCAGCTTCGGCTCGATGATGCCGAGCTTGCGGGTGTAGAACCGGCTGAAGCCGCGGACCGCGGCAACCTGGCCCTCGAGGGCCGCATCATGGGAATTTGATTTCATCAAGCATATTATTTGACGGAATCAAATAATATGCAAGACCGAAGCGTTCCTGTTTTCGTCATGGTCGGGCTCGTCGCGGCCATCCACGTCTTTCCGGCGTGATGGAAGCAAAGACGTGGATGCCCGGCACAAGGCCGGGCATGACGGCGCTTGGCGAACCCTATTTCATCGATTGCTTCGGAGGCAGGACTTCACGCGACCATGATCCGGCTGCGCAGCATGGTGCGAGAGGAGCGGCCGAGCCGGCGCAGCAGGCGCGCTTCGGAACGGCGCGCGTCCGGCCGGTAGCCGCCGATCCGCTCGTAGTGGTCGCGCGCGATCAGGAGGCCCTGTTCGGCCGAGGGGCCGGTGATCATGCGGGCGACGAATTTGAGGCCGTCGCGCAGGCCGGGATCGGAATAGGGCGCGCGGGCGTAGCGGAAGATGCCGGCGCGGTCCTTGCCGCTTGCCGCCACCATCTGGATGAACTGGGTGGTCTCCTCGATCCAGCCGGCATCGAGCACCGCGCCCGGATGCAGGAACATCAGCCAGGGCGACCGCGCCTGCCGTGCGCCCGCCGCGAGCGCCGCGGCGCGCGTGCCCTCGAACCGCAGGAACCCGCAGCCGGCAACGTCGGCCACGCGCTCCATGATGTCGGTATTGGTGCGGTCGACCAGCAGCACCTCGCGGATCACGCCGGCGGCCGCGCCCGGGACCAGCGCCGCCAATGTCGCGACCGCGGTGCGCTCGACCCCGTCGGTTGGAATGATCACGCTCAGCATGATTTGAGGCTTCGATGGCTCGAACGGTTCAGGAAACTCCGGCCGTGTTATCACCTTGTCATATTCAAAGCAGCCTGTTCGCCTGCAGAATTTTGTAGCAAGGTTCTGTGGAATTTCTCCGCTCATGTTCTTGATTTGTTCTCGTGCTGTGTTAGCTTCGGAACATGAGCCGAGCATCCTCTCATGCCCTCAAGCACCCGCCGGTAACGGCGCCCTCCGATAACCCGGCGGGTGCACCCACCCCTTTCCCCGAGCTTGCGGTCGCGATCGAGCGCGAGCGGCGGCGGGGCCGCGGCGCGCAGTCCAACGCCAGCGGCCGCTACGAGGCCGAGGCGCGGGTTGCCTTCGACGATGGCTGGCAGAGCCTTGAAGACCTGCCGCCGTTTTCGACCAGCGTGGCGCTCGACACCTCGCGCAAGGTCATCACCCGAAACGATTCGCCGGACATCGGCTTCGATCGTTCGATCAATCCCTATCGCGGCTGCGAGCATGGCTGCGTCTATTGCTTCGCGCGGCCGACCCACGCCTATCTCGGCCTGTCGCCGGGATTGGACTTCGAATCGAAGCTGTTCGCCAAGCCGGACGCGCCCGCGCTGCTCGAGAAGGAGCTGGCTGCGCCCGACTATGAAGCGCGGATGATTGCGATCGGCACCAACACCGATCCCTATCAGCCGATCGAGCGCGAACGGAAAATCATGCGCGGCATTCTCGAGGTGCTGGAGCGCGCCGGCCATCCGGTCGGCATCGTCACCAAGTCGGCGCTGGTGACCCGCGACATCGATATCCTGGCGCGGATGGCCAAGCGCAATCTCGCCAAGGTCGCGCTCTCGGTGACGACGCTCGACCCGAAGCTCGCCCGCACCATGGAGCCGCGCGCCTCGACCCCGCCGAAACGGCTCGAGGCGATCAAGCGGCTCGCGGATGCAGGCATCCCGACCACGGTGATGGTCGCGCCCGTGATCCCGGCGCTGAACGATTCCGAGATCGAGCGCATCCTCGATGCCGCCGTGCATGCCGGCGCCAGGGAGGCGAGCTACGTGCTGCTGCGGCTGCCGCTCGAGGTCCGCGATCTCTTTCGCGAATGGCTGATGGCCAACTATCCGGACCGCTACCGCCACGTCTTCACGCTGATCCGCGACATGCGCGGCGGCCGTGATTACGACTCGCAATGGGGCACGCGGATGAAGGGCACCGGCCCGATGGCCTGGATGATCGGCCGCCGCTTCGAGATCGCCTGCGAAAAGCTCGGCCTCAACAAGCGGCGCACCAAGCTGACCACCGATCACTTCGCCAAGCCGAAGCGCAGCGGGCAGCAGCTCAGTCTGTTCTGAGGCTAAGGACGTCATTGCGAGGAGCGGAGCGACGAAGCAATCCATGCTTCGGCATATGCGGTACGATGGATTGCTTCGCTTCGCTCGCAATGACGGGAAAGGTAAAATATGAGTAACGCCCCGACCGCACGCTTCACCGTCCTCACGCTCGGCGTCGGCGACATGCGCGCCAGCATCGCCTTCTACGAGTCTCTCGGATTCACCAGAAAGATGCGCGCGACCGGTCAGGAGGTCGCCTTCTTCGAGACCGGCGGCACTGTGCTCGGGCTGTTCCCGTGGCATCTGCTCGCCGCTGACGCCGGGCTGCCCGATCAGCCGCGGCCTTCAGCATTCCGCGGTGTCGCGATCGCCTGGAACTGCAACGACGATGCGGAGGTCGATCGCGTGATGGCGTTCGCGCTGTCGAAGGGCGCGACATTGCTGAAGCCGGCCCAGCCGACGAGCTATGGCGGTTACTGCGGTTATTTCGGCGATCCGGACGGTCACGCCTGGGAAGTGGTGCGCGCGCCGGGTTTTGAGGTTCTCGTTAGCGGGCGGGTGTCGATCCCGGATTAGAGAGATGGATTGAATAGCGGGGAAGGGAAGCGGGTTCCCGGTTGCGCCGGGGGCCTTGCTTGATCACGATCGCCGCATGATTCGGGATAAGTCCAAAAGCGCATCAAAGAGCGTGTCGAGGAAGAAGTCGGCAGAACCGGCCGTGCCGGCCAAGCGCGTCATCGCCGTGACTCGGCCAAGCTTCCGGCGCGAGCGCGCGCTGATCAAGCGCGGCGTCTGGCCGGTCGCCGGCTGCGACGAGGCCGGGCGCGGCCCGCTGGCAGGCCCGGTGGTTGCCGCCGCTGTGGTGCTGGATCCGAATCGCGTTCCCAAGGGGCTCGACGACTCGAAGCGGCTGACCGCCGAGCGCCGCGAGGAACTGTTCGAGGAGATTTGCGCCACCGCCGCGTTCTCGGTCGCGGTGGCCTCGCCGGCGCGTATCGATCGCGACAATATCCTGCGTGCCTCGCTGTGGGCGCTGGCGCGCGCGGTGCATGCGCTGCCGGAGATGCCGAAGCACGTCTTCGTCGACGGCCGCGACAAGCTCGCGACGCCCTGCGACTGCGACGCCGTGATCGGCGGCGACGGCATCGTCGCCTCGATCGCCGCGGCCTCGATCATCGCCAAGGTGACGCGCGACCGCCTGATGTGCGCGCTGGCGCTGGATTGCCCCGGCTACGGTTTCGAGCAGCACAAGGGCTATGGTGTCCCCGAGCACCTCGAGGCGCTGGACCGGCTCGGTCCGAGCACCCATCACCGCAGCTTCTTCGCGCCCGTGGTGGCCGCGCGGCTGAAGCATTTCCCGGCTCCCGACGAGCCCGACCTGTTCGTGGTGGACACGGAGAGCGAAACGGCCGCGTCGGCTGCGGCGTAGTTCGCGAAGGCGCCCGCCCGTTCACCACTGTCATCGCCCGGTTCGACCGGGCGATCCAGTATTCCAGAGCCAGCGGTTTTCGATCGAGAAGCCGCGGCGTACTGGATGCCCCGCCTTCGCGGGGCATGACACCTGTATTTGACTTTGCACCGTGAGCTCATCCGACGCCGGTTGCCTCCACCGCCGCCGCCGTTTATCAAAACCCTCGGGATCAGTCTGTGCCGCAGGATGCGCGCGGCTGGGGCATTTCAGGCGTTTCATGCGGTTTACCTCCCTGGTTGTCGAACTGATCCGCGCCCGGCCGCGCCTCGTGGTCTGGGTCGTGGTGCTGGTGCAGGCCGCGATCTGGCTGTTGCTGCCGCTGATTTTCTACGGCAGCCCGCCCGGCAACCTCGCCACCATCCTTGCCTTCGGCCGCGAGTATCAGGTCGGCACCGACATGGGGCCGCCGCTGGCGTTCTGGCTTTCCGACATTGCGTTCCGTGCCGCCGGCAATCACGTGTTCGGCGTCTATCTCCTGGCGCAGGTCTGCGAGATCGTCACCTTCATCGCGTTCTACCAGCTGGCGCGCGCCATCGTCGGTGGCCCGCAGGGCGTGCTGGCGGTCTTGCTGTCGATGACGGTCGTGGTGTTCTCCTCGCCGAGCGTCGAGTTCGGCCCGCTGATCCTGGCGCGTCCGCTGTGGGCGCTGCTGCTGCTGCATTCCTGGCAATTGATCGGGCAGAACCGGCGCAGCGCCTGGTTCGCCTGGTCGATCGATTGCGGCTTGCTGCTGCTGACCACGCCGGCGGCGATCGGCATGATCCTGCTCGTGGTCGGCTTTGCGGTCGCAACCGAGCGCGGGCGGCGTACGCTGCGCGCGGTCGATCCGCTCTATGCGCTGCTGGTCATCATCGTGCTGGCGCTGCCCTATCTGATCTGGCTCATCCGCGCCGGCGTGCTGGCGCTGCCGGCCTTGCCTGCGCTCGCCGATCTCAAGGCGCGCGCGCTGCGCTGGGGCGTCGTGCTCGGCGGGCTGATCGTGGCGACGGCCGCGATCGCGCTGCTGGCGATCCTCAATTCGCGCTGGTTCGCCCGCGATAACGAGGACGCGCCGATCATCTACCGTCCGCCGGTCAGCCCGCTGGCGCAGCAATTCGTTTATTTCTTCGCGTTTGCGCCTGCGATCGTGAGCAGCTTCGTCTCCGGCCTGTTCGATCTCGACCGCACCTTCGGCGGCGCCGGCGTGGCGCTGTTGATGTCGGGGCTTGCCGTCGTCGTCGCGACCGGCGATCTGATCCCGCTCCGGCGGCAGCGGCTGTTGCGCTCGGTCTGGGCCTTCGCGGTCGCGGCACCCGCCGCGCTCGCGCTGGCCGCGGCGCTGTTCCTGCCCTGGACCAGCACCACCGAGGTGCCGACCTCACTGCCGGCGGCCGCAATGGGGCGCTTCTTCGACGACAGCTATGAGCGCCGCACCAATCAGCGCCTGCGTGCCGTGGCCGGCGATCCCGAGCTCGCCAGCCTGATCGCGATGAACGGGCGCCGTCCGCATCTCTTGCTCGACGCCGCGCCGCAACGGACGCCCTGGCTGTCGGTCACGAAGTTCAACGAGACCGGCGGCGTCGTGGTCTGGCGCGCGCAGGACACCGCCGGCACGCCGCCGCCCGAACTCGCGCAACGTTTCCCTGGCCTGGTGCCGGAAGTGCCGCGCTCGTTCGATCGGCTGGTCAATGGACGGCAGCCGGTGCTGCGGATCGGCTGGGCGATCGTGCGGCCGAAGGGGTAATGATCTGTAGGATGGGTAGAGCGCAGCGAAACCCATCGATTTATACCCGCGCGCGAATGATGGGTTTCGCTGCGCTCTACCCATCCTACGAAGTTACGAAGCAAGCACCTTCGCGATCGCGCGCAGATCCTGCCACGACAGCCGCTTGTAGGACGGCGAACGCAACAGATAGGCCGGGTGGAAGGTGGCGACTGCACGGATCGTGCGCGTGCCGGTGTCGTAGTCGACCCATTTGCCGCGCGTGCGCATGATGCCCTCGCGCGTGCCGAGCAGCGCCTGGGTCGAGGGATTGCCGAGCGTCACCAGCACGTCGGGATTCACCAGCTCGATATGGCGCTGGATGAAGGGCAGGCACACCTGCGTCTCCTGCGGCGTCGGCGTGCGGTTGCCCGGCGGCCGCCACGGGATCACGTTGGCGATATAGGCCTTGCTGCGGTCGAGCCCGATCGCCGCGATCATGCGGTCGAGCAGCTTGCCGGAGCGGCCGACGAAGGGCAGGCCCTCGATGTCCTCTTCACGGCCCGGCGCCTCGCCGACGAACATCACGCGCGCCTGCGGATTGCCGTCGGCGAACACCAGCCTGGTCGCGGTGTGTTTCAGCGCGCAGCCGTCGAACGCCTCCATCAGCGCGCGCAAGGCTTCAAGCGTCGGTGCCGTCCGCGCAGCCTCGCGTGCGGAGGCGATCGCGGCTTCCGGCGCCACGGTGATTTCGCTGCGCGGAACTGAAGGCATCGGCGGGGGGCGCAGCGGATTGAGCGCAACCGGCGGCCGCGGCGCGGCGGGCGGGGGAACCGGTTCGGGTTCTTCCAACCGGTTGACCGGCACGTCGCCAAGCGCGCAATCGACCCCGGCCTCGAGGTAAAAGGCGAGCAATTGCTGCAGTGTAGGGGTGGGCTCGGGCGGCAGGGCCATCATGGGCGCAATCTAGAGCATCGACCGGAAAAGTGGAGGGCGGTTTTCGGAAAAGATTATTCTCTGCGGTATCCGGACGGTGCAAAGCCATCGAAGCGCAATTCCATGGTTGTCCTGCGGTCAAAAATCGGAAACAACGATTTTTGAAAAGCTTAGAAGCGTTCTCAATGGGCTGAGATCAAAGATCATGAGTGCTGAAGACCTTCCCCCGCGCGAGTCTATGGAATTCGACGTCGTCATCGTCGGCGCCGGCCCGTCGGGCCTGTCGGCTGCGATCCGGCTCAAGCAGCTCAATCCGGAGCTCTCGATCGTCGTGGTGGAGAAGGGCTCCGAGGTCGGCGCGCACATCCTGTCGGGTGCGGTGATCGATCCGTCGGGCCTCGACAAGCTGGTGCCCGACTGGCGCGAGGATGCCGACTGTCCGCTGAAGACGCAGGTCAAGCAGGATCGCTTCTACTGGGCCACGTCGCAAGGCTGGTTCCGCATCCCGAACTTCATCATGCCGCCGTTGATGCACAATCATCACAACTATATCGGCTCGCTCGGCAATGTCTGCCGCTGGCTGGCGCCGAAGGCGGAAGCGCTCGGCGTCGAGATCTATCCGGGCTTTGCCGCCACTGAGGTGCTCTATGATGACAAGGGCGCGGTTCGCGGCATCGCCACCGGCGACATGGGCATCGCCAAGGACGGCAGCCACAAGGATTCCTATACCCGCGGCATGGAGCTGCTCGGCAAGTACACGCTGTTCGCCGAGGGCGCGCGGGGCTCGCTGTCCAAGCAGCTGATCGCCAAGTTCAAGCTCGACGCCAACTCCGAGCCGCCGAAATTCGGCATCGGCCTGAAGGAAGTCTGGCAGATCGATCCGGCGAAGCACAAGAAGGGCTGGGTGCAGCACACGCTCGGATGGCCGCTGAACGACAAGACCGGCGGCGGCTCGTTCCTCTATCATTACGACGACAACCGCGTCGCGGTCGGCTTCGTCGTCCATCTGAACTACAACGATCCCTATCTGTCGCCGTTCGACGAATTCCAGCGGATGAAGACGCATCCCGATATCCGCGAGGTGTTCGAGGGCGGCAAGCGGCTGGCCTATGGCGCGCGCGCCATCACCGAGGGCGGCTACCAGTCGGTGCCGCGGCTGACCTTCCCGGGCGGTGCGCTGATCGGCTGCGCGGCGGGCTTCGTCAACGTGCCGCGCATCAAGGGCGTCCACAACGCGATGGGCTCCGGCATGCTCGCCGCCGAGCACGTCGCTGCCGCGCTCGGCGCCGGACGCGCCAATGACGAAGTCGTCGAATACGAAAATGCGTGGCGCTCGTCGGCGATCGGCAAGGACCTGTTCAAGGTCCGCAACGCCAAGCCGCTGCTGTCGAAGTTCGGCAATCTGCTCGGAATGGCGCTGTCCGGCTTCGACATGTGGTGCAACACGCTCGGCTTCTCGCTGTTCGGCACCCAGTCGCACGCCAAGCCGGACCGCAAGACGCTCGATCCATCCAAGCAGCATCAGCCGATCGCCTATCCGAAGCCGGACGGCAAGATCTCGTTCGACAAGCTGTCGTCGGTGTTCCTGTCCAACACCAACCACGAGGAGGACCAGCCGGTCCATCTCAAGGTCGCCGACATGAACCTGCAGAAGACCTCGGAGCACGACGTGTTCGCGGGTCCCTCCAACCGCTATTGCCCGGCCGGCGTCTATGAGTGGGTCGAGGAATCCGCAGGTCCGCGCTTCCAGATCAACGCCCAGAACTGCGTCCACTGCAAAACCTGCGATGTGAAGGATCCCAACGGCAACATCACCTGGGTCCCTCCGGAGGGCGGCGGCGGTCCGAACTACGAGGCGATGTAAGGCCAGGGTGAGGTCAAGGCGGCCGACCACATTTGCGTGAGGCCGCCGCCAACCTGTCGCACCCCTTGCGTGGCCTCTGTCATGTGGAAGCGGCGGGTCGCACCGTCGGATATATCTGGAGACGCGGAACAGGGGGCCGCGGCGTCAGTATCCGGCGCTTTTTGCGTCCGCGCGCGAATATGCCGGGCCCGGTCACGATACCGCCATAGTGGGAGCGTCTTGCGGTGGGGTGGCTGGATCGGCGGGCCTAAAGGCCTAATCTGCCAATTGATTCGTCACGGCTTGCCTTTGGGCGATCCTTGCGGATAACCGCCAAAAGCGGCATTGTCGCTCGCCGTGATGCCGCCGCTTGGGTTCGCATTTTGAGACTGATCGCAAGATCTTGGCCGTAAAATCCATCTTGGCGTAAATCCCTGGAGCAAGGCAACCGTGATGCTGTCCACCCGATTCCACCGCCTGACGATTGCCGTTCTCGCTGCCGCGGCGCTTGCCGTGCCTGCGCAGCTCGCGGCGCAAACGCCTGACCATCCGACCGACAATGCCGCGCAATTCCCGTCCAAGACCGACCTCAAGTCGCTGACCACGGCGGGGAGCTATCTCGCCGCCCGCCACGCCAGCGTCGAGCGCGATGCGTCCTCGGCTGCGGCGTTCTACCGCTCCGCGCTGCGCACCGACCCGAAGAATTCCGAGTTGCTCGACCGCGCCTTCATCTCCTCGCTCGCCGACGGCGACATCGAGGAGGCGGTCAAGCTCGCCGACCGCATCCTGACCCAGGACAAGGCCAACCGCGTTGCGCGCCTCGTCGTCGGCGTGCGCGACCTCAAGCTGAAGAAATATGCCGCCGCGCAGTCCAACATCAACCAGTCGGTGCGCGGCCCGATCACCGATTTGGTGGCGACGCTGCTGTCGGCCTGGGCGTCCTATGGCGCCGGCGACAGCAAGGGTGCGGTCGCCTCGATCGACAAGCTGACCGGCCCCGAGTGGTATCCGATCTTCAAGGACCTGCATGCCGGCATGATCTACGAGCTCGCCGGCAAGGAGAAGGACGCCGGCGCCCGCTTCGAGAAGGTCTACAAGCTCGACGATTCCATGCTGCGCACGGTCGACGAATATGCGCGCTGGACCTCGCGCAACAAGGACGCCGCCGCCGCGACCGCGATGTACGAGGCGTTCGACAAGAAACTGCCGCGTCATCCGCTGGTGCTGGAAGGCATCAAGGAGACCAAGGCCGGCAAGAAGCTGCCGCCGCTGATCGATTCACCGCAGGCCGGCGCCGCCGAGGCGCTGTACGGCATCGGCGCGACGCTGACCCGCCGCGGCGGCGAGGACCTCGCGCTGGTCTATCTGCAGCTCGCGCTCTATCTGCAGCCGAACCATCCGCTGGCGCTGCTGTCGCTCGCCGATCTCTATGAATCGGTGAAGAAGCCGCAGATGGCGATCAAGGTCTATGAGCGGATGCCGGCGTCCTCGCCGCTGAAGCGCAACGCCCAGATCCAGCTCGCGACCAATCTCGACGCCGCCGACCGCAGCGACGAGGCGATCAAGATCCTCAAGGAGGTCACTGCCGATCAGCCGAAGGACGTCGAGGCGATCCTGGCGCTCGGCAATATCGAGCGCGGCCGCAAGAAGTTCGGCGACTGCGCCACCACCTATTCGCAGGCGATCGATGCGCTGCCGGCCGGTAATGGCGACAAGAATGCCTGGGTCACCTATTACTACCGCGGCATCTGCGAGGAGCGTTCCAAGCAGTGGAACAAGGCCGAGGCGGACATGCGCAAGGCGCTCGAGCTGCAGCCCGAGCAGCCGCATGTGCTGAACTATCTCGGCTATTCCTGGATCGACCAGGGCATCAACCTCGACGAAGGCATGAAGATGATCAAGCGTGCCGTCGATCAGCGCCCTGACGACGGCTACATCGTCGACTCGCTCGGTTGGGCCTATTACCGCATCGGCAATTACGAGGAGGCGGTGAAGAACCTCGAGCGCGCGATTGACCTGAAGCCGGAAGATCCGACCATCAACGACCATCTCGGCGATGCCTATTGGCGCGTCGGCCGCACCCTGGAAGCCAAGTTCCAGTGGGCGCATGCCCGCGACCTCAAGCCCGAGCCGGAAGAGCTGCCGAAGATCCAGGCCAAGATCGACAACGGCTTGCCGGATGACACCTCCAACGCCGCCGCGGCCGACAAGAAGAAGGACGACGACGGCAAGGGCGGCTGATCCGGGCGGCGTCTAAGCCGCCGTCTTCGCGCTGAATTTCTGGAAAAGATCGTCATGCCCGGGCCTGCCCCGGGCATCCACGTCTTGTCCTGGCGCGCGAAGCAAGACGTGGATGGCCGGGACAAGCCCGGCCATGACGGGCGGTGTGCTTCCGGCGCATGGCCAAACCCGGAATTTCCATCCAAACAAAGGGATAGGATCGTGAGGCGATTTACGCTAATCGCTCACGATCATTGTTTTTTAGGGGTTTGTCGCCGTGCCGGCGCTGATTGAAGAAGGGCGTGCCAAGGTCAACCTGACGCTCAGGGTTGTCGGACGGCGCGTCGATGGATTTCACGACCTGGAGAGTGTCGTCGCATTTGCCGATTGCGCCGATCGTCTCACGCTGCAGCCGGGCCCCGAGCTGTCGCTTTCGATGACGGGACCGCTGGCGGACGCCTGCGGCGATACGTCGGACAATTTGGTGCTCAAGGCCGCGCGGCTGCTCGGCGAGCGCGTCGTGGACCTCGAGGTCGGCCACTTCACGCTGGAGAAGGTGCTGCCGGTTGCGGCCGGCATCGGCGGCGGCTCGGCCGATGCCGCAGCCGCGCTGCGGCTGTTGGCGCGGCTCAACGAGCTCGCGCTCGACGACAGCAGGATCATGGAGGTCGCGCTGCAGACCGGCGCCGACGTGCCGGTGTGCGTCGCCTCGCGCGCCTGCGACATGACCGGCGTCGGCGAAGGCCTGCTGCCGCTCGATTTGCCGAAAATGCCTGCCGTGCTGGTCAATCCGCGCGTGCCGGTTGCGACCAAGGACGTCTTCAACGCGCTCGGCCTGCGTCACGGCGAACTCCTGATCGGTGCCACCGATGTGATGATGCAGGCGTCGGACTGGCCGGACGCCGGCCGCGCGATCGACGACTGGATTGCGGCGCTGTCGCGCGGCACCAACGATCTCGAAGGCCCAGCGGTGCGTATCGAGCCCGTCATCAGCGATGTGTTGTCGGCGCTGCGTGCGACCACTGGCGTTCGCCTGGTGCGCATGTCGGGCTCCGGCGCCACCTGCTTTGCCGTGTTCGCCACCGACGCCGACGCCCAGGCCGCCGGCGAACAGCTCCGCGCCGCTCACCCCGGCTGGTGGGTGCATGCGGGCACGCTGAGCTGAGACTGCGCTGATCCTCGATCCGTCATTCCGGGGCTCGCCGCAGGCGAGAGCCGGAATCCATATGACTCGCGGAGCGAGTGACATACTCGGTGTCGTCCCTGCGAAAGCAGGGACCCATAACCACAAGCAGTCATTGTTGGGCGACGCCCGAACGACGAGTCCCATTCACAATATCCGCTGCGGAGTATGGGTG
>NZ_JACMYK010000115.1 GCF_020889785.1 Bradyrhizobium acaciae
GCATGGCGGCCGTCCAGATCGCGCCCGTCGCGGTGCGGGCCAATGTCGCGGCAGGGACGGTCTATCGCTATTTCCCGTCGAAGGCCGAGTTGATCTCGGAATTGATCACGGAGGTCTCGCGCGACGAACTGTCCGCGATCCGCCGCGCCGCCGATGCCGCGCCCGGGCCGTCGTCGGCACTGGCCGCCGCGGTGACGACGATCGCGGTCCACGTGCTGTCGCAGCGCAAGCTCGCCTGGGGCATCCTGGCCGAGCCCGTCGATGTCGACGTCACCGCCTCGCGCCTCGCCAGCCGCCGCGATATTTCCGGCGAGCTTGCGATGCGCATCGACGCCGCCGTGCGTGCCGGGCATCTGCCGGCGCAGGATACGGCGCTGGCCGCCACCGCCTTGCTCGGCGCGCTGCACGAGGCGCTGGTCGGTCCGCTGGCGCCAAGCAATCTCGACGATCCGATCAAGCTGCGCGATGCGGTGCAGACCGTGACGCTGCTTGCATTGCGCGCGGTCGGCGTGATGGACGCGCGCGCGCGCGGCCTCGTGGTGCAGGCGACGACCCCGGCGAAGGCGCTGGTCGGCGCTTAACATCCAGGCGCGGGGCGAACACTTCTGTCGCAATGGCGTTGTAGTTTTGCGGGCTGGGTTCAACCAACCTCAGGGAGCAACGCATGACGACGACCCACGGCTCGGCCAAATGGCAGGGCGGTATCAAGGACGGCAAGGGCGCGATCTCGACTAAGAGCGGCGCACTCGCGGATTATCCCTACGGCTTCGCCAGCCGCTTCGAGGGCAAGCCCGGATCGAACCCCGAAGAGCTGATCGGCGCGGCGCACGCCGCCTGCTTCACGATGGCACTGTCGCTGATCCTCGGCGAAGCCAAGCTCACTGCGGAGCATATGGAGACCAAGGCCGACGTGACCCTGGAGAAGGTCGCCGACGGCTTTGCCATCACCGCGGTGCACCTGACGCTATCGGCGAAGATCCCGGGCGCCGATAACGCGGCATTCCAGGAATTGGCGGGCAAGGCCAAAGCCGGATGTCCGGTGTCGAAGCTGCTCAACACCAGGATCACGCTCGACGCATCGTTGCAGGGCTGATCGTCGCGCCCAATGCCGGGCGCGCTGAAGCGTGGCCCGGCACGGCGGAAATGATCGTCAGATCTGCGCGTCGCCGTTCGGCCCGACCGAGGCGATGCGCAGCATGTTGGTGGTGCCGGGCGCGCGGAGCGGCACGCCGGCGACGATGATGACGCGCTGGCCGGCCTTGGCAAAGCCGTCGCGGAATGCGATCGAGCCGGCGCGATCGACCATGTCGTCGAGATCGTGCGCGTCCTCGGCCACCACGCAATGCACGCCCCAGGCAACCGACAGCTTTCGACCGGTGACGAGATTGGGCGTGATCGCGACCACCGGTACCTTCGGGCGCTCGCGCGCCACGCGGATCGCGGTCGAGCCCGACGACGTCCAGCAGATGATCGCCGAAAGATCCAGCGTCTCGGCGATCTGCCGCGCGGCATCGGCGATGGCATCGCCCACGGTCGGCTCGGGATCGACGCGCTGCGCGTTGATCACGCTGCGATAGGTCGGGTCGCGCTCCACTTCCTCGCCGATGCGGTTCATGGTGGAGACCGCCTCCACCGGGAATTTGCCGGCGGCGGATTCCGCCGACAGCATGATGGCGTCGGCGCCTTCATACACCGCGGTGGCGACGTCGGAGACTTCGGCGCGCGTCGGCACCGGCGCCTGGATCATCGATTCCAGCATCTGGTCGCGACCACCACCGGGCGTCCGGCGCGCCGCGCCATCCGGATCATCTGCTTCTGCAGGCTCGGCACCCGCTCCAGCGGCAGCTCGACGCCGAGATCGCCGCGCGCCACCATCAGCGCGTCCGCTGCATCGATGATGTCGGCGAGGCGATCGATGGCCTGCGGTTTCTCGATCTTGGCCATCACGGCGGCGCGGCCGCGGATCATCTTCTTGGCCTCGAGCACGTCCTCGGCGCGCTGCACAAAGGACAGCGCGACCCAGTCGATCCCCTCCGGCAGCGCGGCTTCGAGGTCGGCGCGGTCCTTCGGGGTCATCGCCGAGACCGGCAGATCGGTGTCGGGCAGGCTGACGCCCTTGCGGTCCGACATCTTGCCGCCGATCACCACACGCGTCACCGCGCGGTCGGGCGAGGTCTCTTCGGCGATGAGCCGGACCTTGCCGTCGTCGAGCAACAGCGCGTGGCCCGGGCGGAGCGCGGCGAGGATCTCCGGATGCGGAAGCTGGACACGGCTGTTGTCGCCCAGTGCCTTGTCGGAATCCAGAATGAAGCTCTGGCCGTTCTTGAGCTGGGTCGAGCCTTCCGCGAAGGAGCCGAGTCGCAGCTTCGGCCCCTGCAGGTCGACCAGGATGCCGATCGGCCGGCCGTAGCTGGATTCGACATTGCGGATGGTCTTGACCAGTTCCCGCATCTTGTCATGCGGGGTGTGGCTCATGTTGATGCGGAAGACGTCGGCGCCCGCCTCGAACAGCTTGCGGATCATCGCGCTGTCCGAGGAGCCGGGCCGAGCGTTGCGAGGATCTTGATTCGGCGCAGTCGTCTCATGGCTTGTTTCCGGGCGTTGCGGCTGGCGGCAGACCAGACGCGCCCGGAGGCGCTGCGCCCGGCGGTGGGTTCGGCAGGCCCGGCATCGCTCCGGGGCTTCCCGGGCCGACGCCGCCCGGCATTCCCGGTACTTTCTGCGGCTGTTGTTCGTTGGCTTCGGTCAGTTGGACGGTCCATGCACGCTGCTCGCCGGTGTCGACCTCGAAGAAGCCGGTGCGGTCAAAACCGCGCGCTAGGCAATTCTCGGTACCCTTGATGGTGAATTCCTTGTCGCGCGAGCACATGAAGGCCTGGCCGGACCATTCCCCGCCGCGATCATAGTCGAGAGCGTAGATGTAGTAATAGCGCGCGACAAGGTTGCCGCGCAGCAGGGTCTCGCAGGTCCGCGACGACACGTTCCACCAGCCTTCGGTGGTCCAGCCCTCGGCGTCCTTGTAGCCCAGCGCGATCCCGACGCGGCTCGATGTGTTGTTGCAGAGCCGGAAATCGGCGGCCGCCGGGCTCGTCCACAGGCACGCCGCGACGAGCGCCAGCCCCGGCAGGAGGCAGGCGAGGGTCAGGCGGATATTGCGGGGAGCTGAGGCGAGAGAATCTATTGGGCTCATGCGGCGAAGCTATATCAAATCATTGACGATTTCGCGTGTCCGGCAGGCACTGTCAACGAGCGGGCGCCCGTCTCTCACGGAGTGGGATCGCGGCACGTCTGGCCGAACCGGTCCATTTTGCGCGCCGATATGGCAAAATCTGTGACAATTCCCATCTGATATCAATATGGTGAGCGCCACAGCCGGGATCACGAAAATGAGCATTGACGACAAAACCAGAACGGAACTTGAGGCCGCGGTCTTCCGGCGCCTCGTCAATCATCTGCGCAACCGGACCGATGTGCAGAACATCGACCTGATGAACCTGGCCGGCTTCTGCCGCAATTGCCTGTCCAACTGGATGAAGGAAGAGGCCGACGCCAAGGGCCTTGCGGTGAGCAAGGACGAGAGCCGTGAGGCGGTCTACGGCATGCCCTATGAGGAATGGAAGGCCAAGCATCAGGGCAGCGCGACGCCGGAGCAGCTTGCGGCGATGAAGAAGGCCCAAGGCGGGCATTAAATCTCCCTCTATGTGACGTCCGTTCCGTGGCTCTCAGCATCTCCTGTGGGCGCGCTGTGGATGAGCGCGATGTTTCCTTGACGGAACGCGCTCCAAAATCGAGGGTCGCCCGCGACAAGCGGTGCGCGTGGCGCGTATTCGCGCGACATTTCATTGCCATTTCAGGAGTACGCGATGGCCACCACGTCTGCCGCCGTTCAGGATGAGCCCGCAACGCGATTTGCCAAGGACCAGCTCAGGTCCATCATCGAACGCATCGAGCGGCTGGAAGAAGAAAAGAAGACGATCTCGGACGATATCCGCGACGTCTATGCCGAGGCCAAGGGCAACGGCTTCGACGTCAAGGCACTGCGCACCATCGTGCGCCTGCGCAAGCAGGATGCCAACGAGCGCCAGGAGCAGGAGACCATCCTGGAGACCTACATGCAGGCGCTTGGCATGCTCTGACGTCAGCGTTTGGTCGGGCGGCTCGCGCACGGCGCTCGGCCTTCGTTCAAAACAGGGATCAGGTCGCGCGCGAAGCGCGCCCTGTCATGCCCCTCGTGTCATGCCGCTCGTCACGCCGGCTCCATGCCGTAACGACGCTTGGGCGCATCGGCCTCCGCCGACGTCAGATATCTGATCAGGTCGCGTGCGCCGGCCTCATTGGCGGCCGCGGCGCAGACAGCGCACGAAAACAGCGTGACGGACTGAGCTTCCGGGGGCAGTGGGCCGGCCGCCTTCGGCCTCGCCGCGTGCCACCAAGGTCGAAACCCGCGCAGCTCCCCGGCTTGAGCAAGCCGTCCTCCTCGAGCTGCTTCATGGCTTCGTCCGCGAGCACGACGATATCGAACGGCTCGCCGGCGCGAATGCGCTTGGCGGCATCGACGCCGCCGACTGACTCGATGCTGGTCAGCTGTCCGGTCGTCGTCTGGAAGGCACTGCTTAGCTCCGTCAGGATCTGACGGGTCGCCATGGACGAGATGCCTGTTATTGTTGCGGTCATCTTTGGCTCTTGGGCGATCCATCTGAGGCTGGCCTTCGCCAGCCTGCATTTCAAGGCTCCCCACCCGCACGAGGCACCCACCAAGGCTTCTGTCGAGGCTTGGGTGCAACCACGGGATTTGCTAGGCTGCACCTGAGGTAACCGGGCAGATCGTTCAGATGGACGTGCCAGGACCAGAGCGCAGGCTCGCAGCGGTCCTCGCCGCCGACATGGTCGGCTATAGCCGCCTCATGGAGGCTGACGAGACGGGTACCCTTGCGCGTCTCAAGACCCATCGCATCGAGCTGATCGATCCGGCGATATCCAAGAATCGCGGCCGCATCATCAAGACCACCGGCGACGGCATGCTGGTCGAGTTTCACAGCGTGGTCGATGCGGTGCTGTGCGCCGCGGAAGTCCAGCGCCGGATGGCCAAACGCAACACCGACGTCGCGCCGGCGCGGTGGATGCAGTTTCGCATCGGCATCAATCTCGGCGATGTGATCGTCGACGGGGCCGACATCTTCGGCGACGGCGTCAATGTCGCCTCCCGCCTGGAGACGCTGGCCGAACCCGGCGGCATCTGCATTTCCGGCGCGGTCCGCGATCAGGTCGGCGATCGCCTGGAAGACCTCAGCTTCGAGGACCTCGGCGATCAGACCGTCAAGAACATCGCGCGCCCGATCAGGGTTTTCCGCGTCCATCTCGAAACGGATTCCGGGAGCGCTCCCGAGCGGGTGAGTGCGGCAGCGACACAAGTCGTCGCCAAGAAGCCCTCGATCGCCGTGCTGCCGCTCGTCAACATGAGCGGCGATCCCGAGCAGGAATTCTTCGCCGACGGCCTCACCGAGGACATCATCACCGAGCTGTCGCGCTTCCACGATCTGCTGGTGATCTCGCGCAACTCGACCTTCGTGTACAAGGGCAAGGCCGTGAAGGTGCAGGACGTCGCGAAGGAATTCGCCGTCGACTATGTGCTGGAGGGCAGCGTGCGGAAGGCCGGCGGCCGGATCCGTGTCACGGTACAGCTGATCGATGCCGTGGCCGACCGACACGTCTGGGCCGAGCGCTACGACCGCGAGCTTGCCGATATCTTCGCCATCCAGGACGAGATGACGCGCGCGATCGTGGCGACGCTCCCGGGACGGGTCGAGGCGGCCGCGCATGACCGCGTCAAGCGCAAGCCGACCGACAACATGGCCGCCTACGAGTGCGTGCTCGCCGCCAAGGTGCTGCATCATCGCTCGGCTCGGGACGACAATGCGGAAGCGCAGTGTCTGCTCGAGCGCGCCATCGTGCTTGATCCGAACTACGCCCACGCGCACGCGTGGCGGGCCTGCGTGCTCGGCCAGACCTGGGTCTACAACTGGTGTGACGACCGCGACGCGACTTTTGCGCAAGTCGCCGCCGAGCTCGAAATCGCGCTCAAGCTCGATGATAACGACAGCGACGTGCACCGGATTCTCGCCGCGCTGAACCTCAACCGCGACGACCACGACAAGGCAGCCTTCCATCAGGAGCGCGCGCTCGCGCTGAACCCGAACTACGACCTTGTCGTCGTGCAGCAGGGTGAGCTCCTGACCTGGCTCGGGCGGCCGGAAGAAGGCATCGACTGGATCAAGCGGGCGATGCGCCTCAATCCGTTCCATCCGGAGCGCTTCTGGAGCCATCTCGGCCGCGCCTGCTATTGCGCCGAGAAATACGCCGACGCAGCCGAGGCGTTCTCGCGGATCACACGGCCCGACTACACCCATCACGCCTTCCTCGCGGCGACGCTGGCGCAGATGGGCAACGCGGTGGCAGCCTCCGCGCACGCCGCCGAGGTGCTGAAGCGCGAGCCGTCCTTCTCGGTCGCCGCCCATCTGGCAACCCAGCACTACAAGCGCGCGCCCGATCGGGCGCGCTACGAGGCGGGCTTGCTCAAGGCAGGGCTGCCGGCATAACCGGCCGAAGGCATATTGTGGGCAGGAGGGGTTAGCGCAGCGAGGCGGTGCGCAGCACGAACGACTGGGTCGTCAGGAGGGCGGTCGCCGAGCCCGAGAAGTGATCGCAGGTCATGCCCATCATCGGATCTTCCGAGAAGGTCATGGCGACGGCGGCCTGCGGCTTCACGAAATGCTGCCGCATCATGTTCATGTCGGTGTCGCCGAGCACCGTGGTCAGCATGCCGCTGCTCGCGCTCGGCGCCAGCATCACGACGCGCATCCAGATGTCGTTGCCCTTGGCGGCCGAGATCCGCGTCGACGTGGTGATCACGCCCTGACCCGGTGCACCCTTTGCGACGACGGTGTTGATTTCGGTGGCCGGCGCCGCCGCGTTGCGCACCGGGCGCACATTGCGCGGGATCGGCGCGGTCGCCGCGACGATGTTGGCGCGATCGACCGGCGAGGACGCCGCGGGCGCATAGGCCAGCGCCTTGTTGAAGCTGTCCGTCGTGCTGGCGGTGGTCTGCGGATCGGCACCACCGACCGCTTCACGCGCCTTCAGCGCGGCGATCTGCGCGGCCGATGCCTGCTTCGGTGCGGCTCCCTCGTCACCCCAGAAGCCGCGGGCGTTGATGATGTCGGCGGGCGATTGCGGTTCGGCGTTCTCGGCCGTCTGCACCACCTGCACCGCCGGCTTGGACTTCGGCATCGGGACGAGCTGCGCGTCGGCGGCGGCGAGCTGGATCGCGGCGGCGAACTGCTGCGGCTTGGCGCGCGGCAGCGGGATCGGATCGGCGGATTTGGCGGGCACCGCGGCGGCAACCACGGTGTTGGCCGCGGGCTTGTCGTTCACGCTGGCCGCGCCTTCGTCTTCGTCGTCGCTCGACTTGCCCGCGCCGAACAGCTTCGCGAGCAGGGACGGCTTGCTGATCACAGCAGCGTCGTCGCCATTGCCACGGCGCTCGATGTCGGCCTTGGCGAGTTCATAGCCCTTCAGCGGCGTGCCGTCGGTCGGGACATGGACGGTGCGGCCGTCGGGGAACACCCTGACCAGTTGCTCGCGAGTCATGCGCGGCCAGTGGCGAATGCCGCCGGTGTCGAGATGCACGAACGGCGAACCCGAGGTCGGATAGAAGCCGACGCCGCCGCGCTGCAGGCGCAGGCCGGCGTAGCGGATCTGCTCCAGCGGCACGCCCGGAATGAAGAAGTCCATCGCATGCCCCAGCATGTGCTGGCTGTGGCGCGCAACGCCCGACGAGCGGCGGCGGAGCATGGCGTTGGTGGCTGGAGCGCGATAGGCGGAGATGATCTGGATCGGCTGCTTGCCGCCGACGTCGCTGTAGACCTCCCAGAGGATATCGAAAAGGTGACGGTCCATCACCGTCTCATCCTGGGAGCGCCAGTCGCGCAGGAAATGATTCAGCTGCTTCAGCGCGGCTTCGTCGTAACGGCCATCGCGCTTGAAGGTGATGGTGAGGTCTTCGTTGGAATGGGTGTGGTGGAAGGAGAGGGTGCGGGTCTGGTTCAGCGCAGTCGCATCGTGGACCGAGCCGGCGCCCGCCAACAGCAATAGCGCGCTCAGGCCGACTTGGTACCCGGCCTTAGGCAGCAACAGCGGTTTGAAGCGGCGTGCGAAGACAGCCAGCACTATGAGCCCACCCAGTCGACGAGCGTTCGCTCGGCATCCTCGCAGACCCCCTGCGGAAGACGGTGAACGCTTTCTTAAAGCGGGAGGGTTAACCGAGGTTTACCGACCCGCCCCCAAGTTGGGCTTAACTAACTGGGCGAGTGTGGCAAAAGATAGCCCTGTTCCCCCCGGGGCGATGCGAAATGGTTAACGTCAACGATCTCGCTTTTTGAGCGAGATCGTTGATTTTGCTTCAAAATTTAGGCCAATCAGGCCGGAAAGCAGATTAGCGGGTAATCACCCGGCGCTGCTGCTGGGCCTGCCCGCGGCGGACCGGCTGCGGCTCAGGCTGTCCGAATCCCCCGAACAGGCGCTCGAAGAAGTTCGGTCCTGAGGAGCCGAAGCCGCTGTTGTCGCCGGCCACGTTGACGCCCGGAGGCAGGCTGCTGCTCGGCGGCCGCGAATAGCTCGGCTGGGCGTGCGCCACCACCGTTTCGAGATCCTTGCCGCGGCTGTTCTTGAGCAGCGACAGCATGGTGGCGTCGCGGCCGTAAACGTCCCTGCGGATCTGCAGCTTGCCGGCGTCGTCCACGAACGCGGTCTGGTAGGTGATGTTCACCGGGATCGGCGTCGGGAATTTCAGGTCGACTTCGCTGGAGCCGTACATGCCGCGGATCCGCTCCGGCGTGTAGTGCTGGTTCGGCTCGGCGATGTTGAGCAGCACCGAAGCGTACTGATCGGGATTCTGCACGCGCATGCAGCCGTGGCTGAAGGCGCGCTCGTCCTTCGCGAACAGGTACTTGTCCGGCGTGTCGTGCTGATAGACCAGGAACTTGTTCGGGAAGTTGAAGCGGATGCGGCCGAGCGCGTTGGCTTCGCCGGGCGGCTGCGAGATGTGGATCGAGCCGTCGCGGTTGCGCTCGAGCTTGAGGCCCATGCGCTGCAGCACCGTCGGGTCCTGCTGCAGGGCCGGCAGATACTCGTTGTAGATGATCGACGGCGGCACGTTCCAGGTCGGGTTGACCGTGATGTACTTCATCGTCTCGGTCAGAAGCGGGGTCGCATGCTGGCCGGGCTTGCCGGTGACGACGCGCGTGGTCCAGGCCTGCGCGCCGTTCTGCATCACCTTCAGCGTGTAGTCGGGGATGTTGAGGATCACATAGGCATTGCCGAGATTGGCGGCGCCGAGCTGGCGCGGCAGCCAGCGCCAGCGTTCCATGTTGACGATCACGGTGTCGATCTGGCGGTCGCGCTTCGGATTGTTCAGCGCCTTGACCGTGCGCTCGTCGAGCACGCCGGTCGGCTTGAGATCGACGCTGGCCTGGAATCTCTCCACCGCGCGCGCGACGGTCGCGTCGTACTTGGTGCTGTCGGCATTCTCGGTGACGCCGAGCTTGTTACGCAGGTCCGGCACCCGCGGATCGTCCATCTCGACCGCAGCCTGCTTCTTGCGCGCCGGCAAATATTTCAAGACGGGGCCGTCGGCGATCGTGATCACCGGGCCGTCGCCCTGGCCACGCAGCTCGGCGAGTTTCTTCTTGAGGTCCTTGTAGAGCTTCTGCGGCGGGTTATAGCCGTCGAGCGCGGCCGAGGCGTCCTTCGCGGAGGTCACGTTCGCGAACACTTCCGCCGGATCGATCGGGTGCTCCGGATAAAGGATGTCCGCCGAAACCTGCGACCAGTGCATGCGGCCGCTCTGGGCCTGGCGTGCATAGTCCAGCATGCTGGACGCGAGCTTCAATTCGGCGTCGGCCAGCGCATCGGGTGACGTCGCTGCGGCGAAATCCGGCACCGGATAGTCTGATGCATCGAGGCCATCGGCGGCCGCATCCTTGAGACGGGCGATCACGCCCTTGCCGGCGTCGGTCAACTTGCCGGCCTTGGTGAAGACCGGCGCGTAGTCGCGGGCCGAATAGAATTTCTCGGCCGCAGCGCGCTCGTTCTTGCGATCGAAGGTGCGCAGCGTCTTGCTGGCGAGCAGCTCGCGCAGCTTGTCGGCGACCGGCTGATCCTCGGAGGCAACGTTGCTCGCGGCCTTTGCGGGTTCGGTCGCCGGAGCAGCCGCCGTCGCGGGAGCAGGAGCTGCGGCGGGCGCGGTGGCCGTTGCCGGCGCGGAGCTTGCCGAAGGCGCAGTTGCGGTGGCGGGAGCGGGCGAGGCCGCTGCCGGCGCGACCGCGGTATCCGTCTTCGGTGTATCGGCGGGCTTCGTTGCCGGCGCCGTGACGACATCGGCGGGCTTTGGTTCGACGGCCTTTGCCGTGGCGCTCGGCTCTGCATCGACAGGCTTCGCATCAACGGGCTTGGTCTCGGTGGCCTGCACGTTCGTCGGTTTCACGTCGGCCGGCTTGGCGGCGTCGGGCAGTGCGGCGGTGGTGTCGGCCTTGAAATCGCCCGCGGTGGGCGGCGGCACGTTGGCCGGCTCGGGGCGCGGGATCGCGGCGTCGATCGCCAGTTCCGCGGCGCTGGATCGAGGCGTGTCCTGTGCGAAGGCTGCGGTCGCGGACACCGTGAGGAAGGTTGCCGCGACGGCCGTCAATACGCGGTCAAATCCTCGACGGTTGTTCGAACAGTCACGCATCGTCACACCCCCTGGGTGGAACTGCTCCAGTCAAGCTGGAACAGTTCAAATCAGTATTTGTTTCATCGCTTGCGCGAAAGCGCCGGCCTCTCGATCGACTCGCACGCCTGCACGCAACGAACGCAGACGATACATTTGCCCCTCGTATGCAGCCAGCGCCATGCGGGGCAACTCACGACAAACTGACCTCGAAGCAGCTGATTTCGCTCGGGCTGTGCGTTTTGCCACGCGGCACAGCCTTTGTCTGTCACCGCCACGACACGGTTCAAAAGGTTCCCTGGTATTGTTTGATCGGCCCCGAGGCCAATGCGACCTAGGTGGGGTCCGTCGCGCGCGTGCCGTCCGCCGCTTCGTCGAGTTTGCGGTAGAGGGTCGAGCGGCCGATCTTGAGGCGTCGCGCGACCTCCGACATCTGTCCGCGGTAATGCGAAATCGCGAAGCGGATGATCTCGTTCTCGAGATCTTCCAGCGGGCGCACCTCGCCCGCGGCGTTGAGCATCGAGAGGCCGCCCGCAGTGGGGAGGACGTTGGTCGCAGGTATTTCATTACCGGATATCATGGCGGGGGCCGTGGAGGGCGACACCACCAGCGGCTCGCCCTGCAGGGATTTGCCTTCCGGCACCGGATGCGCGCTCCCCTGCGGGAAATCGGCCAGCCCAAGCTGGTCGCCGTCGCTCATCACGACGGCGCGATACACCGTGTTCTCGAGTTGGCGGATGTTGCCCGGCCAGTCGAGCTGCGCCAGATACGCCATCGCATCGCCGCTGATTCCGGTGATGTTGCGGTTCTCCTCGGCGCAGAACCGCGCCAGGAAATGCCGCAGCAAATGCGGAATGTCTTCGCGCCGCTGCCGCAGCGCCGGAATGGTCAGCGGCAGCACGTGCAGGCGATAGAACAGGTCCTCGCGGAACTGGCCGGCTTTCACGAGATCGAGCAGCTTGCGGTTGGTCGCCGAGATGATGCGGACATCGACCTTGACCGGCTTGCGGCCGCCGACCGCCTCGACGGTCCCTTCCTGCAGCGCGCGCAGCAGCTTCACCTGCGTGGCCAGCGGCAATTCGCCGACCTCGTCGAGGAACAGCGTGCCGCCATGGGCCTCGACGAACTTGCCCTGGTGACGCTCGGTGGCGCCGGTGAAGGCGCCCTTCTCATGGCCGAACAGGATCGATTCGACGAGATTGTCCGGGATCGCCCCGCAGTTCACCGCGACGAACGGCTTGGCCTTGCGCTCGCTGCTGCCATGGATGGCGCGCGCGAACAGTTCCTTGCCGACGCCGGACTCGCCCTCGATCAGCACGGGAATCGTCGAGGATGCGGCTTTCTGCGCGGTGCGCAGCACCCCGGCCATCGCCTCGCTGCGGGTAATGATGTCGGAGAATGTCAGCCGACCCTCGCGGCTGTGGCGGATGCGCTGCAATTCGCCCTTGAGCGCCGAGGCGTTGAGGGCATTGCGCAGGGACACCTGGAGCCGTTCGAAGCCGACCGGCTTGACGACGAAATCCTGGGCACCGGCGCGCATCGCCGACACCACATTGTCGATGCCGCCATGCGCGGTCTGGACGATCACCGGGACGTTCAAACCAGCTTCACGAATCTTTGCGAGGACTCCGAGACCGTCGAGGCCCGGCATCACGAGGTCGAGCACGACGGCATCGATCGTCTGCGTCTCGGATGCGGTCAAGGCCGCTACCGCCGCGTCGCCGCTGTCCACGACGAGGGGCTCATAGCCGCACTTCTGCACCATGTTTTCAACCAAACGACGCTGTACTGCGTCATCATCGGCGATCAAAATGGTGGCAGCCATGGTTTTCCCCGCACGCTACGATTATTTGTCTCGAATCGGGGCACTGTCGCCGATGCCGATTAACGCACTCTTAAACGTTGCAAACCCGCATTCATTCCGCCGCCGCCGACATCTTTCCGACTGAAGTAAGGTTACGAACAAGATGACCTCGCGCTCCAAAACTGCTCCGAACAAGTCTGCTCTCAGCAAGGCCGCTCTCCGCAAGGACACCGCGCTGCGCAAGACGGCCGCGCAACGCAAACCGGCCCCGGCCGGCCCGGCGGCGAAAAAGGCAGCCAGCAAGACCGGCAAGCTTCCGGAATGGAATCTGGCAGATCTCTACTCCGGTATCGACGCGCCAGAGGTTGCACGCGATCTGCAGAAAATGGATGCAGATTGCGTCGCGTTTGAGACCGACTTCAAAGGTAAGCTTGCCGAAAATACCGCCAGGGAAGGCGGCGGCAAGTGGCTTGCCGAGGCGGTCCGCCGCTATGAGGCGATCGACGATCTGGCAGGCCGTCTCGGCTCTTATGCCGGTCTGGTCCATGCCGGCGACAGCGTCGATCCCGCGATCTCGAAGTTCTATGGCGACGTGTCGGAACGGCTGACCGCCGCATCGGTGCATCTCCTGTTCTTCTCGCTCGAGCTCAACCGGGTTGACGATGATGTGATCGAGCGCGCGATGGCCGAACCCGAACTCGGCCACTACCGGCCCTGGATCGAGGATCTGCGCAAGGACAAGCCGTACCAGCTCGAGGATCGCGTCGAGCAGCTCTTCCACGAAAAGGCGCAGAGCGGCTACGCAGCCTGGAACCGGCTGTTCGACCAGACCATCTCCGGCCTGCGCTTCAAGGTCTCAGGCAAGGAGCTCGCGATCGAGCCGACGCTGAACCTGTTGCAGGACAAGGCGGGGGACAAGCGCAAGTCCGCGGCGCAGGCGCTGGCCAAGACCTTCAAGGACAATGAGCGCACCTTCGCGCTGATCACCAACACCCTCGCCAAGGACAAGGAAATCTCCGATCGCTGGCGCGGCTTCCAGGATGTCGCGGATTCCCGCCATCTCAACAACCGCGTCGAGCGCGAGGTGGTCGACGCACTGGTCGCCTCCGTGCGCGCGGCCTATCCGAAGCTGTCGCACCGCTATTACGCGTTGAAGGCCGGATGGTTCAAAAAGAAGAAGCTGCCGCACTGGGACCGCAACGCGCCGCTGCCGTTCGCGGCGACCGGCACGATCGCCTGGCCCGAGGCGCGCAACATGGTGCTGTCGGCCTATAACGGCTTCTCGCCGAGGATGGCCGAAATCGCGGAGCGCTTCTTCGACGATCGCTGGATCGATGCGCCGGTCCGTCCCGGCAAGGCGCCCGGCGCGTTCTCGCATCCGACCACCCCGTCGGCGCATCCCTATGTGCTGATGAACTATCAGGGCAAGCCGCGCGACGTGATGACGTTGGCGCATGAGCTGGGCCATGGCGTCCATCAGGTGCTGGCGGCGAAGAACGGCGCGCTGATGGCGCCGACGCCGCTGACGCTGGCGGAAACCGCGAGCGTGTTCGGCGAGATGCTGACCTTCAAGCGGCTGCTGTCGCAGACCAGGAACGCCAAGCAGCGCCAGGCGCTGCTCGCGGGCAAGGTCGAGGACATGATCAACACCGTGGTGCGGCAGATCGCGTTCTATTCATTCGAGCGCGCGGTCCATACCGAGCGCAAGAATGGCGAGCTCACCGCCGAGCGGATCGGCCAGCTCTGGCTCAGCGTGCAGGGCGAGAGCCTTGGGCCCGCGATCGAGATCAAGCCGGGCTACGAGACCTTCTGGATGTACATCCCGCACTTCATCCACTCGCCGTTCTACGTCTACGCCTATGCGTTCGGCGACTGCCTGGTGAACTCGCTCTATGCGGTCTACGAGCATGCGTCGGAGGGTTTCGCCGAGCGCTATCTCGACATGCTCGCCGCCGGCGGCACCAAGCACTATTCCGAGTTGCTGCGGCCGTTCGGGCTCGACGCCAAGGACCCGAAATTCTGGGATGGCGGTCTCTCCGTCATCGCCGGCATGATCGACGAGCTGGAGGCGATGGGCTGACGCCCATCGGCTTTCGGTCCGCCCGGGTCAGATTCGTTCGGCATTTTTGCGCCTCACGGCATGATCGTCCCGTGGCGCCCGCGTTTCGGGGATTAATCCTGTCGCGGGGCCGTCGCTCGAGGGGTGAATCGGGGACGATTTGCGCTTCAAATCGCCCGATCGGGACCACGCCGTTGCCCTGCCAATCTGTTTGCGGTAATGGCTCGCAGAACGCGAATTTCTGACTGGGGACAGCAATGGCAGACCATAGCGAAGTGGCCTATACGACCGCCGACGGCAACGATTACGTGGCGCATGAGCAGACCTACGAAGGGTTTCTCATCCTGGTCAAATACGGCACCATCAGCGTCGCCATCATCCTCGCTCTGATGGCCTATTTCCTGGTCTGATCCCTGATCGGCTAGCGGCATCGCCGTCCCGCGGCGGTGCCGGAATTTCTGTCGAAACCCGGGTGCAAAAACTGGGTATCCAATCTGGCGAAAATAACGCTAGTTTGAAGACGCGTGCGCCGCTCGCGCCGCCGGAGGGCCCATGAAGATCGCCGTTGCCAAGGAAATTGATCCGTCCGAGCCGCGGGTTGCGGTTTCGCCCGATACCATCAAGAAGTTCAAGGCGATCGGCGCCGAGGTCGCGGTCGAGCCGGGCGCGGGCATCAAGTCGGGCCTGCCCGATTCGGAGCTCACCGCAGCCGGCGCCACCGTCTCTGCCGATGCGCTCAAGGACGCCGACATCATCATCAAGGTGAAGCGGCCCGAGGCCTCCGAACTCTCCAAATACAAGCGCGGTGCGCTGGTCGTCGCGATCATGGACCCCTATGGCAACGATGCCGCGCTGAAAGCGATGGCCGATGCCGGCGTTTCGGCGTTTGCGATGGAATTGATGCCGCGCATCACCCGCGCCCAGGTGATGGACGTGCTGTCCTCGCAGGCCAATCTGGCCGGCTACCGGGCGGTGATCGAGGGCGCCGAGGCGTTCGGCCGCGCCTTCCCGATGATGATGACCGCCGCCGGCACCGTTCCGGCCGCCAAGGTGTTCGTGATGGGCGTCGGCGTTGCCGGCTTACAGGCGATCGCGACCGCGCGGCGGCTCGGTGCCATCGTGACCGCGACCGACGTGCGGCCCGCTACCAAGGAGCAGGTCGAATCGCTCGGCGCGAAATTCCTCGCCGTCGAGGACGAGGAGTTCAAGAACGCGCAGACCGCCGGCGGCTACGCCAAGGAAATGTCCAAGGAATACCAGGCCAAGCAGGCGGCGCTGACCGCCGAGCACATCAAGAAACAGGACATCGTGATCACCACCGCGCTGATCCCGGGCCGTCCGGCGCCGAGGCTGGTGTCGGGCGAGATGGTGAAATCGATGAAGCCCGGTTCGGTGCTGGTCGATCTCGCGGTCGAGCGCGGCGGCAATGTCGAGGGCGCCAAGCCCGGCGAGGTCGTCGAAACCGACGGCATCAAGATCGTCGGCTATACGAATGTCGCCGGCCGCGTCGCCGCATCCGCTTCCAGCCTGTATGCGCGCAATCTGTTCTCGTTCATCGAGACGATGGTCGACAAGGCCAGCAAGGCGCTCGCGGTCAATTGGGACGACGAGCTGGTGAAGGCCACCGCGCTGACCAAGGACGGCGCCGTCATCCATCCCAACTTCCAGCCGAAGTAAGGAGAGAAGCCATGGAGCATCTCGCGCAGGCCGTTGATCCCTTCGTGTTCCGGCTGTCGATTTTCGTTCTCGCCGTGTTCGTCGGCTATTTTGTGGTGTGGTCGGTGACACCGGCGCTGCACACGCCGCTGATGAGCGTGACCAACGCGATCTCCTCGGTGATCGTGGTCGGCGCGCTGCTCGCGGTCGGCGTCGGCATGGTGTCGAGCGGCTCGGGCTGGGCCCGCGGCTTCGGCTTCATCGCGCTGATCTTCGCCTGCGTGAACATCTTCGGCGGCTTCCTGGTCACCCAGCGAATGCTGGCGATGTACAAGAAAAAAGCCAAGTAACGGCAACCACCTCGGGGTGATGTAAGAATTTGGGGGGACCTGAGATGAGCGCCAATCTGTCTGCAGTATTCTATCTCGTCGCCGGCGTCCTGTTCATCCTGGCGCTGCGCGGCCTGTCGAGCCCGGCATCGTCGCGCCAGGGCAACATGTTCGGCATGATCGGCATGGCGATCGCGGTCGGCACCACGCTGGCGAGCCATCCGCCGGCCGACGGCGTGGCCTGGCTGCTGGTCATTCTCGCGGTCGCGATCGGCGGCGGCATCGGTGCCGTGATCGCGCGCCGCGTGCCGATGACCTCGATGCCCGAGCTCGTCGCCGCATTCCACTCGCTGGTCGGCATGGCCGCGGTGCTGGTCGCCGCCGGCGCGTTCTATGCGCCCGAGGCGTTCGATATCGGCACGCCCGGCAACATCCATCCGCAGAGCCTGGTCGAGATGTCGCTCGGTGTCGCGATCGGCGCGCTGACCTTCACCGGCTCGGTGATCGCGTTCCTGAAGCTCTCGGCACGGATGAGCGGCGCGCCGATCATCCTGCCGTTCCGCCACGCGATCAACATCGTGCTGGCGCTGGTGCTGGTGTTCTTCATCGTCGGCCTCGTGATGTCGGGCAGCGCGCTCGACTTCTGGCTGATCACGATCATCGCGCTGGCGCTCGGCGTGCTGATGATCATCCCGATCGGCGGCGCCGACATGCCGGTCGTGATCTCGATGCTGAACTCCTACTCCGGCTGGGCCGCGGCCGGCATCGGCTTCACGCTCGGCAACTCGGCGCTGATCATCACCGGCGCGCTGGTCGGCTCGTCTGGCGCGATCCTGTCCTACATCATGTGCCACGCGATGAACCGCTCGTTCATCTCGGTGATCCTCGGCGGCTTCGGCGGCGAGACCGCGGCGGCCGGCGGTGGCTCCGGCGAGCAGAAGCCCGCCAAGCTCGGCTCGGCCGATGACGCCGCCTTCATCATGAAGAACGCCTCCAAGGTCATCATCGTGCCCGGCTACGGCATGGCGGTGGCGCAGGCCCAGCACGCGCTGCGCGAAATGGCAGATCTGCTGAAGAAGGAAGGCGTCGAGGTGAAATACGCCATTCACCCGGTGGCGGGCCGCATGCCCGGCCACATGAACGTGCTGCTGGCCGAGGCCAACGTGCCCTATGACGAGGTGTTCGAGCTCGAGGACATCAACTCGGAGTTCGCCCAGGCCGACATCGCTTTCGTGATCGGCGCCAACGACGTCACCAATCCGGCGGCGGAAGAGGACAAGACCTCGCCGATCTACGGCATGCCGGTGCTGCAAGTCTGGAAGGCCGGCACGGTGATGTTCATCAAGCGCTCGCTGGCATCGGGCTATGCCGGCATCGACAATCCGCTGTTCTATCGCGACAACACCATGATGCTGCTCGGCGACGCCAAGAAGGTGACCGAGAACATCGTCAAGGCGATGGCCTGACGCTGATGGCCCTGAACCGGGAGTGGCATCGAGACCATCGCATGCCGCCCCGGGCCACACGCGAGCAGCGCATCAAATGGCATGTGGCGCATGCGAATGCTTGCGCTTGCCGGCCGGTTCCCGACAGCCTCAGGCTCGAGGTCGAAAAGCTGCTCAATTCGAGGCGCAAGCCGCTCTCGGCGGCCACCAAAGACCAGCGGCGGGACTAAAAACTGCAAAACAACCCCATGCAAAGTAGCAATGGGGCCTCGCATCATCCGACACACTAAATCTAGAGCGGAAATTGAGAGCTGCAGGCGAGATTTGCGCGTGGTTCTGACGATCCTGAAATGGCTGCTGATCGTCGCCGCGGTCGTCTATCTCGGTGGCCTTGCGGTGCTCTACGTCAAGCAGCGCGAGATGCTGTTTCCGATTCCGCCGGTGGGACGGACCGCGCCGGCGGCCGCAGGCCTTCCCGAGGCCGAAGAGCAGGTGCTGACCACTGAAGACGGCGAGAAGGTCATCGTCTGGCACGTGCCGGCGAAGCCCGGCCGCCCCGTCGTGCTGTTCCTTCCCGGCAATGGCGATTTCCTGGCCGGGCGCGTCGCGCGCTTCAAGGCCATCACGGCCGACGGCACTGGGCTGGTCGCGTTGTCCTACCGCGGCTATGCGGGCTCGAGCGGCTCTCCGAGCGAGCAGGGGCTGTTGCAGGACGCAGCAGCGGCCTACGCGTTCACCACAGCGCGCTACCGTCCCGCCGAGATCGTGGCCTGGGGCTTCTCGCTCGGCACCGGCGTTGCGGTTGTGCTCGCCGCCGAGCATCCGGTCGGCCGGCTGATCCTGGAGGCGCCGTACACATCGACGGCCGACGTCGCCGGCGAGCACTTCTGGTTTGTGCCGATCAGCCTGTTGATGCGGGATCAATTCCATTCAGACCAGCGAATCAACGGCGTCACGGTGCCGCTGCTGATCATGCACGGCACCGACGATCCGGTGGTCCCGATCCGTTTCGGCGAGCGCCTGTTCGGCCTCGCCCATGAGCCCAAGCAGTTCGTGCGACTGCCCGGTGGCGGGCACGACAATCTCGACGATTTCGGTGCGATGGGGACGGCGCGGCCGTTTATCGATGCCGCAAGAGGCTGACGGGGGCGATTGTCTATCGCATAATCGCATCACCGGAAGTGAGGGGATCCCACGATGAGTGCACACGGACCGATGCCACGGTCGGCCTGGCTGTATCCTGTTCTGGCGGTGCTGTTGTTTGCCGCAGTCACCGCCACGGGTTACAGCTTCGCGCCATCGGCTCCCGGCTGGGTGTTCGCGGCCGTGCTGCTGCTGATCCTGTTCGGTACCGTGTTCGCGGCGGTGCATCACGCCGAGATGATTGCGGAGCGGATCGGCGAGCCGTTCGGCACGCTGCTCCTGACGCTTGCGGTGACCATCATCGAGGTGGCGCTGATCTCGACCATCATGCTGGGCGACACGCCGGCGCCGACGCTCGCGCGCGACACCGTGTTCGCGGTGGTGATGATCGTCTGCAACGGCCTGGTCGGGCTCTGCATCTTCATCGGCGGCATCCGCTACCGCGAGCAGGATTTCCAGATCACCGGCGCCAACCTCTATCTCAGCGTGCTGTTCGTGCTCGCGACCATCACGCTGGACATGCCGAATTTCACGCTGACCGCGCCGGGTCCGATCTATTCCACGGCCCAGCTTGCCGTGATCAGCATCGTGACCCTGCTGCTCTACGCGGTATTCCTCTACACCCAGACCATCCGCCACCGCGACTACTTCGTCGGCGGCGCCAACGAGGCGGCCGCGCATGGCGAGGTGATGTCGGACCGCATGACCGCGATCAGCGTTGCCTTGCTGTTGGTGTCGCTGCTGGCGGTGGTGCTGCTGGCCAAGAAGTTCTCGCTGGTGGTCGATGTCGTCACCGTCAAGATCGGCGCGCCGCCGGCCTTTGCCGGTCTGGTGGTGGCGGCGCTGATCCTGTTGCCGGAGAGCGTTGCCGCGGTGGCGGCGGCGCGCAAGAACGACCTGCAGAAGAGCATCAACCTCGCGCTCGGCTCCTCGATCGCGACTATCGGGCTTACGGTTCCCGCGGTGGCCCTTGCCGCCCATGTGCTCGACAAGGAGCTGGTGCTCGGGCTCAGCAACCAGCATATGCTGATCCTGCTGCTGACCTTCATGGTCAGCATGCTCACCTTCGGAACCGGCCGCACCAACATCCTGTTCGGGCTGGTTCACATGGTGGTATTCGCCGTGTTCGTGTTCATGGTCTTTGTGCCCTGAAGCGCGATGAGATTCGCGCTTCAACCTTTTGTTTGCGCATGATCTCCGCGCAAACGCGTTCCGCGTTTGTCGCGAGGGAAAACCGCTTCGCACTTTTCCGGATCATGCGTTAGAGCATGATCCGCTCAACAAGAAACCTGGAGAAGTGACGATGCTCAGCGCCAAATCGGACGTGCAGGTGGATACGGCGGAGGTTCGCGTGACCGAATGGCGGCTCGCGCCCGGCAGCGCCACCGGCCATCACACCCACGAGATGGACTATGTCATCGTTCCGATCACGACCGGCGAGATGACGATCGTGGCGCCGAACGGCGAGCGCTCGAAGGCGCAACTGGGGGCCGGCAAGTCCTACTTCCGCAAGGCCGGGGTCCAGCACGACGTGCTGAACGAGACGGCCAGCGAGATCGTGTTCCTCGAGGTCGAACTCAAGCCGTGAGGCGACAGCGCCTGACAACCCAAACCAACACCCCGGAAGATCCATTGTTATCGCGATCGGTGAAGAGGACAACTCAGAAGCGCGCGAGAAAGAGTCTGCGGGTACTCAAAGGAGGCAAGGCCAAAGCCTAAGGGCTCTCTGCCTAAGGGCTCTCTCCACAGGAGGGAAGGGGCTTCGCGAAAAAGACGGATGAAAAATAGTTAGGAAAATCAGTCTCTTAAATTAACGTTTAAGATTCCATTGACGTTTAATGCACAGTTAAAGCCCATTTGCGCTGATCTATTGACGTAGACGACGGTTCCATTGTAGATGTTCCCTCGCGAACAACCTGCAAAGGCACTAAACCATGAATACCACCGCCCCGAGTCCGGCGGGTCCGGACCAGGCTGCCAAGCCACGTCTGCGCTTTAAACTTCCAACCTTCCGCGTCGGCTTCGCGAAGCAAATGGACGCGCTCCGTGCATACGCGATCCTGAGTGACAACGGCACGAAGGCTGTCCACTACTCTCGGATCGCCGAGGTCATCAAGGTTCACGAGGCAAACGTGTCCTCGATGAATCCATTCTTCCTCGAAATTGGCTTGATCGCTAAGGCGGCGAACGGCTACGTGCCCACCCCTGCAGTTCTCGACTACAATCGCGCACACGCTTGGAATGCCGATACGGCTGCCGTGCGGCTTGCTCCGCTTCTCAGGAATACCTGGTTCGGACAGGAGTTATCTCAGCGGCTCCTGTTCCGTTCGATCGGCGAAGAAGAAGCTATTCAGATTTTGGCCGACGCTTCGACTGCTGGCCCAGAAGCAAAGCCGCAACTTCGCATCCTGATCGACTTCTGTGAGAGCGCAAAGATCATCGAGCGCGCAAATGGCGCGCTAAAGCTTCTGCCGGTTAGCGCTCAAGCCCATGAGGGCGAATCCGCGTCGTGGCCTTTCCAGACTCAGGAAACTGAATTGCCACCCAGTCCCCTGCCGCCGCCTCCTCCGCCTTTGCCAACGTTCACGCCACCGCCCTCCGCAAGTCCGATGAGTGCGCCTCAAAATGCCGGGGGGATTGGATTGGATGTCAGCATCAACGTGAGCATGGCCGAAATGAAGGATTGGAGTCCGGAGCGAATCACGGCCTTCTTTACAGGTATTGCGCAGGTTTTGGCCGCGAAGAATCAGAGCGGCTAGCAAGGTCAACCCGGGACCGACTAGGTGGCAAGTTTTGCGAACAACCCCTAGCCGGCCCCATGTCGAGCGCTGGTTTGGTCACCAGCGGACCAGAACGGGGGGTCATATTGGCTTCCCCAGAAAGGGAAGAGAGGTCATGTGGCTAATGACCGGGACAATATGAGCTAGCCCTGTCCAGTGTGGGGCGGTAGACCGTCGCCTCACACTGGAAGGGTACTAAATATATGGTTTCGCAAGCAAATTGTTTTTAGTGTGCTCTTTTGATTCTCTCATTTGCGTATTTCGCGAATTTTAGCAGCATGCTCCGGCTTATTTGAGCAATCGAGCATAGTAGCGCTTATGGACAATCTCGGCAGGGAGCCCCGTCCGAAATCCTCAAACTACTTTGCGAGCGAATAAGCGTCCGGGCCATCTCCACGGGCAGGGAAGATCACAATTCTCAGATTGCCGGCTGCGCCAACGCGGCGAAGATGTCGTGGACAGGGTTGACGTGCCTGAAGCTATAGAGGCGCTCCAAATGCGGCTAACTGCCTAGCCGTTCGTGGTCCCTGTACGCACGCAGAAGCCGCAAACACTGGGAGATTTTTTCTTTGTGAAATGCAGTGCGGCGACCTGTGGTCTCCGAGCCATTCATAAACGTGCGCGAACCCCTGCGATATTCTGAAAGAACCTCGCGAGAACGCCGGATTTGGTCCCAGAGGGACGTTTTCGCTGACTCGAATCGGCCCATGACTGTGAGTATGAGCCAGCTTTTGCGGGCCGCAAGCTCGGGGGCACGGTCATCCACTATGACGCTTAATCTAATTGGACCTATTACCCACGCGACGAATGGCAGATACGACTCTGCGCGGCTGTGGAAATTCATATCCCGTTAACGGCTGCACGATGAATTAAGAGGTGGATGCGGCCTACGCAGGGGGCGCCTCCGGCTGAAACCAAAGTGACACCAAAGGTGACGTCGGAACGGGGGTTTGCCACCGATCCGACGCAGTTGATCCCTGAATGTGCCTCAAAGTTCCAGCATGAAATAACGGGGTGGGGAGTGGCAGGTCATGCTGAGTTACCTGAAGAAATTTGTGATGGACATCTTACCCTCGGTGGCAGCGACCATCATCGGGGCGTACATCGTCAATCACTACATCGTGTCCAAGCCGGAAGCGCCCGTCGCCGCGGCCGTGACCGCCGCCGATCCCAAGGCAGACCCCAAAGCCGCCGCCAAGCCCGCCACCGTGGTCGGCAGCCTCCCCGAAGCCGGCGTGAAGGCCAAGGGCATGTCCGAGCGCACGCTGATCGAGCGGTCGGCGTCCGAGAAGGCCACCGTCACCGAGAAGCCCGCCGAGAAGTCGGCCGACACCAAGCCTGCCGAACCGAAGGCCGATGCGCCGGCCGATACCGCCAGCATCCCCGCTGACGCCCGCCATCATCCGGTGGCGCCGAAGGCGGTCGCGAAGGTGACGCCCGCCGCTGCACCGCAGCCGGCCGCGCCCGCGAC
>NZ_JACMYK010000116.1 GCF_020889785.1 Bradyrhizobium acaciae
CGGCGTTGGTTGTGAAACGGATTGGGGCCCCAAGCCGCTCAGCAACAAGCATTCGGGGTAATGGATCCTGGCTTTCGCCAGGACGACGCCGAAGATGTTGCGCGGTTTGTGAATCGCGAGCGCCCATGCTCGAAAACGCGCTAAGGCACGTCGCCTCGCCTGATCGGGCCGACGGTTTGCGGCCGGTTGAGGAAGAACTCGCGGTTGCCCAGCGCGGCCTCCGCGTACTGGTCGATCGCCACGATGATCGCCTGCACGTGCTGAAAGCACCAGCCTTCCCGCGTTGCCATGTGCCGGACTTCGGCCAACGCCTTGATCCAGGGCGCGTGATCATCGCTGTCGTGGAAATACCGAAGCGGCTCTCTCATCTTTCCTCCGGCAGATCACGTCTTCCAGCTCGGCGCGCTTGCGCGACAGCAGCAGCTGCGCCGACGCACTGTCGCGCCCGGCGCGCCTGAGCTGGTTCACCGATAAATCCAGCGCGCGCAACTCGGCGCGCAGCCGCTGCATCCTGACGACGTCATCACGCACGCGCTTCGCCGGCGACGAGCTCCCGCTTCGCCGCGCGCAGGAAGATGGGGGCCGCGGCGCGGCGGCGCGGAGCAACGCTCGCATGCACGATGATCGGCTCGCGGTCGCCGAGCAAGCTCCGCTCCTCGACCAGACGGCTCATCACCAGGCGCATCTTCAGGAGGTCCCCGGCGACGAAGGCACAGTCCTCATCCCGGTTGATCTGCTGGCGCATGATGGCCTCGGCCTCGAGCATGCTGACGCGCAGCGCCCTGATCTGCCTGCGAATTTCGCTGATACGGTTGTCCATGGCGACCTCCTATTCACGGTGGAGGACAATTAGAACAAAACAAGAACATGAAGTCAAGCGGCGACGCCAGCCGTGATCGGCTTTGTCATCGACGCACGATCCGGCGGGTTCCTGCCGCGGGTACAGTTTCGCGAATTCATCGTGAGGATGTCGGCCGTCCAGTGAGCTCGGCGAAGCGTCGGCGAACGCGCACAGCCCGGCAGCCTTTTTCAGTTGCAGCCTCGTCCGCACCGGTCTCTCCGCGTCGTCGGAGCTCTTCAATTCAAAGACTATCGATCAGGGACAAACGACCGACACATGACTGTGGAACAATCCGCCGTTAGAACTTGTCTACTCAAATAGACAAATTAAAATGGGTATCGATTCCGTTTCGATCATTACGCAGTGACATGACGAAGTCCTCCAAATTGGTTGCCGCCAAGCGCGGCAAGGTTCTTCTGGTTCGACGCCGCTCGGACGGGCTGTGGATGTTTCCCGGCGGACGCAGGCGCGCGCGAGAGACCGGGAAGGATTGCCTCAAGCGCGAGATCAAGGAAGAACTGCCGAAGCTCAAGCTCGGCAGGCTCAGCCTCTGGAAGGAAGTGACGGCCAAGAACAAGCGTTCCGGCCGCAAGATGAGCGACGCGATCTTCATTGCCAAGAACGCCAAGGGACGACTGGCGATCGGCGACAAGAAGGAGATCGATCGCGCCGCCTGGCAGAAGCCGCGCGGACTTCGCCTGACGGCGACCTCGCGCTACATCCGCGACCGGCTGTTTCCGAGAAAGCAGCGGCGCCGGCGATAGACGGCGAAATATCGCTGCCTGCAAGAGACCGACCTTCCAGCCAAAGAAACGGCCCCATATGACGCTCAGGGAAGTGCGGCGATATTTGGCGACGTGATTTCGCGCTGCGCAGTTCCGCCAAAGGAACACCGTACTGATCCGGATTTCTGAAGAGATAGGACGGTCGTAATACAAGTCCTGCCGGCGCTACCGTTCTTTACAGAGCATTTTGTCACGGCTGAGTTTTTACAGACCCATTGTAACCGGCAGAAAAGGGCCGCCGATGCGACGGCCCTTTTCGATTCAGTGATCGTGTTATTCAGGTCGTCCTCGCGACACTTGCCCTATCTCGCTCATTGTCATGCAAACAAAGAGGCCGCCAAACGGCGGCTTTTTTGTTGAGTGGCCCCAGCGACCTTTGGGGGCCTGGGAGGCAGTCGCTGGGGCCATCTACCGGCCCGGGTGGCGCGGTCGGGCCAGGTGGACTTCCATCAAATCAGAACAGAGCAACGGCAATCATGGCGATTGGGCAAAGTCCCAAAACAACGATGCCCGCTCGAAATATGACTTCGGACATGACATGCGCCCTTCAATGGAACCCCTAAAATATGCCTCCGCGAGAGCCGCGCAAAGTGCAGTTTGTGCCAGTTCTCCGCATCGCCCAATCTTGACGCGTCAATGCAGATCAGCCGCCGAAGCACGCGCCAAGGCGGCGGCGTTCAGACAGCAAAACTCACGCGCCCCCCCTGAAGATCGCCGAGGAGCAGGAGCGTTTGGCATGCTATGCTGATTTCTTGGGCTTCGCGCACCGCTGACGCATGCTACGAACGACGTGATCCGTTCCGATCGGACCATGACATCAGCCGGAATACCGTCCGAATGACCTTCCCCTCCAACCGCCACCGGCGGCTGTTCAGAATCGTGTCCGCGCGCTGGCAGCGCCGGGCCATCTTCCTGCTGGGCGGCATTGCCGTCGGTGCGGCGGCCGTGGCGCTCGCACAGTTCGCGGATCTGGCGCAGATCGGCTTCTCTGCGCTGGTGTCGCATGTCCGTTATGCCTCGCTCGTGGTGACGCCCGCAGGCTTCGCCCTGTCGGTCTTTCTGACCAACCGCTTCTTTCAGAACGCGCAGGGCAGCGGAATCCCGCAGGCCATCGCTGCGCGCCACCTGACCGACCAGACCGCGCGCGAGAGCCTGGTTTCGCTGCGCATTGCGGCCGGCAAGATCCTGCTGACCCTGCTCGGCCTGTTGTGCGGCGCGTCGGTCGGGCGCGAGGGACCAACGGTGCAGATCGGCGCGTCGATCATGTTTGCGCTCGGCCGCTTCTCGCCCCGGCGTCAACCCGGCCTGATCCTTGCCGGCGCGGCCGCGGGTGTCGCGGCGGCCTTCAACACGCCGCTCGCGGGAATCGTGTTCGGCATCGAGGAAATGAGCCGCGCCTTCGAGACGCGAACCTCCAGCCTGATCATCGGCGCTGTGATCGCCGCGGGCCTGACGTCGCTCGCGCTGATGGGCAACTACACGTATTTCGGCACCAGCGCGACGGGCTTGCGCAACGGCACCGACTGGCTCGCGATCCCGCTCTGCGGCGTGGCCGGCGGTCTTGCGGGCGGCCTGTTCAGTCGCATCCTGGTTGCGACGGCACGCGGATTTGCCAACCCGGTCGGGCGCGCGATCAAGCGCTATCCGGTCGGCTTTGCCGCGATCTGCGGATTGGCGGCGGCGATTTGCGGGATCGCTTCGGACGGTGCGATCTACGGTACGGGATATCAGCAGGTCAAATCCGCGCTCGAGGCCGGATCACAACTGCCGGAGAGCTTCAGCGTCTGGAAATTCCTGGCGACCATATTTGCCTCGATCAGCGGCATGCCGGGCGGCATCTTCGCGCCTTCGCTCGCGGTCGGCGCCGGAATAGGCTCCAACATCGCGCCGCTGTTTCACGGCGCGCCGCTGCCGGCCATCATGCTGCTCGGCATGGTTTCATATTTCGCCGGCGTGGTTCAGGCCCCGATTACGGCATTCGTGATCGTCACCGAGATGACCGACAACCACGCGATGGTCGTGCCGCTGATGGCCGCAGCCCTGATCGCCCATGCGAGCTCGAAGCTGATCTGCAAGGAGGGCGTCTATCACGCCCTCGCCAAGGGATTCATCGATCGGGCCTCGCCGGCGCAGCAGGTGACGCCGGTCTGACGTCTCTGACCGATCGGGCCTCAGCCGTTATAGGCAAACAGCTCGATCGGCTCGCTGAAGCCGCGCACCGCGTGCTCGCCGACATGTTCGAGCGCGAAATCGTGCTCGACGAGATCGGCGAATGCGCGGGACAGCAGCACGTTCTTTTTCAACTGCTTGGTCAGGGCTTCGAGGCGCGATGCCATGTTCACCGCAGGACCGATCACCGTGAAGTCGAGCCGGCTCCGCGACCCGATATTGCCGTACATGACGTCGCCGACATGAACGCCGATGCCGTAATTCATCGGCGCCCGGCCCATCATGCCGTTCCTTTCGCTCAGCGCCGCCATCGCCTCGCGCGCCTCGGACACCGCATGCATCAGGTTGGCGCAGGCCTTGGGATCGCTCAGCGGGAAAATCGCGAGCAGGCCGTCGCCGATGAATTTCAGGATTTCGCCGCCATGCCGCGCAATCGGCTCCGACATCGCGTCGAAATAGTCGTTGAGCAGATCGATGACGTCGTCGCGCGGCCAGCTATCCGAGATCCGCGTGAAATCCCTGAGGTCGCAGATCATGATCGCGGCACGCACCGTGGTGCCGCTGCCGCGCCGCGTCGCGCCGGCCAGGATCATCTCGCCGGCATGGGTGCCGACATAGGTCTCGAGCAGCGTCCGCGCCAGGCGGTTCTTCATCCGGATCTCGCTGACCAGCGCCAGCACCGGCAGCACCGTCTTCAGGCTGGCGATATGCGCGTCATCGAACCCTCCGGGACGGTCGGTCGCGAAGGTCACGACATGCCGCTTGCCGAGCGTGTGCAGCAGCGGCCACGCTACATAGTCGGTCAGGCCCTGCGCACGCATGTCGTCATAGAGCGCATGCTTGCGGCCACCCGCCCGTTCGAGCCGCTCGCGCACCTCGCTGGCGCCCTCCTGGATCTCGTAGACGGAACTGCCGATATATTCCGAACGCTCCCTCACCTCGTAGTCGACCCGCGAGATATCCGCCTCTTGCTTGCCGTCAGTCCACATGATCCGGGCGCCGAGCCATTGCGGATGCTGGATCAGCAGATTCATCGTCGCCCGCTTGATCGGGATGCCTGCGCCCTGCAGCCGCAGGCAGAGCTCGGCGAAGATGTTGTCGATGAAGCGCTCGTCGCGGGTCTCGTGGGTCAGCCAACTCACGACGTCGCCGTCGGACTGCGGCGTGACGGCATCGATGTTGGGCGCGTTCATGGCTGGCTCCGGAGCGGCGGGTTGGCAGGCGATATGTCGTGCTTCTGCCCGGCCACGTCAACGCTGCCAGCGGCATCGTGATCGCGTAAATCGGCACGGTCGGCCGCCGCGTGACCCGCTGATGACGGGATGCTCTGCCCGCGAGCGTGACCTACCCACCGAGCGTGACCTACCCGCCCAGCCGGTCGACCTCGGCCTTGCCGGCCTTCATCACAAGCGGAATGTGCTCGCCCTGGCCGAGCAGGCACGACACGTCGCGCAGCGGATTGCCTTCGACCACCAAGAGATCGGCAAAAGTCTCCGGCGCGATGCGGCCGAGCTTGCCTTCCATGCCGAGCACCTCGGCACCGATGATGGTGGCGCTGGCGATCACGGCCCGCGGGCCTAGCAATTCGGCGCGGATTCGGAACTCGTCGCTTTGCAATCGCTGCGACGGCCCGAGCAGGTCGGATCCGTAGCCCATCTTGACGCCGGCCTCGCGGTAGATCGCGAGCGAGCGCAAGCCGGCGTCGCGCACGTCGGCGACCTTGGCGACGCTCGCCGCAGGCAGACCGTACTTCGCGCCCTCATTGGCGAGTGCTTCATAGGTGACCAGCGTCGGCACCACATAGGCGCCCTTTTCCGCCATCAGCTGTGCGGTCGGAGGATCGATCAGATTGCCGTGCTCGATGGTGCGCACGCCGCAGCGCACCGCGCGTTCGATCGCCTCCGCGGTGTAGGCGTGGGCCAGCACATAGGTGTGGCGCGCCTTCGCCTCGGCGACGATGGCGCGGATCTCGTCCTCGGAATAGCCGTACGCGCCGATCGGATCGGTCGGCGACGCGACGCCGCCGGACGCCATGATCTTGATCTGGTCGGCGCCCATCTGCAGCTCCTCGCGCACCGCCTTGCGCACCGCATCGACGCCGTCGACGACGCGCGCGATCGCGCCGACCCGCACGCAGCAGGAGCAGGTCGGATCGGCCAGGTAGTCCGAGCGGGCGCGCCCGTCGCCATGCCCGCCGGTCTGGCTCAGCGCGCGGCCGGAGACGAACAGCCGCGGACCGTCGGTCAGGCCGGTGTCGATCGCCTGCTTCAGCGCATAGCCGGCGCCGCCGGCATCGCGGACGGTGGTGAAGCCGCGCTTCAGCATGCCGCGCAACAGCATGGTCGAGCGCAACGTCACCAGCACGTTGGCCATGCGGGCCTGCTGCGACAAATCGAGCTCGACGGCGACCGCATGCACGTGCAGGTCGATCAGGCCGGGCATCAGGGTCTTGCCCTTGAGGTCGATGACCCGGTCGGCCGAGGCCTCGATCGGACGGTCGGAGACTTCCTTGATCAGGCGATCCTCGACCAGCACGTGGTGCCCTTCGAGCAGGTCGGAGCGCAGCGGATCGAGCAGCGCGGCATTCTTGAACAGGGTCGTGGGCATGATGGTCTCCTAAGCGCCGCGATCAGACGGCTTCGCTTGCGATGTCTTCCAGCGACCGTCCGCGTGTCGGCACACCCATCAGCACGACGGTCAGCGCGCCGATCAAGAGGACGGATGTGGTGACGCCGAACACGCCGGCAAAGCCGAAATTCGGATAGAGGTAGCCGACCAGGATCGGCGCCACGATCGCGCCGATGCGGCCGATCGCGGATGCGAGCCCGGCCCCCGTGGTCCGGATCGATGTGGGAAACACTTCGGCGGTGTAGGCATAGACGCCGGCATAGGTGCCGTTCATGAAGAACGACAGCAGCAGGCCGGCCGCCATGATCTCCCCATCGCTCTTGGCAAAGGCGAGCCCGAGCGCGCTGGCGCCGCCGAGCAGCATATAGGTCGCAATCGTCGCCTGCCGTCCGATCCGCTCGTTGAAAAAGGCGGCGGTGAAATAGCCCGGCACCTGCGCGCAATACATCGCGAGCGAATAGCCAAAGCTCTTGGTGATGCTCATGCCGTTCTGCACCAGCAGGCCGGGAATCCAGACGAAGAAGGAATAGTAGCTGAACGTGATCGACAGCCACATGATCCAGGTCATGGTGGTGATGCGGGCCTGGCGGCCGGCCAACAGCGCGGCAAAATTGCTCCGCAGCGTCCCCGTTGAGACGGCCGGCGCAGCCGGCTCGGCGATTGGAGCCGGCAGCGCGCGGCCTTCGCGCGCGAAGCCGGCCTCGATCTTGTCGAGCACCGCTTCGGCCTCCGTCGCCCTGCCCCGGCTCTCCAGCCAGCGTGGCGATTCCGGCAGCGATCTCCGCCACCACAGCAGCATCACGACCGGCACGGCGGTAATCACGAGCACGATGCGCCAGCCGTTCTCGTAGGCCGGCACGATGAAATAGCCGAGCAAGGCAGCCGCGACGAAGCCGAACGAGAAGAAGCCGGCCAGCGCGCCGGTGAAGGCGCCACGGTAACGCCGCGCCACGAACTCCGCGAGATATGGCGCGATGATCGCGCTCTCCGCCCCGGTGCCCATGCCGGCGACGACGCGCGCGGCGAAGAACGCCGGCCAGCTGTCCACCGTCGCGCTGACCAGCGAGGCCACACTGTAGAGCGCCAGCGCCGACATCATCACCGCCCGACGGCCGATCAGGTCGCCCAGCGTCCCGGCCAGCAGCGCGCCGAAGAGATAACCGACGAAGGTACTGCTGCCGAGCACGCCGGTCTCCACGTTGGTGAGCCCCCAGGCGGTGCGCAGCACCGGCAGGATGAACGCCAGCACTGCGGCATCCATCGCGTCGAACAGGTAGCCCAGGCCGCCCATCAGCAGCAGGTGCACATGGAAACGCGCGAACGGCAGCCGCTCGATGCGCGCCGAAATCATCGACATGAAATTAGCCCCCCTCCGCCCCACGGTCGGCACGCGCCGCGGGGTCGGTCCGGGGGAATGATAGACAAATCAACATTATGGGAATAATTTATAATTGTTATCTAGCACATCACCATTGTGAATATTGCCCGTGTCGTTCCGCACGCTCGACCTCAACCTTCTGAAAGTCTTCGAGGCGCTAATGACCGAGGGCAGCGTCACGCGTGCCGCCAGCGCGCTGACGATGACCCAGCCCGCGGTCAGCAACGCGCTTGCCCGCCTGCGGGACGCGCTCGGCGACCCCCTGTTCGTGCGAACGGCGAGCGGGATCCGCCCGACGCAGCGCGCGGTGGCGCTGTGGCAGCCGATCGGCGACGCGCTGGAACACGTCCGCCACGCGCTCGACGAGGACGCTTTCGATCCACGGCGCACCGAGGCTCAGTTCAGCCTGTCGATGTCGGACTACGTGTCGTCGCTGGTGATGCCGCGGCTGCTCAATCGCCTCAGTGAGGTCGCGCCTTCGACGCGCATCCATACTCTGCCCAACACCATCCTCGAGATCGGCGACCGGCTCGAGGACAACCGGGTCGATTGCGTGCTGAGCGTCTATGTCAACGAGGCGCAGCAGCCGCCGGCCGCGATCCGTTCACGCTCGCTATGGACCGTCGAATATGCCTGCATGATGCGGCGCGACCATCCGCTGGCGAACAGGAAGCGGCTCAACGCGCGAAGCTTCCTCAACGCCAAGCATGTCGATGTCAGCCTCGCCGGCAAGACGCTGCCGACCTACGACCAGTTCCTCGCCTCGCGCGGGCTGTCGCGCAACCTGGTCACAACGGTCAATCACTACAATGCCGCCTACGAGATCGTGCGCCAATCCGACCTGATCGCGGTGCTGCCGCGCGATCTCAGCGCACAGTCCCGCCACGCACCTTATCTGCATGCGGTGCCGGTGCCGCTGCCGGCGCCGCCGCGCGTCGTCAGCCTGTTCTGGCACCAGCGCAACGACACCGTCCCCGCGCAGCGCTGGCTGCGCGAGACGCTGGTGGAGTTGTTCGCGCGGATGGAGTGAACCGTCGCAAGGTGTGCCCCCGTCAGGTCGATGTGGGCGCGGGCTCGATCGAGGCCGCGTCCGCCGCCGGCGACGGGACGCTCCGCACCACCGGACGTCCAAGCAGCCGATGCAGCGCAAGATAACTCACCGCCGCGACGCCGATACCCGTAAGCCAGGACAGATCGACCCCGCCTGTCGCCAACGCAAGCGGACCTTGCATCGCCCTGATCGTACCCATCTGGAAGGCCCACGCCGCTGCGAAGCCGGCGGCAAAGGCGATCAGCCCGGCCCAGTTGAAATCACGATCCCGACCAGGCTCCGCGTAGAGCGAGCCGACATCGATGCGGCCGCGTCGCACCAGATAGAAGTCCGCGAGCGTGACCCCGGCCCACGGGCTGATCCAGACGATCAGGGCGACCATGAAATTGTCGAAGGCATGGGCAAAATCGCCCGACTGCAGGAAGGCGTACAGGATCGCAGAAGCGATCAGGCCGGAGATCACCGAGATCACCCAGCGCGGCCGCCGCAGATCGAGCGCGAGCGACGACAGCGCCGCCGAATAGATCACGACGATGTTGGTTGCGATCGGACCATGGAGCAGCACCAGCAGCACGGGTAGCGCCATCGTGCCAAACGCTGCGATGATCAGCTTCGACGGGTCGGACCCGGCGCCGGCGGATGCAATGGCGGCACCAAGGAACGCGAGCCAGACCGTCGGCAGGAACATGCCGAGGAATGTCGCCCGGAACACACTGGCGGCGCCGAGCGAGGGCCTGGCGAAGCGGGTATAGTCGGACGCATAAGTCAGCCATGAAATGCCCCAGCCGATGCCGATCGCGGTCATCAGTTGCGTCGCCGCGGCGAAGGCCGGCATGCCGGTGACGGAAGCCGACTGCCACTTGATATCGACGCGCAGGAAGGCGAGCGCGGTCATGACCGCCATGATCAACAGAATGAACGGCATGGTGTAACGCTCGAACATCTTGATGGCATTGAAGCCCCAGGCCGCGATACCGACCTGAAACAGCATCACCAGCACCGCGATCGCGTATTTGAGCTCGACGCCGCCGCCAATGCCCATCCGTTCGAGCGCTGCCATGCAGAGGTCGAGCACGATCCAGGTGTTGATCGCGACCCATCCCATCGGCATCAGCACTTGCGCCAGCGCCGGCAGATAGGCACCGCGCCGGCCGAACGCCAGGCGGCCAAGCACCATCTGCGGCACGCCGGTGCGATGTCCCATCAGGCAGAACGCGCCAAACAGCGCCGCACCGAATAGATTGCCGACAACGATGACGGCAAGCGTCTGCAACAGGCTGAGGCCGAGCTGGATGCCGAGCGCGCCCAGCACCCAGTTGATCGGCGCGATATTCGCGCCGGTCCAGATCCAGAACTGATCGAACGATGACGATGTGCGGTGCGCCGCCGGCACCGGCTCAATTCCATGGGCATCGAAGCCGGCCTCATCCTGTGCCGGAAGCTGTGTCTGCTTGAGCAACATGTTTCCCCCGTTGTCCGGCGCATTGGTTTGGGCCGGGATGGGGTATCTGAGCAGCAGGCAGCCGCGGGGTGATAATGAGAAATCCTCAAGCCAGGTTGAGGTGACGTCGAGAGTGAAGTTTGCGGGCCGAATAGCGACAGATCGCGCCGCAATCAGGCTCGCACGGCGCGTCTCCATGGTGCGCGGCTTCACTGTTGAGATTTTCTCAACTCACTTGCCGGATTCGTCAATCACGCCGCAGGCGGCACTCGGTCATTGTGCAGCCAACGCATTGTTGCCCAATCAGCCGAGGCCAGGGATGACGACACTTCTCCATATCGATGCCAGTCCGCGCGGCGACCGTTCGGTCAGCCGGAAGCTCTCGAAGTCGTTTGTCGAGCACTGGCTGACGCACGAGCCCGGCGCCACCGTCATCTCGCGCGATGTCGGCCGCAACCCGCCGCCCCTCATCACGGAGGCGTGGGTGGCCGCCGCCTTTACCGCGCCCGGCGATCGCACGGCGGAGCAGCACGACGAGCTTCGTCTCTCAGACGAGCTGATCGACGAGCTCGACCGCGCCAATGTGATCGTGATCGGGGCGCCGATGCACAATTACGGCATGCCGGCAGCGTTGAAGTCGTGGTTCGACAAGGTGATCCGCATCGACAAAACCTTCAGCTTCGATCTTGCACGCGGCGACTATCCGCTCGAGCCGATCATGCGCGGCAAGACGCTGGTGGTGCTGAGCTCGCGCGGTGAATTCGGCTTCGGCCCCGGCGGAGTGCGAGAGACCATGAACCATCTGGAGACCCACATCTTCACCTGCGCCCACTATCTCGGAGTGCAGGAAAGCCACCTGATCGCGGTCGACTACCAGGAGTTCAACGATGAGCGCTACCGGCGGTCGGTCGCCGATGCCTTCGCCGCGATCCCGCTGCTGGTCCGGCAGTGTCTTGGAATCGATGGGCCTGTTAATGTGGCGGCGGAATGATGCGCCGCCGTCTGCCGGCTGCACGAGGATGATCCGATGATACGCAATCCCATCCCCTGGCCGAACGGGGCGCGCTGCGCCTGTGCGATCACGTTCGACGTCGACGCCGACAGTCTGATTCACATCGCCCGGCCGAAGGATTCGTTCGACCGGCTCTATCCGATCACGATGGGACGTTACGGGCCGACCGTCGGCGTGCCGCGCATCCTTGAGACCTACCGCCGCCTCGGCCTCAAGCAATCGTTCTTCATGCCGGCCTGGACCATGCAGCGCTATCCGGATGCGGTGGAAGCGATCCTCGGGGATGGCCACGAGATCGGCCATCACGGCTACATCCATGAGGATCCGACGGAGATTTCATCCGCTGAGCAGCGCGAGGCCTTCGAACGCGCGCTGGGCATTCATGTCGCGATGACCGGGCGCAAGCCGCGCGGCTACCGCGCGCCGGTTTACAATGCCAACCAGGCCACGATCGACCTCCTGATCGAGCACGGCTTTGTCTACGATTCGTCGCTGATGGCCGACGACATCCCGTACCAGATGCGCACCGCGCGCGGATCGCTCTACGAGATGCCACCGCACTGGGGATCGGACGACTGGCCGCCCTTCGCCCATTATGCCGAGATCGGCTATATGATGCCGGTCAAATCGCCGAGCGAGGGCCTTGCCGCCTCGTTCGAGGAGTTCGAGGCGGCCTATGAGGCCGGCGGATTCTGGATGGGGATCTGGCATCCGTTCCTGACCGGCCGGCTCGCCCGCTGGCGCGTCGTAGAGCGCTGGCTCGAGCGGATCGTTGCCGAACGCAAGGTTTGGTTTGCGCCGCTCGAGGCGATCGCCGCGCATGTCGACGGCCTGGTCAAGGCAGGCACCTATCAGGTCCGGGTCGAGACCCTGCCCTACTTCATGCGGCCCGTGACATGACCTGCTGCGGGGCGGAGCGGAACGCGGCCGCCTCTCCGCGCAGCCAATCGACGAACGCCGTCACCGATTTGCGCCGGGCAGCAGCCGGCGCGTCCACGAGACGGTAGGCAAAGCCCGGAAGCGCGGGGCCGTCGAGCCGACGCAGCGTGCCCTCGCGCAATTGCTCGTCCACCAGCGCATCGCTGCACAACAGAGGTCCGAGCCCGCGCTCGGCGGCATGCAATGCCAGCGGCTCCTCGCTGTACCAGGAGATGCGGAAGTCCCGGCCGGGATCATGATCGGAGCCCGCGAGCCATGCGGACCACGCAGGCGAATCCAGCGCGGCGTTCTTCCAGCGGAACGCCAGCAGCGATCGCGAGCGGAGGTCGTCAATGGCGAGACGGCCATCCGGCGGGCAGATCGCGCTCGCCGCAACGGCAATATAACGGTCGCTGAACAGCACCGAATCTGCACCGGCGCGGTCAGCGCGTCCGTAACGAACGGCCAGATCGACGCCGTCGGCGCCCGGCGCCCTGATCTCTTCGGTCGCATCGATATGGACCACGAGGTGAGGAAACGCCGCATTGAAGCGGGTAAGCCGCGGCATCAGCCAACGTTCGGCGAAGGCCCGCGTGGTCGATACGGTGATTGCATCGCCGTCGACCGGCGGCCGGATCGCCGCAAAGGCGCTCGCCATGCGGTCGAAGCCGTCGCGCAGCAACGGGAAGACCGCATGGCCCTCCGCGGTCAGCACGACCGCGCGACCCGAGCGCTCGAACAGCTTGCGTCCGAGGATCGCTTCGAGCTGACGGACCTGGTGGCTGATCGCCGTCACCGTGACACAGAGTTCATTGGCGGCGGCGGTGAAGCTTTCGTGGCGCGCCGCGGCTTCGAACGCGCGGACGGCATTGAGCGGCGGCAGCTTGCGCATGGTTGGTTCTCCGCGCTGACGGTATCAGGCGATGAGAAAGTGAGCATCGGTCGGCCGCATGTCGTTCACCGGCACCATGTCCTGCGGACAGGCGGAGAACACGATGACCAGATCCATCTCGGCACGCAGCGCCACGTACTGCCCGGCCTCGCTGACGGGAGACTTGAAGTCCAGCCGTCCGCTGTCGGAGACGGGGACATTCATGAACAGGTTGAGCGGCGCCGGTGTCACCGCAGCCGACAGGCCGACCGCCTCGAGCGCATGCGCCAGGTTCTGCGTGCAATTGGCGTGATGGCCGACGGCGCCGAGCTGACGATAGCGGTGAATGTCGCAGGCCGCGATCAGCGTGTCGTGTATTCCCGGCGTGGTGTCGGCGACGAAGGTGAGGATCGCGCGGCGCCTGTTGGTCGTCATTGTGTCGCCCACGCGGGGAATGAGCCGCAGCATCGATGCCCGGCTGTGCTCCATCGACATGTACTCGCCGGTGTCGCCGGCATTGAAGGCCCAGGTGTCGACCACCTGCTTGCCGTGGGTATTGACCACGGTGACCGTCTCTCCCGCGTCGAGGCGAGCCGCCACGCCATGACGAGCCGGGATCAGACGGGCGTGGGTGAGATCGGCGGTTGCTGCGGTCACGTGGTGTCTCCTCAAGCTTCACTCGCGCCATTGGAGCACTGCCGGCCATGCAATTCTAATAATATTAATTGTGTCCATTATAGCAGATTCGTATAGTCGTCCCATGCGCCTGAGACAGCTCGAATGCTTTCGTGCCCTGATGCTCCACGGCACCATGACCAGGGCAGCCGAGCTGCTCGGCATGTCGCAGCCCGGCATCAGCACGATGATTGCGGGCCTCGAGCACGAGACGGGCCTGACGCTGTTCCTGCGCCGCGGCGGCCGCCTGCAACCGACCCCCGAAGCCAAACTGTTCTACGTCGAGGCGGCACGGGCACTCGAAGCCGTCGAGAACGCATCCCGCGTCGCCGCCGAAATCAGGTCCGGCCGGCGCGGTCATCTTGCCATCGCGGCCTATCCGAGCATCTCGATCAAACTGCTGCCGCGCCTGCTGTCGCAGTTCGCCAGGGACCGGCCCGAGTTGCAGGTCAAGATCATCACGCGCAATTCAGCGACCGTCCGCGAGCTGGTTTCGACGCAGCAATTCGACCTCGCGGTCGCCGAACTGCCGCTCGATTATCCGACCTCGCACATGGAGGTGTTTTCATATGACTGCATGTGCATGCTGCCGCATGCGCATCCGCTTGCGAAGCTGAAGCAGATCACCCCTGATGACCTCGACGGCGTCCCGTTCGTCACACTGTTCCGCGGTGACCCGATCTACCAGCAGCTGGCATCCGCCTTCTCCGAATATGGCGCGCGCTGGAACGTGGTCGCGGAGACCGAATTCTTCTCGACCGCGTGTCAGCTCGTCGCCGAGGGCCGCGGCGTCGGTATCGTCGATCCCGTGGTGAGCAAGCCGTTCACCGAAGGCCTCGCCATCCGCCCGTTCAGGCCGAGGATCCAGTACCAGATCGCCATTCTCTCCCCCACGCACGAAGCGCCGTCGCAGATGGCGCAGGATTTCGTCAAGCTGCTGCGGCGCGCCTTGCGCGCCTGAGACATCCCCGCACACCCGCTTGCAGCAGCTTCGGAGGCAAACGATAAACCGCTTGCGCACTACCAATAGTTGTGGAAGCTTGGTTCGATACTTTGGGGATAATGATCATGATTAGTCGATTTGCGGTCGCAGCATTTTGCTGCGCGGTGATGACCGGTTGCGCGACCTTACCTACCGAGCAAGCTGATGGAGTCTCACTAGCCCTGGTCGAGACCCGGGTGAAGTGCGAGATTGGGCGAGCCTACAAGGAGCTCGGCAGCCGAGTAGATGCATCCGGCAAGCACATTTTCCCTGATCTAAGCAGATGGGCCGCGGCCGTCACGCTGTCTATGTTGGTAGACACCACGGGTGGAATAGCTCCATCAGGTTCGGCGATCGGACCATTTGGAAGCCTGAGCCCGCTTGAGATATCTGCTGGTGCAAGCCTCAACGCCAAGCGTACTGCTCTGTCCAATGTTTACACGGCGTTTGCAGAAGCTGCATTGCACGACTGCAGAAACATCCCTGTCGGCATTTTGCTCGAAGGTAATCTCGGCCTGGCGGAGTGGATTATCCGTGTCTTCGAAGACCAACTCAAGGTTCAGCAGGCGGCCGAAGCAGGCGCTGGAATCGAGCAGGTTTTGCCATTTACGGGCAAAGATAAGTCAATTGGATACACGCTTGATTTTCTTACAACCTTGAACGCAGGCGTAACTCCGAACTGGGCCTTCAGCGGAGGCTCGATCAAGGCCGGCTTCGCATACGAGGCAAAGCTAACCAATTCGCTCGACATCGCGATGGTCCAGATGAGCCCGGGGGATTTCGAAAAGATCTTCCAACCCGTGCATATCAAGGCGGTGACCAAGCAGGTGGATGAGATCGATGCAAGCAGCCCCTCTCTCGTGAAAAGGAAAAAGACTGTCATAGTGACTCCGGCGCGCACGGAATATCGCTATGTGGGAAGAACCGGTATCGGCTACGAAACCAAGGGCAACCTGGACGCGGTTCTACAACAATTGAACAACAAGCTTCTCGTTCAAAGCCTTAGGAGATAGCGCCACAGGGAAGTCGCAAGATGTCGTGGCGCGCCAACTTCGCTCGGATATTGTTAGGCGTGGGACTGGCCCGCTCGGGCCAGCAGCCTCGCTGACATCCTGTATCCCCGTAACCACACGGGGATTAACGCTCTTGCGACCTGGGCCTCCCTTTCCAATTGACGCTATCGGGGGCCAAGGTGATAGGCTACCGCCATTTCAGGCGGCCATTTCAATGCGCGAGCTATTTGCACAGTATCAGCTGTTGCTGACGATCTTGATCTTCGTGCCGCTCGAGCTGCTGTTTGCTGCGAGGCCCCAGAAGATTTTCAGGCGCGGCCTGCTGACCGACATGGCCTTCCTGTTTCTCAATGGCTGGTTGGTGTTCGTCGGCGTGACCGCCGTCCTCGCGGTGGCTACTCTGGTCAATCAGTGGATACTGCCATCAGCGGTCAAGCAGGCGGTCGGGGATCTCCCTTATCTGGTGCAAGTGCTCATTGCGATCCTGATCGGGGACCTCGGAGTTTACTGGACCCACCGCACCCTGCATGCCGTGCCCGCGATGTGGCACATCCACGCCGTTCATCACGCGGTCGAAGAACTGGACTGGCTCGCCGCGGTCCACCAGCACCCGCTCGACGTGACATTCATGAAGGCCGGTTCGCTGTTTCCGCTTGTCGCGCTCGGCTTCTCCGGTGAGGCGGTCGGGACCTATCTCGCCCTCTACTACTGGCAGACCTGGCTCACCCATGCCAACGTGCGCCTGAGCTACGGCCCCCTGCGCCATGTCCTGGTGTCGCCGGAATTTCATCACTGGCACCACAGCAGCGAGCACGAAGCCAGAGACAAGAACTTCGCCGGGCTGTTCTCGTTCTACGATGTGCTGTTCGGCAGCGTCTATCTTCCGCAGGGGCAGAAGCCGAAGACATTCGGGGTCGATGAGCCGATGCCGTCCCGCTATCTGCCTCTTCTGGCCCATCCGTTTGTCGTGTGGGCTTCGAAGCACAAGCGCGACGATCCGTCAGGCACCCAGGCACAGCGGCAATGAGGCGTGATGAACCCAATCGGGATGGTTGAGCATCTAAGTGGAGCGGACAGCGGTCGAACGGAAGACTGGCCGAATCTCGGTCAATACCGAGACGGCAATGCTGCGATAACGCCGCCACTGCGCGCGGTGTTCATCGGGGATTCTCTGACCGAGGCCTGGCCTCACGTCGAGCCCGAGCTGTTCTCGAACGGGATCGTCGGGCGCGGCATCGGTGGGCAGACCACGCCTCAGATACTGCTGCGTTTCATGGCAGACGTCGTCGCACTGAGGCCCAGGGTGGTTCACATTCTATGCGGCTGCAATGACATCGCCGGCAATACCGGCCCGACGACCTTCCGCGACTATCAGAACAACGTGCTGGCAATGCTGACACTTGCCGAGGCGCATGACCTGCGTGTGATCCTCGGCAACTATGCCGATTACGACCACTTCGCATGGGCGCCCGAAGTCGATCCCAAACCCTGGATCCGGCGCATGAACGCCTGGATCCAGGATACCGCAAGAATGCGGGGGCATATATTCGCCGACTACCGGGCTGCATTCGGAGAGATCGATGACGCCAGGAAGGCAGCGATCATGCCTGATGGTGTCCATCCCAATGTCGCGGGTTATGCCTTGATGCGACCCGTCGCGCTCCGAGCACTAGACCAAGCCTTCGAACAGTCGGGTCCCTAGCGGCGAGGATCCGCAATCACGCCTGCAGGTGCCTCGGCGCCACTCGCAGGATATTGAATCCGAGCGACTGGCGCTGCTATCATGCACTTTTTAAGCAAACAGTTTCGATGACGAAATGAAGCATAGCTCTGGGCTCGATGCGATCAGGGGCGTTGCGATCGGGCTGGTGCTGATCAGGCACCTATTTGTTGAAATATACCCCGATAATCTGTTGGCCAAGCTGCTCGTCTTGAGCGCATGTGGAGTGGACCTCTTTTTCGTGCTGTCCGGATTCCTGATCGGAGGCATCCTGATGGACAATCGAGGCAAGCAAAATTACTTCGAGGTCTTCTACTCGCGGCGCACCCTTCGTATCCTCCCGCTGTACGTGCTTCTGGTCATTCCCATCTGCAACCTGACCGGCGAGCCGCTGACCCCGTTTCTTACTTTCACGCAGAATTTTCTTTGGGCGGATGGACGTGTCGGCAACCCGCTCACCGTCATTACATGGTCGCTAGCGGTTGAAGAGCAGTTCTATCTGATCTTGCCGGCAATCGTTCGATATTGGCCAACTGGCCGACTGCTCCATTTGATTATTGGACTTATCTGCGCCGCGCCGGTCGCCAGGGTGATGCTCAATCATGCCTATGGCGACACTGCCCCGGCATACTTTCTCTTGCCCGCACGAATGGACGGACTGTTTCTGGGGGTGTTGGCGGCATGGCTGTTCCGTAACCGCCGGAGCAATCTCTGGCTGAATGAACATCGACGAGAGTTGTACATTGGGGCGATGTTTCTAGCCGTGCCGGTGATGTTCATGACGTGGCTGATTTCGTGGCAGCAGGTAGATGGGCGAAGCCCCTTGATGCAGTACTTGGGTTATAGTGCCCCACCGCTTTTGTTTTTTGTCGTGCTGTTGCTCGTCGTGACGGGAGAGCAAGGCGTGCCCGATGCTTTGTCGCCCTTACGCTGGCTAGGCCTTGGTGCGTATTCGCTCTACCTGACGCACCGGATATGTCTGTTTCTCGCTATCGGCGTCATTGGCCAATATGTCTCGGCAATTGCGTTGGCTCTTTCCGTCCTGGTGTCACTCGTTCTTTGGCGACTGGTCGAGAAGCCGTTTATGATGTTTGGGCGCGAACGATTCAAATACAGGGACAGAGACAGCGATCTCGCCTCCATTCGACCCGTGTAGCTCCGTCGGACCAACACGCCGATGCGATCAGTGAACCACCATGCTGCCCAAATGCGTAGAGAATGGCAGTGCCGGGACAACCGAGAGCGGCCACGAAGCAGCTCCTGCTCGACCGCGCTAATGTCCTCGACATAGCCATTGCTCCAGCTCCCTCGTGCCGCGCGGCCCGGCGGCACCCCCTGACAATGCCCGCCCGATGGCGGCGATGACGGCCGCACGAACAGGCCGGCATGCAGGATTGGCAGCAGGACAGCATGGGATGAAGCCCATAGCCCGAAGGCGCGGCCCAGTGGTCAATGGCGGGCGCTGCAGCGGTTCCGGCTGCGTACCCGTTCTACATCGTCCGTTGTTCAGGACCTGAGATGAGGGCTCAAAGCGATCAATTTGGTGGGGGAGGCAGGACTCGAACCTGCGAAGCCATGAGGCGGCTGATTTACAGTCAGCTCCCTTTGCCACTCGGGACACTCCCCCGTCCAACAGCATCAGAACCGGCCGCGCGAGTGGCGGCGGACCGGGTCATCGAAATGACGCTGATAACCGCGTCGGCCCCGAAGCGGGTGCGCAGTCGGGCGCGTTTATGGGGGAAGGCGGTCCCCAAAGTCAACCAAGCGGGGGCTCAATTTGCCGGTTAAATTGCCATTCTGCGATATCAATGACACAAGCCTCACATGAGCGATCGCGACCGCAAACCCAATTTCCGAGGCAAGGGCGGTAAACCCTTCCAAAAAGGTCCGAAATTCGGCCGCCCGCCGGCCCGGCGGGACCGCGAATCCGGTTCCGACGGGCCGGTGATTCTGTATGGCTGGCACACCGTATCGGCCGCCCTCGCCAACCCGGACCGCCAGATCCGCAAGCTTTACCTCACCGAGAACGCGGCCAAGCGGCTCGCCGACGAAAATATCGCCACCCGCGTCACCCCGGAGATCGTCCGTCCCGGTGACATCGACCGGCGCCTCACCCCCGATGCCGTGCATCAGGGCCTCCTGGCGGAGGCCGATCCCCTGCCCTCGCCCGGCATCGACTCGCTGGCGCTGGAGGGCATCGTGCTGGTGCTCGACCAGATCACCGACCCGCACAATGTCGGCGCCATCCTGCGCTCGGCGGCGGCATTTGCGGTCAAGGCGATCGTCACCACCGCCCGCCACAGCCCGGAGGCGACCGGCGTGCTGGCGAAGTCCGCCTCCGGCGCGCTCGAGCTGGTCCCTGTTATCACCGTGCCGAATCTGGCGCGCGCGCTGAACGAACTGAACGACCACGGCTTCCAGACCGTCGGCCTCGACAGCGAGGGCTCGGAGGATCTGGGCAAGGTTCAGCTGCAGCAGCCGCTCGCGCTGGTGCTCGGCGCCGAGGGCAAAGGCTTGCGGCAATTGACGCGCGACACCTGCAGCGTCGTCGCCCGCCTCGACATGCCCGGCGAGATCAAAAGCCTCAACGTGTCGAACGCCTGTGTGCTCGCGCTCTATATCGGCGCCAGCCGGCTCGGGCTGATGTGAACGACAAACGCCCGCTCGCGTGACGCGAACGGGCGCTGATGTCTTCGATTGATCGTCGGATCAGTAGTAGCGGCGCAGCACCGGATGGCCGTAGCGATAGCCGTAGTGCGGACGATAGCCATAGTGATGGCGGTAGCCGTAGTGACGGTAGCCATAGTGGCGATAACCGTAATACGGGCGGCCGTAGCCTTCGCGGTAGTACGGACGCGGTGCCCAATTGCCCGGGCCGGTGTAGGTCGGTCCCTGGTTGACGTAATAGTACTGCTGCGGCGCGCTGGGATAAGCGGCATCCGGGTCGGGCAGACGCTCGACCGCGCCGTAACCGGCATAGTAGCCACCATAGCCACCGCAACCGCCGCAGCCGTAGTTCACGACGGGCGCGGAATAGCCGCACGGGTTGAAGCCGCACGCCATTGCGGGCGCGGTCACCATGACGGCCACGGCCGCAATCAGTCCCTTGATCATTTGACGCATTACTCTCTCCTGTAAATCCTGCCTGTAAATCTTGCCTGTAGGTCTTGTTGTCGTCGCGTAGCTCTTGGTGGCTATGAAGGGCCCTCTGATTGAGGGCTCCGATTTAGAAGCCTCTCGGTCGCGGTGGCCGCATCGGCGGCCCCGGCAGCGGCCGCGGCCCGTTGAACTGCGGCGCGTAGATCACGGGCGGCGGATCGACCGGCACGTTGGACTGCGCCGGCAGCGGCGCCGACTGCGCCCCCCACGATTCGTGATAGCTCTCGGCCGGCTTGGGCAGCTTGCGGTTGGCCGGCGGTTCGATCTCGAGGCGGCCGTAACCCGGCATGCGGCCGAGGCTCGGATAATAGTGGCCGACATTCGGCTCGGGATCGATCGGGCGGCCGCCATAGACGGTCGGCACCATCGAGTCGTTGCGGGCAAGCCCCATCGCGCTCTCGACCACGGCGTAGGAGGCATCGACGCCGTTGATGATGATCGGCACGCCGGGCCGCACGGGCACGACGATGTCGAAGCCGCCGCCGGCCAGCGCCGTCGAGCTCATCGCAACCAATATCGCTAGCGCAAGACGTGCGCGCATGTTCACCCAGCGTCCCGAATTGTTCCATCCGCAGCCTAATCCAACGGCTCGGCGGAAGGGTTAAGGGCGCGGGCCAAACTGGCGGTAAGCCTAACGCGTAAGCATCGGCATCCGATCAATGCCGCCGTGCGGGATCAGAAATCGTTAACGGCCGCCCGGAAGGCGCTGGCGCGTCAGGTGAAGGCGTTCTCGATGATCGAGTGGATGCCGATCACAATGGTGACCGCGCCGACTGCGATTTGCAGGCCGCGGTTGGCCCAGGTCAGCCACCGCGCCGAGGCCGCCAGCGGCACCGCGATAACGCTGGACAGCGCGCCCATGCCGATCATCGAGCCGACGCCGAACAGCGCGACATAGCCGAGACCGACCGCAGGATTCGGCGCCTGCGACACCGTCAGCACCAACAGCGCCGCCGAGCCCGCCATGCCGTGCATCAGGCCGACCAGCAGCGTGCGCCAGCGAAAGCCGTGTGCATGGCTGTGCGCAGCGCGGGCATGCGGCACGGCGGGCGCAAGCACCGCGGTCTCGCCGGCGTGGCTGTGGGCGTGGAAGTGCGTCGTGTCGCCATGCGAATGGGTGTGGAAGTGCACGCGGTCCCGCCACAGCCGCCACCACACATGCGCGCCGAGGCCGACCAGCATGACGCCGACCGCGGTCTCGATCGGCGCTGCGACCGTCTCCGGGATGGCTCGCCCGAGCAGGATCGCGGCGCCGGCAAAGATGAACAGCGTGAGCGTATGACCGAGGCCCCAGGTCAGGCCGTGCTTGACGATGTCACTGATGCTGCTGCGCCGTGCCGCGATGCTCGACACCGCCGCGATGTGATCCGGCTCCAGCGCGTGCTGCATGCCGAGCAGAAAGCCGAGACTCAAGATTCCGAACATCAATCCCTCGCGCCCGCGCGTGACGACCGATCAAACACCACATCGCTGATCTTGTCAGGCCAGCACCTCGTCAAACAAGCACCTCGTCAAACAAGCCCTGCATCGCCGCCCAGGAGCGGCGATCGGCCCGCGCGTCGTAGAGGGCTGCCTTCATGATCGAGCCGTCGGCGGTCGGGTTGGCAAAACCATGCAACGTGTTGCCGTAGCTGATCACCTGCCAGTCGGCAACCTGGCCGGCGCGCATCTCGTTCTCGAAGGCTGTGACCTGATCGGACGGCGCCAGCGGATTGTCGGCTCCGGTCAGCACCAGCACGCTCGCCCTCACTGCACCAGGCGCCGCCGGCTGCGTGGTCGAGAGCACGCCGTGAAAGCTGACGGCGGCCTTGAGCTCGGCGCCGTCGCGCGCCAGCTCAAGCGCGACCGTGCCGCCGAAGCAGAAGCCGATCGCGGCGCATCTGGCGGCATCGACCTCGGGCAGTGCGATCAGTGTCGCAAGCGCGGCGCGCGCCCGCGCGCGGAGTTTCGCGGGGTTCGTGCGCAAGTCGCCGATCAGCGTCATCGCCTGCTGCAGATCGGCAGCCTGCCGCCGCTCGCCGAACATGTCGGCCGCGAGCGCCACATAGCCATGCCCGGCAAGCCTGCGCGCTCGCTCCATCGCGAAATCGCCGAGCCCGAGCCCCTCGTGGAACACCAGCACACCGGGACGTTTCGCGCCGGTGTCCTTGAAGGCGAGATAGCCGCGCAAAGCGGCGTCGCCGCCGGCGTAGTCGATGTCGCGTGTGTGCATGCAGTTCTCGTTGAGCGGAGCGTGAGCCGGAACGCATCATGCGCAAGGGCTGCGGAACTTCACACTGGTTTGAACGCAGGGCAAGGCTGCGCCGGAACAGGCGCGGCACAGCGAGATTAGCTCGTCACAACGACGAGAGGAGACCTTGCATGACACAGCTCAAGATGCGCGGCGCCTTTCTCGGCGCAGCAGCCCTGCTCGCTTCGGCACTGGCCGGCCCCGCGATGGCGCAACAGGCCATCGGCACCGCCGCGCGCTGTTCGAACGACAATCCTGACGCCCGCTGCCAGACGATGACGCCCGGCGTCACGCGCACCGCCTATCGCCACCATCGGCGGGACGGCGATTGGCAGGGCAGCTACAACCGCTATGACCCCGGCCCTGCCGGCGTCGCGGCCGGGGTGGTCG
>NZ_JACMYK010000117.1 GCF_020889785.1 Bradyrhizobium acaciae
CCTGCTCCGGCTGCGCCGAAGGAAGCCAAGCGGGAAGCCGCTCCTGCCGCGGCACCGGCCGCCCCGTCAGGGCCCGCCGTGTTTCCGAACGCGGTCGATCCCAAATACGCCCAGGAGACCCCGGGCAAGCAGCGCTTCAAGACCTGCGACGACCAGTACAAGGCCAACAAGGCAACGGGCGGCAATGGCGGCCTGAAGTGGATCCAGAAGGGCGGCGGCTACTGGAGCGAATGCAACAAGCACCTGAAGGGCGCCTGAGCCCGGCAGAAGCTGAAGTCTGACGAGCGGCCGGCGCAAGCCGGCCGCTTTTCATTGACGCCGTTTCTACCGGCTTTCCACCAGCAGCTTGTCCGCCGATTGCGCCAGCAGTTGCGCGCGCTTGCGCGGACCGCGTTGTGGGAACAGCAGGCTCTGGCCGAAGATGAAGCAGTAGAACAGGAAAGCCTGCGCATCGGCCTCTTCGGTCGATAGCCCGGTGGCGCGATAGAGCTGGCCGACCTGCTTGAGCCGCGCGGCATCGACGCTCGCGGCAGCGGTGGCCGCGGCCTCGTCGGTGCGCGCCCATTGCCGGATCGCGAGCTCGACCGCCATCGCCTCGGTGTTCATGCGCTCCGAATAGAGCGTGATGATCGCCTTCAGCCGCTCGCGCGCGCTCGCGCCGTCGAGCGCGGTATGCTTCTCGATTGCGGCGATGCGGCCATCGCGCCAGCGCGTCAGCATGGTCTCGAGCAGCGCGGCGCGATCCCTGAAGCGGCGGTAGAAGCCGCCCTTGGTGACGCCGAGATTCTTTGCCAGCACCTCGACCCGCACCCCGTCGACGCCGCTATGCGCGAGCTCGGCAAACCCGGCCGCGACCCAGACGTCGCCCTTGCTTTCAGTCATGTGGTCTCCGCGCATCTTAGTGCGCGATCAGAGTCCTCACGCACTAATCTCTTGTTTGAGCATGATCTTTTCGAAAACCGCTTCGCGCTTTTCCGGATCATGCTTTGATACGGTACCGTATTGCTAGCCCGCTTCGTCCTTGATACGCTACCGTATCAGCAATCGAAGGGAGGGTACCATGGAGGGCGAGGCGACCTATCGCGGGACGGTCTATCCCTGGCACTGCGACCACATCGGCCACATGAACGTCATGTGGTATGTCGGCAAGTTCGACGAGGCGAGCTGGAACATGTTTGCGCGGCTCGGCCTGACGCCGAGCTATCTGCGCGAGTCCGGCCGTGGCATGGCCGCCGTGCAGCAGAACATTTCCTACAAGCGCGAACTGCTCGCCGGCGACCTCGTCGAGGTCAAGAGCCGGCTGGTCGAGTTCCGCGACAAGTCGGTCCGCATCCTGCACGAAATGCGCAATGCGGAGGCCGGCGAGATCGCCGCGACCTGCGAGATTACGGCGGTCCATATCGATCGCGCCGCGCGCAAGGCGGCGCCGTTTGCACCGGCGATCCGCTACGCAGCGATGCCGCATCTCGTGCCGTCCGACCCCGTGACTGCGTGATCGCCATGCCCAGTTTCGAGCCGCAGAATCCGGACTATCGCGCGGTCGCAGTCGATACGTTCGCGCGCCAGCGCGCGATGCAGACGCTCGGCATCTCGATCGCGCGCATCGAGCCGGGCGAGGTCGATCTCGCGATGGCCTATGCGCCGGAGTTCTGCCAGCAGAACGGCTTCGTGCATGCAGGAATCATCACCGCGGGCCTCGACAATGCCTGCGGGATTGCCGCCATCACGCTGATGCCTGATGGCTCCGACATCCTCACCGTGGAGTTCAAGACCAATCTCGTGGCGCCGGCGCGCGGCGAGCGCTTCGTGTTCCGCGGCGTCGTGGTCAAGCCGGGCCGGACGTTGACCGTCTGCGACGGCCGCGCCTATGCCGTGCAGGACGGCGTGGAGACCCTCGTCGCGACCATGAGCGGCACGCTGATGGCGTTGCAGCGGCGATCGTAAGTTGTGCTGCAGACCTTCCCCGTCATCCTGAGGTGCGAGCGGAGCGAGCCTCGAAGGATGCGCGGCCATCGGCTTGGCCGTTCATGCTTCGAGACGCCGCTGCGCGGCTCCTCAGCATGACGGATCTGAGAGCAGCGGCGCCCAACATCTGCGCACGCGCTTGAGACCCCGCGCATTGACAAGCCATCGCCACACCGACCTGATAGGCGCATGCTTCGCGCGAGCGCTCGGCCATGATCGCCAGTCTCAGTCTGATCCTGCTCTGCCAGCTCGCAGGCGAGGTCGCGGTGCGTTCGCTCGCCGTGCCGGTGCCGGGCCCGGTGGTCGGGCTGGTGCTCTTGCTGTTGCTGCTATTGGCGCGCGACCGATATCCGGCGCTTGCGCGCGGGCCGCTCGGAAATGACGGCGTCGAGAGCGTCAGCCGCGGCATGCTCGCCAATCTCTCGCTGCTGTTCATCCCGGCCGGCGTCGGCGTGGTGCAGAAGCTCGATCTGCTCGCCGAGCACGGCACAGCGATCCTGGTGATCCTCGCGGTATCGGTCATCGTCACGCTGCTCGCGACGGTCGCGACCTTCGTTGCGGCGAGCAGCCTGTTCTCGCGCGAGGACGAAACGCCGTGAGCGACAATCCGTTCTCGCTCTGGGTCTATCTCTCGCAGTCGCCGCTGCTCTGGCTGACCGTGACGTTGCTGACCTATGCGGTGACCGATGCGGTATCGCTGAAGACAAGGCGGCATCCGCTCGCCAATCCCGTGCTGCATTCGCTGTGGATCATCGGTGTCTTCCTGCTGCTGACCAACACCTCCTACACCACCTATTTCGCCGGCGCGCAGTTCGTGCACTTCCTGCTCGGCCCGGCGACGGTGGCGCTCGCGGTGCCGCTCTACGAGAACCGCAAGCGGGTCGTGGCCGCGGTGCTGCCGATGCTGGTCGCGCTTGCGGTCGGCTCGCTGACGGCGATCGTCTCGGTGGTGCTGCTGGCGCGGGCCTTCGGCCTGCCGCGCGAGGTCATCCTGTCGCTGGCGCCGAAATCTGTGACGGCCGGCGTCGCGATGGGCATCAGCGAATCCCTGCATGCCGATCCGTCGCTGACGGCGGTGTCGGTGATCCTGACCGGCATCATGGGGGCGATCATCGTCACTCCGCTGATGAACTTCACCGGCATCACCGATTTTCGCGGCCGCGGTTTTGCCGCAGGGATCGCCGCGCATGGCATCGGCACCGCCCGGGCGTTCCAGGTCGACGAGGTCGCCGGCGTCTTTGCCGGCATCGCGATGAGCCTGAACGCGCTGGTCACCTCGCTGCTGGTGCCGCTGGCCGTGACATATCTGCTCCGTTGAGCGCCATTGCAGGGCAGTTTTGTGCTATTGGTATGGCGCTGGGCAGCAAATTCTTCTAGGGTCGCCCGCAAAACGCGAGTCTGTTCCTTTTGGTCTTCTCCGCAACTCAGAGTGTGCTTGGACTGGCATCGGGCATGCTGGTCGGCTTTTCGCTCGGCCTGGTCGGTGGCGGCGGGTCGATCCTTGCCGTGCCGCTGATGGTCTATGTGGTCGGGGTACCCCAGCCGCATATCGCGATCGGTACCTCGGCGATCGCAGTCGCCGCCAATGCCGCGATCAACCTGTCCAACCACGCCCGCGGCGGCACCGTGATCTGGTCCTGCGCACTGGTGTTCGCGCTGGCAGGCATGTTCGGCGCTTTCGGCGGCTCGATCCTCGGCAAGATGTTGGACGGGCAGAAGCTGCTTGCGCTGTTCTCGATCGTGATGCTGGTCATCGCGGGCCTGATGCTGAAGACCCGCGCGCGGGTCGGGCTGACCGACGTCAAGATCTCGATGTCCAACATGCCGGCGATCATCGGTCTCGGGCTTGCCACGGGAACCATGTCCGGCTTCTTCGGCATCGGCGGCGGCTTCCTGATCGTGCCGGCCCTGATGCTGGCCACCGGGATGCCGATCATGAACGCGGTCAGTTCCTCGCTGGTGGCCGTCACCGCTTTCGGCATGACCACGGCCTTGAGCTATGCGTGGTCGGGGCTGGTGTCGTGGAGCCTGGCGGGGCTATTCGTCGCCGGCGGCATCGCGGGCGGCCTTTTGGGCACACGCAGCGCCCGGCACCTGTCGGAGCGGCGCGGCGCCCTCAATATCGTGTTTGCGACTGTGATTATCGCCGTGGCGATCTATATGCTGCTGCGTAACATCAACGTGTCCTGAACGTAGAAGGGCGAGGAGCCCTTGCGAAAGCCTGCTATGAACCACCTGATGAAATCGCCCCTGATCAACGCCGGCACCACCCGCCGCACCGCGCTCGGCCTCGTCAGTGCCGGCATCGCGCTTTTGGCTACCGGAGCCGCGCGCGCCGAGGACGACAACGTCCTGACCGAGGAGCAGGTGCTGCGCGATCCGGAGATTCCGGTGATCGGCAATCCCAAGGGCGATATCACCATCGTCGAATGGTTCGACTACAACTGCCCGTATTGCCGCAAGCTCGCGCCGGAGCTTCGCCAGGTGGTGCAGGACGACGGCAAGGTCCGCCTGGTGCTGAAGGATTGGCCGATCCTCGGGCCGGTCTCCAAGGTGGCGGCGCGAATGGCGCTGGCGGCGAAGTACCAGGGCAAGTTCGACGCCGCGCATGAGGCGATGATCTCGGTCAATTCGCGCATCACCGAGCCGCGCATCGCCGAGCTGCTCTCGGGCGCCGGCCTCGACATCGACCGGCTGAAGAAGGATCTCGATGCCAACGCCAAGGCGATCGATGCGGTGCTTTCGCGCAACAACGAGCAGGCGATGGCGTTCGGGTTCAACGGCACGCCGTCATTCATCGTCGGCAAGTATCGTGTGCCTGGTGTGCTCAGCATCGATCAGTTCGAGCAGTGATCGCCGACGCCCGCAAGGCCAATATGGGCCGCAAGACCGAGCAGAACTAAGCCGCTTGGCGTTCACTCACGCGGAGCCCTTCCGCTTGGCATAGGCGCGTCGCGCGCGCTCGCGATTGCCGCACACTTCGCTCGAGCACCATCTGCGGGTTCGGTTCGGGCTCTCGTCGACGAAGAACCAGCCGCAGCCGTCGGCCTCGCAGCATCCGATGCGCCTGGCGTCGTCGGACGCCAGCAGGGCCGTCAGCGACCAAAGCACCGGCCATAGCGGCTCCGCCACGTCGATCCCCGCCAGCGCATGGCGATAGCCGCGATCCTGCCGCACAAGGTCGGGTTGCCGGGGCGCCGCTGCAAGCAATCGATTGACGAGACCAAGGTCCGCGCTGCGGCCGCCACGCAGCGCGTCCGAGATCGTCCAGATGTCGCGGCGCAAGTCGTACGCCTTCTGCATCGCGGCGGCGGCCTCGCTGCTTGCCGAGCGCGCTTTCAGCTTCCTGGTCGCGGCAAGCGGCAAGGTGCCGCGGCGCTCGCTCCAGGACAACAACGCCGCATAATCCGGGATCAGCTCCTGCGGATCGTTTGAGGTGCGCCAGTCCAGCGTGTTGGCGAAGTCAAGGCAGACCCGTCCACCGAAAAACTGCGTCGCTGCCCGCGCGGGGTCTCTTGACATCACGGCCTCTCACAAAGTCTAATCTAATGGTCATGACCATTACAAGCGCACAGTCATCCCGACCTGTCCCAACGATGACGACAGCCGGATTCAGGCGCGGCCTGGTCGCGGCGCTGCCTTTCCTGCTCAGCAACGGTGCGGCCGGCCTGGTGATGGGACTGACCTACAAGGGGCTTGGGTTGGGGGCGGCGCATGCAATTCTGTTCAGCCTGCTGGTCTATTCCGCCACGGCACAGGCGATCACGCTGAGCATGTGGGCCAGTCCGCTGCCGATCGTCGCCATGGTCGTCGCCTGCATCGCCACGAATTCGCGATACTTACTGATGGGTGCCCATCTGCGCCAGCTGTTTGGCGGATTGGCGCCCCGCAAGATGCTGCCCAGCCTGTTTCTGCTCGCGGATGCGTCGTGGCTGATGACGAGCTCGGACGCTGACCGCAACGGACCTGATGCGGGCTATCTGCTCGGATCGAGCACCCCCATGGCGGTCGGCTGGGTCGGCGGCACCGCGCTCGCCTATGCCGCCCCGCTCGCGGCAAACGGACCGCTCAGGCTCGCCGCTGCCTTGCTGCCGACGATGTTCATCGCGACGCTCCTTCCCAGCCAGTGGAAGAACATGCGATCGCCGTGGCCGTGGCTGACCTCGGCAGTTATAGCGCTGCTCGTTGCGCGGTTCGGCGATCCCGGCTGGTCGATGCTGATCGGAGGCGGATGCGGCACGCTGGTGAGCATGATGGAGCCGAGCGATGCATGACCTGCAGTTGCTCGGCGTCATCTGCATCCTCGGCGTCACATGCTATGCCATGCGCGCCGGCGGATACGTGCTCGCCGCATCGATGCGCGACGACGGTATCGCCGCCCGGTTTCTCCGGCTTGCGCCCGGCAATCTGTTCATCGCATTCATTGTCGGCGGCTGCCTGTCGGGTGGGCCGGCAGGCCTCGTCGGGACCGTGGTTGCGCTCGTGACAATGGCGATCACGGCGAGGGAATGGGCCGCACTCGGAGCCGGGTTCGGGGCCGCTTTGGCGGCATCCACGATCGGATGGTGACGTCGGAGATTATTTCGACGCGATCTTGTCCCACTGCTCGCGGGTACGCGTCTTCAGCAGATTCCAGTCATGGGCCGCAACGTCCCAATTGACGATGGTGCGCGTATCCTGCGCCACCTCGCCATTGGCCACGCTCGACGTCCGCATCGAATCGTAGACATAAACGCCGCAAATCAGCAGCAGCGCGCCCAAAATCATGCCGAAAAACGTCCGCATCGCTCAATCCTCCGGTATCGGCAGGATAACGTCGTGGGGTTCGCTGTGGTTCCGGCGATCGATCAACTGCGCGCGAACACGCGCATGACATAATCAATGAACACGCGCACGCCCTCGTTGAGGTCGTCGACACGCGGTTCGGCAAGCGGCCGTTCCGTGTCCACATCGATCCGACCCAGGACGGAGCCGAAGTCGCATTTGCCGTGATCGACCGCGTCCGCAACGAGGTGCTGCACCGGGTCGGCTTCGCGGACTTGCTCAAGCCGCGGGTGAATGAGTAACTAGGCGCGCCATGCTCCATCCACGGCAACGACGAGGACAGCGCCGTGCGCATAATCCATCACCGTCATCCCCGCGCAAAAGCGAAGCCTTTGCGCGGGGGTGACGGGGGGTCGTCATACGCTGTTGGTTGTTCCACCATTCAACCACGTCATGATCTCCGCATTGATCTCCCGCGGGTAGGTGTGGCTGAGATCGTCGATCTCGCGATAGATCACCTTGGCGCCGGCGGCCAACAGCAGGCCTCGCGTCTGCCGCGCGGTCTGCACCGGGAACATCCAATCGAGCCGGCCGTGGGTGATGAAGATCGGCAGCCCGCGCAGCCGCTCCGCATCGGCCATCTCGGCCATCAGCGGATGGAAGGTCGCCGCGACCGGCGCCAGATGCGTGAAGCGCGATGCGCCGTCGAGCCCGGTCACATAGCTGAAAGTGCCGCCGTCGCTCATGCCGGTCAGCAGCATGCGCGTCTCGTCGATGCGCCAGCGTTCGCGCACCTGGTCGAGGATGCGGTTGAGGTTCGGCGTATCGCTGTCGTCGCCCATCAACGCCCAGGTCTGGCCGGTTGCGGTCGGCGCCACCAGGATGGCGCCGCGGCTGCGCGCGTCGCGCAGCCAGCTCCACAGGAAGCCGCGGCCGTTGCCGCTGCCGCCATGCAGCGCCATCACCAGCGGCCAGGCGCGATCCAGCGTATAATATTCCGGCACATACATCGAGAAGCCGCCGCGGCTGCCCGGCTCGTTGCGCTCATGGAAGATGCCGGTGTCGGCATTGGGCGTCGCCGCGAGCCTGGCCTGCAGCTCGGCATCCTCGCGCAGATCGGGCGCGATGAAGAAGTCGCTGACCGGCGGCAGCTCGGTCAGCGGATAGAGCGCCTCCTGCGCCCGCGGCAGATAACGCAGTGCGCGGAACACGCTGACCAGGTCGCCCTCGCCGTTCTGCACCGCGCGCAGCCCCGCATAGCCGGCCAGTGCCGGTTCGATCGCAGCTTCCAGCGCAGTCTTGATATGCGCGAATTTCTCCGGCCAATCGGTCAGTCGCGGCCGCACCGCCTGCAGGGCCTGCTCGGGCTCGCCCGCGATCTGCATCACGCGATCGAAGTCCGGCGGGTTGAGATTGCGCGCGACGAACGACAGCGATTCCAGCGTCTGCAACAACGGCGGCAGCACGGCCACGATGTCGTCAACCACGGCCTCGCTCATCGCTGCTGCCTCTTCCATATTTGACTAGTGCAGCCGCGGCGCCTTCAACAGCTTCATGCGGTCGATCGAGGTCAGCGTGACGTCGAAGGTGACGCCCTCGTGGTAGACCGTCAGCGGCACGTCGACGCCGGCCGCGCCGAGCGACCAGAGCTTGCGGTAGAAGCCGGTCTGGCTGGTCACGTTGTCGCCGTCGACCGCGATGATCACGTCGCCGGTCTTCAGCTCGGCGCGCGCCGCCGGTCCCTTGCTGGCGACACCGACCACCACGAGGCGGTTGTCGATCTCGGTCGTGTACATGCCGAGCCACGGCCGCGCCGGCTTGTCGACACGGCCGAACTTGCGCAGGTCGCTCAGCACCGGATTGAGCAGATCGATCGGCACGATCATGTTTACATGCTCGGCGCGGCCCGCGCGCTCGCGTTCGAGCTGCAGCGATCCGACGCCGATCAGCTCGCCGGCATTGTTGAGCAGCCCGGTGCCGCCCCAGTTCGGATGCGACGGATAGGTGAAGATCGCCTCGTCGAGCAGATATTCCCAGTAGCCGGCGAACTCCTGCTTGGCCGCGATCTGGCTTGCGACCGAGCGCGTGCGGCCGCCGGCGGCGCCGAGCACCACATTGTCGCCGACCTGCGTCGCCGCCGACGAGCCGATCGGCAGCGGATCGATGTCGAGCCTGCCGAGGGCCTGCACCAGGCCGAAGCCGGATTCGAAATCGAAGCCGAGCGCGTGGCCTTCGACCGCGCGGCCGTCGCCGAGATGCAGCCACACCGTTGCGGCTTCGGTGATCAGATAGCCGATCGTCAGCACCAGCCCGTCGTCGATCAACACGCCGTTGCCGGCGCGCTCGGTGCCGAGCGTCTCCGCGCTGAAAGCGTCAGGCGGAATGATCGAATGCAGCCCGACCACACTCATCAGCGCGCGATCGAGATCGTAGCGGTAATCTTCGGGGCGAGGCTGAAAGGCCGCTGGCACTTTCCATTCGGTCGTGGAGGGCATCTAGAATCTCCTGGCGTGCAGGGCGCTGGAACCTCAAGCTAATCCGAGGTTCTGCCGGCAGGGAAGATGGAATGATATACCTTGCCCGGGCGCCTGCACAGCTCATGTGGCGTGCAGATCTGCCCCTCGCAAGGCAAATGAACCTACTCGCTTTTCGCTTCTTGTTTGGGCATGAAACCGCTTCGCACTTTTCCGGATCATGCCTTCGCGCGCGCGGGCACGATGCGGAAGCTGCGGTTGTCCTTGATCCACGCGGCGCGCTCGTCGCGCAGCATGGTACGGCGGACTTTTCCGGAATCATCGCGCGGCGCGGTGCCGACGCGCTCGAAACTTTCCGGATGCTTGTAGCGGCTGAGCCGGTCCTTCAGGAAATCGCCCATGCCGTCGGCGATTTCTTGCGCATCGGCGTTGTCGGCGAGCTCGAGGATCGCATGCACGCGCTGGCCGAATTCCGGATCGGGCAATCCGACCACGACGCAGGAGCGCACCTCGGGATGTTCGCTGACCGCGGCCTCGACCTCGGCCGGATAGATGTTGGCGCCGCCGCGCAGCACCATGTCGGCGAGCCGGTCGCCGAGATAGAGATAGCCTTCCTCGTCGAGCCGTCCGATATCGCCGAGCGATTCCCAGCCGTCCGGCCGTCGCTTCGGCGCGGCGCCGAGATAGTGATAGGTCGAGCCGGCGCCGTCATTGGGCAGGAAATAGATCTCACCGGTTTCGCCGGGCGCAACGTCGTTGCCGTCCTCGCCGATGATGCGGAGCTTTGCGGTCTCGCCGATCTTGCCGACCGAGCCCTTGTGCGCCATCCATTCGACGCCCGAGATCACGCAGGCGCCCTGCCGCTCGGTGCCGCCATAGAGCTCCCAGACCCGTTCCGGCCCGAGCCATTCGATCCACTTCTCCTTCAGCCAGGGCGGCATCGGGGCCGCCATGTGAAACACGATCTTGAGGCTGGAGAGGTCGTAGCGGTTGCGCACCTCCTCGGGCAGCGCCCAGATCCGGTGCATCATGGTCGGCACGAAGTTGACCCATTGCACGCGCTCGCGCGCGATCAGCCGCAGCGTCTCCTCGGCGTCGAACTTCACCATGCCGGTCAGCCGCCCGCCGCCGAACAGCGCCGAATGCGACAGGATGAACGGCGCGTTGTGATAGAGCGGGCCGGGGTTGAGCACCGAGGCCTCATGCGGCATGCCGAGCAACAGCGGTGTCGTGGTTTCGATCACGGCGGGGTTGTGATCGAGGATCACCTTCGGGCGGCCGGTCGAGCCGCCGCTCGTCATCGCTTTCCAGTAGCGCGCGACCGGCGCGTCGAGCGGCTCTTCGCAAAATCCTTCCGGCACGAAATTCACCGGCAGCGAATTCGGCGCGTTCCAGTCGGCCTCGCCGCCGACCACCAGCGACGGTTTCAGGATCTCGAGCACCGCGGCGGCCTCGCCGCGCGGCAGCCGCCATGACAGCGAGGTCGGCGTTGCGCCGCATTTCCACACCGCGAAAGTCGTCTCGAAGAAGGCGTTGCTGTTGGGCAGCCCGATCGCGACGAAGTCGCCGGGCTTGACGCCCTTGGCGGCAAAGGCGCGCGCCCGCGCATTGGCACGGCGCTCGAGCTCGAGCCAGGTCAGCGCATCCGCGCCGTGGCTGACGGCGATCGCATCGGCGGGCTTGCGTTCGGCATACCAGCGCGGCACGTCGGCTAGGGGGATCAGCATGGGGCGTTTCCGTCTGAAGGGGGCGGCTTGAGGCGCTCTTGTTGCAGGGATGTGGCCAAAGCCACCGCTCCACTTCACCAACAGTGCGGCCGCCATGTCAAGCCGACGGCTGCTCGCGCGGCCGGTATCCCGCTGATGGAATTGTAGAATCCCTGTTTGCTAAAAGCCCGGTCAAGATTCCGGTAAAGTTCAAGCGATCGCGCTAAGCCGGACTTTACGGGGGGACGCCATTGTGGCGCCTGCGGTTGTGTGCCGGGCGCGTCGATCGACGCGCGCGGTCTCGAATGTCTTCAAGGACCAATGTTTTCAAGCACCAATGTCTTCAAGGACGACGACGATGGCGAGCAACGGAGCACGGATCAAGGTCAGTCGCGAGCCGCGGCGCCAGCTCAACAATCGTGCCGCGTGGATCACGGTCGATGACGGCGTGACCGAGAACGCCTGCGCCGTGGTCGACATCTCGCCGGGCGGAGCCAAGATCACGACCGAGGTCGAGCTCGAGGTGAAGGATCGCCTTGCCCTGACGTTGCTCGCCGACCATGCCAAGCGTTATCCCTGCGAGGTGGTCTGGCGCCGCGGCAAGACTTACGGGCTCAAATTCGTGACCGCCGAAGCTGAGCCGGATGAACCGGCTGCAGAGCCGGTTGGCGCGATCTGACGCGGCGTATCAACGGGATCAATGGTCGCTTCGCTCGGTCAGGCCAACGCCGATCGCTAGGCCCGGCATCGACGGCTACTGCAAGCGTGCCGCGTGTCAGCGTCCCTGCGCATTATTGATGTTGTTCGCGGCGCCGGCATTGCCGGTCGTACCGCCGGGAGCGGCTGGTGCCGCGCTGAAGTTGCCGCCGGAGGACGGTGCATAGCGCTGGCCGGTCTGGGCCGGAAGCGCGGTACCGCCAATGCCGTTGGACGACGCGGCGCGGTCGCCGGGCCGCGGCGGCGGCGCGGAGCCTCCCGTGGTCTGCGCGAGAAGCTGGGCCGGCGCGAGCGTCAGGCCGGCGGCGAGGATGATGGCGAACTTGCTCTTGAACATGTGCTGGTCCGGATGGTGCGGTGAGGCTGCAGCGGAGGCAATGCCCCGCCAGGCCCGCACGATTATACATCCAATAACGTAGGCGGTGTTGGTTGCGTTCCCAGAGGCCGTTGCCCAATCGGAACGCAAATATCTGTGTGATGGATCCCCGGCGGCGATCACGCTGCCGCGTCGGCTCCCCTATCCCCGATAGCGCAGCGCATCGACCAGCAAGGCGAAAGCCGGCGCGGATTGCCGCCGGCTCGGGTAGTAGAGGTGATAGCCGGGAAACGGTGCGCACCAGTCGTCCAGCACCTGGATCAGCTGCCCCTTGGCGAGCTGCGCGCGCACCTGGTCCTCGGCCACATAAACGAGCCCCAGGCCGGCCAACGCCGCCTTGATCCGCAATGGGGTGCTGTTGAACACCAATTGTCCGTCGACGCGGACCTTGAGCGGGCGGCCGCGCCGCTCGAATTCCCAGGCATAGATGCCGCCATGGGTCGGCAGGCGGATGTTGATGCAGGCATGTTGCGTCAGGTCCTGCGGCCGTTTCGGGCGCTCCCGCCGCTTGAAATAGGCGGGAGCGCCGACCACGACCATGCGAAAATCCGGCCCGATCCGCACCGCGATCATGTCCTTGGCGAGCTGTTCGCCGAGCCGAACGCCGGCGTCAAAGCGTTCCGCGACGATGTTCGCGAGCCCGTTGTCGACGGTTAGGTCCACCTTGATGTCGGGATAGCGCGGCAGGAACTCGGCCAGCGCCGGCCACAGGATGGTCTCGGCGGCGTGCTCGCCGGCGTTGATGCGGATGATGCCGGCGGGCTTCTCGCGCAAGGCAGTCAGCGCCGAGAGCTCGGCCTCGATCTCCTCGAAGCGCGGGCCGATGCCCTGCAGCAGCCGTTCGCCGGCGGCGGTCGGCGCGACGCTGCGCGTGGTGCGGGTCAAAAGCCGCACGCCCAGCCGTTCCTCCAGCGCGCGCATGGTGTGGCTGAGCGCCGATTGCGACACGCCGAGCCGCGCGGCGGCGCGGGTGAAGCTGCGGTCGCGCGCGACGGCGAGGAAGGCGATCAGGTCATTGACGTCATGCCGCGACATTCATGAGTCCAGCTCATAAGTCTATCCCGATTTCTACGTCTAATAGCTTGTCAGTGCACGCCCTAAATCCCGCCGTGACGAATTCCAGTCATCGATGCGGAGAGACATCATGCAGAAACGTAAACTCGGCAGCAGCAACCTCGAAGTCTCGGCGATCGGCCTCGGCTGCATGGGCCTGAGCTTCGCCTACGGCCCGGCGGTCGAGAAGAATGCGGGCATCGCCATGCTCCGTGCCGCCGTCGAGCGCGGCGTCACCTTCTTCGATACCGCTGAGGTCTATGGCCCTTACGTCAACGAGGAACTGGTCGGCGAGGCGCTGGCGCCGGTCCGCAACCAGGTCGTGATCGCGACCAAGTTCGGCTTCGATATCGGCTCCATGGCCGAGCGGCACCGGTCGCTGAACAGCCGGCCCGAGCACATCAGGGCGGTCGCAGACGCCTCGCTGAAGCGGCTGAAGATCGATGTCATCGATCTATTCTATCAGCATCGCGTCGATCCCGAGGTGCCGATCGAGGATGTTGCCGGCACCGTGAAAGACCTGATTGCCGCCGGAAAGGTCCGCCATTTCGGCCTATCGGAGGCCGGCGTGCAGACCATCCGCCGGGCCCATGCGGTGCAGAAGGTCACGGCCTTGCAGAGCGAATATTCGTTGTGGGAACGCGGACCGGAAGCGGAGATCCTGCCGCTGCTGGAAGAGCTCGGCATCGGGTTCGTGCCATATAGCCCGCTCGGCCGCGGCTTTCTCACCGGCGCGATCAGCGCGTCCACGACATTCGCGAGCGACGACTTCCGCAACCTCGTGCCGCGCTTCACGCCGGAAGCCCGCCGCGCCAACCAGGCGCTGGTCGATCAGCTCACTAGCATTGCCGCCGGCAAGGGCGCGACGACGGCGCAGATCGCGCTGGCCTGGCTGCTGGCGCAGAAGCCGTGGATCGTGCCGATCCCGGGCACCACAAAGCTCAATCGGCTCGAGGAAAACATCGGCGCCGCGCGCGTCGAACTGACCGCCGCCGATCTGGCTGAGATCGGCAAAGCGGTCGCCGCGGTCGAGGTGCAGGGCGCCCGCTATCCGGAGCAATTGCAACAGATGGTCGGACGTTGAGGAAGTCGAGCCACACACTCGATGTCGTCCCGGGCTTGACCCGGGACCCATAACCACCAGTGGCGATGGTCGTGCGATGCTGGGGCCACAGCGCTCTGCAACAACGCACCCCTGTGGTTATGGGTCCCTGCTTTCGCAGGGACGACGATTGCGGATGCGGGCCGTGCCACACACTCGGTGCCGTCCCGACGAGAGCGGAGCGCCAAGGCGTGTTCCACCTAGCGTTCCGTCAGCTTCAGCTCGATGCGGCGGTTGCGCTTGTAGGCGTCTTCGGTCTGCGCGGTGTCGAGCGGCTGGAATTCGGCAAAGCCGGCGGCGACCAGGCGCTGCGCCGGCACGCCGAGCGAGATCAGGTATTGCACCACCGAGATCGCGCGCGCGGAGGACAGTTCCCAGTTCGACTTGAACAGCGGGCTGTTGGTGATCGGCCGCACGTCGGTATGGCCGTCGACGCGGAGCACCCAGGCGATCTCGGCCGGAATCTGCTTGTCCAGATCGATCAGCGCGCTCGCCACGGTATCGAGCTCGGTCTTGCCCTCCGGCAGCAAGGTCGCCTGGCCGGTGTCGAAGAACACTTCCGACTGGAACACGAAGCGATCGCCGACGATGCGGATGTCAGGACGGTTGCCGAGGATCGCGCGCAAGCGGCCGAAGAATTCCGAGCGGTATTTCGACAATTCCTGCACCCGCTGCGCCAGCGCGACGTTGAGGCGCGAGCCGAGATCGGCGATCCGGCTCTGCGATTCCTTGTCGCGCTTCTCGGAGGCGTCGAGCGCCTCCTCGAGCGCGGCGAGCTGGCGGCGCAGCGCGCTGATCTGCTGGTTCAGCACCTCGATCTGCGCCAGCGCGCGCGACGACACGCTCTTCTCGGACTCCAGCGCCTTGTTGAGCTCGGTGGCGCGGCCCTGTGCGTCGTTGCCGGAATTGGCGAGCCCCTCGTAGAGCCCCTTCATGCGGTCGCGCTCGCCCTCGGCGGAGGCAAGGCCGGCGCGGAGCTGCGCGACCTGGTCGTCGAGCGTCAGCTTGGAGAGCTTCTCCAGCGACAAGAGATCGTTGAGCTGGGCGATCTTGGCGGTGAGTTGCTCCAGCGCCTTGTCCTTGCCGGTGACCTCCTGCGACAGGAAGAACTGCACGACGAGGAACACCGACAGCAGGAACACGATCGACAGCACCAGCGTCGACAGTGCGTCGACAAAGCCGGGCCAGTAGTTGAAGCCGGATTCGCTGCGGCGCGAGCGGGCGAGGGCCATGAATGTCTCCTTGGGCTTGCTTCGCTCGAAGACGCTCTAGTTCTTCTCGGGCTGGCGGGCGAGGCGCTCGAGCAGCCGCTTGATCTCGCGGTTCTGCTCGCCCTGGCCGTCGGCCCATTCGCGGATCATCTGCTGCTCGGTGCGCATATGTGCAACCAGCCCCTGGATCGCCTCGGCGAGATTGGCCATCGCGGCCGTGGTGCTGCGGCCGCTCCCGCCGGCGCCGCCTTCCTCGAGCGTGGCACGCAGCCGGTCGATCGCGCCCTGCATGTCGCCGGAGACGCCGGCTTCGTCGCCGGAAATGCCGCGCACGGTGGTGGCGAGCCAGTCCTCGAGGTCGGTGTAGAAGCGGTTCTGGGCCTGGCTCGATTGCAGGTCGAGGAAGCCGAGGATCAGCGAGCCGGCGAGGCCGAACAGCGAGGACGAGAACGAGATGCCCATGCCGCCGAGCGGGGCCGCGAGGCCTTCCTTCAGCGTATCGAACAGCGCGCCGGCGTCGCCGCCGACCTTGAGCCCGTCGATCACCTTGCCGACCGAGCCGACCGTCTCGATCAGGCCCCAGAAGGTGCCGAGCAGGCCGAGGAAGACCAGCAGGCCGGTCATGTAGCGCGAGATGTCGCGGGCCTCATCGAGGCGGGTTGCGATCGAATCGAGCAGATGCCGCATGGTCTGCTGCGAGATCGACATCCGCCCGGTGCGTTCGCCGCCGAGGATCGCGGCCATCGGGGCAAGCAGCGTCGGGCGGCGCTCGATTGCAAGGCCGGGATCGGCGATGCGGAAATTGTTGACCCAGGCGACCTCGGGGTAGAGCCGGATCACCTGGCGGAACGCCAGGATGACGCCGATCAGCAGCACCGCGCCGATCAGGGCGTTCAGCCCGGGATTGGCGAAGAAGGCGGTGACGATCTGCTTGTACAGCACGACCCCGACCAGGCCGCAGAGCACCAGGAACACCAGCATCCGCACCAGGAAGATCCTGGGCGAGGACAGCTTGCTCAGCTCGATCTCCATCTCGGAGCGGGAAGGGGGCATTGCCGGGTCATCCGTTCGCGAAGGCCGCATCTGCCAGCAATATGGCACAGCGGCGGAGTGAGGAAAGCCGAATCAAAAGGCTGTCGGTAGAACCTCGGGTTGATACGGAATGGAGTGTTGCCGCTTTGCGCAGCTTTCCGGGGCGCTGGCGCGTCTGCGTGTGCAGAAGGTGCCAATCCCACGCGGGGATCGCGAGACGAACGCGGATTGCACCGCTGGGTGGGGGGTGCACGGCGGCGATAGGCGATTCGCGCGCCGCGCATGACGAGTTTGTAATCTGCGGCATTCTCGCGCAGGCAACAAGCCGCGTTCCCGCTCACGCAGTCCTTAACGCATTCCCACAGCCTCCGATGGAACCCGCTCACAATGCGGTGAGTCGACAAAACATGCCGCGAAATCAGGGTGATAGCGTTCTGTGACAATGAGCCGCCCGACAAACGCATTGCGTCGCAGCAAGCAGATTTTATTTTCACCGCAGCAACGCGAGCGCTGTCGCCGTGACACCGCCGTTCGTTTGTTCAAACCTTCAGGGGCGATCATCTCAATGTCTGGACTTCGCGCGCAATCGGCATGCATTGCTCTGATGCTGGCCGTGACGGCGCCACTGCTTGCTGGCTGCGACGAACCGAAGACCGCAACCGCCGCCGTACAAGCACCGGAGCCGGACGTCAGCGTCGTCACTGTGAAGCAGCAGGCGCGCGCGATGGTGCGCGAGCTGCCAGGCCGCATCGCGCCGACCCGTGTCTCCGAGGTGCGCCCGCGCGTCTCGGGCATCGTTGTCAACCGCATGTTCCATCAGGGTAGCGAGGTGAAGGTTGGCGATCCCCTGTACCAGATCGATCCGCGCCCGTTCGAGGTCGAATTGCAGTCGACCGAGGCGGCGCTGGCGCGCGCCAAGGCGGTGCTCGAGCAGAACTCGCTGCAGGCCCGCCGCATCGCAACCCTCACCAACCAGCGCGCGACTTCCGAGGCCGAGAACGAGAAGGCGATCGCCAACCTGAAACAGGCCGAAGCCGACGTGCAGGGCCGCGAGGCCGACGTCGCGCGTGCCAAGCTCAATCTCGATTATGCGACGATCCGTGCACCGATCGACGGCACCATCGGTGCTGCCGTGATCAGCGAAGGCGCGCTCGTCGTGCAGAACGATTCCGCGAGCCTTGCGACCATCCAGAAGCTCGATCCGATCTATGCCGACTTCCAGCAGTCGGTGACCGAGCTGAACCAGCTCCGCCGCGCCTTCGAGAGTGGCGATCTCGACCGCATCGCGCCCGACGCGATGAAGGTGCGGCTCGTGCTCGACGACGGCTCGATCTATCCGTTGCCGGGCAAGCTGCTGTTTTCCGACGCCAAGGTCGACGCCTATACTGGGCAGGTGACCCTGCGCGGCGAGTTCCCGAACCCGCATCGCATTCTGCTGCCGGGCATGTATGTCCGCGTGCTGATCGAGCAGGGCATCGACACCGACGCGATCGCGGTGCCGCAGCAGGCGATCCAGCGCAATGGCGGCGGCGGCAGCGAGGTGTTCGTCGTCAAGGACGACAATCACGTCGCGGTGCAGCCGGTGCGCACCGGCTCGTTGCAGGGCGGCCACTGGTTCGTCACCGAAGGCCTCAAGGCCGGCGACAAGGTCGTCGTCGAGGGCTTCCAGAAATTCGCCGCCGGCGACAAGGTCAAGCCGCTGGCCTGGCGTGAGGTCGACGCCGCTGCGGTACAGTCGGATTCGCCGCAGACCGCGCACGCGGGGCGCTGATCCGACATGCCCAGCTTTTTCATCGACAGGCCGATCTTCGCCTGGGTCGTCGCGCTGTTCATCTGTCTGGTCGGTGCGATCTCGATTCCGCTGCTCGCGGTCGCGCAATATCCGATCATCGCGCCGCCCTCGATCTCGATCTCGACGAGCTATCCCGGCGCGTCGCCTGAGAACCTGTACAACAGCGTCACGCGGCTGATCGAGGAGGAGCTCAACGGCGCCGCCAACATCCTGAACTTCGAATCGACCTCCGACTCGCTCGGCCAGGTCGAGATCATCGCCAACTTCAAGCCGGGCACCGACACCAGCCAGGCTTCGGTCGAGGTGCAGAACCGCCTCAAGCGCGTCGAGGCGCGGCTGCCGCGCGCCGTGATCCAGCAGGGCATCCTGGTCGAGGAAGCCTCCTCGGCGGTGCTGCAGATCATCACGCTGAATTCGACCGACGGCTCGCTGGATGAAGTCGGCCTCGGCGACTTCATGATCCGCAACGTGCTGGGCGAGGTGCGCCGCATCCCCGGCGTCGGCCGCGCCACGCTGTATTCGACCGAGCGTTCGCTGCGCATCTGGATCGATCCGGCCAAGCTGGTCGGCTACGGCCTGTCCGCCGACGACGTCAACCGGGCGATCACGGCGCAGAACGCCCAGGTCGCCTCCGGCAGCATCGGCGCCGAGCCGAGCACCGATACGCAGAAGATCTCGGCGCAGGTGCTGGTGAAGGGCCAGCTCTCCTCGCCCGACGAGTTCGGCGCGATCATCCTGCGCGCCAATGCCGACGGCTCGACGGTCCGCCTGCGCGACGTCGCGCGGATCGAGATCGGCGGCCTCAGCTATCAGTTCAACACCCGTCTCGACGGCAAGCCGACCGCCGGCCTCTCGGTGCTGCTGTCGCCGAAGGGCAATGCGCTGGCGACTGCGAGCGCCGTCGAAGCCAAGATGAAGGAGCTGTCGCGCTTCTTCCCGGCCAATATCTCCTACGAAATCCCCTACAACATCACGCCGGTGGTGAAGGCCTCGATCGAGAAGGTCTTGATGACGCTGGTCGAGGCTGTCGTGCTGGTGTTCATCGTGATGTTCCTGTTCCTGCAGAACATCCGCTACACCATCATCCCGACCATCGTGGTTCCGGTGGCGCTGCTCGGCACCTGCGCCACGCTGATGGTCGTCGGCTACTCCATCAACATGCTGACCATGTTCGGCATGGTGCTCGCGGTCGGCATCCTCGTCGACGACGCCATCGTCGTGGTCGAGAACGTCGAGCGCATCATGGCCGAGGAGGGCCTGCCGCCGAAGGAAGCGACCAGGAAGGCGATGTCGCAGATCACCGGCGCCATTATCGGCATCACGCTGGTGCTGATGGCGGTGTTCGTGCCGATGGCGTTCTTCCCGGGCTCGGTCGGCATCATCTATCGCCAGTTCTCGGTCACCATGGTGGCGGCGATCGCGTTCTCGGCACTGCTCGCGCTGTCGCTGACGCCGGCGCTGTGCGCGACCTTGCTCAAGCCGGTCGAGAAGGGCCGCGGCCATGCCCGCAAGGGCGTGTTCGGCTGGTTCAACCGCGTGCTCGACAATAGCCGCGCCGGCTATACGCGCACCGTGCAGGGCTCGCTGAAGCGCACCGGCCGCCTGATGCTGATCTATCTCGTGCTGTTCGCAGGCGTCGCCTACGGCTTCGTGCGGCTGCCCGGCGGCTTCCTGCCGGTCGACGACCAGGGCTTCATCACGACCGACGTGCAGACGCCTTCGGAATCGTCCTATGCGCGCACCGAAGCTGCGGTCGAGCAGGTCGAGAAGTACCTGAAGGATCGTGCCGGCATCGAGAACGTCACGTTCCTCACCGGCTTCAGCTTCCTTGGCCAGGGCATGAACACCGCGCAGGCCTTCATCACGCTGAAGGACTGGTCGGAGCGCGGCCCGAAGGATTCTGCGGCCGCGATCGTCGCCGACATCAACCGCGACCTGTCGTCGTCGATCCGCGACGCCAGAATTTCGGCGTTGCAGCCGCCGCCGATCGACAATCTCGGCAACTCCTCGGGCTTCTCGTTCCGCCTGCAGGACCGCGGCCAGAAGGGCTATGCGGCGCTGATCGCGGCGTCCGACCGGCTGATCACGGAGGCCAACGCCAGTCCCGTGCTGCAGAAGGTCTATGTCGAGGGTCTGCCGTCGGCGCCGCAGGTCAATCTGATGATCGACCGTGAGAAGGCCGGCGCGTTCGGCCTCACCTTCGAGGACATCAACAACACGATCTCGACCAATCTCGGCTCGAACTACGTCAACGACTTCCCGAACCGCGGGCGCATGCAACGCGTCATCGTGCAGGCCGACAAGACCAGCCGCATGAACGCGGACGATATCCTGAACTACAATGTCAAGAACAGCCGCGGCCAGCTGGTGCCGTTCTCGGCTTTCGCCACCATCGAATGGACCAAGGGGCCGACGCAGATCGCGGGCTTCAACTACTATCCGGCGGTGCGCATCTCCGGCGAGGCGAAGCCGGGCTTCACCTCGGGTGACGCGATCGCCGAGATGGAGCGGCTCGCCGACAAGCTGCCGCGCGGCTTCGGTTATGAGTGGACCGGCCAGTCGCTGCAGGAGAAGCTGTCGGGCTCGCAGGCGCCGTTCCTGCTCGCGCTCTCGGTGCTGGTGGTGTTCCTGCTGCTCGCTGCGCTCTATGAGAGCTGGACCATTCCGCTCGCGGTGCTGCTGACGATTCCGCTCGGCATTCTCGGCGCCGTGGTGGCGGCGACGCTGCGCGGGCTGTCGAACGACGTCTATTTCACGGTCGGCCTGATCACCATCATCGGGCTCGCCGCCAAGGACGCGATCCTGATCATCGAGTTCGCCAAGGACCTGCGCGCGCAGGGCAAGCCGCTGGTCGAGGCGACCATCGAGGCGTGTAGCCTCAGATTCCGCCCGATCCTGATGACCGGCCTCGCCTTCGTCTGCGGCGTACTGCCGATGGCGATCGCGACCGGCGCCGGCGGCGCCAGCCAGCAGGCGCTCGGCACGTCGGTGATGGGCGGCATGATCGCCGTCGTGATCCTCGCGCTGCTGTTGGTACCGGTATTCTTCGTCAGCGTGCAGCGTGTGCTGGCGGGTGACCGTGAGAAGGTCGAGAAGCCGGAAGTCTACGGCCCGCCCGCGCCGGTAAGGGGATCGCATTGAGGCGAAATGGTACCGCGTTCGTCATTCCAGGGCGCGCGTCAGCGCGAGCCCGGAATCCATCTCGCCTCGGGCCCTGCGGATGAATGGATTCCGGGCCCGCGCCAAGCGGCCTGTCCCGGAATGACGGTGTGAAGGAGTTGGCTCACTGCCCGAGCGGCTTCAGGATCTTGATCAGCTCGCCGTGCACGAACTCGTTGCCGCAGACGACATGGCCGGTCTGCAGCGGATCGTCATTGCCCTGGATGCCGGAAACCGTGCCGCCGGCTTCGCGGACCATCAAGAGGCCGGCTGCGACGTCCCAGGCCTGCAGATTGCGCTCCCAATAGCCGTCGAGGCGGCCCGCCGCGACGAAGGCGAGGTCGAGCGAAGCGGCGCCGAAGCGGCGGAAGCCCGCGACCTTGCTCTGCAGCGCGGCCATCTCCTGCAGCGCGAGCTGGTGATTGCCGCGGCCGATATGCGGCAGGCCGCAGGCGACCACGCATTCGTTGAGCTGGCGGCGGCCGGCGACGCGCAGCCGCTGGTCGTTGAGGAACGCGCCCTTGCCGCGCTCGGCGATATAGAGCTCGTCATTGGCGGGATTGTAGATCACGCCCGCGATCACGGTGTCCTCGCGCAAAAGCCCGATCGAGATCGCGAATTGCGGGATGCCGTGCAGGAAGTTGGTGGTGCCGTCCAAGGGATCGACGATCCAGGTGTGGCTCTTGTCCGAGCCTTCGCGCTTGCCGCCTTCCTCGCCGAGGAACCCGTAGCCGGGCCGGGCCTTTTCGAGGTCGGTGTAGAGCATCTCCTCGGCGCGCTTGTCGGCCAGCGAGACGAAATTCGCCGGTCCCTTCAGCGACACCTGGAGATGTTCGATCTCGCCGAGGTCGCGCTTGAGGCTGCGGCCGGCGCGGCGCGCGGCCTTGACCATGACATTGATGAGGGCGGAGTAGAGCATGATGGAAGCTGGTGGCTTTCGAGCGTTGGAAATCAATCAGGCAGCGTGCACAAGGCCTTGCCCGTCATCCTGAGGAGCGCGGAACGCGCGTCTCGAAGGATCGACGGCCACCAGCCGGGCCGTGCATCCTTCGAGGCTCGCTCTGCTCGCACCTCAGGATGACGGGAAACGGCCTGCGGCGCCTTCGGTTTCCGGACTGGGTGCCCTCTGGAAGTGGCGCCGTCAAGGCGTCATTTGACGTTGTTTCCGATCCATTTTCGCGCGGCTGCCTCGCCCTTGGCGCGGTCTTCCGGGCTCATATCGGCGAGGATGTCGTCAAGATCGGGGTCGCCCTTGCCGGCGGTCTTGGCGACGATGTGCCATTTCAGCGCCTCGACCTTGTCCACCGGGGCGCCGGCGCCGGTCGCCAGCACATGGGCGAGGCGGTTTTGCGCGATC
>NZ_JACMYK010000118.1 GCF_020889785.1 Bradyrhizobium acaciae
GCCGCCCGCGGCCCGCGGTCTGCTCCGGCGTCACGAACCACATCGGCCCCTGCTCGCCGTCGCGGGCGCGCAGCATCGCCTCGGCATTGGTCGAGCCGATCTGGTCGAAGGCGACGAGCCGATAGCCCGCCGCAATGGCCCGGGGTCCGAGCGTGAAGGTCATGTCGGAGTCATGCGCATGATCCGTTCCGAAAGCCAGCATCCCGTTTCGGAACCGTACGCATCAGAATAGCGACTTCGCCGCCGCCGTGGCCACGCTCACCAGCGGGCCCGGATAGGCGAAGAAGAAGATGTTGAAGATGCCGGCGACCGCAAGAACGGTGCGCAGCTCGACGCGGACCGGATCGAGCTTGCCGAGCGGCTGGTCGAAATACATCACCTTGACGATCGACAGATAGTAGAACGCGCCCACCACGCTGGTCAGCACGCCGATCACTGCGAGCGTGAACAGGTTTGCCTTGATCGCTGCGACGAACACGTACCATTTGCCGAAGAAGCCCGCGAGCGGCGGCACGCCGGCCAGCGAGAACAGCAGCATCGCGAAGGTGAAGGCGAGCAGCGGGTTGGTGCGGGACAGGCCGGCGAAATCGCTGATCTGCTCGACCGCCTGGCCGTTCCGCTTCATGGCCAGGATGATGGAGAAAGTGCCGAGCGTCATCGCGACATAGATCGCAATGTAGACCAGCACGCCCTGCGCGCCCTCGACCGTTCCGGCGGCAAGGCCGACCAGCGCAAAGCCCATATGGCCGATCGAGGAATAGGCCATCAGCCGCTTGATGTTGGACTGGCCGATCGCCGCGAACGAGCCCAGCGCCATCGAGGCGATCGCCACGAACACCAGGATCTGCTGCCACTGGGTGACGATGCCCGGGAACGCGGTCAGCGTCGCACGAGTGAACACGGCAAGCGCGGCGACCTTCGGGGCGGAGGCGAAGAAGGCGGTCACCGGCGTCGGTGCGCCCTCATAGACGTCCGGCGTCCACATGTGGAACGGCACCGCCGAGACCTTGAAGCAGAGGCCGGCGAGCAGGAACACCAGGCCGAACACGATGCCGATGCTGCCGGTGGTGGCGGCCGCCGCGATACCGGCGAAGCTGACGGTGCCGGTGAAGCCGTAGATCAGCGAGGCGCCATAGAGCAGCATGCCCGACGACAGCGCGCCGAGCACGAAATACTTCAGCCCGGCCTCGCTCGACTTGGCATTGTCGCGCTGGCTGGCGGCGACGACGTAGAGCGCAAGGCTCATCAGCTCGAGGCCGAGATAGAGCGAAATCAGGTCGCCGGCCGAGATCAGCACCATCATGCCGAGCGTCGACAGCAGCACCAGGATCGAGAACTCGAAGTTGCGGGTCGACGGCTGAGACAGGTACTCGGTCGACAGGATCAGCGTCGCCGCCGAGGCGATCAAAGCAAGGATCTTCAGGAAGCGGGCGAAATCGTCGACGACGAAGCTGCCGCCGAAGGTCACGAGCTTGCCGGCCGGCAGCCAAAGCTCCAGCACGCCGGTCAGGACCAGGAGACACACCGCGAGCGTGGTGATCAGCCGGGTCGTCCCCTGCCCGCGATAGGCCCCGATCATCAACAGCACCATGGCGCCGACCGCGAGCACCAGCTCCGGCAGCACCGGCTGCAACTGATAACCTGCACTGGAAAAGCTCATGACGAGGGCCTTACTGGACGGTCAGCGCGGCTGCCTTCACGGCAGTCACGGCGGTTTGGTAATTGTTGACGAGCTGCTGCACCGAGGCCGCCGACATGTCGAGCACCGGCTTCGGATAGACGCCGAACAGGATGGTCAGCGCGATCAGTGGGAACAGCGTCACGCATTCGCGGAACGTCAGATCCTTGATCGACATCAAGGACGGCTTGACCAGCGCGCCGAACACCACCTTGCGGTAGAGCCAGAGCGCGTAGCAGGCCGACAGGATCACGCCCGTAGTGGCGAAGAACGCCGTCGGCAGCGAGATCTTGAAGGTGCCGAGCAGCGTCATGAATTCACCGACGAAGCCGGAGGTGCCGGGTAGACCGACATTGGCCATAGTGAAGACCATGAAGGTCAGCGCATAGAGTGGCATCCGGTTGACGAGGCCGCCATAGGCCGCGATCTCGCGGGTGTGCATGCGGTCGTAGACGACGCCGACGCAGAGGAACAGCGCGCCGGAGACGATGCCGTGCGAGATCATCTGGAACATACCGCCGGCGACGCCCTGCGTCGTCACCGCGAAGATACCCATGGTGACGAAGCCCATATGCGCGACCGAGGAGTACGCGATCAGCTTCTTCATGTCCTCCTGCATCATCGCCACCAGCGAGGTGTAGATGATGGCGATGACGGACAGCGTGAACACGAACGGCGCGAAGTCGTGCGAGGCCAGCGGGAACATCGGCAGCGAGAAGCGCAGGAAGCCGTAGCCGCCCATCTTCAGCAGGATCGCGGCCAGGATCACCGAGCCCGCCGTCGGCGCCTCGACATGCGCATCAGGCAGCCAGGTGTGCACCGGCCACATCGGCATCTTCACCGCGAACGAGGCGAAGAACGCCAACCAAGCCCAGGTCTGCATCGACCGCGGCACCGCGGTGTGCATCAGGGTCGGGATGTCGGTGGTGCCGGCGTTCCAGTACAGCGCCATGATGGCGAGCAGCATCAGCACCGAGCCGAGGAAGGTGTAGAGGAAGAACTTGAACGACGCGTAGACCCGGCGCGGGCCGCCCCAGACGCCGATGATCAGGAACATCGGGATCAGGCCGCCCTCGAAGAACAGGTAGAACAGCACGAGGTCGAGCGCCGAGAAGGTGCCGATCATGAGCGTTTCCAGGATCAGGAACGCCATCATGTATTCGCCGACGCGCTGCGTCACCGACCTCCAGCTCGCGATGATGCAGAGCGGCATGATCGCGGTGGTCAGGATGAGCAGCGGCAGCGAGATGCCGTCGACGCCCATGTGGTAGGTGATGCCGGTGGCGAGCCAGGACGCCTTCTCGACGAACTGGAAGTCGGTCGAGGCCGGATCGAAGCGCGCGACCAGGATCAGCGACACCGCGAAGGTGATCAGCGTGGTCCACAGCGCGATCCACCGCGCCGTGCGGTTGGCGCTCTCGTCGCCACCGCGCGCCAGCAGGTAGACCAGGATCGCGCCGACCGCCGGCAGGAAGGTCGTGACGGAAAGGATGGGCCAGGTTGTCATTTACTGGCCTCCCAAGCCGAACATGAACCAGGTGATCAATCCGGCGGCCCCGATCAGCATCGCGAATGCGTAGTGATAGAGGTAGCCGGTCTGCAATTTCACGACATTGCGGGTGACGTCGAGCACGCGGGCCGAGACGCCGTCGGGACCGAAGCCGTCGATGATGAAGCCGTCGCCCTTCTTCCAGAGCGTGTAGCCGAGCCACTTCGCCGGACGCACGAAGATCCAGTCGTACAGCTCGTCGAAGTACCATTTGTTGAGCAGGAACTGGTACAGCATCGGCTGCTGGTTCGCGAGCTCGACCGGCAGGTACGGCCTGCGGATGTAGAACAGGTACGAGACGAACAGGCCGAGCGCCATCATCACGGTGGGCAGCGGCGCGAGCCAGCTCGGCATGTGCTCCATGTCCTCGAGGATGTGCGGATTCATCTTGACGGATTCGCGGAAGAACTCCTCGACGCCGTGCGGACTGGCGAACACTTCCTTGAACGGCAGACCGGCCAGGATCGAGCCGGCGGCGAGCACGCCGATCGGCACCAGCATCCAGACCGGGCTCTCATGCGCCGCCTCGTAGTGCTTCTGGTCGTGCGGCTCGCCGAAGAACGTCTTGAAGATCAGACGCCAGGAGTAGAACGAGGTCAGTCCGGCGGCCACGATCGTCAACAGATAGGCGTAGGTCGCGAACGGGTTGTGCGCGGCGTAGGCGGCCTCGATGATCGCGTCCTTGGAGAAGTAGCCGGCGAACAGCGGAAAACCGGTCAGCGCCAGGGTGCCGATGCACATCACCGCGAAGGTGTAGGGGATCTTGCGCCACAGGCCGCCCATGTTGCGGATGTCCTGCTCGTGATGCATCGCGTAGATCACCGAGCCGGAGCCCAAGAACAGCAGCGCCTTGAAGAAAGCGTGCGTGAACAGGTGGAACATGCCGACCGAATAGGCCCCTGCTCCCATCGCCACGAACATGTAGCCGAGCTGCGAACAGGTCGAATACGCGACGATGCGCTTGATGTCGTTCTGCACCAGGCCGATCGTGGCAGCGAAGAACGCCGTGGTCGCGCCGAAGAACATCACCACCGCTTGCGCGGTCGGCGACAGCTCGAACAGCGGCGACAGCCGCGCCACCATGAAGACGCCGGCGGTGACCATGGTCGCGGCGTGGATCAGCGCCGACACCGGGGTCGGTCCTTCCATCGCGTCCGGCAACCAGGTGTGCAGCAGGAACTGGGCCGACTTGCCCATCGCGCCCATGAACAGGAACAGACAGGTCAGCGTCAACGCGTCGACCTGATGGCCGAAGAAGTTGATGGTCTTGCCGGTCAGCCCGGGCGCGGCGTGGAAGATGGTCTCGAAATCGGTCGAGCCGACCAGCGCGAAGATCGCGAAGATGCCGAGCGCGAAGCCGAAGTCGCCGACGCGGTTGACCACGAAAGCCTTGATCGCGGCCGCGTTCGCCGACGGCTTCTGGTACCAGAAGCCGATCAGCAAATAGCTCGCCAGACCGACGCCCTCCCAGCCGAAGAACAGCTGCACGAGGTTATCCGACGTCACCAGCATCAGCATCGCGAAGGTGAACAGCGAGAGATAGCCGAAGAAGCGCGGCCGGTTCGGGTCCTCGTCCATGTAGCCGATGGAATAGAGGTGAACGAGCGCGGACACGGTGTTGACCACGACCAGCATCACCGCGGTCAGGGTGTCGACCCGCAGCGTCCAGGCCACCTGGAGGTCGCCCGAGGTGATCCAGGGCAGCAGCACGACGCGCGCGTCATGGTGCATGAAGCCGACATCGACCAGCGTAAACCAGGACAGCGCCGCCGAGACGAACAGCAAGCCCGTCGTGATCAGCTCAGCCAGCCGCGATCCGGCCGCCGGCGGCTCGGAGACGTGGTGGTCGTCGTGACCATGATCATCGTGACCATGATCGTCATGCGCCGCCGACGCGTGAGCATCGCCATGCGCGTCGTCGTGATGGTCGACGGTGTCGCCGCTTGGGCAGCGCGCATGCGCGCCGGTCAGGGCGATGATGCCTGCGAGGATTGCGCCCAGCAGAGGCAGGAATACGATTGCCTGTATCATTTGCCGGACTAGCCCTTCATCAGATTGACGTCTTCAACCGCGATCGAACCGCGGTTGCGGAAATACACCACCAGCACGGCGAGGCCGATCGCGGCCTCGGCCGCCGCCACCGTCAGCACCAGCAGCGCGAACACCTGGCCGACGATGTCGCCGAGGAAGGTCGAGAACGCCACCAGGTTGATGTTGACCGAGAGCAGGATCAGCTCGATCGACATCAGGATGACGATGATGTTCTTGCGGTTGAGGAAGATGCCGAGGATCCCGAGCGTGAACAGGATCGCGGCGACCGCCAGATAGTGCCCTAGCCCGATCGTCATTTCACCCACTCCGCCGCATCGGCATCCTGCAGGCCCTGCCCCGACGCCACCTTGCGCATCGCCATCGCCATTTCGGGCGTGCGCGCGTTCTGCACGTTGATGTTCTGCCGCTTGACGTTGGCCTTGTGGCGCAGCGTCAGCACGATGGCGCCGATCATCGCGACCAGGAGCACCATGCCGGCGAGCTGGAAGTAATGGATGTACTTCGTATAGAGCACGAGGCCGAGCGCCTCGGTGTTGCTCACATTGGTCGGGATCGCCGCCGTAATCGTCTTGGTCACGGCCGGGTTGATCACCCAGGCGCCGACCACCAGCAGCAGCTCGAACATGAAGATGCCGCCGATCACGATGCCGATCGGGAGATACTGGATGAAGCCCTCGCGCAACTCGACGAAGTCGACGTCGAGCATCATGATCACGAACAGGAACAGCACCGCGACGGCGCCGACATAGACCACGATCAACATCATCCCGAGGAACTCGGCGCCCATCAGGATGAACAGCCCGGCCGCGTTGACGAAGGCCAGAATCAGGAACAGCACGGAGTGCACGGGATTGCGCGAGACAATCACCATGACCGCCGAGGCCACGCAGGCCGCGGCAAACAGATAGAAGAACAGCGCCGGAAGGATCATGCCCTCACCTCACCGGTACGGCGCGTCGAGCGCGATCGACTTCGCAATCTCGCGCTCCCAGCGGTCGCCATTGGCGAGCAGCTTCGCCTTGTCATAGTAGAGTTCCTCGCGGGTCTCGGTCGCGAATTCGAAATTCGGCCCCTCGACAATGGCATCCACCGGGCATGCCTCCTGGCACAGGCCGCAATAGATGCACTTCACCATGTCGATGTCGTAACGCACCGTGCGGCGGGTGCCGTCGTTGCGGCGCGGGCCGGCCTCGATCGTGATCGCCTGCGCCGGGCAGATCGCCTCGCACAGCTTGCAGGCGATGCAGCGTTCCTCGCCGTTCGGATAGCGGCGCAGCGCATGCTCGCCACGGAAGCGCGGCGAGATCGGGCCCTTCTCGAAGGGATAGTTCAGCGTCGGCTTCGGCTTGAAGAAATAACGCATGGCGAGGACGAACGCCGAGACGAATTCCGACAGCAGAAGCGAGCGGGCTGTTGCGTTGACATTGACACTCATGACGGCCTCACTTCGGCGCGATGCCGGCGAACTGCAGCACGCCGGCCACGATCACCACCATTGCCAGCGACAACGGCAGGAACACCTTCCAGCCGAGCCGCATCAGTTGATCGTAGCGGTAGCGCGGCACGATCGCCTTCGCCATCGCGAACATGAAGAACATGAAGAACACCTTCAGGGCGAACCAGACGATGCCCGGAATCCAGGTGAACGGCGGCAGATTGACCGGCGGCAGCCAGCCGCCCAGGAACAGGATCGACGCCAGCGCGCACATCGTGGTGATCGCGACATACTCGCCGAGCATGAACAGGAGATACGGGGTCGAGCCGTATTCGGTCATGAAGCCGGCGACCAACTCGGATTCCGCTTCGACCAGGTCGAACGGCGGACGGTTGGTTTCCGCCAGTGCCGAGACGTAGAACACCACGAACATCGGGAACAGCGGCCACACATACCAGTTCAGGATGGTGAGCTGCGGCAGGCCTATCAGGTGCGCGAGCCCGCGGGTGTTCTGGGCCTCGACCACCGCCGACAGGTTCAGCGAGCCGACGCAGAGCAGCACGGTGATGATGACGAAGCCGATCGAGACTTCATAGGACACCATCTGCGCCGCGGAGCGCAGCGCCGCCAGGAACGGGTACTTCGAATTCGACGACCAGCCGGCCATGATGATGCCGTAGATCGACAGCGACGAGATCGCGAAGATATAGAGAACGCCGACATTGATGTCGGAGATCACCCAGCCGAGATTGAACGGGATCACCGCCCAGGCGGCCAGTGCCAGGATGCACGACACCAGCGGCGCCAGCAGGAACACGCCCTTGTTGGAGCCGGACGGAATCACCGGCTCCTTCAGCACGAACTTCAGCAGGTCGGCAAAGGATTGCAGCAATCCGAACGGCCCGACCACGTTGGGACCGCGGCGGATCTGCACCGCCGCCCAGATCTTGCGGTCGGCGAGCAGGATGTAGGCGATCGCGATCAGGAGCACGACGAGCAGCAGCAGGCTTTCCGCGACCATGATGATCAGCGGCCAGAGGAAGCCGGTCCAGAACGAGCTTGCGAAGAATTCAGCCATCAGGTCACGCTCACTCCGCTGCCGTCAGCATTCGGCCCGACGCCAGCCGCGAGCATTCCGCCATCACGGCAGAGGCCCGCGCGATCGGGTTGGTCAGATAGAAATCCTCAACCGTCGGCTTGAACGCCGCCTTGTCGACGCTACCGCCCTTGCCCGCCAGCGCCTTGACGTCATCAGCCTTGCCGGCCTCGATCTGGTCGAGCCGCATCAGATGCGGGTAGGTCTTGAACATCGCCTGGCGCAGCGCCTGCAGCGAGTCGAACGGCAGCTTCTTGCCGAGCACGTCGGACAGCGCGCGGATGATCGCCCAGTCCTCGCGGGCTTCGCCCGGCGGGAACGCGGCGCGGTTGGCGATCTGCGCCCGCCCCTCGGTGTTGACGTAGATGCCGGACTTCTCGGTGTAGGCCGCGCCCGGCAGGATCACATCGGCGCGGTGCGCGCCCTGGTCGCCATGGGTGCCGATATAGACCACGAAGGTGCCGTCCGGCGCCTTGATCTCGTCGGCGCCGAGCAGGAACAGCACGTCGAGCGTGCCGAAGGTCGTCATCTGCGCCGTGGTCAGGCCGCCGGCCGCGGGCGAGAAGCCGATGTCGAGCGCACCGGCGCGCGAGGCGGTATCCTGCAGCACGGCAAAGCCGTTCCAGCCGTCCTTCAGCGCGCCGACATCGGCGGCGAGCTTGGCGGCCTGCGCCAGCACCGCCGCGCCGTCGTGCCTGGTGTAGGCACCGGGGCCCACCAGGATGATCGGGTGCTGCGCGTTCTTCAACACGTCGGCAAAGGAGTGCTTGCCGGCCGCGAGATCGGCGAGCGTGTCGGTCCCTGCGCCGAGATACTCATGGTCATAGGTGAAATCGGACTTGGCGCCGATCATGCCGACCTTGAGGCCGCCGGTGCGCCAGCGCTTGCGGATCCGCGCGTTCAGCACGGCGGCTTCCTTGCGCGGATGCGAGCCGATGATCAGGATCGCATCGGCCTGGTCGATGCCGGCAATGGTCGGGTTGAAGATGTAGGAGCCCCGGCCCGCCTTGGCGTCGAAGGCGTCGCCGCCTTGCACCGCCAGATTGACCGAGCCGAACTTCGCCAGCAGCTCCTTCAGCGCATACATTTCATCGACCGCGGCGAGATCGCCGGCGATCGCGCCGATCCGCTTGCCGTCGCTGCGGCCGGCCTTGGCGGCGATGGCGGCGAAGGCCTCCTGCCAGGTTGCAGGCTTGAGCTGACCGTTTTCGCGCACATAGGGACGGTCGAGGCGCTGCGTACGCAGGCCGTCGACGACGTGACGAGTCTTGTCGGAAATCCACTCCTCGTTCACAGCCTCGTTGATGCGCGGCAAGATGCGCATCACCTCGCGGCCGCGGGTGTCGACGCGGATCGCCGAGCCGACGCCGTCCATGACGTCGACCGACTGCGTCTTGCCGAGCTCCCACGGACGCGCCGCGAAAGCATAGGGCTTCGAGGTCAGCGCGCCGACCGGGCAGATATCGACCAGATTGCCCTGCAGCTCCGAGCTCAGTGCGTGCTCGAGATAGGTCGTGATCTCCATGTCCTCGCCGCGACCGGTCGCGCCCATCTCCGGCGCGCCGCAAACTTCGGCGGAGAAGCGAACGCAGCGCGTGCACTGGATGCAGCGGTTCATCGAGGTCTTGACCAGCGCGCCGAGATACTTGTCCTCGACCGCGCGCTTGTTCTCGGCGAAACGGCTGGTGTCGACGCCGTAGCCCATCGCCTGGTCCTGCAAGTCGCACTCGCCGCCCTGGTCGCAGATCGGGCAGTCCAGCGGATGGTTGATCAGCAGGAACTCCATCACGCCTTCGCGCGCCTTCTTGACCATCGGCGAACGGGTCGAGATCTCCGGCGGCTCACCCTTCGGGCCCGGACGGCAGTCGCGCACGGCCCAGGCGCAGCTGGCGACCGGCTTCGGGCCGCCCTTCACCTCGACCAGGCACATCCGGCAATTGCCGGCGATCGACAGCCGCTCGTGATAGCAGAAGCGCGGAATCTCGGCGCCGGCCGCCTCGCACGCCTGCAACAGCGTGTACTCAGCCGGCACATCGATCTCTTTGCCATCGACGATGATCTTGCTCATGTCTCTTCTCTACTCCGCCGCGACCATGTGGACGGGATCACGAACGCCCTGATCGTCGAGATCGGCCTTGTGCGAATACTGATCGATGCGCTCTTCGATCTCGTGACGGAAATGCGCAATCAGGCCCTGGATCGGCCACGCCGCCGCGTCGCCGAGCGCGCAGATCGTGTGTCCCTCGACCTGCTTGGTGACCTCAAGCAGCATATCGATCTCGCGCTTGTGGGCGCGGCCCTCGGCCATGCGGGTCAGCACGCGCCACATCCACCCGGTGCCCTCGCGGCACGGCGTGCACTGGCCGCAGCTCTCGTGCTTGTAGAAATAGGAGATGCGCGCGATCGCCCGGATCAGGTCGGTCGACTTGTCCATCACGATCACGGCCGCGGTGCCGAGGCCCGAGCGCAACTTGCTCAGGCTGTCGAAGTCCATCGGCGTGTCGATGATCTGATCGGCCGGCACCATGCGCACCGACGAGCCACCGGGGATCACGGCCTTCAGATTGTCCCAGCCGCCGCGAATGCCGCCGCAATGCTTCTCGATCAGCTCGCGGAACGGAATCCCCATCGCCTCTTCGACGTTGCAGGGACGCTCGACGTGGCCGGAGATGCAGAACAGCTTGGTGCCGACATTGTTCGGCCGGCCGATGCCGGCGAACCAGGCGGCGCCGCGGCGCAGGATGTCGGGCGCGACCGCGATCGACTCGACGTTGTTGACGGTGGTCGGGCAGCCATAGAGACCGACATTGGCCGGGAACGGCGGCTTCAGCCGCGGCTGGCCCTTCTTGCCCTCGAGGCTCTCGAGCAGCGCGGTTTCCTCGCCGCAGATGTAAGCGCCGGCGCCGTGCGCGACATAGATGTCGAACGGCCAGCCGTTGATGTTGTCCTTGCCGACCAGCTTGGCCTCATAGGCCTGGTCGATCGCCGCCTGGAGCCGCTCGCGCTCGCGGATGAATTCGCCGCGGATATAGACGTAGCAGGCATGCGCGCCCATCGCGAAGCTCGCGAGCAGGCAGCCCTCGACCAGAAGATGCGGATCGTGCCGCATGATCTCGCGGTCCTTGCAGGTGCCGGGCTCCGACTCGTCGGCATTGACCACGAGATAGCTCGGACGGCCATCCTTGGATTCCTTGGGCATGAAGGACCACTTCATGCCGGTCGGGAAGCCGGCGCCGCCACGGCCACGCAGGCCCGACGCCTTCATCTCGTTGATGATCCAGTCGCGGCCCTTGTCGATGATCCCCTTGGTGCCATCCCAGGCGCCCCTGCGGCGCGCGCCCTCAAGGCCCCAATCATGGAGGCCATAGAGGTTCTTGAAGATGCGGTCCTTGTCGTCGAGCATGCTCAAAACTTTCCGAACATCACCGATTGGCTTGGGAGTAAGCGAGCCCGGCAGCGCAGCCGCCGAATACGATGGCCCACAACAGGCTGGATTCCAGCGTGGCGCTGAGGCCGTAACGTTGCAGCAGGAACATGAATCCGGCCGCGACGGCGGTATGCAGCGCGATCGTGCGCCAGGCCTTCATCGCAGCCGCCCTCCCCGTTCCGCTTGCCTGCACCTGAGAGCCCCGCATCAGGTGGTTTCCTTCAGCGTCGTCGGCCCGCCTGCGGGGGCCGAGAACTGACGGTCGGTCTGCGGCCCCGGCTTCGGCGGATTGCCGGCGGCAAAGCCGTCGAGCACCTTGCCGAAGCTTTCCTTGGTCAGGTCCTCATAGGTGTCCTTCCAGATCAGCACCATCGGCGCGTTCACGCAGGCACCGAGGCACTCGACCTCTTCCCAGGAAAAGTTGCCGTCCTTCGACAGCTGGAACGGGTCGTGATGGATGCGATGCTGGCAGACCTCGATCAGGTCGGCGGCGCCGCGCAGCCGGCACGGCGTGGTGCCGCACACCTGAACATGCGCCTTCTTGCCGACCGGCGAGAGCTGGAACATGGTGTAGAAGGTCGCGATCTCCAGCATGCGGATATGCGGCATCTCGAGCAGGTCGGCGACGGCGCGGATCGCCGCTTCCGAGACCCAGCCGTCATGCTGCTCCTGCACGCGCCACAGGATCGCGATCGCAGCCGAGGCCTGACGGCCCGGCGGATACTTCTCGATCTGCTTCTTGGCCCAGGCGAGATTCTCGTCCGTGAACGTGAAGCTCGCGGGCTGCAATTCCTTCGGGGCAAGGCGGCGGACGGACATCGATCAAACTCTCAATTAGCGCGCGGTGCGGATGCGGACATCATCACCGGTCGACCTCGCCGAACACGATGTCCAGCGAGCCAAGGATGGCGGAAACGTCGGCCAGGAGATGGCCCTTGCAGATGTGATCCATCGCCTGCAGATGGGCGAAGCCCGGCGCGCGGATCTTGCACTTGTAGGGCTTGTTGCTGCCGTCGGCGACGAGATAGACGCCGAACTCACCCTTCGGCGCCTCGACCGCGGCGTAGACTTCGCCGGCCGGCACGTGGACGCCTTCGGTGTAGAGCTTGAAGTGATGGATCAGCGCTTCCATCGAGCGCTTCATCTCACCGCGGCGCGGCGGCGCGATCTTGTTGTCCTCGACCACGACCGGGCCGTGCCCGTCCGATGCCTTCAGCTTCTGGATGCACTGCTTCATGATACGCACCGACTGGCGCATCTCTTCCATGCGGATCAGGTAGCGGTCGTAGCAGTCGCCGTTCTTGCCGATCGGAATATCGAAATCCATCTCGGCGTAGCACTCGTAGGGCTGCGACTTGCGCAGGTCCCAGGCCGCGCCCGAACCGCGCACCATCACGCCGGAGAAGCCCCACTCCCAGGCTTCCTTCAGCGGCACCACGCCGATGTCGACGTTGCGCTGCTTGAAGATGCGGTTGCCGGTCAACAGCGTATCGAGGTCGTCGACCACCTTGAGGAACGGATCGCACCACGCCTCGATATCGTCGATCAGCTTCGGCGGCAGGTCCTGGTGCACGCCGCCGACGCGGAAGAACGCCGCGTGCATGCGCGAGCCCGAGGCGCGCTCGTAGAACACCATCAGCTTCTCGCGCTCTTCGAAGCCCCACAGCGGCGGGGTCAGCGCGCCGACGTCCATTGCCTGCGTGGTGACGTTGAGCAGATGCGACAGGATGCGGCCGATCTCGCAATAGAGCACGCGGATCAACTGGCCGCGGCGCGGCACCGTGATGCCGAGCAGCTTTTCCGCCGCGAGGCAGAACGCGTGCTCCTGGTTCATCGGCGCGACGTAGTCGAGCCGGTCGAAATACGGAATCGCCTGCAGATAGGTCTTGTGCTCGATCAGCTTCTCGGTGCCGCGGTGAAGCAGGCCGATATGCGGATCGACGCGCTCGACGACTTCGCCGTCGAGCTCCAGCACCAGGCGCAACACGCCGTGCGCCGCCGGATGCTGCGGACCGAAGTTGATGGTGAAGTTGCGAAGATTTTGCGGCTGCTCGTTCATGGCTTCGGCTCCGCCTTGGCCTTCTCGTCACCGGGAAGCGGATAGTCCGCGCCTTCCCAGGGCGAAAGGAAATCGAACTTGCGGAATTCCTGGTTGAGCCGGACCGGCTCGTACAGCACCCGCTTCTCCTGGTCGTCGTAGCGAACCTCGACGAAGCCGGTGAGCGGGAAGTCCTTGCGCAGCGGATGGCCGTCGAAGCCGTAGTCGGTCAGCAGGCGGCGCATGTCGGGGTGGCCGATGAAGATCACGCCATAGAGGTCGTAGGTCTCGCGCTCGAACCAGTCGGCGCCCGGGAAGACGCCGATGATCGACGGCACCTGCGTGGTCTCGTCGGCCTCGCCGCGCACGCGGATGCGGGTGTTCAGCGTCGGCGACAGCAGATGATAGACGACATCGAAGCGCTTCTCGCGGCTCGGATAGTCGACCGCGGTCGCGTCGGTGAAGTTGACGAAGCGGCAGTTCGGATCGTCGCGCAGAAAAGTCACGACGTCCACGATTCTGCCAATCTCGACGTCGATAGTGAGTTGATTGAACGCGACCGAGTGCGCCGTGGCGGCGCCCGGAAGCGCGCTCACGATCGTCTGCCCAAGGGCGTCGAGCTTGCCGTCGTCCATGCCTGAAACCTTAGCGTTCGATAGTGCCGATACGGCGGATCTTCTTCTGCAGCAGCAGCACGCCGTAGAGCAGCGCCTCCGCCGTGGGCGGACAGCCCGGCACGTAGATGTCGATCGGCACGATGCGGTCGCAACCGCGAACCACCGAATACGAGTAGTGGTAGTAGCCGCCGCCATTGGCGCAGGAGCCCATCGAGATGACGTAGCGCGGCTCCGGCATCTGGTCGTAGACCTTGCGCAGCGCGGGCGCCATCTTGTTGGTCAGGGTGCCCGCGACGATCATCACGTCGGATTGCCGCGGCGAGGCGCGCGGCGCAAAGCCGAAGCGCTCGACGTCGTAGCGCGGCATCGAGACCTGCATCATCTCGACCGCGCAGCAGGCGAGACCGAAGGTCATCCACATCAACGAGCCGGTGCGCGCCCAGGTGATGAGGTCATCGGCGGCGGCGACGAAGAAGCCCTTGTCGGACAGCTCGTGATTGACCTCGAGGAAAAACGGATCATTGGCGCCGACCGGCTTGCCGGTCGACGGATCGAGGATGCCTCTCGGTGCCTGCGCGATCGCCGGCTGCGAGGTTGCGGCGGTGGGGCTCAATCCCATTCGAGCGCGCCTTTCTTCCATTCATACGCGAACCCGACCGTCAGCACGGCCAGGAACACCATCATCGACCAGAAGCCGGTCGCACCCAGCTTTCCGAACGCCACGGCCCAGGGGAACAGGAACGCCACCTCGAGATCGAAGATGATGAAGAGGATCGCCACCAGATAGAACCGGACGTCGAACTTCATACGGGCGTCGTCGAAAGCGTTGAATCCGCATTCATAGGCGGACAGCTTTTCCGGATCAGGCGATTGGAACGCGACCAGGAACGGCGCGATCAGGAGCGCCAGACCGATCAGGCTCGCGACTCCGATAAAGACCACAAGTGGGAGGTAATTCTGCAGGATGCCGGTCATCGGCGAGGCCTTCTTGCTGCGGTTTCGGACGTGCCGCAGATTCGTTGATTGGAATTGTTCTTGAGGCTTTAGCGCAGCGCAACAGAGGGCGCAAGACAAGCTATTTTGACGCTTTTACCGTCCCTTCCCGCGGCTCTTGGCCTCATCGGGCGGATGCGCGTGCCTCAACGACCAACGCCGTGGCGGCCATGCCGTGCCCTGCGCCGTCCCCATATCAGCCCAGCTCCCGCTCGGTGGCGAGCATCTCGGCGGCCGTTGCGGTCAGTCGGTCGATGTGTCCAAGCAGCAATTCAAGTTCCTGTGGATCAAGCTGTTCCAGCAGGCGCCGGTTTCGCTCCTGCGCGCCGGCCACGATGGCGTCGTGGGCGGCAAGGCCGGCCTTGGTCAGGGAGATCAGTGTTTCCCGGTTGTCGCGCGGGTTGGCCGCCTTCGACACCAGCTTGCGCGCCACGAGCTCGGCGAGCGCGCGGCTGATCTGCCCCTTGTCCATGCCGACGGCCTCCGCCAGCCGCACCACGCTCAAAGGCGGCCGCCGGCCGAGCGAGACGACCAGGCCGAACTCGACCGAAGACAGTCCGGTCAGGCGCTTGTAGCGCAGCATCGCGCCGCGCCTGAGCAGGTTCGCCAGCACCATCAGCCGCGACGACATCATCGCGGTGACCGGCGCCAATTCAGCGTCGACAACCACCTCCGGCGGCAAGGCGCTCTCTCTCCTGAGCTTCTCGGTCATCGCCAACCTCTGCCAACAAAGCCGGTCGCTGCCAAGCTAGACGAGATCGTTGACATTGTCATCGATATCCCGTTGACTTTATCAACGATGAAATGGCCGCGGGCGTCAGACCAGCGGCCGGAGGAGACATAGATGACGATCACCCAGCGGGACCGCGACCTCGGCACGGCCTATGCGATGAAGCCGTCCACCAACCGGACCGAGCTCACCTCGGTGGTCCGCGGCACGCCGATGGGCGAGCTGTTGCGCCGCTACTGGCACCCGATCGGCCTCGTCGGCGACGCCACCGATATCCCCAGAAAAGCCCGTGCGCTCGGTGAGGACCTGATCCTGTTCCGCGACAGGCATGGCCGGGTCGGCCTGCTGCACGCGCGCTGCTGCCATCGCGGCACCACACTCTATTACGGCAAGGTCGAGGAAGACGGCATCCGCTGCTGCTATCACGGCTGGAAGTTCGACACCGAGGGCCGCTGCCTCGAACAGCCCTGCGAACCCGACGGCGGCCTGTTCAAGGACAAGGTGCGCCAGCCCTGGTATCCGGTGCAGGAACGCTACGGCCTGATCTTCGCCTATATGGGCCCGGCCGAGAAGAAGCCGGTGCTGCCGCGCTACGAGTGCCTGGAGAGGATGGACGACGGCGAGTTCGTCGAGGCCGACGATTCCTCGATCGGCGGCGGCGGCCCTGCGGTGATTCCCTGCAACTGGCTACAGCATTTCGAGAACGTGGTGGACCCCTACCACGTGCCGGTGCTGCACGGCTCGTTCTCCGGGCCGCAATTCACCAACATGATGGCCTCGATGCCCGAGGTGAAGTTCGAGATGTCGCCGCGCGGCGTCGCGGTGCGCTCGATCCGTCGGCAGGACGACGGCAAGGTGTTCTACCGCGTCACCGAGGCCGCGCTCCCCACGCTTCGCGTCGTGCCCAATCCGCGGGTCGCGCAATTCGCCCGCGTCGAATCGATCGGCTGGACCTTGCCGATCGACGACACCTCGTTCCGCATCTATGTCGCCGGCCGGGTCAAGAATGCAGGCGATATCGGCCGCATGCGCTCGAAGTTCAACGGCAAGTTCTGGTGGGACATGACGGAGCAAGAGCACCAGCAATTCCCCGGCGACTACGAGGCGCAGGTCGGCCAGGGGCCGGTGACGATCCATTCGGAAGAGCATTTCGGCCAGAGCGACCGCGGCATCCTGATGATCCGCCGGATGCTCGGCGACCAGCTTGAGGCCATGGCCGCCGGCCGAAACCCGATCGGCGTGTCGTTCGACACGGACTCGGGGCCTGTCGAATTCGAAGCAGGGAATTACATCCAAGAGGCCTGAGGCCCGCGCCCAAGCAAAACAAGAAACGACAATCGGGGGAAGGAAGTCATGGTCGATGTCGCACCGCAGGCGGCTGTGCCAGCGCAAGCCGCAGCCGCGCCTTCCGCTCGCCGCTACTACGTCCTCGCCTTGCTCACGATCATCTATGCCCTCAACTTCCTCGACCGCACGATCTTCAATGTGCTGATCGAGCCGATCAAGAAGGAGTTCGCGCTCAGCGACACCACGATGGGCCTGCTGGCCGGGTTCGGCTTCGTGCTGTTCTATTCGCTGCTCGGCATTCCCATTGCGCGAATGGCCGATCGCCTCAACCGCCGCAACATCGTCGCCCTTGCCTTCGCGTTCTGGAGCGCGATGACCTATCTGTGCGGCCTCGTCTCCAGCGTCACCACGCTGGCGCTGGCGCGGGTCGGCGTCGGCATCGGGGAATCCGCCGGTACCCCAGCCTCGCAATCGATGATCGCCGATCTCTTCGACAAGAACGAACGTCCGCGCGCGCTCGGCATCTACGCGATCGGCACCTATCTCGGCGTCTTCCTCGGTTATTTCATCGGCGGCTATGTCAACCAGCACTACGGCTGGCGGATGGCCTTCTTCACCGCAGGCCTCCCCGGCATCGCGCTCGCCGCGGTGCTGTGGCTGACGATCTCCGAGCCGAAGCGCGGCGCGATGGCCGAGACCTTCAAGGCCGAGCCGATCGGGCCGACACTGGGTTTTTGATGTCGCAGCCGAGCTTCGTCATCGTGCTGATCGGCTTCTGTCTTACGACCTACACCAACTAAGCTACCGCGGCGTGGATCCCGCCGTTCCTGGCGCGCATCCATCACCTCAGCAGCGCCGAGATCGGCACCTATGCCGGCACCTTCAAGGGGCTCGCCGGCATGGCGGGCACGCTGATCGGTGGCCTCGTGGTGGCCCAGATCGGCCGCCGCGACGACCGCTGGAAACTATGGGCGCCGGCGATCATGTCCGGCCTCGCCGGCCCGGTGTTCGCGTTGTGCATGCTGACGCAAAGCTTCACGCTGATGGTCGCAACGCTGGCGCTGACCTCGTTCATGGTCGGCTTCCATCTCGGCCCGATCTTCGCGATCGCGCAGACGGTGGCAAAGCCCAGCATGCGCGCGCTGGCCTCGGCGATCGTGCTGCTGACCGCGACCTGTTTCGGCCAGGGCGTCGGTCCCCTCGCCGTTGGCATGATCAACGATGCCCTGAAAGGCGCCTACGGCGCCGACGCGGTTCGCTACTCGCTGCTGTCGGCGGCAGTGACGACCACGCTCGGCGCGCTGCTGTTCGTCTGGGCGGCGCGATGGATCCGGACGGATATCGCACGCGCCAGTTAGCTGTCGATGAAAGCCAACAGGTCGGCCATCAAACGTGCGCTGTGCGTCAACGGCAAAGCGTGCGGCGCGCCTTCGTAGACGGCGAGCTTGCTGCCCCTGATCAGCGCCGCCGTCTTCGCACCAGTCAGTTCGAGCGGCGCGCTGGCATCGTTGTCGCCATGCACGATCAACGTCGGGCGATCGATCGCTTTGGCCGCCGCGCGCAGATCGGCAAAGGAGATGGTCTTGCGGCAGGCCAGCGCCACCGGCAGCGGCACGCTCAGCATCATCTCCCTGATCCAGGCCCGCGTGGCCTCTGGTGTGTCGGGCATGAAGAACGGCGCCTCGTTGTCGCCCATCCATTTCGGGAAGTCCTGCGCGATCGCGGCATTCTGCGCTTCGACCATCGCTCGCGGCACCGCGTCCGGATTGTCCTCGGTCTGGATGAGGAAGGGAGTGGTCGGCGCCACCAGCACCAGCCGCGCGATCCGGTCCGCGCCGTGACGCGCCAGATAGTTCACCGCCTCGATCGATCCCATCGAATGCGCGACGATCGTGACGTCGCGCAGATCGTGCTGCTCGATCACGGCAGCGACGTCATCGGTCAGCGTGTCGAGGTCGTACCCCGCCGTCGGCATGTCGGAACGGCCATGGCCGCGCCGGTCGGGCGCGACGCAGCGATAGCCCTTGGCGTTGAGCGCCACGATCTGGCTGCCCCAGACGCTGGAATTGAACGTCCAGGCCGAGAGCAGCAGCACCGGTCTACCCGAGCCCCAATCCTGGACGAACAGTTTCGTGCCATCCTTGGCGGACGCATGATGCGCTTGGCTAGCCATGATGTCTTTCCCCTTGCGGATCGATCGGCGCCATCGCCGCCGATGCACCGACCATCGCAGAGGGAGTTCGCTCGCGCGATTACGCTTCAGGTAATCACGCGCGTGACGTCGGCTGTCCGCAGCGGAAAAGATCTCACCACTGATACCGCACCACGCCCTTGCCGGCGTAGCTCGAGGTGACGTTGGAGAACTCGCCTTCGAACGTCGCGGCCGCCGACCATCCGCTTCGCCATTTCATCTCGACCGATGCCGTGGTCAGCGCGGAGTCGCTGGCCTGCGCCGCGCCGTTGACGACGAAGCTGGTGCCGGGCAGCGCCTGGAAGGTCGCGGCAACCAGGCGGTTGGAATTGTAGTCGTGAGCCCAGGCGAAACGCGTGCGCAGCATCAGCATGCCGTCCTGAACGGCGAAGGACTTGTCGGTGCGGAGGCCGAGCTCGCTGCGCGGGTCGGTCACGCTCTTGCCGGCATAATTCAGCGCAAAGGTCGATAGACCCGAGATCACCCGCTCGGCGTAGGCCGGCAGTTCGAAACTCGTGAACTGGCCCGCGGCATAGGGCGTGATGCCGACGCCGCCGGTCCACGGCGCCACGAACCGATAGCCGCCTTCCAGCCTGCCGGAATAGGCGTTGGCATCGAACTCGGCGCGGAGCTTGTCGATGCCGGCAGCCGTCACGGTGCGGTCGGTGGTGATGTCCTGCCAGCCATAAGCGAGCGCGGCAGAAACATACGCCGGCCCTTCGGTGTGGCGGACATAGGCGCCGGCCTGGAACAGATCGGATCGGCCGCTGCCGCTGTTCACCACGGAGAAGTTGGTGCCGCCGCCCGCGATCGCAAAGCCCGCAATCGTGTTCGGCGAGAACAGGTAGTCGGCGCCGACCGCGGTGCCATAGATGCTGCTGGTGGTGTCGTTCGACCCGACGACAACGGCATTGCCGCTGGTCGATTGCGAACCGCCGAAGCCTGCGGCCCACACGCTCCAGCGCGGCACGAATGACGGCGCCGGTGGCGCCTTGGCGAACATCGCGAACGCGTCGGTCTTCTTTGTTGCGGCATAGGCGCTCGCCTCGCCCTCCTCCGCGTAGCCCGGCGCGCCCGGTATCGCCCCCGCTCCGCCGCTGCGGTTCATGAAGGGATCCGTGAGCAGTCCCATGAACAGGTTCATGGCATCGAACGTCGTCTGCTGTGAGCCGGTCGCGAGTTCGCCGGAAGCCTGCGTCAGGCCGGCCGGCGCAAGCGTGCCGAACGCCGTCTGAATGCCGCCAGTCGTGTTGAAATAGTTGACCAGCGTGTTGGCGACGTTCTGCTGGTTGATGGAAAGGCCGCCGCCAAAGTTCGGAGGCGGCGTAAAGCCCAGCGTCAGATTGAGATAGGCGTGGGTGGCGTCGTAGCTCAGCGTGTCGCTGAAATTCTGTGGCAGGTTCGTATTGGCGATGGTGGACGCAAAGGTGCCTGATATTCCGCCCGCCGCAGTCAGGATGGTGTACTGCCTGGAGATATAGCCGCCGTTGGCGAACACTGCATTGACGGTCGCGCCGCCAAGTGTTGCGTTCGCGTTGAGACTGGTCGATGCCGCAGCGGTCGGCGTCACGTGCACCTGATAGATCGCGCCGGATTGGAAGGCGAGACTGCCGCCGATCGTCAGTGTGCCGGTGGGGTCTGCAGCACTGCCGGGCGCGAGCGTGCCGCCGCTCATGATGGTCGTGGGTGCCGCAATGACGAAGCCGCCCCTCAAGGTGCCGCCGGCGTTGGCGCCTGACAATGTCGGCGTGACGCCGTCGTGGAAAAAGACGACGGGCTCGGAACCGACGGTGCCGGTACCGCTCAAGGTGCCGCCGGAATTGACTGTCACTTTCGGCGAGTTGGCGATCGAGCCGTCCACTTCCAACGTACCGCCGTTGATGGTGGTCGAGCCGGTGTAGGTATTGATGCCGGTCAGGATTTCCTTGCCGCCGGCCATCACCACACCGCCGCCCGCGCCGCCGTCCCGTATGACACCCGCAAAGGTTCCGTTGGCATTGGCGAAGGTCAGCGTATTGGCTCCGAGGTTGACGGCGCCGAAGATGCTGGTCCCGGAAAGACTGTTGATCGAGACGCCGCCACCCGCGCGCGATATGTCGAAGACGCCGTCGTTGATCACGGCCTTCGAGGACGCGATACTGCCGCCGCTTGTCAGGTCGAGCTGGCCGCCGCCGTTGATCGTGGTCAGACCGGTATAGGTGTTGAGGCCGCCGAAGATCGCCAGACCGCCAGCGGCGATCGTCACATTGCCGCCGGTGCCGCCGCCAATGCCGCCATCCTGGATGACGCCGTCGTAGGGGCTCGCATTGCGGGTGATGGTCAGCGTCTTGCCGCCGAGGGACACGACGCTGCCGCCGGTCGGATCATACAGGCCGGCGACGCTGGCACCGCTGTTGGTCTGCGAAATGTCGAACGTGCCAATGCCGGCGCCCGGAGCAAATGCGACGTAGGCCGAATTGGCGATTGAGCCGCTGCCCTTGAGCGCCAGCGTTGCTCCGGCATCGATCTGGGTGGCACTACCATAGCCATTGACTCCGGACAGGGTCTGCGTGCCACCAGCAATTTCCAGGCCGCCCGAGCCATTGATCGCACCGGAAAACTCCGTCGAACCGCCGGTGATCACCAACGCCTTGCTGCCGAGCGCGACCGATCCGCTGCCTGCCAGCGTCGTGATCGCGCTGAAAAAGTATGACGAGGCCGAAATATCGAATGTGCCATTGACCGTCACGACGCTCGAACTCGCGATGCTGCCGAAAGTCGACAGCGCCAGCGTCGCGCCGGAATTGACGGTCGTCGCGCCGGAATAGCTTGCCGCCCCCGTCAGGCTCAGCGCGCCGGCGCCGCCGGAGTTCGTGACCGTCACGCCGCCTGTGCCGGTAAGCGCCGTCGCGAGCGTCACGGCATTGCCGTTATAGTCCAACGTGGCGCCGCCGGAGCCGATCGCGTTCAGCCGCCCGGAGATGTCGGCAGTGTTGCCGCTCGCCCACTGCAACCCACCACCATTGAGCGTGATGTTGCCCGAGCCGAAATTGCTCGCTGCGTTGAAGTTGATCAGGCCGCCGCTCACGGTCGTGCCGCCCGAATAGGTGTTCGCGGCGGTCAGTGTCAGCGTACCGAGCCCCGTCTTGGCCAGACTCCAGCTGCCGGCATTGACGCCGGTGCCGCCGCTGCCGGTCTGGTCGGCGATGACATCGGAGACGATCTGGTTCTGCCCGGCCGCGGGATTGAAGGTCAGCGTCCCGTTGCCCTGCAGGAACATGCCCGCGCCGAGCGCGGAGCCATTGCCGGCACCGACACCACCCGTCCCACCGTTGACGCTGTTGCCGTTGACCGTGAAGGTACCGGCAACATTGAGCGTTCCACCACCCTGAACGAACACGGCGCCGCCCGCACCGAGTCCGCCGCCAGCGCCACCTTGAGAATCGTTGCCGCCATTGCCGGCACCGAAGCCGCCGGTATTCCCGCAAGTGCCGCCGTCATTGCCGCTGGAGCCGCCGCCGCCGCCG
>NZ_JACMYK010000119.1 GCF_020889785.1 Bradyrhizobium acaciae
GACGCCGTTGCCGCGATCGAGGTGGTAATCGACCAGCACGCCGGTGACGCGGCGCCGGCGGCCTCGATCGCGCTGATCGCGCCGTCGGCGTCGAGCACCGCGATCACCTCGGCGTCCCACGCCGTCAGCAGCGTCTTCATGCCGTCGAGAATGGCGGGATCGTTTTCGATACAGACGATCAGGGAGCCGCTCATCGGCGTCTTCGACAGCGGCGTGGCCGTGGTGACGGCCGCGGTATGGTTGACGGCGGTCGCGACCGGCACGGTGACCGAGAACGCCGAGCCGCCGCTCACGTTGGCCGAGATCGCGATGCGGTGGTTGAGCACGCGCGCCAGCCGCTCGACGATCGACAGGCCGAGCCCGAGGCCGCGAGCGATCCGGGCGCCCTGCTCGAGGCGGTGGAATTCCTTGAAGATCTCGCCGCGCTTCTGCACGGGGATGCCGACACCGGTATCGAAGATGCTGATCTGCAGCGTCTCGCCGCGGCGGCGGCAGCCGATCAGCACGCGGCCGCGCGGGGTATATTTGATCGCGTTGGAGATGAAGTTCTGCAGCAGCCGGCGCAGCAGCGAGCGGTCGGATTCGACCGGCAGCGAGCAGGCCACGAAGCGCAGATCGAGGCCCTTGTCGCGGGCGATCGGCATGAACTCGATCTCCAGCGAGCGCATCAGGTCGGCCATCCGAAAGCTCGTGATCGCCGGTGTCATGGCGCCGGCATCGAGCCTCGAGATATCGAGCAGCGCGCCCAGGATGTCCTCGATCGCCTCGAGTGAGTCGTCGATGTTCTCGACCAGCCGTGAATCCTCACCGCCGTTCTGGCGCTCGACCAGGCTCGTGACATAGAGGCGCGCCGCGTTGAGCGGTTGCAGGATGTCGTGGCTGGCGGCCGCCAGGAAGCGCGTCTTGGAGGCGTTGGCGTCTTCCGCGATGCCCTTGGCGAGCGCGAGCTCCGAATTCAGCCGCGTCAGCTCCTCGGTGCGGTCGCGCACCCGCTTTTCCAGCGTCGCGTTGGCGCGCTCCAGCGCCTCCGCGGCCTCGAAGCTCGGCGTGACGTCGGAGAAGGTGATGACGAGCCCGCCGCCGGGCATGCGGTTGGCGCGCACCTCGATCACCAGATGACGGTCGGTGAAGCGTTCCAGGTAGGGCTCGCCCTCGGTGGTGTAGGCGCGCAGGCGCAGTTGCAGCAGGCTGTCGCCGTCGCCGGCCGCCGGCGGGCTGATCGCGCCCATGAATTCGAGGATCTCCGGCAGCGGGATACCGAGCTGCACCAGGTGCGGCGGCAGCGCCAGCAATTCGGAGAACTGGCGGTTGGAGCAGATCAGCTGCAAATCGGCGTCGAACACCGCTATGCCCTGGCGCACGTGATTGAGCGCGGTCTGCAGGATCTCGCGGTTGAAATGCAGCGCGGCGTGGGAGTCATCGAGCAGCTTCAGTGCGGCCTTGGCCGACACCGTCCGTCGTTGCAGCAAGAGCGACATCACGAGGCGCGAGGACGCCGCCCCGATCGAGGAGGCGATCAGCCGCTCGGCGTGCTGCAGCAACTCGAAGTCGGCGGGCGCGGATGTCTGCAGCACGATGTTGCGGTCGGCGGCGAACGCGGCGAAGGCCTCGCGGGTGCGGTCGGGGCCGAGATATTGTGTTACCGTGCTCTGGATGTCCTGCACCGTCACCGTGGTGCGCCAGCGCCGGAAGCTCGGCGCGATCGGGGCCAGCGCATTGGGCACGAACACATCGGCCTGCAACAGCTCGATCGAGGATGGCGCGCGCGCCAGCGAGAACAGGACATAGCAGAGGATGTTGAGCGCAAGGCTCCACAGCACGCCATGGAGCAGCGGCGGCAGGTCGGCGCCGAACAGCGCCTGCGGCCGCAGCGCTTCGATCCCGAACGGCCCGTGTTGCAGCAGCATCAGGCCGCCGGTGGAGTTTTCCAGGAAGCTCGGGATGAACAGCGTGTAGAGCCACATCGCGAAGCCGACCAGCATGCCAGCCATGGCGCCCCGTGCGGTGGCCCGGCGCCATAACAGGCCGCCGAAGAAGGCCGGCGCCAGCTGCGTGATCGCGGCAAAGGACAACAGGCCGATCGCGACGAGCTGGGTGTTGCCGAGTGCGCGATAGTAGAAATACGCCAGCACCATGATGGCGAAGATCGAGAAGCGGCGCGCCTTCAGCAGAAAATCGCCGAAATCCTTCTGGCCGACGCGGGCGTCGTCGCTGCGCGGCAGCACCAGCGGCAGCACGATGTCGTTGGAGACCATGATCGAGAGCGCGACGCATTCGACGATCACCATCGCGGTAGCCGCCGACAGGCCGCCGACGAAAACCGCGAGGCTGAGCAATTGCGAATTGCCCTCGATCGGCAGCGCCAGCACGAACATGTCGGCATCGACCGCGCCGAACGGGAAGATGACGAGGCCCGCGATCGCGATCGGAATCACGAAGATATTGATCGCGACGAGGTAGAGCGGGAACAGCCAGCGCGCCCTTGTGACCTCGGCGGGGGTCGAGTTCTCCACCACGCTGACATGGAACTGGCGCGGCAGCAGCATGATCGCGCAGAACGACAGCAGCGTCATGGTCAGGAAATTGCCGATCGACGGCACATATTCGATCGCGCGCACCGCTTCCGGCGTCTTCAGGGCGCGCTCATAGAGTTCGACCGGGGAGAACATCCAGAAGGTGACGAAGGCGCCGGCGGCGATGAAGGCGACCAGCTTGACGATGGACTCGGCTGCGATCGCCAGGATCAGGCCGTGCTGGTGCTCGGTCGCGTCGGTATGGCGGGTACCGAACAGCACCGCGAACACCGCCATCGCCAGCGTCACCATCAGTGCGATGTCGCCGAAAACGGGAATTTTCGAGAACGCCTGATCCTCGCTCAGGATGGTCTCCAGCGACGAGGCCATCGCCTTGAGCTGCAGCGCGATGTAGGGCACCGAGCCGATGATCGCGATCAGCGCAACCGTCGCCGCAACCGCCTGGCTCTTGCCGTAGCGGGCGGCGATGAAGTCGGCGATCGAGGTGATGTTCTGCGACTTCGTGAGCGCGATCACCCGGCGGAGCAGCGGCGTGCATAGCCCGATCATCATGATCGGGCCGACATAGATCGCCAGGAAGTCGATGCTGGTCCGGGTGGCGAAGCCGACCGAGCCGAAGAAGGTCCAGGAGGTGCAGTAGATCGCCAGCGACAGCGGATAGATCCACTGGCTGGCACGGCCGCGCTCGCCCGCCGACATCCGGTCGCCGCGGCTGGCAATGAAGAACAACAATCCGATGTAGGCGAACGCCGTGGCGATAACGCCCCAGTCGTGCAGCATCGCTGCTCATCTCCTGTCCCGGCCGCTGGGAGGGCCGGGTGTCAGGATTATAACGCAAAGGGCCGGCCGTGCATCGCACGACCGGCCCGAATTCGGGCTCGGAAACGGATAGGGTTACTCGGCGGCCAGCGACTTCTGGTGCAGGGGCAGGCCGAGCCGGTCCCAGACCTGGAGCAGGGCCTCGGCCAGTGCGTCGATCAGGCCGTCGTCATGGTAGGGCGAGGGGGTGATGCGCAGCCGCTCGGTGCCCTTGGCGACGGTCGGATAGTTGATCGGCTGGATGTAGATGCCGTGGTCCTCGAGCAGCAGGTCGGAGGCGCGCTTGCACTTCTCGGGATCGCCGACGAATAGCGGCACGATATGGGTGTCGCTCGACATCACGGGCAGGCCGGCCGCGGTCAGGATCGCCTTGGTGCGGGCGGCGCGGTCCTGGTGGCGCTCGCGCTCCCAGCTCGAGGTCTTGAGGTGGCGGATCGCAGCCGTCGCGGCCGAGCAGATCGCCGGCGGCAGCGCGGTCGTGAAGATGAAGCCCGGCGCATAGGAGCGCACGGCGTCGATGATCTCGGTGCGGCCGGCGATGTAGCCGCCGAGGCAGCCGAATGCTTTCGCGAGCGTGCCCTCGAGCACGTCGATCCGGTGCATCACGCCGTCGCGCTCGGCAATGCCGCCGCCGCGCGGGCCGTACATGCCGACCGCATGCACCTCGTCGACATAGGTCATGGCGCCGTATTTCTCGGCGAGATCGCAGATCTTGCCGAGCGGCGCGACGTCGCCGTCCATCGAATAGAGGCTCTCGCAGACGATCAGCTTCGGCCGGTCGGGACCGGCGGCGATCAGGAGCTCTTCGAGATGCGCGACGTCGTTGTGGCGGAATATCTGGCGGTCGCAGCCGGCCTGGCGCACGCCTTCGATCATCGAATTGTGGTTCAGCGCGTCCGACAGGATCAGGCAGTTCGGAATGAGCTTGGCAAGCGTCGAGATGCCGGTCTGGTTCGAGACGTAGCCCGAGGTGAACAGCAGCGAGGCTTCCTTGCCGTGCAGGTCGGCGAGCTCCGCCTCGAGCTGCACCAGCGGATGATGGGTGCCCGCGATGTTGCGGGTGCCGCCGGCGCCGGTGCCGACCCGGGTCGCGGTCTCGACCATGGCGCCGACCACCTTGGGGTGCTGGCCCATGCCGAGATAGTCGTTGGAGCACCAGATCACGACGTTGCGGCTGCCTTTCGGCGAATGCCAGGTCGCGTGCGGGAAGCGTCCCGCGATCCGCTCGAGGTCGGCGAACACCCGGTAGCGCCGCTCGTCATGCAGGCGATTGAGGGCGGTTTGGAAAAACTGGCTGTAATTCATCGGCAAACCCAGAAAGCGGAACCGGACCGGAATAGATGTTCTTCTTAGAGCTTTTCCAGCTCTAATGTCCATGCATCGACCCACATCCGGGCATGCGTCGCAGTTGGGCAAATTGCCCTAGCGGCCGTCTATCCGGCTTGATTTCGGTCAAATAACCCGGGGTATTACGGCTCGGCCGGGACTCAGGTCGTCCTGAAGCGCAGCATGCCGTCGTCGTGCATCTCGGCCGTCAGGCGGCCCTCGACAAGCATGTAATTGACATGGGCGACCAGCTCGCCGGCCGCAAAGCCCATCTGGTGCTCGTCCAGCACGTGCTTGTGGAACACCACCGGCACCAGTTCCTTCGAGGTCTGCGGCACTTCGCGGCAGGCCTCGGCGATCAGCCGGCAGCGCTCCTCGTGGTGATCGGCGAGCTGCTTGATCCGGGTCTTCAGCCCGTAGAACGGCACGCCGTGGCCCGGCAGCACCATCACGTCATAGGGCAAAGTGGTGGTGAGGCTCGCCAGCGACGCGAGATATTCGCCGAGCGAGTTCTGCTCGGGCTCGACCGCCCAGACGCTGACATTGGGCGAGATCTTGCTCAGCACCTGGTCGGCGGACAGGAACAGCTTGTCGGCGGCGCAATACAGCATCACCTGGTCGAGCGCGTGTCCGCCGCCGGTGATCACCTTGAAGCGCCGCGTGCCGATCACGACCTCGTCGCCATGGGTGAGGCGGTGATAGGACGGCGGGAGCACCGAGACGCGCTTCAGATAATCCTGGCCGCGGCCGAGCAGCTTCTCGGTCAGGTCCTCGTCCATGCCGTGGCGGCGGAAGAACAGCCGCTGCGCGTTGCGCCGTTCCTCGGTGCCGCGGTTCTGGTGATAGACCGATTGCAGATATTCCACCTGCGACATGAACAGCGGGCAGTCGAACCGCTCGGTGATCCAGCCGGCGAGACCGACATGATCGGGATGCGAGTGCGTCACGATCAGCCGCTTGACCTTGACGTGCTTCAGCGGTCCCTCGAACAGCGTGGTCCAGGCCGCGATCGATTCCTCATTGCCGAACCCGGCATCCACCATGGTCCAGCCGTCGCCGTCGGCGAGCAGGTAGATGTTCACATGGTTGAGGCGGAACGGCAGCTTCAGCCGCGCCCACAGCACGCCGGGGGCCACCTCCACCACCTGGTCGTGGCCGGGATGATTCTCCCAGGGGTATCGCAGTGCCTCCGCGGAGGAGGGAAGGCTGTCGGTCTTCGTATGCATGCTACCGGCTTAGCGGGACACGGCCCGCCGCGCCAGCCGAAAAATCAGATAGCCGTCCGGAGAATGGGGCGGAGAACCACCTGAATTCCGTAGCCCGGATCAAACCGGGCTACGGGGCGCACAGAGGCGTTGCTAGGCGGCGCGGATGTTCGACAGGAAGCCGTCGATCTCGGAGCGCAGCACGTCGGCCTCGCGGCGCAGCGCGTCGGAGGCGCTCAGCACCTCGCCGGCGGCGGCGCCGGCCTCGGCGGAGGCGGTGGAGACGCCGACGATGTTGCTCGACACCTCGCTGGTGCCGCCCGCCGCGTGCTGGATGTTGCGGGCGATCTCGCGGGTGGCCGCGCCTTGCTCCTCGACGGCAGCCGCAATTGCGGTGGTGACGTCGTTGATCTCGCCGATCGTGCTCGAGATGTTGCGGATCGCGGAGACGGCCGTGGTGGTCACCTCCTGCATGCTGACGATCTGCTGGCGGATCTCCTCGGTTGCCTTCGCGGTCTGGCTGGCGAGATTCTTCACCTCGGAGGCGACGACGGCAAAGCCGCGGCCGGCCTCGCCGGCGCGCGCCGCCTCGATGGTGGCGTTGAGCGCGAGCAGATTGGTCTGCGAGGCGATGGTCTGGATCAGATCGACCACGACGCTGATGCGCGCGGCGTTGTCGGCGAGCCCTTGCATGGTGGTGTCGGTGGCGCTGGCTTCCTCCACCGCCTTGCGGGCGATCTCCGCCGAGGTGACGACCTGGCGGCCGATCTCCGAGATCGACGACGACAGCTCCTCGGTGCCGGCCGACACCGTCTGCACGTTGACCGAGGTTTCCTCGGCGGCGGAGGCCACCGCGTTGACCAATGCGCTCGACTGGTCGGCGGTCGCCGACATGCTCTGCGCGGTCGACTGCATCGAGTTGGCCGCGGTCTGCAGGCTGCCGAGCGCGCTCCGGACGTTGGACTCGAACGCTGCGATCTGCGTTTCCATGCGCGAGGCGCGCTCCGCCTTGGCGGAGCGGTCCTTGTTCTGGTTGTCGGTGAGCTCGCGGCTCTCGATCATGCTCTCGCGGAACACCTGCAGCGCGTCGGCCATGACCGCGATCTCGTCGCGCTGGCGGCTCTGCGGGATCTCGGTGTCGAGGTCGCCGTCGGACAACAGCTGCATCGAGCGCTGCAGGCCGCGGATGCGGCGCAGGATGTTGCGCCCAACATAGAGCCAGACGAACAGGAACGAGCCGACCAGCGTCAGCGCGCCGAGGCCGATCATGATCGTCGTTGCAAGCGAGATCTGCTGCCGGGCCTGGAAGGTCGACGCGTCGGTCTCCTTCTGCACGGCGTCGACCAGCTGCTGGACGCTGATGCCGAGCCCGACATTGAGCTTGCGCGTCTCTTCCAGGATGGTCTGGCCGTAATCGATCGAGTCGAGTTCCTTCTGGCGGACCTTGAACACGCCGGTCTTGCCTTCGCCAAGCGTCAGGAGCTTCTGCGCGGTGTCGCGCACGGCGACAATCGCCGGATTGTTCGGCAGGTCGTCGAGGTTCGACTTGATGCGCTCGCGGCCCTTCTTGAACTCCGCCTCGATCGCATCGAGCGTCTCGCTGGAATTGGCCGACAGCGCCGCGGTCATGTCGGCGGCCATCAGATTGCCGACGGACAGCACGTTGCTGATCTGGCCGACGGTCCGGGCGGCCTCGGTCGCATCGTCCGCCGAGACGTCGGCCGCGGCGAGGATGGCGTTGAGCCGGGTCTGCGCATCGAGCATCGCCGGACCGGCGGCGGAGGCGAAGGAGCCCTGCGCCTTGCGCAGCGCATCGTACTGCTTGTCGCGCAGCGCGCCGACGTCGAGCCGCTCATGCGCCGCCGAGATCAGGCTCTTGGTCGCCTCGTCGGTGTTCTTGACGTTCTCCTGCAGCGCGCTGACGACCGATTTGTCGGCGCCGAGCTCGATGATCTCGCCGAGCTTGGCGTTGGTTTGCTTCGCGACCTCCTGCACCTTCTTGGTGCGGTCGTTCAGCGCATCCTCGCTCTGCACGGCGAGCAGGCCGGGACCCTGGGCTGCGAGCGAGGCGCTCTGCGCGGAGAGTTGCAGGCTCGCGGCGAGCCGCGGAATGTCGCGGCCGGAGAGATCGCTCATGGTGCCGCCGAGCTGATGCAGCACGATGCCGGCGCCTGCGCTGATCACCAGCGCCATGCCGGCGATTACGGCGAATGCCGCGAACAGGCTGCCCCTGACGCCCATCTGCGGCAGGTGGATATGCTTGAGATCTGGTTTGCCGAGCTTGAACCGAAACGCCATTGCCCCGTGCCCCCTTGGCCCACTACCCCTGGCCACTACTACTCTTGGATGTTTCCCCGGCGCGGGAGTATCGGTGCGGCCGGTTAACAAAATCGAGAAAATTGCGACGATCTGCGGGATTTTTCGGGGCTGACGCGCGCCGGCGCCGTCCTGGTTCGCTGTGCGGAATCGATGCACGCGATCGGACGCAAAAAGGCCGGCGCGAGCCGGCCTTTTCTACGCCTGGTTGTATGCGCAATCTCAGTAGCGGCCGTAAGCGGGGCCGCCGAGGTTGCCGAGGTTGAAGCGGTAGTTGAGGCCCGCCTTCACGGTGTGCTCGTCATTGTGGAAGCTGCCATACTGCGCCAGCGCGCCCGGCGCGGTGAAGCGGCTGTCGCCGAAGTCATAGTACTGATACTCGACCTTGGCCGACCAGTTCGGCGCGAACATGTATTCGGCGCCGCCGCCGATGGTCCAGCCGTTGCTGTGGTTGTCGCTGAGCGCGAAGCCCGCCGGCACGCCGCCGAGCGTCACCGTCTCATTGTTGTCGGAATAGGCGTAACCGCCCTTCACATAGATAAGGCCGGGGCCCCAGGTGTAGCCGACGCGGCCGGTGATCGAGGCGATGCCGCGCTGGTTGTTGTTGTAGGCGTAACCGCCCGGGAAGATCGCGTTGAGCTGGTGGTTGCCGACCCAGGAATACTGGCCTTCGAGGCCGATCACCCACATCGGCGACAGCTGCCAGTCGTAGCCGCCCTGCACGCCACCCATGAAGCGGGCGCTGGAGTCGGTCAGCGCGAGGCCGTTGAACGTGTTGTTGCTGCCCGAGAACACGCCGCCGAGATGACCGCCGAGATAAAAGCCGGTCCAGTTGTAGAGCGGAGCGGCGTAAACAGGCGCGGGCGTCTTCTGATAATAGCCGCGGGAGCCGAGGTCGGCGGCCTGGGCGGTCGCGCCAAAGGCCGCGACGGCAACGGCTGCGGCTGCGGTTGCGAGCAGGAACTTCTTCATGGGGCAGTCTCCGGACAAGTCATGAGGCGCAGCGTGAATGGCGCCATCCATCGCCGACGGGTTAGCCCGCATTTGAATAAAATGCTGTCACCGGAAGACGACTTGGAGCGTTAAGTCGCACCCTTTGCGGCGAAACGTTTTGTTGTGCCTAACGGACGCTTAAGCCGGAATGAAGGAAGGCTTAACGCGACGCGTGCGGACCCGCGAGGCCTGTCGACAAGGCCGTCCTAAGCCAGTCGCTTGCGTACGTCGTCGCGGATCTGTTCGCGGAACGCCTGGCGGCGCGCGGCGCGTTCCTTGACCGGAACGTCGTGGCGATCGAACACGTCGAACTTCTCCAGGATCGGATAGTGCTCGCTCGCCATCGCCAGGATGCGCAGCAGGCCGGCGACCTTCGGGGTCGGGCCGGTGACCTCCCACTTGCGGAGTTTTTCGGCGCCGCCGTCAGCCGTCAGCCCGCACAGCTTCGCCATATCAGCCACCGTCAGCTTCCGGCCGAGGGCCTCGCCGAGATGTTCGCGCAATTTCTTCAATTCCGGGCCGGTCACGCTTGGGTTAGCTCCGCGATAGCAAAGTGTGAAGTGAGTCATATGGTGTGCTCGGGGTGCGGGCTATACGCCGCGCATGAGACTTCTCAAGCCTTTTCCGTTCCGATTGAACCGGAACGGGGCTCCGGATTGACGCGCTTTCTTCACGCGAGCCGGTACCCGCTTCGCGCGAAAACGCCCTTAAGGAAATCATCATGCACGGCATCATCGAAAGCCTCAGCCCCGAACACGGACAGATCGATTGGAAATGGGTCGGCAGTGTGTTCGCGTTCTACGTCGTGCTGATGATCGGCGGAGCGGGCGTGCTGATCATGCGCTGAGCCGTGCAGGCCGATAACCAAGATCCGCCGTTCTCGGCCCGATCAACTGAGCCTTGTCACGCCATCGCTGTGGCTCATGTGCTGCAGGACCGGATCTTCCGCGTGGAGCGCGATGAGATTGAGTCCGGCCGGAAAATACCGGTATCCCAACGCGTCGAGCAATCCCCGGATCGCGGCCTGGTCGGACTTGATCACCTCGATCAGCAGGATCGGCCGCCGATCCTGCAGCGTTTGCCGGGCTCCGCGCAGCACGTCCAGTTCCATGCCTTCGACGTCGAGCTTGAACAGGTCGGCGCGGTCGAGGCCGAGCGAATCGATGCGCACCATCGGCACGGTGGCCCCGCTTGACGGATCGTACGAAATGCGCTGCCCGATGCTCTCTGTATTGCTGCGCTCGCGCAGTTCGAGGCTGCCGAAGCTGGCGTGCGCGAAGTAATCCGGCTGCGGAACGATCAATTCGCCGTCGTGCTCACCGAGGGCGGCGAGTTTGGCGCGCGCGTTGAGGCAATTGTTGATGACGATGTTGCCGGCCAGAGCGTAGTAGACGATCTCCTGCGCTTCGAAGCTGAGCACGCGCCCCCAGCCGTGCATGTGCCGCGCCCATTCGACCGTGTGGACGCCGATATTGGCGCCGCCGTCGATCGCGACCACGCCATCGCCGAAATATTGCCGTCGCCGGTTCAGCAGCGCGAGCATGAAGCCGACTTCGCTGGCGTCGAAGCTCGACCCGTTCAGGATCTGGTATCCGACCCCGTAAGCGCCCCCGGAACCCGTGACATTATAATCGTTGCGATTGACGATCATCGTGCCGTGGTTCGAGGCGGCAAGGATGAACGCGATCGGGCGAGCGGGAAATGACATGGCGCAGATGTCCTGTTCAGGCTGCTCGAGCCTCGGCTCGAAGCAATTTAAATGTACGGCCAGTGATTGGCTTCAAGGATCGCAAAAGTAGGTTGCCGCAGAAATAATGGACGAGACCGGCCGTTGATATTATCGACAGGGACGTGTCGTTCGACAAGGCGAGACGCGCGATGCGGACCGACCGCGGCTAGTGAGCCGCGCCGGATTGGTCGTGGGTCCGATCGGCGAGCGTCTTGCGGCCGCGCCGGTTTCCCGCGTGCGGGCGGGACCGAGCTCGGCATCATGCCGCGCAGGCGGCTGCTGCTCGACGACCTCCAGAGTATTGCCGATGCGACCGAGGCCGGGATGGGCTTCGCCTGGCTGCCGCGCCGGCTGGTCGGGGATCGGCTGCATTGTCGGCCGGCTGGTGCTGGTCCTGACTGATCACATGGCGCTGCGCTTGAGCTATTTCTTTGGTCTGGCCGGAGGCGCAGTTCCTGCCGCTCCGCACTCGGGTCGCGATCGATGCGATCGCCGGGCAGCTCGCCGCCCGGGCCGCGCGGTCCGGTTGAAATTCGCCGGTAGCCTCACTCCTGCCGGCGCTTGGATCAGTGCCGGCAGGGGGCGTTCAGATCGTCAGCGTGAGGCGAGAGCGTTGGCCATCCGGGCGGATTTGCCAGACATCTTTGGCGCAGACCGTGTTGCCACCGCAGGTTCGGGTGTTGCATTCGTCGGCCAGGCACCGGGGAACGGCGGAGCAAAATGATGCGCTTTCAGGGCCGAGATTTCCCAGGAGTTCAGACAGGTTTTCCCAGCATACTCGGTCGAATTGTAGAAGGCGTGAAACCCGATACCAACAGCCGACGCGAAGCGGTCGCCTCTGGTCGCTCCGTCCACGTAGCTTCGGAGCTTGCCGCAGAACTTGGGCAGATTGGCCGACCAGGGAGAATCGACCGCATTCTGGGCATTGTTGAATTGGCCCTGAAGCTCGCCGTACCGGTCGGAAAAAGCTCTGTCCACCCCCAACCAGCCGTTCTGGCCATCAACATCCAACCCGCTATCATGCACGATCTTGTCGATCGAGATGACGGTCGTTCTGCGGCTTCTATAGCTGATGCTGCTGGCGGTTGACCGGATCTCGTACTGCCGGGGATCGGGTGATTTGGTTTCGGCAAACGACGCCATGATCGAGTTCACGCCGCTATTGAGGGTGGTGATGGCGTTGGTGTTTTTCTCCAGGTAGGAGACGACCGGGAGGATCGCCGATCCAATACCGCCAGTGCCTGTGGCCAGGGAGCCCAACGCGACGGCGCTGGTGCCGACCGTCGCAATACCGTTCACGAACTTCGTCGGGTCATTGAAGCGAATGGTGTCCGACTGCTTGTACTCGAAGTGCAGCCTTATTCTCGCGTTGGCCGGAACGTCGGTGATGATCGTGCCTTCGCAGTTCTGGATTTGAGTGTCGCCAAAGTTGGCCTTCGCGATGATCGGCACCTTGACCTGCTTGATCTGGTCATTCTTGGCGTTCGGGAAGGTGACGACTGCCGCCAGGGCGACAGACCGGTCGTGAAAATTGAGGCCATCTTGGAATGGGTTGCCGGTCCGCTTCGGTCCGACCCAGCCCGACGCCACGCCGTCCAGACTCTGCGCGTTGTCGCAGAGATTGCGGACCTTGAGATCGTACTGGAAAACGTCCTTGGCGCCATCGAAGGCTCTGATCACTGGCGGCGAGCCCGATGCCCGCTCAACATCCCCCAAGTCAAAGCCGAACGCGGACGAGGAGGCCAACAGCGCAGCAGCCGCCGGCAGCAGAATTTTTATGTGCACGTGAAATCCCCCAATTCCCTGTCGTATCGCCGAGTTCTGAAATTCGCGAAAGTAAGTACGGGCGCATAGAAGTATGGCTTCGGCCGGAAATCAACCAAAAGTAGATTTCGCGATCAGCACGTAAGGGAGACCGGTCTTCGGTGCGGTATTTGGCGGGGCGGGGATGTCTCGTATTCGGCTCAGCGCCGCGCGATGAAGATCCTGGTGCTGCCAGACAGGATTGAACTGTCGACCTCTCCATTACCAATGGAGTGCTCTACCACTGAGCTACGGCAGCATGCCCGGGAAAAATTGAATCGGCCCCAAGGGCCCGTCCAAGCGGGCGGTTCTTGCCACAGGCCTCCCTTTCGCGCAAGCGAAACAGCGCCCCTGCTGCCAGTGAAATCGGCAGAAATTAACGTTCCACGCGGTGATTCCGTCCAAACGGGACGATTTCGGCCTGATTGGGTTCCGAACTCACCGGTAAATTCCTGATCCGGCAAGTCGCCGAATCATGCCACCGGTGCGCAACTGGCCGACCGGGCAGGGTGCGCGGGCGATGGCCATTGGCTATGCTTGCCCCCGCGCAGGGCGACGGCAGTTCGAGAGTTTTGCAATGACGGGCGATCGGGACAGAGGCGGCGGGCAGGCCGGAGCCCGCGTGAAGGATTCACGACAGGATCGTCTCAAGCTGGCGTTGCGCGAAAACCTGAAGCGGCGGAAATCGCAGGCGCGCGGTCGCGAGGATGTGGCTTCCGAACCGGACCAAGTCTCGCTAGATCACGGCTCGCTGGATGACGCCGGCGGAAATGAGCCGGGCCGCTAACGCGGCTCGGGTGTGTTGCAGAGAGAAGCGGGTCGCCGAAAATGGCTATGGATGAGACGACGATCGATCGGCTGAACGCAACCGCGTACGCCTTCCCGCGCCACGAGCAGACCTTTCCGACCCTGACCGCGCATGAGATCGAGCGGATGCGCCGCTTCGGCGAGCCGCGTGCGTACAAGGACGGCGAGGCGCTGTTCGAGACCGGCACGCCCGGTCCCGGCATGTTCGTGGTGCTGTCGGGCACCGTGTCGATCACCCAGCGCGACGGCCTTGGCCATGTCACCCCGATCATCGACCAGGGGCCGGGGCAATTCCTCGCCGAGATCGGCCAACTCTCCGGCCGCCCGGCGCTGGTCGACGGCCATGCCGAGGGCCCCGTCGAGACGCTGCTGCTGCCGCCCGAGCGGCTGCGCGCGCTGCTGGTCGCCGAGGCCGACCTCGGCGAACGCATCATGCGCGCCCTGATCCTGCGCCGCGTCAGCCTGATCCAGGGCGGCGCCGGCGGGCCGGTGCTGATCGGCTCAGCCTCGGTCGGCAACATGGCGCCGTTGCAGAACTTCCTGGCGCGCAACGGCCAGCCGCATCACGTGCTCGATCCCGAGACCGACAAGGATGCCGGCGACCTCGTCGCGCGCTATTCGCCGACGCGCGCCGAACTGCCGCTGGTGGTCTGTCCTGATGGCACTGTGCTGCGCAACCCGTCCGAGACCGCGCTTGCGATGGCGCTCGGCATGATCGGCAACAATGCGCAAGACAAGCTCTACGATGTCGCGGTGGTCGGCAGCGGCCCGGCCGGGCTCTCCACCGCGGTCTATGCGGCGTCCGAGGGCCTGTCGGTGGCGGTGTTCGATTCCCGCGCCTTCGGCGGCCAGGCCGGCGCCAGCATGCGAATCGAGAACTATCTGGGATTCCCGACCGGCATCACCGGCCAGGCGCTCGCCGGGCGCGCCTTCAACCAGGCGCAGAAATTCGGCGCCGAGATGCTGATCCCGGTCTCGATCAAATCGCTCGACTGCTCGAAGGCGTCGGGCGCGTTCGCGCTCGCCACCGGATGCGGGCACACGCTGCGCGCCAGGTCGGTGGTGGTGGCAAGCGGCGCGCGCTATCGGCGGCCGGCGATCGACAAGCTCGAGAACTATGAGGGCCGCGGCGTCTGGTACTGGGCCTCGCCGATCGAGGCGCGGCTCTGCGCCAACCAGGACGTCGTGCTGGTCGGCGGCGGCAACTCCGCGGGGCAGGCGGCGGTGTACCTGTCGGCGCATGCCCGCAAGGTCAGCATGATGATCCGCGGCGGCGGGCTTGGCGCCAGCATGTCGCGCTACCTGATCGAGCGCATCGAGGCGACGCCGAACATCGAATTGATGTTCAACACCGAGGTGGTCGGGCTCGACGGCGCAGAGACGCTGGAGCGGGTGCGCTGGCGCAGCCGGCTCGCCCCCGACGAGTTCACCATGGATATCCGCAATCTCTTCTTGTTCGTCGGCGCCGATCCGGCGACCGGCTGGCTTGAGGGCTGCGGCGTGCAGGTCGACCGCGGCGGCTTCGTGATGACCGGCGTGCAGAACGGCGAGGGTGCGCCCGCCGTGCCGCTGCTCGAGACCACGGTGCCCGGCGTGTTCGCCGTCGGCGACGTCCGCTCCGGATCGGTCAAGCGCGTCGGCGGCGCGATCGGCGAGGGCGCGCAGGTCGTCGCCGCCCTGCACGGCTATCTTGCCGACGACGGCAGCCCGTCGTTGTAGGGATTATTGATGGGCGCGCACAAACGTTTCCCCGTCATCCTGAGGTGCGAGCGGAGCGAGCCTCGAAGGATGAATCGGCCACAGTGCGGCCGTGCATCCTTCGAGGCTCGCAAGAGCTCGCACCTCAGGATGACGGGCCAAACAGTGTGCGTGAGGCATATCTAAAGAGGTCGCAAATGACAAAAGGCTGCACCCATATCGCCGGCATCCAGGACGTCACGCCGAGTGCGCGCGGCTGCGAGGAATGCCTGAAGAGCGGCAGCCGCTGGCTGCATCTGCGGATCTGCCGGACCTGCGGCCATGTCGGCTGCTGCGACGACTCGCCGAACCGGCATGCGACGGCGCATTTCCATGCCACCGGCCATCCCGTGATCGAGGGCTACGATCCGCCGGAAGGCTGGGGCTGGTGCTACGTCGACGAGGTGCTGTTCGACCTGTCGAAGCGCAAGACGCCGCATAACGGGCCGATCCCGCGCTACTACTGATTCAAGTTCTCACGACGCGCATAGATCGCTACATTCGATGGGCGCACGCACTATCATCGTCATCCCAGCGACAAAGGCGAAGCTTGCGCGGGGGTGACCGGTCAATCAAAGTTATCGCCGGGAAAATTTCGGATGAGATGTCGGCCATCTTGCCATCGAACCATGTAGCAATTTTCAAATACGCATCGTAACGTGGTGCCGGTTCTCAACGGGGAGTGCACCACATGTCGACGATCGTGCTCGTGCACGTCATTATCAGCCTGATCGCAATTGTTGCCGGTGTGGTCGTGATGTTCGGCCTGCTCGGCTCGCGCGCGATGCCCGGGTTGACCGCGATCTTCCTCATCCTCACGATCCTGACCAACGCCACCGGCTTCGTGATCCCGCCGCTGGTAACGGAGAAGCTGCTGCCGTCGCATATCATCGGCGGCCTCTCGCTGGTGCTGCTCGCGATCGCCTGCATCGCGCTGTATGCGATGCAGCTCAAGGGCGCCTGGCGCCCGATCTATATCGTGACCGCGATGGTCTCGCTCTATCTCAACGTCTTCGTGCTGGTGATCCAGAGCTTCCTCAAGGTCCCCGCATTGCAGGCGCTGGCGCCGGCCGTGCCGCCGAACCCGCCGGCGGGGCCGGTCTTTGCGGCGGTGCAGGGCATCGTGCTGGTGTTCTTCGCAGTGATGATCATCGGCGCCTGGCGCCGGTTCAGGCCGGTCAATTTCGCCTGATCCGGGGCGGACGACATAATTTCGAGACGACGCACGACATAGAACGCGATGTGCTGTGGCGTGTCAGGGACACACCGTCGTCCGCGGTCCGTTCGTGCCTCGCATGCGCGGGCCAAAATCAGCAACAACAGGAGCAATAAGATGCCCACCATCACCACCAAAGACGGCGTCGAGATATTCTACAAGGATTGGGGTTCGGGCCAACCGATCGTGTTCAGCCATGGCTGGCCGCTGTCGTCGGACGATTGGGACGCCCAGATGCTGTTCTTCCTCAATCAGGGCTTCCGCGTCGTCGCCCATGATCGCCGCGGCCATGGTCGCTCCGCCCAGGTCGCCGACGGCCATGACATGGACCACTATGCCGACGACCTCGCGGCCGTCACCACGCATCTCGATCTGAAGAATGCCGTGCATGTCGGTCATTCCACAGGCGGCGGCGAGGTGGTGCATTACATTGCGCGGCATGGCGAGAGCCGGGTCGCGAAGGCCGCGATCATCGCAGCCGTGCCGCCCTTGATGGTGCAGACGCCGAATAATCCCGGCGGCCTGCCGAAGTCGGTGTTCGACGGCCTGCAGGCGCAGGTCGCAGCCAACCGTTCGCAATTCTACCGCGACCTGCCGGCCGGGCCGTTCTACGGCTACAACCGGTCCGGAGCAAAACCGTCGGAAGCGGTGATCCAGAACTGGTGGCGGCAAGGCATGATGGGTGGTGCGAAAGCGCATTACGACGGCATCGTCGCCTTCTCGCAGACCGACTTCACCGAGGATCTGAAGAAGATCAACGTGCCGGTGCTGGTGATGCATGGCGACGACGACCAGATCGTGCCCTACGCCGATTCCGGTCCGCTGTCGGCCAAGCTTCTCAAGAACGGCACACTGAAGACCTACAAGGGCTTTCCGCACGGCATGCCGACCACCGAAGCCGAGACGATCAACAGGGATCTGCTGGCATTCATCAAGGGCTGAGGCGGGAGTCCTGCGTTGCGTGTCACGGCGTGGTGCAGCTTCACTGAAGTCCAAGTGAGGAAGCCACCAGCGGTCGGGTTCCCTCCCCCCTTGCGGGGGAGGGTTAGGGAGAGGGGTGGCCACACGGCGTGCTCTCTCGAATCGCCTTCAATTGTGTAACCGAGATTGCGATGCCGATTGCTTCGTCGCGCATCTCGCCCTGGGCTTACCCCTCTCCCCAACCCTCCCCCGCAAGGGGGGAGGGAGCCTGACCGACGTGCTGACCTCACAAGGGCTTCACGCGCTGATATATCTTTTTCGACACGGCATCTGTCGTCTGAGCGCATCCCGTCAGAACGGAGAAGGGGACGTGACGTGAAGGTCATCCTGTTCGGCGCGACCGGCATGGTCGGGCAGGGCGTGTTGCGCGAGTGCCTGCTCGATCCCGGCGTCGAGCGCGTGCTGGTGGTCGGGCGTAGCCCGACTGGCCAGCGCGACGCCAAGCTGGTCGAGCTGATCCACGACAATTTCACGGATTACAGCGCGATCGAGCCGCAGCTTGCCGGCTACGACGCCTGCTTGTTCTGCCTCGGCGTCTCCTCGATCGGCATGGACGAAGCGCGCTACCGCCATCTCACCTACGACATTACGCTGGCTGCGGCGACCACGTTGGCGCGGCTCAATCCCGGCATGGTGTTCACCTATGTCACCGGACGCGGCACCGATTCCACCGAGCAGGGCCCGCTGATGTGGGCGCGGGTGAAGGGCAAGACCGAGAACGACCTGCTCAAGCTGCCGTTCAAGGCCGCCTACATGTTCCGGCCCGCCGGTATCCAGCCGCTGCACGGCGTCCGCTCCAAGACCGGCTGGGTGCAGGCGCTCTACATCGTGACCGCGCCGCTGCTCTCGTTGCTGGTGCGGGTCGCCCCGGGCTTCATGACGACGTCGGAACAGCTTGGCCGCGCCATGCTCAAGGTCGCCCGCGACGGCCACCCCAGGCGGGTGCTGGAGAGCGAGGATATCAATCGCCTCTGAGGCCGCGCCGGCCCGGTTCCCTCGACCGGGATTTCCTCGGACGACGTGGGTACCTCCCGGGCGCCAAGGCGTTATAACTACCGTCATGTCCTCGCCCGCTCCCCTGAAGCTGATCGCCCTCGATGCCGATGATCTCGCGGTCATCTCCGCCCATGTGCAGGACGCCCGCGTCCAGCCTGCCGATATCGTCTGGCGCCGGCACGAGAAACGCCTCGTGGTCGGCCTGAACCGGCTGGACTGGGAGCAGACCCTGTCCGGCGGCACCTGTTCGCGCCGGCTGATCGCCGCGCTTCGGTTCGACCGGGTGCTGGCATGCAAGTCCCGCAATATCGACCTGGCGGCCCAGGAGGCCACCCTGGAACTGCTCGGGATCGAATTCCATGCTTCCGACCCGCCGGGCGGCAGCGCGCTCCTGATGTTCGGCCGGGGCGCGGTGCTGCGGCTCGATGTCGAGTGCCTGGAATGCGAATTGACCGATCTCGGGACTGACAACCTCGGGATGGCGCCCTGATTGCGTCGTCCCGGCGAGAGCCCAACCACCAAAGCAGTTTGTTTGAACGGGACCAGGCCCAGCGTTCCACCATAATCGCCATTTGGGGCAATGGGTCCCGGCTTTCGCCGGGACGACGGGAGCCAAGGGTTGACGGCCATTATCCGCCGCGCCATTGAGCAGGGACCCAGAGTCCTCTTCAGAAAGCCGCCATGCCCGTTCGCCTGGACCGACAGAGCGCCGATTTCGACCAGCGTTTCCGCGATTTCCTGGCGGCCAAGCGCGAGGTGGCGGCCGACGTCGAGCGCGCCACCCGCGCCATCGTCGACGACGTGGCGGCTCGCGGCGATGCCGCGCTGCTGGAGGCGACCAAAAAATTCGACCGGCTCGCCATCGACGCCGGCGGCCTGCGCATCACCACCGCCGAGATCGACGCCGCGGTCGCGGCCTGCGATCCCAAGACCGTCGATGCGCTGAAATTCGCGCGCGACCGCATCGAGACGTTTCATCGCCGTCAGCTGCCGAAGGACGAGCGCTTCACCGATGCAGCAGGCGTCGAGCTCGGCTGGCGCTGGAGCGCGGTCGATGCGGTCGGACTTTACGTGCCGGGCGGCACCGCGGCCTATCCGTCCTCGGTGCTGATGAACGCGGTGCCGGCCAGGGTTGCCGGCGTGCCGCGGGTGGTGATGGTGGTGCCGGCGCCCGACGGCAAGCTCAACCCGCTGGTGCTGGCCGCCGCCCATCTCGGCGGCGTCTCGGAAATCTACCGCGTCGGCGGCGCCCAGGCGGTGGCCGCTTTGGCCTACGGCACGGCAACGATCGCGCCAGTGGCAAAAATCGTCGGCCCCGGCAACGCCTATGTCGCCGCGGCCAAGCGGCTGGTGTTCGGCAAGGTCGGCATCGACATGATCGCCGGCCCTTCCGAGGTGCTGGTCATCGCCGACGACACCGGCAATGCCGACTGGATCGCCGCCGATCTGCTGGCGCAGGCCGAGCATGACGTCAGCGCGCAGTCGATCCTGATCACCGACAGCGCCCGGCTCGCCGCCGATGTCGAACGCGCGGTCGAGGCGCAGCTGGTGACGCTGCCGCGCGCCGAGATCGCCCGCACCTCGTGGAACGATTTTGGTGCCATCATTAAGGTGGCGAAACTCGACGACGCGGTCGAACTCGCCAACGCGATCGCGGCCGAGCATCTGGAGATCATGACCGCGGACGCCGAGGACCTGTCGAAAAAGGTCCGCAATGCCGGGGCGATCTTCCTCGGGGCCCATACTCCGGAGGCGATCGGCGACTATGTCGGCGGCTCCAACCACGTGCTGCCGACCGCGCGCTCGGCGCGGTTCTCCTCCGGCCTCGGGGTGCTTGACTTCATGAAGCGAACCTCGATCCTGAGGTGCGGGCCGGATCAGCTTCGTGCGCTCGGGCCCGCCGCGATGACGCTCGGTCAGGCCGAGGGTCTCGATGCCCATTCACGTTCCGTCGGATTGCGCCTCAATCTCTCATGAACAAGCCACCAGACGACGAGGATTCCAACAATCGCATCGTCGCGGTGACGCTGGACGAGGAATCGATCGGCCGTTCCGGGCCCGACATCGAGCATGAGCGGGCGATCGCGATCTACGACCTGGTCGAGCAGAACCTGTTCGCACCCGAAGGCGTAGCCGGGCCGGGACCCTACACCCTGCACATCGCGATCACCGGCAACCGGCTGATGTTCGACATCAGGAAAGAGGACGGCGCGCCGGTCGTGGCGCATCTGTTGTCGCTGACGCCGTTCCGCCGCGTCGTGAAGGACTACTTCATGATCTGCGACAGCTATTATCAGGCGATCCGTACCGCGACACCGGACAAGATCGAGGCGATCGACATGGGCCGCCGCGGCATCCATGACGAGGGCTCGCGCACGCTGCAGGAACGGCTCAAGGGCAAGGTGCGCGTCGATTTCGAGACCGCGCGGCGGCTGTTCACGCTGATCACTGTGCTGCACTGGAAGGGTGAAGGCGCATGATCCCGAAAAGTGGGTACCGGTTTTCGGATCAGATCATGCGCAAAAGTGAGAGGCGCATGATCGGTGCGATGATTGACGGGGGCGTACCCCGGTCGAAAAAAGCCTGATCGCATGGAAGCGCCGCGCGCGCGCACTCCGCAGGCCGTGCTGTTCGCATGCGGCCACAACGCCGTGCGCTCGCCGATGGCCGAAAGCCTGCTGCAGCAGATGTTTCCGCAAGGCGTCTATGTGCGTTCCGCCGGTGTGAAGAAGGGCGAGCTCGATCCGTTCGCGGTCGCAGTCATGGCCGAGTTCGGCCAGGACATTTCCGGTCACAAGCCGCAGACCTTCGACGAGCTCGAGGACTGGGAAGGATTGAACTTCGATCTCATCATCACGCTGTCGCCGGAGGCGCACCACAAGGCGCTGGACCTGACCCGGACGCTTGCCGCCGACGTCGAATACTGGCCGACCCATGACCCGACCGGCACCAGCGGCAATCGCGAGCAGAAGCTCGCCGCCTATCGTGAGGTCTGCGACGGCCTGCTGATGCGCATCCGCCGCCGCTTTGCCAAGGGCGGCGCGGCGAACCTGTGAGACCCGATGTGGTAAGGGACCCGCGTGGTGTTCCGGCTGGCGTAATCGGGGCTTGTCGCCAGACTGACAAACAGCTGTGCTTATGGGGGCCTTGTCTCCAAGTGGGAGCGCGATTCGCGGCCGGTTCCAAGGTTGTGCATCCATGCCCCATCCGATAGGTTCCGCCCGCGTCCGTCCCCCCGATTCAGCCCAAAAGCCCGCATGCTAGGCCGTCCCAAATTCGTTCTTGCTTCCGGTTCGCCGCGGCGGCTGGCCCTGCTCAACCAGGCCGGCATCGAGCCCGACGCGCTGCGCCCGGCCGATGTCGACGAGACCCCGCGGCGGGG
>NZ_JACMYK010000120.1 GCF_020889785.1 Bradyrhizobium acaciae
CCCGTGTGGCCCCCTCTCCCCGCCCCTCCCCCGCAAGGGGGGAAGGAGAAGTAAGAGCGTCCTCGTTGGCCGCCACCTGTTGCGCCCAGCGCGCGGCCATGCTGCGCGCGCTCGATGCCCGCTGCGAGCGGTCGCGGCGGAACTGGTCGAGCCTGACGTCGAGATCGACGCTGTCGCCGCCGAGCCCCCGCTCGGTCAGAACAGCGGCAATCTCGGCCGCCTCCTCGCCCATGCCGAAACGCGCGGAATCCACGATCATGCGCGCCAGCCGCGGCGGCAGCGCCAGCGCGCGCAGGCTCTGGCCTTCCTCGGTGATGCGGCCATCGCCATCGAGCGCGCCGAGCTCCGACAGCAGCGATCTCGCTTCCTTCAGCGCCGGCCCCGGCGGCGGATCGAGGAAGGCGAGGCTCGCGGGATCGCTGACGCCCCATTGCGCGAGGTCGAGCACCAGCGAGGACAGATCGGCGGAGAGGATCTCGGGCGCAGTGTAGGCGGGAAGCGACGCGGTCTGCGGCTCGTCCCAGAGCCGGTAGCAGACGCCGGGCTCGATACGCCCGGCGCGGCCGCGCCGCTGATCGACCGCGGCGCGCGAGGCCCGCACGGTCTCCAGTCGCGTCAGCGCCATATCAGGCTCGTAGCGCGGCACCCGCGCCAGGCCGGAATCGACCACGATGCGCACGCCCTCGATGGTCAGCGAGGTCTCGGCAATCGAAGTCGCCAGCACCACCTTGCGGATGCCCTTGGGCGCCGGTGCGATGGCGCGGTCCTGTACGGCCGCATCGAGCGCGCCGAACAGCGGCACGATCTCGACCGAGGCGTCGTGCACCCGCTCGGCGAGGAAGGTTTGCGTGCGGCGGATCTCGGCCGCGCCCGGCAGGAAGGCGAGCACCGAGCCGGCATCGGCGCGCAGCGCGGTCGCGATCGTCTCGGCCATCTGCCGCTCCAGCGGCGCATCGACCTTGCGGCCGACATAACGGGTCTCGACCGGAAAGGCGCGGCCCTCGCTCTCGACCACAGGCGCATCGCCGAGCAGTTTGGCGACGCGCGCGCCGTCGAGCGTGGCCGACATCACCAGGATGCGCAGATCCTCGCGCAGGCCGGTTTGCGCGTCGCGCGCCAGCGCCAGGCCAAGATCGGCATCGAGCGAGCGCTCGTGGAATTCGTCGAACAACACCGCGGCGACGCCGTGAAGCTCGGGATCGTCGAGTATCTGCCGCGAGAAGATTCCCTCGGTGACGACCTCGATCCGCGTCGCGCGCGACACCTTAGAGCCGAAGCGCACGCGATAGCCGACGGTCTCGCCGGGACGCTCGCCGAGCGTCTTCGCCATCCGCTCGGCGCTGGCGCGCGCGGCGATGCGGCGCGGCTCCAGCACAATGATCTTCTTGTCCTTGGCCCAGGGTGCATCGAGCAGCGCCAGCGGCACGCGCGTGGTCTTGCCGGCGCCAGGCGGCGCCACCAGCACGGCGGCGTTGTGGCTGTCGAGCGTGCGGTCGAGCTCGTCGAGCACGGTGTCGATCGGCAGCGGGCTATCGAATTGGTGCGGCAAGCAATCTCATCGCAGGCCACGGCCCTCGGCCAGCCTTGCGTCCTGTGGTTAACGAGCGTCGGATTCTCTTAGGATTTCCGGGGCTCTTAGACCATTCGCCTGATCGAGGGAACCGGGGAAAGGGCCGGGTTAAGGTGGCACATCCCTTGTACTGATAAAGGAGAAAGCAACCGATCGGGCCGATGATGGGGCCCGACCACACCGAAACAGGACAAGGATGACCACAAACGGCACAACAGCTGCGACAGATCGTTCCCTTGATCGATCACTTGATCGATCACCCGGGAACGCGGCCGCGCGTGTCGACTGGGTCGACTATGCCAAGGGCATCTGCATCATCATGGTCGTCATGATGCACTCGGTGCTGGGGGTCGAGAAGGCCGCCGAGCAGACCGGCTTCATGCATTATGTCGTGATGTTCGCAAAGCCGTTCCGGATGCCGGACTTCTTCCTGATCTCCGGGCTGTTCCTGTCGGTCGTGATCGATCGCGACTGGCGCACCTATCTCGATCGCAAGGTGATGCACTTCGCCTACTTCTACGTGCTGTGGGTGACGATCCAGTTCGGTTTCAAGGCGCCGTCGCTGGCCGCCGAGGCGGGTTGGGCCGAGGCTGGGCGGCAATACCTCGCCTCCTTCGCCCAGCCGTTCGGCACGCTGTGGTTCATCTATATGCTACCGATCTTCTTCGTCGTCACCAAGCTCACCCGCAACGTCCACCCGCTCGTGATCTGGCTGATCGCAGCAGTGTTGGAGTCGGCGCACGTCGCGACCGGCTGGTACGTGATCGACGAGTTCAGCGCCCGCTTCGTCTATTTCTACACCGGCTATGTCCTGGCCGATTACGTGTTCGCGCTGTCGGACCGTGCACGGTCGCGGCCGGCGCTTGCCCTGCTCGGGCTTGGGTTCTGGGCGCTGATCAATGGCGGCCTGGTCGCGCTCGACATCAGTGAATGGCCGATCGTCTCGCTGGCGCTCGGCTTTGCCGGCGCCTGCGCCATCATCGTGTCCGGCACGCTGCTGGCACGTGCGCACTGGCTCGGCTTCCTGCGCTCCTGCGGCGAGCACTCGATCGTGATCTACCTCGCCTTCTTCCTTCCCATGGCCGCGACACGCACAATTCTGCTGCGCTACGACGTCATCCCCGACATCGGCCTGATCTCGCTGATTGTGACCGCGGTCGGCGTCGCCGGCTCGCTCCTGATCTGGCGGCTGGCACTGGCGGTTCGCGCCAATTTCCTGTTCGAGCGGCCCGATGCGTTCTGGATTGCCCCGAAAAAGGCAGCGCCCGCTTTGCAGGCGGCCGAATAGACCCCAACAGTGCCGAAAGTCACGGGCCGGAATCGTTCCCGGCGGGGCTAAGCCGGCCGCTCTAATTTTCCACACGTTGAAATTATTGGATTTTCGGCCCCGAATGTTTCGCCGTCCGGCCGGCGACGAAACAAATCTCCCGGTCACGAAACCATTTTCCGCTCTTCGCGCAGACATCCGGAAACCGGCGGTAACTAGCTTTCTCCCAACGAACCGCCGCCCAACGGCGAACTGGGAGCCTGTCATGCCGAACGTCATCGCCATCAACTCTGCAGCCACGAAGCACATCGATGCTGCTCGCGCGACCTCGGATGAAATGCTGCTCGCGCGTATCGCCAAGAATAACCGCACCTCGATGCACACGCTCTACGCCCGTCACAACGTCCGGGTTTATCGCTTCGTGCTCCGCATGGTGCGCGACACCACAATGGCCGAGGATCTGGTGAGCCAAGTGTTCCTGGACGTCTGGCGGACGGCGGCCCAGTTCGAGGGCCGCTCGCAGGTCTCGACCTGGCTGCTGTCGATCGCCCGCTTCAAGGCACTGACCGCACTGCGCCAGCGCAAGCATGAGGACATCGACCAGGACGACGTGCTGGAGATCGCCGACGGCGCCGACACGCCGGAAACCTCGCTCGATCGCGCAACCACCAGCGAGATCCTGCGTGCCTGCGTGGCCAAGCTGTCGCCGGCACACCGCGAGATCATCAATCTGGTCTACTACCATGAGAAGTCGGTCGAGGAGGCCGGGCAGATCATCGGGATCCCGCAGAGCACGGTGAAGACCCGCATGTTCTATGCCCGCAAGCAGCTCGCCGACCTCCTCCGGGGCGCCGGCGTGGACAGCGTCGCGGCATAAAATATCGTAAATTCAGCAACTTAACGGGGAGATCGAGCGATCCGGGCAATGTCGACGAAGCCGAAAAGGTCAGGCGACGAAACAATTGAAACAATCGACGACATCACCCGGAAAAACCCGATCTCTATACCCATAGCCAACGACGCAACCCCAACCCCAATTCACTGACCCAGTTTCGATACTTCCCTTCGTTCTAACCTCCCAAGTAACCTCCAACGACCCGGCCGGGATGCCCCCCAGCCGGGTCGCTCTGTTTTTGGCGCGACAACTTGCGCCTCAAAATGACTGTCGTCGCACAGTACCCTTGCCGCTCGCTTGCCGGTGCCCGTACGAGCTCTTGCCACCGCGGCGGCCTCACCACGTCCCCAGCAGTCATCACCCGGCTTGACCGGGTGATCCAGTACGCCGCGGCCCTTCGGCTCAAGCACAAGCGCCTCTGGGATACTGGATCGCCCGGTCAAGCCGGGCGATGACACCGATTGGGTGGCGTGAGCGCACCAATTCACCAATTCTAAGAGCAACACTGCCCCCGCCTGCACTCAATCGGATGCGCGAGCCGCGCAGCGCATGACACCGGCCTCACGCTGACGTGACGCTATCGGCGCCCGGACGACCGTAACGGCTCGACCTTCCTCGCGAAGAACATCAGGCATACCCGGCGCGGCCCTCTGGCGTGCCGGGACTTCTGATGGACGGACGACGATGCTCAGCCTTGCCCCTGCCCTTACCCTGGCCCTGCTCGCCGGTGTCGCCACCGTCGCCGCGCCTTGCACCCTGCCGATGCTGCCGATCCTGCTTGGGGTATCGATAGGCCAGACCGGCAAGGCGCGGCCTGCGATGATCGCGCTCGGCTTCGTGATGTCATTCTCTGCGGTGGCATTGCTGCTGAGCGCGATCACGCGCGCATTCGATTTCGATCCCAACCTGCTGCGGACCGGCGCGGCCGTCCTGCTCGCGGGCTTCGGCCTGCTGATGATCTGGCCGGCGCCGTTCGAATGGTTGTCGATTCGGTTAACGGGTGCCGCCGGCAGCCTCGGTCAGGCTGCGCCGTCGCCAAGCCTGTTCGGCGGCTTCGTGCTCGGCTCTACGCTCGGCCTGGTGTGGACGCCGTGTGCCGGACCCGTGCTCGGCTCGATCCTGACCATCGTCGCGACCTCGAAGGATACCGCGTGGGCGGGCCTGCAGCTCGTCACCTACGCGATCGGCGCTGCGATCCCGATGCTCGCGATTGCCTATGGCGGGCAGGCCGTCACCACCCGCGTGCGCAGCATGGCGCGGATCGCGCCGCGCCTGCAGCAAGGCTTCGGCGTCGTGATCATCGGCTTCGCCGCGCTGTCCTACCTGCAATACGACACGCTGATCGTGGCGTGGCTGACCCAGTTCTATCCCAACGGCCAGATCGGCCTGTGAATCCGAAGGAGACTTCAATGCCCGTCCGCTTGCTTGCCGTGTCAGCTCTCGTTGCCGCCCTTGGCCTCGGTGGGGCGGTGATCCCCGGTCTCTGCACCGAATCCGACGCGCCGGCCGTGCCGGTGCCGAGGGCGGTCGCCATGACCACCGGTCAGAGCCAGACCGCGCCCGAATTCACGGGGATCAGTAACTGGTTCAATTCGCAGCCGCTGAAGCTAGCCGACCTGCGCGGCAAGGTCGTGCTGGTGGATTTCTGGACCTATGGCTGCGTCAACTGCGTCAACACGCTGCCGCACGTCACCCAACTTTATTCAAAATACCGGGATCGCGGCCTCGTCGTGATCGGGGTCCACACGCCGGAATTCCCGTTCGAGCATTCGGCCTCCAACGTGCAGGCGGCGCTGAAGCGGCACGGCATCCTCTATCCGGTGGCGCAGGACAACAACTCGCAGACCTGGAACGCCTACGGCAACCAGTATTGGCCGGCGCAATACCTCATCGACCGGAACGGCAAGATCGTCTTCCAGCACGCCGGCGAGGGCCAGTACGACGAGATCGACCGCACCGTCGCCCGGCTGCTCAACGCGAGCAGCTAGCGCATCGCATCATGCGGTTGCTTCCAATCGCATGATGTTCCCCTAGACAATCCGCCCTGTATTGTCGTCACCCCCGCCGTGCTAGGGTCCACGCCGGGGATGACGCGATCCCGAAAGCGTACGCCGCGATCGGATCACGCCCCAGAGCATTGGGAATGGGTGGTGCGTGATGTTCGAAGGCTGGGATGCGGTCGTACTCGCCCGCGCGCAATTCGCTTTCACGATGTCGTTCCACATCGTGTTTCCCGCATTCTCGATCGGGCTTGCGAGCTATCTCGCGGTGCTGGAAGCGCTGTGGCTTGCCACCAAGCGCGAGGTTTACATCAACCTGTTCAACTACTGGCTGAAGATCTTCGCGGTCGCGTTCGGCATGGGCGTGGTCTCGGGCATCGTGATGTCCTACCAGTTCGGCACCAACTGGTCATCCTTTGCCGACAAGACCGGGCCGGTGATCGGCCCGATGATGGCCTATGAGGTCTTGACCGCGTTCTTCCTCGAGGCGGGCTTCCTCGGCGTGATGCTGTTCGGGCTCGAACGCGTCGGCCCCAGGCTCCATTTCGTGGCGACATTGATGGTTGCGATCGGCACGCTGATCTCCGCGTTCTGGATTCTGTCGGCCAATTCCTGGATGCAGACGCCGGCCGGCCATGCCGTCAACGCCGACGGCCAGTTCGTCGCCGCCGACTGGCTCAAGGTGATCTTCAATCCATCGTTCCCCTATCGTCTCGTGCACATGGTGCTGGCGGCCTACCTCACCACCTCCCTGGTGGTCGGTGGGGTCGGCGCCTGGCACCTGTTGCGCGACCAGCATCTGGCTGGAGCGCGCGTGATGTTCTCGATGGCGATGTGGATGGCAACCCTGGTGGCGCCGATCCAGATCCTCGCCGGCGACCAGCACGGCCTCAACACGCTGGAGCATCAGCCGGCCAAGGTGATGGCGATGGAAGGCCACTTCCAGAGCCACAAGGACGGCGCACCGCTGATTCTGTTCGGCTGGCCCGACCAAAAAGACGCCAAGGTGAAATACGCCATCGAAGTGCCGAAACTGTCGTCGCTGGTCCTGAAGCATTCGCTCGACGCACCGCTCGCCGGCCTCGACACCGTGCCGCGCGAAAACTGGCCGCCGGTTCCGATCACCTTCTGGGCGTTCCGCATCATGGTCGGCCTCGGCTTCCTGATCATGGGGCTCGGCCTGTTCAGCCTGCTGATGCGCTGGCGCGGCATGATGTACCAGTCGACGCTGCTGCACCGCTTCGCGGTCCTGATGGGTCCGGCCGGCTTCATCGCGGTGCTCGCAGGCTGGATCACCACGGAGACCGGGCGGCAACCCTTCACCGTCTACGGACTCTTGCGCACGGCGGATTCGGCGTCGCCGCTGGCGGCACCGGCGGTGGGCTCGTCGCTGGTCGCCTTCATCATCGTCTATTTCGCCGTGTTCGTCGCGGGCGTGATCTACATCCTGCGGCTGATGGCGCAGCCGCCGCATCCCGGCGAGCAAGGCCCGTCGACAAAAATCCCCGCCCGCGCGGCCGGCATCACGCCGGCGGCCGGCGCCGTGGAGGGCGCACGATGATCGATCTCACCATCATCTGGGCCTTCATCATCGCCTTTGCCGTGTTCGTCTATGTCGTGATGGACGGCTTCGATCTCGGCCTCGGCATCCTGTTTCCGGTGTTTCCGCAAAAGACCGATCGCGACGTCATCATGAACACGGTGGCGCCGGTGTGGGACGGCAACGAGACCTGGCTGGTGCTCGGCGGCGGCGGCATGATGGCGGCGTTTCCGCTGGCCTATGCGGTGCTGATGCCGGCGCTCTACACGCCGATGATCGCGATGCTGCTCGGCCTCGTGTTCCGCGGCGTCGCGTTCGAATTCCGCTGGCGCACCCAGAAGGCGCGCAACAAATGGGATATTGCCTTCGCGGGCGGCTCGCTGGTCGCGACGCTGGCGCAGGGCATCGCGCTCGGCGCCATCCTGCAGGGCATCCATGTCGAGGGACGCCAATATGCCGGCGGCTGGTGGGATTGGCTGACGCCGTTCAGTGTCCTGACCGGCATTGCGCTGGTGATCGGCTATGCGCTGCTGGGCGCGACCTGGCTGGTGATGAAGACGGAAGGCGCGCTGCGCGACCGCGCCTATCACCTGAGCTGGATGTTGCTGGTCGCGATGCTGTGTGCGATCGGCGCCGTCAGCGTCGCCACGCCGTTCCTGGCCGTGCAGTACACCCAGCGCTGGTTCGCCTGGCCCAACATCATCCTCACCGCGCCGGTGCCGATCGCGGTCGCCGCCGTTACCGCGCTGTTGCTGCGCGCGCTCGGCGACAAGAACGACCACCAGCCGTTCTTCCTGACGCTGGCGCTGTTCGCGCTGTCCTATGCCGGGCTCGGCATCAGCATGTACCCGTACATCGTGCCGCAGAGCATCACGATCTGGCAGGCGGCGGCGCCCGCGAACAGCCAGATCTTCATGCTGGTCGGGGTCTCGATCCTGGTGCCGCTGATCCTCGGCTACACCGCCTGGGCCTATTGGGTGTTCCGCGGCAAGGTACGGCCCGGTCACGGATACCACTGATGACACAACCTCCGAATCAGCGCCCGCTCGGGCAGCGCCTGCTGTGGTTCGCAGCGCTCTGGCTCGGCGGCGTCGGCACGGTGGCGCTGGTGTCGCTCGCGTTGCGACTCTGGATCGCGCCGAAATGAGGCGAATGGCGCGGCGCATCCCGGCGCGCAATGACAAAAAACAGAAGTATTACAGTGATATAGTGTGACGCCCGCCCTAAACTTGCCATCAAGCTGCCGCTGAGATTTGATGCTGCACGTGATTTGGGTGGAGCAACCATTGGCTGCGCGCCAACAAGGAGAGCTTTGCATGACGAAACTTCGTCACCTGGTCTGGATGTTGATCGCCACGGGCGCGCTCGTGCTGTCGACATCGCAGGGCTTTGCCCAGAGCCGCCCGGACGCCGACGAGCCCGGCCTGATCGCCGACGACGGCTACGAGCTCGACCCGGAATGGCAGAAGCAGGTCGTGTACTACCGGACCAATGAGGCGCCGGGCACCATCATCGTCTCCACCGCCGAGCGTCATCTTTACCTCGTGCAGGGCAACGGCCGCGCGCTCCGCTACGGCATCGGCGTCGGCCGCGATGGCTTCCAGTGGCAGGGGCTCGTGACCATCACCCGCAAGGCCGAATGGCCGGATTGGACCCCGCCGCCGGAAATGATCGCCCGCCAGCCCTATCTGCCGCGCTTCATGGCGGGCGGCCCGGGCAATCCGCTCGGGGCTCGCGCGATGTATCTCGGCACCACGGTCTACCGCATCCACGGCACCAACCGACCCGACACCATCGGCACCGCGATCTCCTCCGGCTGCTTCCGCCTGGTCAACGCCGACGTCGCCGATCTCTACAACCGCGTTCCCGTCGGCACCAAGGTGATCATCCGCCAGAAGCCTGAACTCTGATCTCCACGCTCTACCCGCCTTCGATATCCGACCTGTTTTTCCCCCGATCATTCGCGAGAGAGAACCCATGCGTACATTTCGAGGCGGCCTGACGATCGGGCTCGCGGTCGCCGCGCTGGTTGCGGCCGCCGCCGTCACCTATGAGCGTTACGACACCCGCACGCTGAAGCGCACGGTTCGCCGCGGCGACGTGCTGTGCGGCGTCAACAAGGGCCTGCCGGGCTTCTCGATCCCCGACGACAAGGGCAACTGGACCGGCTTCGACGTCGACTTCTGCCGCGCGGTGGCGTCGGCGATCTTCGACGATCCGTCGAAGGCGAAGTTCGTCCCGCTCGACGCCAGCGAGCGCTTCAAGGAATTGCAGAACCGCAAGGTCGACATCCTGTCACGCAACTCCACCTGGAGCATGTCGCGCGAGACCAATTACGACCTCTATTTCCCGGCAGTCGCCTATTATGACGGCCAGGGCTTCATGATTCCGCGCTCGCGTAACATCGATTCCGCGCTCGACCTGAACGGCAGCAAGGTCTGCGTGCAGGCCAACACCACGACCCAGCTCAACCTCACCGACTATTTCCGTGCCAACAACATGAAGTACACGGAGATGAAGTTCGACAAGCTGGACGACGTCGTGAAGGCCTATGATTCCGGCCAGTGCGACACGCTGACCTCGGACGCCTCGCAGCTCTATGCGCTGCGCCTCAACCTCTCCAAGCCGGGCGACCACATGATCCTGGCCGACATCATCTCCAAGGAGCCGCTGGCGCCGGTGGTCCGGTTGCGCGACGACGACTGGATGATGATCGTGAAGTGGACGCTCTACGCCATGATCAACGCCGAAGAGCTCGGGATCACCTCGAAGAACATCGACGAAGCGCTGAAGTCGAAGAAGCCGGAAGTGATGCGGCTGGTCGGCACCGAGGGCTCCTATGGCGAGGATCTCGGCCTGACCAAGGACTGGGCGGTGCGCATCATCAAGCATGTCGGCAATTACGGCGAGGTCTATGACCGCAACGTCGGCGCCGATTCCAAGCTGAAGATTCCGCGCGGCATGAACCAGCTCTGGAACGCCGGCGGCGTCCAGTACGCGCCGCCGATTCGGTGACGGCGCGTAGCGAGGCCGCCGCGGCTACCGCCAAGCTCAGCTGTCATCGCCCGCGAAAGCGGGCGATCCAGTACGCCGCGGCCTCTCGGCTCGACACAACCGTCTCTGGAATACTGGATCGCCCGGTCGAGCCGGGCGATGACAGTGGGTTGTGTGGCGGCGGCGAGGACGCGTTGCCGATCTGCTGACGGTGCGTAGCGAGACCACCGCCGCTACCGCACGCTCAGCTGTCATCGCCCGCGAAAGCGGGCGATCCAGTACGCCGCGGCCTCTCGGCTCGACACAACCGTCTCTGGAATACTGGATCGCCCGGTCATCGAGCCGGGCGATGACAGTTTGTTGCGCGGCGACGACGACGCGACGGCTAGTACCCCTTGCCGCTCGCCAACTGGTCGGTGTGGTAATTGCTGTCGCCGAACAGCTCCTGGCAGACCCGGGCGCGCTTCATGAAGAAGCCGATGTCGAACTGGTCGGTCATACCCATGCCGCCATGCATCTGCACGCCCTCCTGCACGGCAAGCGTGGCAGTGGTGCCGGCGCGCGCTTTTGCCACCGCGACTGCGGTGGCGGCTTTCCCGATGTCCGTATCGAGCGCCTGTAGCGCCTTGAGCACCGCGGCGCGGGTGATCTCGATATCGATGTAGAGCTCCGCGGCACGGTGCTGCAGCGCCTGGAATTCGCCGATCGCCTTGCCGAACTGCTTGCGTTCCTTGAGATAGGCTACGGTACGGCCGAACACCTCGTCGGAGAGGCCGACCATTTCTGACGCGACCGCGCCGCGGCCGATATTGAGCACGCCCTCGAGCAACCCAAGGCCCTGATCGACCTCACCGAGCACGCTGTCGGCATTGACCTCGACATTGTCGAACACGATGCGCGCCGCATTGTGCGAATCGACCATGGCGGTGCGCTCGACCGCGATCCCCCTGGCCTTCGGGTCGACCAGGAACAGCGTCAACCCGTTCTTGTCGCCGGCGCTGCCCGCCGAGCGCGCCGCGACGATCAGGAGGTCGGCGGTGTGGCCATCGACCACAAAGGCCTTGTCGCCCGACAGCTTGAAGCCGTTGCCGGCGCGCGTCGCCTGCAATTTGGTCTGCAGCGGACGATGCTTGGCACCTTCATCGATCGCCAGCGCCGCCAGCAGCGAGCCGTCGGCGATCTTGGGCAGATGCTGCGCCTTCTGCGCCTCGCTGCCGCCGCGCGACAGTGCCGATGCAGCGAGCACCGAGGTCGAAAGGAACGGCGACGGCATCAAGGTGCGGCCGATCTCTTCCATGACGATCCCTGCCTCGACGCAGCCGAGCCCGCTGCCGCCGAACTGGTCCGGCACCAGGAGGCCGGAGAAGCCCATTTCGGCAAAGGTCTTCCAGAGGTCGCGCGAGAAGCCGGTGGCATCCTTGCTGTCGCGCAAGCCGCGCAGATGCGCCACCGGCGCCTTGTCGCTGATGAGACCGCGCGCACTCTCGCGCAGCATGGATTGTTCTTCGGTGAGGACGAGGGCCATGGATGGATCCGATAAATCTGATGTTGTTCGTTCAAGCGAATTTCAAGAGAACGTCATGCCGGGCATCCACGTCTTGTGCCAGCCGCGACAAAGACGTGGATGGCCGGGTCAAGCCCGGCCATGACGGCGGAAAGACTTCACGCCCCCGGCAGATCGAGGATGCGCTTCGCGACGATGCCGAGCATCACCTCCGAGGTGCCGCCCTCGATCGAGTTGGCCTTGGTGCGCAGCCAGGCACGCGGACGGGCGCCGCCCTTGGAGCGGTCACTTTCCCACTCCAGCGCGTCGATGCCGCCGGCCGACATCAGGATCTCGTAGCGCCGCTTGTTGAGCTCGGTGCCGTAATACTTCATCGCCGAGGAGAACGCCGGGTGCGACTGTCCGGCCTTGGCGAGATCGACCGCGCGCTCCGCGGCCGCAGCAAGCGCCGCCTCGTCGACCTCGAAGTTCGCGATCTGGCTGCGCAGCTGCGCATCGTCGAGCTTGCCCTGCGCGTCCGCACCGACCGAGTCGGCCGCGATCTGGCCAAGCGGACGGCCGACGCCGCGCTCGCCCATGCCCGAGATCATCGCGCGCTCGTGCTGCAGCAGGTACTTCGCGACATCCCAGCCACGATTGACGGTGCCCACGACATGCGACTTCGGCACCCGGACATTGTCGAAGAAGGTTTCGCAGAACGGCGAGTAGCCGGAGATCAGCAGGATCGGTTTGGTCGACACACCCTTCGAGGCCATGTCGAACAGGATGAAGCTGATGCCGTCGTGCTTCTTCGCCGCCGGATCGGTGCGGACCAGGCAGAAGATCCAGTCGGCATAGTTGGCGTAGGACGTCCAGATCTTCTGGCCGTTGATGACGTAGTCGTCGCCGTCGCCGACCGCGCGAGTCTGCAGCGAGGCGAGGTCGGAGCCGGCGTTCGGCTCGGAATAACCCTGGCACCAGCGGATCAGGCCCGCGGTGATCTTCGGCAGATGCTCCTTCTTCTGCTCCTCGGTGCCGTATTTCAAAAGCGCCGGTCCGAGCATCGAGATGCCGAACGAGGTCAGCGGCTGGCGCGCACCGATCGCCGCCATCTCCTGGCGGACGATCTTGGCCTCCTCGCCGTCGAGGCCTCCGCCGCCATATTCCTTCGGCCAATGCGGCACGGTCCAACCCTTGTCGCGCATCCGCTCGAACCAGACGCGCTGCGCTTCGGAGGAGAATTTCGTGTTGCGGCCGCCCCAGAAGGTGTCGCCATCCGAGGTTATCGGCTTGCGCATCTCCGGCGGGCAGTTCTGCTCCAGCCAGGCGCGGGTCTCTGCGCGGAATTTCTCGAGGTCAGCCATGGTGCGTTTCCAGTCAAATTCGACGAATTGGATTCGACCTTAGACCTACGGCGCCGCCGAATTCAATATGCCTCGCGGCGGCGCCATGCTCTGGCGTCGCTACTCACCTTGCGCGATCGGGTGTATCGCCGAGACGGGGTAACGATTGAAAAACAAGAGGAAACGGTCATGCGGCTGAAGCTGCTTTCGCCTAGCGAAATGAACGCCGCCCAGAAAGAAACCTACGACGAGTCGATCGCCGGCAAGCGCGGCGCGCCACCGGCGCCGATGATGGCCTGGCTGAACAGCCCCGAGATGGCACGGCATGCCACGCGGCTCGGCGAGGTGCTGCGCTTCGACACGATCTTTCCGCCAAAACTGTCGGAGATCGCGATCCTCGTCACCGCCCGGCACTGGACCGCGCATTACGAATGGTATGCACACAAGCGGCTCGCGCTGAAGGGCGGCCTCGATCCGAAGATCATCGAGGACATCCGCGTGCGCCGGACGCCGACCTTCGACGATCCCAAGGCCAAGGTGATCTACGACGTCGCCAAGGCGCTGCACGAAGGTCACGGCCTGCCGAAGGCACTGTATGACGAGGCGATCGAGGTGCTGAGCCAGCGCGGCCTGGTCGAGGTGATCGGCCTCTGCGGCTACTACACGATGGTGTCGATGACGCTGAACACGTTCGAGTTCCAGCTGCCCGGCGGCGAGCTGTCGGAGCTCTGCTAGACCGGCGGACCGTGGCGCCGTTCGGAAACCCTGCGTTTCCGGATCGGTCGCTCCGCGTTCGGCAAATCCGGACTATATCAACAGCAGAAGCCTTGCCCGTGATGCAGGGCGCTGACCCGAACGGAGCCGGACTATGCCGCAAAATCCTCCCATCATCGCGGGCACGCGGATCGGGCATGTCCACCTCAAGGTCGCCGATCTCGACCGTGCGCTCGGCTTCTATTGCGGCGTGCTCGGCTTCGAGCTGCAGCAGCGCTTGGGCGCGGACGCGGCCTTCATCTCGGCCGGCGGCTATCACCATCACATCGGCCTCAACACCTGGGAGAGCAAGGGCGGCCATCCGCCGCCGCCGGGCACCACCGGCCTGTTTCACACCGCCATTCTCTACCCCACCCGTCCGGCGCTCGCCGACGCGCTGCACCGGGTGCTGTCGGCCGGCATCAAGCTCGACGGCGCCAGCGACCACGGCGTCAGCCAGGCGCTTTACCTGCGCGATCCCGACGAGAACGGCGTCGAGCTCTATTGGGACCGGCCCGAGGCCGAATGGCCGCGCAGCGCCGACGGCAAGCTTTCGATGTTCACGCGGCGGCTGGATCTGGAGGATCTGCTGAAGCAGCGTGCGGCGTAATTCCGTAAGTCGGATAATTCCGGAACGCTTCGCCGCATCCGGCGACAGGTCTTTCCTCCCCTTCCCCATGAAAGGGGAGGTAAGCAGAGCGCGGCTACTTGCCAGCCTTCATCATGATCGTCACCGCCGCGATCAGCTCCAGCCCGATGCAGCCATAGAACGGCAGCGTGTAACCACCCGTGAGATCGTGCAGCAGACCGATCACGCCGGGGCCGAACGCATAGGTGATCTGGTTGATCGCGGTGATCAGGCTGACCAGCACGCCGAACGCGCGTGGATCGAACTCGCGCTGCACGATCAGCGCCGGCAGCGTGATCAGATTGCCGACCGAGAAGCCGAACAGTGCGCAGGCGGCGATCTGCACCACGTCATTGTGCACGTTGATGATGAGGGCGAGCGCGATTGCCTGGCTGACAAAGGACAGCGCCGATGCCAGCCGCTGGTTGAGCCGGTCGATCACGAAGGAGAAGGAGACCCGGCCGACCACGGCCATCGCGGTCAGCAGCGCCATCGCCACGGTTGCGCGCTCGCGGCCAATCACCTGATCGAGATAGGCGATCAGGTGGACGATGAATCCGACCTGGGCGAACAGCACCAGCGCAAACGCGATCGAGACCGAGAGGAAGCGGAGGTCGCGCAGCGCCCGGGCGCGCACCTGGGTCGCCGACGGCGCATCGGCCGCCGCTGACGTGACCGCGTGCAGATGCAGCGGCGGCTGGCCGACGAAGATCAGGATGACCGGCACCATCACCACGACGAGCAGCACCGCCGCCGCGATCATCGCGCCGGAGAAGCCGAAGGCGCCGATCCCCGTCACCAGCAGCGGCACGCCGACGATGCCGCCGAAGCTGGCGCCGTTCAGCGCGAGGCTGATCGCCATGCCGCGCTTCTTGTCGAACCAAAGGCCGAGCGTGTTGGTGATGATGCCGAGGCTGGTACCGGCCCAGCCGAACGCCAGCAGCGCGTCGGCAAGATAGAGCTGCCACGGCTCGCCCACCTCGCCGATCGCAACGGCTGCGACCGCCATCGCGAAGGTGCCGGCGATCAGGCAGCTGCGCGCGCCGAACGCCTTGATCGCCTCGCTGACGAAGGCGACCAGCGCGGCGCCGAACAGATAGAAGAAGGTGGTGCCCGACGAGATCAGCGACGCCGGCCAGCCGTGCAGCCGCTGCAGCTCGGCGACATAGACACTCTGGCCGTAGAAGCCCAGTCCCCAGCCGAAGGTCGCAAGCAGGAAGCAGACGACGACGATGCGCCAGCCTTCGTAACCAAGCGAGGATTCGTCATGCAGCGTGGGCGAGGATGCGTCCATTTCTTGCTCTTGCTTCTCACATCGTCATGGCCGGATTCATCCGTTCCCACGATGTGAGCAGCCTTGCAAGCCGATCATTTCGAAGCCGATCGAAGTGTCAGCAATTGGCAGCAGCATGGTCCGGAAAAGTGCGAAGCGGTTTTCCGAACAGACCGTGCTCAAACAAGATCCCTAGATACTCGGATCCGGGATTTCGTCCACCGTGCGCAATTTCGCGCGCCGCTTGGCGAATGACGCCAGCGACAGCACGGCGAGTCCGAGCAGCACCGGCGGAAACACCACCATGTTGACGGCGTTCCAGCCGTAATGCGCGAGCAGCTGGCCCGATGAGAACGAGCCGATCGCCATCATGCCGAAGACGAGGAAATCGTTGAAGGCCTGCACCTTGTTGCGTTCCTGCGGCCGGTGCGTTTCCAGCACCAGCGCGGAGGCGCCGACGAATGCGAAGTTCCAACCGATCCCGAGCACGAACAGCGTCGCCCAGAAGTGCGGCGCGGTGATCCCTGACAATCCGATCATCGCGGCCACGGCTTCCAGAGCCAGCCCGAGCGCGACGATGGCGGGCGCACCAAAACGGGCGATCAGCGAGCCCGTGAAGAAGCTCGGGCCGTACATCGCCACGATGTGCCACTGGATGCCGAAATTGGAATCGCTGACCGACAGCCCGCACATCTTCATGGCGAGCGGCGCCGAGGTCATCACCAGATTCATCATCGGATAGGCGATCACGCCGCACAGCGCGGCGGCGACGAAGCGCGGCTGTTTGGCGATCTCGAGCAGGGGACGGCCGCCGTGCAGATCCGCCGCCGCGGGCTTCGGCGCGTCGACGCCCGACAGCACCGCCATCGCCACCAGCGCGACCAGCGCCTGCATCACGAAGGAGAACGCGAACAGATAAGGCGGCCAGATGTCCATGGTCCACTGCACGAGCTGCGGCCCGAGCACACCGGCGAACACGCCGCCGGCCATCACCCACGACACCGCCTTGGGCCGGAACGCGACACTGGCGCCGTCGGCCGCCGCAAAGCGATAGGACTGCGCGACGGCGCCGTAGAGCCCGCCGAGGAAGGTCGCGCCGCAGAACAGCCAGAACGATGAATGCAGGATCGCCCAGGCGCCGAGCGCGCCGGTGAGCGTGCCGCAGAAGGTGCCGATGATGAAGGCGACGCGCCGGCCATAGGCGCGCGAGATCGCGCCGGTCGGCAGCGTGCCGGCGGCAAGGCCGAGCACATACATCGAGAGCGGCACGGTGGCGAGCGAAACACTCGGCGCCAGCGTCGCGCCGACGATCGAGCCGGTGGCGAAGATCACGGCCGAATTGGCGCCGGTCAGCGCCTGCGCCGCCGCAAGCCGCCACACATTGCTGCGCGCCCGCGCATCATCGCTTGCTTCGTCCGCAGCTGTCACGTCGATCATCGGCAGTCCCGCCTCGAAGCCCCGGCGGGAGCCTCCAATCGCGCGCACTATGGAGAGCAGGTCGAGGCCGATCAACCGGCGCAAACGGACGTAGGCCATGCGGGAGGCGCACGAGAGCGCACCATTCTCCTGTCGTACGGGTCGGCGCTTAGACCCGTCATCCTGAGGTGCGAGCTCTTGCGAGCCTCGAAGGATGCACGGCCACCAGTCGGGCCATCGACCCTTCGAGACGGCCGCTGCGCGGCCTCCTCAGGGTGACGGTGATAGAACTGAAGAACGGCGTCTACCGCACCGGCTTCTTGCCCGGCCGCTTCTCGGCGCGCAGCGCGCCGGTCTTGTGCACCTTGGAGCGCGGCGCGATCGGGGCGCCGCGCGGATAGCCGCCCGGCCATTCGAGCGCCAGCGAGCTCGCAAAGCCGAAGAAGCTCGAACGGCTCATGCCGAGCCCGGCGGCGCGCTTGTCGATGCGCGCGATCAGGCTCTTCGGCAGATAGACGTTGACGCGCTCGGACGGATCGGGCGGATCGACGCCGACCATGAAGAACGCGGCAACGTCGGAGCCCTTGGGCGGCACGATCCGCTCGATCGGCGTCGGCTCCGGCAGTGCGTGGCCCTGCTCGACCCAGCCGTCGACCGCCTGCGCCAGCGCATGCTCGGCACGCTCGATCGCCTCCTCCTGCGACTTGCCGCCGGCGACGCAGCCGGGAAAGTCCGGAAACCACGCCCCGAACGCGCCGCGCGGCCCGCGCTCCAGCACAGCCGGATAAAGCCGTCTCTTCATTCTGGCCTCCGTCGTTGGAGTATGCTATTTCACACACCTCAGTGTGTCAAATGACACAACACGCGAAAGCTCAGGCGGGCGCGGCAATAGGACTCGAAGAACGGATCGGGCCTCTCGCTGTTGAGCCGGCAATTGCCCAATCTGTAGGATGGGGCGGAGCCAACGGGTCGGCGCAGCGCGCGACCCGATGATAAACTCCGCGATACCCATCCTCTTCGTGCCGCGGCGGGAGAAGCGATGGGTTTCGCTTCGCTCTACCCATCCGTTTGACCAGCATCCTTCCGGACGAACATCAGGATCATGTTGTTGGCCGGCATCTCGAACGTGCCGCCGAGCTTCAGCGCGACACTGTCCGCAAGCGCCTCGAGATCGGCGATATCGCGCACGCCCCATTCAGCGTCGCGCTCACGCAGCGAGGTGTCGAACACGGCATTGCTGAGCGCGGTGTGCTTGCCGCCGCGCTTGAACGGGCCGTAGAGGAACAGCCGGCCGTCGGCACGCAAATGCCTGGAGGCACCGGCGAACAGGCCCTCGGCGACGCGCCACGGCGCGATGTGGATCACATTGGCGCAGAAGATCGCGAGCAGTTTGTCCGGGCCTTTGCCGTCCAGCGGCGCCGGCGACCAGGCCGGATCGGACAGATCGATCGGCTGCGGCGGCTTGATGTTGGCAAGGGCGGCATACGCGCGCCACGCCTCGATGCTGCGCAGATGCGCGGCATGGAGGTCGCTCGGCCACCAGCTGATGTCGGGGGTCCGCTCGGCGAAATAGACGACGTGCTGGCCGGTGCCGCTGCCGGCTTCCAGCACGTCGCCGGATTGACCGGCGAGGTAATTCTCAAGGACCGCCCAGATCGGCTGGTGATTGCGGTGGAATGCCGCCGCATCGAGCCGCCCGTCCGCCTCGACCGGCCTGCCGTCCTTGCCGAACTCCACCACGAACTCCGCCACCGCAATCTCCTGTTATCTAGACCGTGCAGCCAGGACGAGCTGAACGGAACCGACAGAGCGCCGTTGCTCCCTGCCCGTCATTCTGAGGTGCGAGCCTGCGGCGCAATTGCGCCGCTGGGCGGGCCTCGAAGAATGCACGGCCCCGGTCGGGCCGTCGACCCTGGCTCGCTTACGCTCGCACCTCAGGGTGACGGATCTGCTATCGTCCGCGCGGGCCGCTGCTCTGTCATTAACCCCGTCGCAACGCGCCTATTCTCCGTGTTGCCAGCCGATGGCCTTTGTGCTTTCCACTCTTTATATTGCGATGGGATCATCGAGATTGAAGCCCGGGAAACGTCCTTGATCGCCACTTTCTCCAAGCCAGCCTTCGTCCTTGCGCTGCTGGCGGGCACCGCCATGGCCGCGCCCGCGCAGGCGCAATCCGCCGCCGAGGGACAAAAGCTCGCCTTCGACCGCGGCAAGGGCAATTGCCTGACCTGCCATGTCATCAAGGGCGGCGAGCTGCCCGGCAGCATCGGCCCCGAGCTGACCGGCCTCAAGGCGAAGTACAGCCGCGACGAGCTGATCGCGATCGTGACCGATGAGACCAAGCGCAACCCGCAGACCGTGATGCCGCCGTTCGGCCGAAACCGGATTTTGAGCGAGACCGAAATCAACGCGGTGGTGGACTTCCTGCAGACGCTGTGACGCGGCGACATCAGCTTGAGGAGTTTTTTTCGATGAACATCACGACCAGCGAATTTTTCAGGACACGCCGCCTGGTCCTGAAGGGCGCAGGCGTCGCCGCACTGATCGGCCTTGGCGTCGTTCCGTTCGACGTGCCGCAGGCGCTCGCCGCCGCCAACGACAAATATCCGGAAGAAGCGTTCAAGCAGAAGACTGAGGCCGACGCGATCAAGGCGCTCTACGGCAAGACCGCCGAGCCCTCGGACAAGGTCAAGATGGACGCGCCCGAAATCGCCGAGAACGGCGCTGTGGTGCCGATCTCCGCCACCACGACGCTTGCCGACGTCACCTCGATCTCGTTCTTGGTCAGCGAGAACCCGATCTCGCTGATCGCGTCCTACAAGATTCCGGCCGGCACGCTGCCGAGCGTCGCCAACCGCATCAAGATGGCCAAGACCAGCAACGTCACCGTGATCGTCGAGGCCGGCGGCAAGCTCTACAGCGCGCGCAAGGAAATCAAGGTCACCGTGGGCGGCTGCGGCGGCTGAGTTCAATCAAGGGATACAATCAGATGGCATCGAGCATTCGCGTGCGCGCCACCTCAAACGGCGACACCACCGAGGTGCAGGCGCTGATCCAGCATCCGATGGATTCCGGCTTCGTCAAGGACGCCAAGGGCGAGATCATTCCGCCGCATTTCATCCAGCAGCTGACCTTCGAGTATGACGGCAAGCCGGTGTTCGTCGCCGACTGGGGCGGTGGCGTGTCGAAGGACCCGTACGTCAAATTCGCCTTCAAGGGCGGCAAGAAGGGCGGCGACCTGAAGGTCAGCTGGGTCGACAACAAGGGCGCGACCGACACCACCACGGCGAAGATTCAATGATGCGGCGCCTCGCAATCCGCGCAGCGTTTGCAGCGTTTGCACTCGGCATGCTCGCGTGCGTGCCGGCGCGCGCGGCCGAGAGCGTCGACCCCGCCGCCGACAAGGCCGCATTCCAGAAATTCTTCACCTCTAAATTCCCCAAGCTCAAGCTCGAGGATTTCGTCAACGGTCCCTATTCGATGAATGAGGACCTGCACAAGCAGTGGGAAGAGAAGGAGCAGTTCCCGCCCTACGAGTTTTCGCTCGAAGCCGGCAAGGAAATGTTCTCGACGCCGTTCAAGAACGGCAAGACCTATGCCGACTGTTTCCCGAACAAGGGTATCGGCATCCGCCAGAACTATCCCTATTTCGACGAGAAGGAAGGCAAGGTCGTCACGCTCGAGCTCGCGCTCAACCGCTGCCGCGAGGCCAATGGCGAGGCGCCGTTCTCCTATGTGAAGGACGACATGGCGGCGCTGACCGCCTACATGGCCTTCACCTCGCGCGGCAAGGCGATGGATATCAAGATCCCGAACGATCCGCGCGCGCTGGAGGCTTACCAGAAGGGCAAGGAGTATTTCTACACCCGTCGCGGCCAGCTCAATTTCTCCTGCGCCACCTGCCACATCCAAAGCCCGGGCGAGCGGATCCGCGCCGAGGTGCTGGCGCCGGCGCTCGGCATCCTGAACGCGATGCCGATCTACCGCTCGGAATGGAGCGGCATGGGCACGACGAGCCGCCGCTTCACCACCTGCAACAGCCAGATCCGCGGCGTGCCGCTCAATCCGCAGGACGACGAGTACCGCAACCTCGAATATTATTTGTCCTATGTCAGCAACGGCCTGCCGATTTCGGGTCCGGGAGCGCGGCCATGAGCACGGCCATCAGAGCGATCTTCGCCGCATCCGCCCTGCTGCTCGCAACTGCGACCACGGCGCTTGCCGCCTCCGAGGCCGACTACAAGGCGGCCTATGCCGCGGCTGAAGCCGCCAACAAGGAAGCAGGCCTGCTGCGCAATCAGTGGACCACGACAGCCTTGACGCTATCCGCCGCAAAAAAGGCCGGTGAGGCTGGTGATTTCGACACCGCAGTCGCCCAGGCCAAGGAGGCCGAGGCGCTGGCAAAGGCATCGATCTTCCAGGCCACCAGCGAAAAGGAACGCTGGAAGGACATGGAAGTTCGTTGAGACAAAAAAGTTAGGGAAGCACCGGCGAATGGGTTCCCTCCCCCCCTTGCGGGGGAGGGTTAGGGAGAGGGGTAAGCGGCACGGGCGGTGTTCGTGGCTCACCCCTCTCTCC
>NZ_JACMYK010000121.1 GCF_020889785.1 Bradyrhizobium acaciae
CGCACCGCGGGCCGGCCAAGCCGCCGCGCCTTGCCGAGCCGCGCCGCGATCGGCAGGAGCGCGTGGAGCCGGCCGCCGCGAAGCCGGTGAACGAGCAGCCATTGCCGACCAAGGTGCAGACCGTCGTCGTCACCGCCGACGAGGACAACATGCGCGTCGACCGCTTCCTCGAGGCGCGGTTTCCGGGCCTGTCGTTCTCCCATATCCAGCGCATCGTCCGGAAGGGTGAGCTTCGGGTCAACGGCAAGCGCGCCGATTCGAAGGATCGGCTGGAGGAGGGCCAGAGCGTGCGGATTCCTCCGCTGCGGCTCGACACGCCGAAGACTTCAGGCACGCTCTCGGAGGCCGAGGCGAAGACGCTGCAGGCGCTGAAGGACATGACGCTGTACGAAGATGACGACGTGCTGGTGCTGAACAAGCCGGCCGGTCTTGCCGTGCAGGGCGGCTCCGGCATGACACGCCATGTCGACCAGATGCTCGAGGTGATGCGCGACGCCAAGGGGCAGAAGCCGCGACTGGTGCATCGGCTCGACCGGGAGACCTCGGGCTGCCTTCTGATCGCCAAGACGCGCTTTGCCGCCACCGCACTGACCGGCTCGTTCCGCCATCGCTCCGCGCGCAAGATCTACTGGGCGCTGGTCGCCGGCGTGCCGAAGCCGAAGCAGGGCCGGATCTCGACCTACCTCGCCAAGGAGGAGAGCGAGGAGGACAGCATCATGCGGATCGCCGAGCATGGTGACGAGGGCGCGAGCCACGCCGTGACCTATTACGCCGTCGTCGAGGCCTCCGCGACCAAGCTCGCCTGGATCTCGCTCAAGCCGGTGACCGGCCGTACCCATCAATTGCGCGCCCACATGGCGCATATCGATCACGCCATCGTCGGCGATCCCAAATATTTCAACAAGGAGAACTGGCAGCTGCCCGGCGGCTTGCAGAACCGGCTGCATCTGCTTGCCCGCCGCATCGTGATTCCGCATCCGCGCGGCGGCGTGATCGATGTCAGCGCGCCGCTGCCGCCGCACATGCTGCAATCCTGGAATCTGCTGGGGCTCGAGGCCGACCGGTTCGATCCGATCGAGAACGCGCCGGAGGAGTGACGAGGCGGGCCGCGTCGCCTCACTATCCCTCGCGCACAGCAAGAACGATCAAACCGCGTCACACACAGCCTCTATGTTGCCGCGCGCCGGACCGTTGCCGGCATGCAATCCTGAAAGAGGCTGTCCATGACCGGGCTCTGGCTACGCGTCGCGCTTGTGCTCATCGGCTTGGCCGTCACCCCGGCCGCGTCTGACGCCGAGACCGTGGTGCTCAAAGGCGGCACGCTTTACGCATCGGCCGATGCGGCCGCGCTCCCTGATGCCGTGATCGTGATCTCCGACGGCGTCATCAGCGCGGTCGGCAAGTCCGGCGAGGTCTCGGTGCCCGCGGATGCGCGGGCGATCGATTGCAGCGGCAAGACCGTCGTTGCCGGGTTCTGGAACAGCCATGTGCATTTCACGGAACATGTCTGGCACCATGCCGGCGCGGCGCCGGCCGCGCCGCTGACGCAGCATATGCAGGAGATGCTGACGCGCTGGGGGTTCACCACGGTCTGGGACCTCGGCTCCGATCCAAACAACACGCTGCCGCTGCGCAGGCGCATCGCGGCGGGCGAGGTCGCCGGTCCCACCATCCTGCTCGCCGGCAACATCTTCCCGAAGGGCGGGCATCCCGTCTACGTCCCGAGCGAGGTGCAGCTGCCCGAAGTCGCCACGCCCGAGGAGGCGACGAAATGGGCGCGCGACTGGCTCGCGATGGGCGAGGACGGCATCAAGCTGTTCACCGGCGCTTTCATGGGCGACAAGCCTGTCATCAACATGGACCCGGCGATTGCGAAGGCGGCCGTCGACGTCGCGCATGCGCAGGGTCGGCCGGTGTTCGCGCATCCGCAGAACAAGGTCGGCGTCGAGACGGTGATCGCATCCGATGTCGATGTGCTCGCCCACACCACGCCGAGCGAGCGCGCCTACACCGATGATCAGCTGGCACGCTTCAAGGCGCAGCGCACCGCGCTGATTCCGACGCTCGGGCTGTTCACCACCGTCGTGCTCGATCCCAACGTCACCAACCGTCTGGTGGCCGCGACCGTCAACCAGCTCAAGCAGTTCTCCGACAACGGCGGCACCGTGCTGTTCGGCACCGATGTCGGCTTCACCAAGCAGTACGACACCACGCTGGAGGTTCAGCTGATGCACCGCGCGCTGTCGGAGCGCCAGGTGCTGGCCTCGCTGACGACCAACCCGGCGCGGTTCTTCAAGGCTGCGAAGAAGGGCAAGGTGGAGCAGGGTTTCGATGCCGATCTCGTGGTGCTCGACGGCGATCCGCTGGCCGACGTCGGCAATCTCGCGAAAGTGAGCACCACGATCCGCGCGGGCCACGTGATCTATCAGAAACCGTGAAGCCGACCGGAGACCGGCTCCGGCCTAGCAGTCGTCAGAGCATCAGCTTGTAGCCGATGTGGCTGCTGACGAATCCAAGCCGTTCGTAGAAGCGGTGCGCATCGGGGCGTGCCTTGTCGGTCGTGAGCTGCACCAGATTGCAGCCCCTCGCTCTGCATTGCGCGATTGCCCATTCGAACATCTGCTGGCCGACGCCCGAGCTGCGGTGCGCCTCAGCAATTCTGACCGCCTCGATCTGCCCGCGCCAGGCGCCGATGCGTGCCAATCCTGGGATGAAGCTCAGCTGAAGCGTGCCGATCACCTCGTCGTCCACGGCTGCCACAGCCTGCAATTGGTTGGGATCGGCGAGGATGGATTCGAATGCGTCGACATATCGAGGGTTCGGTGGCGAGCTTGCATCCTCGCGCTGTTGTCCGAGGACGTCGTTGGCGAGGAGGGCAATGATCGCCGGAAGGTCGGCGGGCTGGGCCCTGCGGAAGACGATGCGTGTCATTTGAACAGGATTTCCATGCGGACGAGACCGGTGTCGCCGCACGTTACAGCCTCGGGCAGGCTATGGACATCCGCCTCGGCGCATACGAAATCCGCCGTCGCGCGGTACGGTCATCGGTTGCCGGGCGGATCGTCGCCATGACGATGGCCGCCGGTCTATTTGTCCGGAATGCGCAATGTGGCGAGGTCGGAGCCGACGATCGTCGTGCCGGCGAAGCCGCCTGCCTCGGCCGCGGCGCGATAGTCGGCCTCCGTCAGCGCACCGCCGGGCACCTTGTAGGGGCCGTGGTGCGTTGCCCCGACCTGGGGCGCAAGGTGGGTCAGCATCAGGAATCGGGCGCCGGTGCGTTTCGCCATGGCGCCGAGGTCAGGCGTCAGGCTCTGGCGGTAGAAGACCGGAGGCGGCATGCCACTGTCGCGCTCCGGACCCATGATGGGGTGCATGGTCGAGTGCACGATCACCTCGGCGCCTTGCGCCAGCTTCTCGACCTGTGCGGAAGTCGAGGTCGGGCGGGGTGGCGCGGGGCTGTCGTTGCTGGCATCGCCGCCGATCACGACGCTGCCGGCTGGCGTGTCGACGCGATACGAGGCGTGGCCGGCAACATGGGTTGAGCGGATCGCACTGACTTTGACGTCGCCTCTCGCCCAGACCACCTGCGGCTCGTCGTTCGGCTCGAATGTGATGAGGTGCGCGAGCTCGCCGGGCCCGCCCGCCAATCGCCTCTTGTCCTCCGAGATCCGTTGCGCGATCTCACCGGACTGGATGAAGGCGTCACCGATATGTGCCACGAACCTGCCGCAGCTCATCGTGAAGCCGAGCGGTGACGACACATCGTTGCTGCAGACGACATCGAGCCTGGCTCCGCTGGAACTCCAGTTCCAGCGCGCGAGCAGAAGGTCGACGAAGCCCTCGGTGTGGTCTGAATGCATATGGGTGAAGAAGACAGCATCGATCTGTTCAGGATCGATGTTCAACTGTGACAGCCGCAAGATGGTTCCGCGGCCGGCGTCGAACTGCAGCTTCGTCGTGCCGCAGTCCGCGCTGTCGTCGCCGTAGCGCACAAGGGTGCCGGCGCCGGCGACGCCATTGATCAGGGCCGGCCCGCTCATCGTGCCTGTCAAGGTCACGAGCAGGCAAGGCGCTGACTGGGCGGGAAGCGGAACGAGCAACCAGATCGCGGTCAGCAGGGCCGTCGGAAGAATAAAGCGCCGCATGCTGCCGGCTCCGGTGTCGTTCCGATGATTGCGGAGACTGCCGAAGTTCGTGCTGCGCCACAAGCGTCCGGACCACCGTATCGAGACGTTGTGATCATGCGGGATGTACTCTTCTGATGCCGGATAAAATCTGGCGTTGCGTCTGGCAAAAACGAAATCCGCCGGCCTTTCGGGCCGGCGGATTGGTGTATCGCGAGGTGCGGTCGTCAGTCGTTCCAGTTGCCGCCCTGATCGTTGCCGTCGCCATCGCCGTGATGGTGATGGCCACCGCCGTCGAAGTTGAAGAAGTCGAAGAGGTCGCTGATCGCCGGGCTGTTGACCGGAACATAGGGATTGCCGGGCGCCGCAACCGGGTTCGGGAAGTTGTCGCGGCTGCGGTTGGTGATCGGCTCGAGGCGCCAGTTCCGCTCGATGAATTTGAGGATCGAGACGTGATCGGCATATTCATGCGAGATGTGGCCCTGCCGCGCGAACGGCGACACCACGATCAGCGGAATGCGGGTGCCGTCGCCGAAGTAATCCAGCGGCTGCACATAGCCGGAGTCGAAGTAGCCGCCGCCCTCGTCGAAGGTGATGAAGATCGCGGTGTCCTTGGCGTAGTCCGAGGCCTGGACCTGGTCGACGATCTTCTTCGCGAAACCTTCGAACAGGTTGAGCTTGGACGACGACGGGTGGCCGTCGGTGAAGCCGCTCGGCTTGACGATGGAGACCGCCGGCAGCGAGTGCTTGGAGAGGTCAGCGTACAGATCAACCGAGTCCTTGATGTGGGCTGCGACCTGCTCCGGGTGTGACATGATCGAGGTGTCGTACTGGAACGGATTGCAGATGTTACAGTACTCGTCGGCGGTCGGACCGGCGACGCCCCAGTTGAGCTGGTAGGGATCGTTGACGTAGTTGTTCCACTGGTCGCCGTAGTACTTCCAGGAGATGTTGCGCTCGTTCAGGCTGTCGCCGATGCTCTTGCGGGTCGACGGCGGGATCGTGAACGGCGTGTTGGACGGGTTGGTGTCGGTGTAGGCGTTCTTGCCGTTGCCGAAATAACCCGGATTGTAGTTGTTCAGCAGATAGTAGTGGCCCGGTTCGCAATTCGCGTTGATCCGGATTCCCTTCAGATAGTCCAGGATCGGCTTGACGCCGGGCTGGGTCGGATCCGAGCAGTCGCTGTAGGAGCCGCCGCCGGACACTGGGCTCGTCTGGTAAGGCGCGGGAAAGCCGCCATTGCCGCCGGCGCCGTAGCCGTCCTCGGTGTACCAGTTGTTGGTGCCCATTGCCGGATTCGGATTCTCGATTTCATGCACGATGCCGGCATCGGGCGTACCGCCGAAGACCTGCGTGCCGTTCGGCGGGACCGCGGCGTTACCGTAGGTGTCGCTGAAGTAGATCATGTCGGCATGGCCGAACATGATGTGGTTGGCACCGGTGCCGCCGTTGACGGACTGGTGGAAGTTGTCGCTCATCGCGTATTTCTGCGCCAGCGAGGTGAAGTAGGGCACGTCACCCTTCTGCACATTGTAGAAGCCGAGCGCCGTCGAACCTTCACCCGTGGTGGTCGCGGTCGGCGAATACTCGGTGGAGAAGTTGGAGGGCTGCGTCGCGCCGTTGGCGCCGGCGCCGACGGTCACTTCGACCCAGGCGAACAGGTTGCCGCCGCAACCCGACGGATTGTCGCGGCTCGCCGCCGAGTGGTTGCAGTTGAGCTGCTGCCACATCTGGTAGAAGCGATGCACCGGGCTTGCCGAATAGGAGTCGTAAGGCATCGCATCGTTGTTGGTGAGCTGGAACGGTCCGGCCGGCAGCGCGCTGACATTGGTGATGCGCTGGTCTGGAGTCTGCGAGGTCTGGCCGGTGCCGCCGGACAGCAGAAACTGGTAGTATTCGGACGGCAGGCCGGATTCCGACTGCTGCGCCAGCACAAGCGACGCCTCGCAGGTCGTGATCGGCGAACTGCCGCATTTGTTCGGGATGTAGGCGACCTTGGGGCCGCCGACCAGCGGCGCCGGCAGTTGGTCTTTGGGGAAATTCTGCTTCGGCGGGCTCAGCAGGAACGCATCGGTCGGGCCGTTATCCATGGCCGCCTGCTGATGCGCCTTTTCGAAGTTCGGTCCGGGGATCGCGTTCTTGTTGGCGTCGAGCTTGACGATGCCCTGAGAGAGCAGGTTGAACACGCTTTCGCCGGAACGCTGCGGCACGTAGGTCGCGAACACGTGGTCGAAGCTGCGGTTCTCGCCGATGATGACGATCACGTGCTTGATCGGCGACCGGGTCTCGTGTCCACCACCATGATGATTCCAGTCCTCCGCGAGCACCGGGCCGGCGGTGAACTGACCCAGCGCAAGTGCGCTGAGGGTGAGGCGGCATCCCTGCAGCCAACGTGATTTGTGTCTGTCGCGCATTAAAGCTCTCCTTTGTGCTCGTTGAGCGGCTTGGTGGAACTTGCGGTGTCTCGCGGCGCGACCTTGATCCGCCCCATCATGCCGCCGTCTTCATGTTCGAGGACGTGGCAGTGGTAGACAAAGGTGCCGACGATGTTGGGATCGCGGAAATCCATGCGCAGGCGCACGCTCGGATATTTCAGCATCCGCCCGTTGTAGTAGGGCACGTTGACGGTATCGCGCAGGAACGGCTCGTTGACGGCGACACCGGACCAGTCGAGCAGCTGGAAGTGAAGCTGATGGATGTGAAAATCGTGCAGCTCCATCGAGCGGTTCTCGATGATCCAGTCCTCGACGTCGCCTTGCCTCACGGTGATGTCGGGAACGTCCGATTGTGGGTCGAACGGCTCCGGGGGGTTGCCGTCGAGGGTCATGAAGAACTTGGTCGGACTGTTCGGATCGTTCGGATTCTCCGGCTGTTCGGAGAAGAACAGCTTTCTGACGCGCACCGGTGCGACATTGCCGACCCACGGTCGCTCCGGTCGCGGCAGCGGTTCCACGTGCGCGGGCAGTGCAGCCTGCGGCTCACCCGCATCGACTGAGGTGGTGATGGCAACCAGCGCACGGTTGGGGTCGTTCTCGCCGGCGGGTCCGGTGTCGACCGCGCGCGTCACCAGCAAGGCCGACGCGCCGGCCGGCGGTCCTTCGACGATGAACTCGGCGCGCGAGCCCGGCGGCAGGCCGATATGGTTGACCCATTGCACCGGCGGCGATGGGCTTCCCTGGAATTGCAGCGGCACGCCGTCGAGGGCGACGATGCCGATCCGCTGCGGTGTGCGGCCGACCAGCAAAGCGAGGTTGAGATAGGTGATCGCGGAGGCGTTCAGCACGCGCCAGAGCTGCCGCTCGCCCGGCTTCATCTTGAGCTGAGCCGGCGGATAGTTCGGATAGGGCACCGGCACGAAATTGACCGAGAGATCCTTCGACGGTTTGCCGAAGCCAGTGCCGGAATTGGCGACGTCGCCATCATTGTCGAGCTGGCTCTTGGTCATGACCGGCTCGGATTTCGACGGCGGCGCGTGCGGATTGACGAGATCCTGGTCGCGGATGACCAGCACGCGCTCGGGCAGTCCCGCGAGCTGTGGATCGGCGCGCTCGATGCCCTCGATGATCAGCGCGCCGGAGGCGCCGCCGAGCACCTGCATCTTGCTGAAGCCATGCAGATGCGGGTGATACCAATAGAGGCCGGGTGGCGCGTCGTCCGGAATGCGCAGGCGATACTCGAACGGCGGATCGTCAGGCTGGATCGAGGTTTTCAGCACATCATCCTGGTGGCAGACCGGCGGCACGGTCAGCCCGTGGAAGTGCAGATTCGTCGAGATCGGCGTCATCGCGCCGCTCGCGCAAGCGTCGACTTTCGGTCTGGTCGTGCAGATCGGCGCTCCGGCGAGCGGCTTGTCGATCGCGGGCGTTGCCGTATCGAGGTCGACGAGGTCGTTCTTGAAATGGATGACGAGCTGATCGCCCGGCTTCAACCGCAAGGTCGGTGACGGCTTGCCGTCCGATGTCAGGTAGCAGTAGCGGCTTGTTCCATCCGGAAGCTTCTCGTCGTGGACGCTGAGACCAGTTTCGAGCATGCCGTCGCGGCTGCGCAACTCTCCGGGCTCCCCGATCGCGCTTCCGGGCTCGGGCCGCGCGCAAACGTCTCGTTGCGTTTGTGGCGTAGCCTGCAAGCCCGTCGCACCGAGCCAGGCCGTCATGCCGCTCACGGCAAGCCCGAGGCAAGCCGCGACGATGACACAACAAACGGTCGAAAGTCGTCGCGCCACGCCGCCCCCGCTTATACGCCGCCACGCGCGCGCAAGCGCGCGACCGGCGTCACACGTGACGTCAGTCCACGTCTTGCGACCGCAACGGTCGGCAATGCTTATGTTTGGTGTCGGAAGGCTAGCGGCGCGTTGTTGCCGAAATCTGGCAGGTTCTTAACACACAGATGACGGCAATTTGCGTCACTTCGACGCACAGCGCGGGCACGATGTTCAAACCTGCTGAGCGATCAATCGGATGGATCATTCGCGGACTGAATTGTGGAGGAAGCAGGATGCGCAGGCAATCGTCAGATATTTTTTCGGTTGCGCCGATCCTGTCATGTGCCGTCGTGTCGAGGGCCACATCAACGCCTGAACTGCACCAGAAACATCCGCAATGAATCGTGCGGGCTCTCGACGTCCGCAATCACCCAGCCGTCGGGGCCGTTGACGACGATGAAGTTGAGGGTGACCGCGCGGCCCTCATTGTCGAATGTCACTGTCACATCGGTCTTGTCGAATTGCCGGCGCGGGATTGCGATCGAGATCGGGCCGATCCGCCAGGTCGGGCTCTGCACCAGGAAATCGTAGGGTGCGTCGTGCAGGGCGGTCCAGGCGCCGCGCAGGCTGGAATCGAAGAATTGCCGCGCCGTTTCCTCGTCACGCGGCAGGCCATTCGAAAATGCGGCGCTGCCTTTGCCATAATGGGCGTAGACGTTGCGGATCAGCGATTCCGGTGTGCGGAACCCGGCATCGGCGGCGGCAGCCCAGAAGGCCGCCGCAGCCAGCGAAAAACCCGCGAGGAATTTGCCGCGTTCCATCAGCTTTATTTGCCGCTGCCCCTGGCATATCCTGCAGCGAAATCCTCCCGAACGAAAGCCGGCCGGCGCGATGCGCGAACTCTTCGATGACGTCCCAGACCAATCTCCGCTCGATCCGCAGGAGGCGGTGCGGCGCCATATCCGCACGCCGCAGCGCAAGCGGTTCTACACCAGCGCCGGCGTCGCTGATGCCGATGGCGGATTTTCGATCACGCTCGACGGCAAGCAGATCCGCTCGCCGTCCGGCAAGCCGGTCGTGGTGCCGACGCGCGCGATTGCGGATGGGGTTGCGGCGGAATGGAATGCGCAGGGCGAAACCATCGATCCCGTGACGATGCCGCTGACGCGGCTGGCCAACAGCGTGATCGAGGGGGTGATCGATCGCGTCGACGAGGTGGCCGACGACGCGGCCAAGTTCTTGGGTAGCGACCTGCTGTTCTATCGCGCCGGCCATCCCGAGACGCTGGTGGCGCGCGAGGCCCAGCATTGGGACCCGATCCTGTTCTGGGCTGCGGACGCGCTCGGCGCCCATTTCGTGATGGCCGAGGGGGTCATGCATGTCGGCCAGCCCGAGCCCGCCATCCAGGCGGCACGTGCGGCATTCCCGACCGACCCGTGGTCGGTCGCGGCGCTCCATGTGGTGACGACGCTGACCGGCTCGGCGCTGCTGGCGCTGGCGCTGGCGCACGGCGTGCGCGACGAGGATCAGGTCTGGGCCGCCGCCCATGTCGACGAGGACTGGAATATCGAGAAATGGGGCGTCGACGAGGAGGTGGCCGCGCGACGTGCCGCCCGGCAGGTCGATTTCAAGGCCGCCGCCGGCATTCTCCGGGAGTTTCGCCCGAGCTGAACCGAAATCGCATCGAGGCTCAACGGCGTCTGATCGCCCCCGTATCCTCGAGAGGGATGCGGGGTCTTTTTGCGTTTATGCGGCTTGCAATTGCGGCAGAGGTTCTGCAGCCAAGGCCCGCAAGATCAGAATTGCCGCGGGAACAGTCGCGAGGCCTATGATGACGTCGGTCAGGTAGTGCCCGCCGGCGGTGAGGGCTGACACGATCATCACGACATTGAGCGCGAGGTACGGGATCCACAAGAATGTGCCGCGCACCGAAAGGATAAGGATCAGCCCGAGAGCGGCGTGGAACGACGGAAACTGCACAATCCCGGTGACGTGCCCAAGATCGATGGTTCGCATCAAGCCAGCGCGGATCGCATAGAAGTCAGGCAGGTAATAGGCGCTCGTCAGCTGCGCGACGCCGTAGTGGGCCCAAGCTCCCTCAGCCGGCAGCAACATCGATAGCGGAATGATAAGCAGCAGCGTGGTCGCGAACAGTCTGCTAAACTCCCTTGCGCGCTCCAGCCTTCCGGTCGCGTTCAATACAATCAGCATGACGAAGACCTGAATTACGATGGTTTCGTAGACCAGATCCAACGTCCAACCCATCGTCGGGTTCTCGAGCTTCGTCCAGTTGAAGAATGCGAGCCAGTCGAAGCCGATCGCGCGATCGGCCGCAGCGAGATCGTTGTCGACGAGCGGGAAATGCGCTGATGCTGCAAGATAGCTCAGAACAATGGCGACGATGTTGAAGGCGGCGAGTCGTGTGGATGTTGCCGCAAAGCACGCTAAGTGATGATCCGGCCTGATCCTGCTGTAGATCAGACCGATTGCGATCAGCGCAACGAAGCCACCGCCGGCCGCTGGGGCCACCGATATCCGATGCCCCGACAGATAGAGCCAGATGGCATCGATCGCGGCGATGGCGGCGATGATGCGCCAGAGACCGGGATCGTTGATAGCTTCGGATTGTTGGGAGTCTGCTAATGTCGCTAGCGCCGAGAGCGCTGGCGGGTCCATTCCAATTTTACTCATCCAAATTGCCGGTTCTTGAAATCGCAATAGGCTACCACCACAACCAGCGCGCGATCAATATCCACGGTTGCGGCGGTGCGTTGAGTTACCCACAGGTATTCGGGGAGGGTTAATCGTCCCCGGGGGCGTCGGCGCAAATCCATGCCTGCCAGACGTTCATCGATTCGCCGGTTGACTTGCTGGTCGTGCAGCCTATCGCCTGCCAGATTGCCGGGCTGCGCTCAGTCGCCAGCCCGATCCGGCCGACCACACGCTTGAGGTGGATCACCGCAAAGTCGTTTCTCGACGGTCTCATCGGAGATGACGGTCGGGCGCAGGAAGAGGTCCACCGCCCGTTATCAGGGAGCGGTGCAGGCGCACAAACCGGTGAATCGATCGGCGATCAAACCCGGAACGCCGGGCGCATAGCGCGCCGAGATAATTGAAATCAAACACTTAAGATTAACGAGACCTTTACGGCGCCGGGCTAGCCTGCGGCTCGTCCCTCGCGCCTGGCCGAGACCCCCAATATGGTTATCGCCGTCAATCCCGTGCTGCCGGTGTTCGCCTCGAACGAGGCGGGCAGTGTTGCGCCGGACCTCACGCTCGAGGCGGGCAGCATCGTCAGCGCGCAGGTCCTCAAGGTGCTGTTCGCCGACCTGGTGCGGATCGCGATTGCGAGCCTGTCGATCGACGTCCAGACCGAGGTGCCGCTGCAGCAGGGCCAGAACCTGCAGCTGGCGGTGTCGCAGACCAATGACGGCGTCCGCCTGCAACTGGTTGGATCAGGCGTGGATGCCGGCGATGCCGTGCAATTATCACCGGCGGCGACCGACGCCACGTCGATAGCTCAGCCTGCCGCCACGGCGGCGAAGGTTGCACTGACGCCGCTGGAGCGCGTCACCATCACCGCGACGGCGCAGACTGCGGCAGCGGTGCAGGGCAGCCAGGCTCCGTTGTTTGCCAATCTCACGGCGGTCGCGACAGCCAATCTGCCGCCAAAGCTGCAGGCCGCGATCGCGCAGGTGCTGGCGCAGCAGACCGGCCTCGACGGGACTTTGAGCGGCGATGCCATCAAGGCGGGCTTCCAGAAATCCGGCCTGCTGCTGGAGGCGACGCTCGCTGCGGGCGTTGCGCCGCCGAGCGGTAGCGCGCCCGATCTGAAGGCCGCGCTGATCGTGCTGCGCCAGGCGCTGACTTCGCTCGGTGCCGGCGATGCTGCCAAGCCTGCGTCGACACCACTTCAACAACCGGCGCTGCCGAGCGTCGCCACGGCGCCGAGCCTCGTGCCGTCGGGCACGGCCGGCCTCGACGTTCAGGAGATATTGCTGCCGCAGGCCCGCGTCCCGGTCGCCGAGGATGTGATCCGCGGCGCCAGCGGGCTCGCCGGCGCACTTGCGGATGCGCTCGATGCCGGCCCGTCCGCGGGCGGCACGCTCAATCTGATCCAGGAAGCGCTGCACGAACTCGGCAATCCGGGACGGCAGGGTGCCGTGCCGAGGGAGATGCTGCCGGGCGATGTGCCCGTACGCGGCAACACGCCGCCACCGCCGTTTCATGGCGCGCTGCCGTCGGCCCAGGCGATTGCAGAGCCGTCGATTGCTCCAGGCGCGCCGCTCGCAACCGCCGCGCATCGTCTGTTGGAAAACACCGACGCGGCGCTGGCGCGGCAGACGCTGCTGCAGGTCGCCTCGCTGCCGGGCCAGGGCGATGGTGCGCGCACGCAGCTCGACGCCATGGTGCCGCGCTGGAATTTCGAGATCCCGTTCCTGACCCAGCAGGGCACGGCGATGGCGCAGTTCGAGATTTCCCGCGACGGCGGCGGCAATGAGGTCGAAGCCGCCAAGCGGGTGTGGCGGGCGCGCTTCACACTCGACGTCGAGCCGGCCGGTCCGGTGCACGCGCTGGTCTCGCTGAACGGCGAACGCACCTCGGTGCGGATGTGGGCCGAGCGTCCCTCGACTGCCGCGCAGTTGCGCGCCAGCACCGCCGAGCTGAGCCAGGCGCTGACCAGGGCAGAGCTTACGCCCGGCGACATCGAGATCCGCGACGGCAGTCCGCCGCAACCCGCGCCCGCGCGCGCCGGCCATTTCCTGGACCGCGCATCATGAGCGAGACGCAGAACCAGCTCGCGGTCGCGCTGCATTACGACCACGCCGGCGCGCCGCGCGTGGTGGCGAAAGGCAAGGGCGCGATCGGCGCCAAGATCATCGAGGTCGCCAAGGCCAACGACATCCCGATCGAGGAGAACGAGGTCTTGGCCGGCGCGCTCTCCAATGTCGAGCTCGGCGACGAGATCCCGGCCGAGCTCTACAAGGCCGTCGCCGAGGTGCTGGTGTTCGTGCTGCGGATGTCGGGCCGGGCGCGCTAGCGCGAGACGCGCGTCATTCGAGGCCCCACGTGCGCGGCTCCAGCAGTTCGGCGGGAGGCTTGATCTCATCGATTGAGATCGGGCGCCGTGTCAGGCGGACGGCGGTCCATGTCCGATCGTCCATTCTTGAATGGGACTCCTCCTTGAGCACGATCCCGTCTTCGGTCTTGCAGGCCAATGTGAAGCCGTGTGTCCACCCAGGGTTCATGTGGTACCAGCGACACGTCTCGCCAAGGATCGTGTCGCTTCGACCTAAATCCTTTGGTGCATATCGTGGGTCGGGTAGCGCCGCGCTCGTCGATACCGGAAGTGTTGATTTCAATGGCCAGATCGAGAGTCGATTGGGAACCCCGGCGCTGTCGCTCTCGTAGCTAAGTCGCGTCCCCGAATCGTAAGTGATTGCGATATTGCGACGTGGGCCATCGATCTCCTCCGTGAACCGCCACAGGCCGCTTTGGCGAACCGTACGGATCACGGGCGTTGGCCGGTCGGCGCCGACCGAGAGCTCCATGACGACCTCATAATCCGGCTTTGTCGAACGTTCTGGCGCGTCCTGCTCCGGCGAGTCTAACGCCAGCAGGGAGCGTGGCGGATTGACCTCGTTGTCTGAAACAGACCGGCGTTCGATCTTCGTCGCCTCGACCGATTCATGGACATCGCTTCCGTACATCGCTCTGTGCCACAGCTCGATGCCATCATCAGTCACGCAGCTGGATTCAGACAATTTCAGGCGACCATAGTCCGGCCTGCTTCGCAGAATTTCCCAAACCGTACAGCTTTCGCCGAGATGGGTCTGTTGTTCACCTGTGTTGTGCGCCTCGTAATCGATATCGTTCCAGCGCAAGCGGCCGCGCCTGACAAAAGTTCCTCGGGCATTGAACGTGATAGCAACTCCGTCGTTCGCGTAGTACGCGCCGCTTGGCGAGGCCTTGCTGCGGGTTACCCGGGTCCAATGATCGTGATGCATCACGATCTGATCGCTCTCCTTCGGATAATAGGGTATCGATTTCGCAACCGTAGTGGTTAGCTCATAGTCCGGTGGAGATGTTCCGGGCGGCACGAACGGCGCCTCGGCGGCGGCCTGGCCGGCAGCGACGCAGAAAATGATGATTAGCGGCCCACGCAAGACGCGCTCCTGTTCGAGCTTTCCAAGCGTCTCAACCTTGGCGCGAATTGCGTCCGCAAGTTGGCGGTGAAATGCCCGATCTGGCATTTTGCCGGTCATTGCTTTAGTACGATGGCATCCACCATCGTCGCCAACCAAACTCGCCCAGGTCTCCCGTGATCCATCGCCGCCATGCGCTCGGTCTGCTTGCCGCCGCCACCATCCTGCCGTCGCGCAGTTTTGCGAATGTGTCGTACCAGCGCAGCGAGTTTCGCGAGGATCTGCAGAAGCGGTTCTTCGATCTCGGCACTGAGGGCACCTTCGTCGGCTACAAGATCGACGATTATCTGATCATCGCGAGCGACAAGACCCGCTCCGGCGAGGGCAGGTTGCCGGCCTCGACCTTCAAGATCCCGAACGCGCTGATCGCGCTGGAGACCGGCGTGGTGCAGGACCCGGACAAGGACGTCTTCAAGTGGGACGGCACAACCCGCAGCATTGAGGCCTGGAACAAGGATCACACGCTGCGTTCGGCGATCGCGGTGTCGGCATTCCCGGTGTTCCAGGAGATCGCCCGCCGCATCGGTGAGGAGCGGATGAAGAAGTATCTCGACATCATCGACTACGGCAACCACGACATCGGCGGCGGCATCGACCGGTTCTGGGTCTCCGGCAATTTGCGCATCGATCCGATGCAACAGATCGATTTCCTCGACCGGCTGCGCCGCGGCGTGCTGCCGGTCGGCAAGCGCAGCCAGCAGCTGGTGTGCGACATCCTTCCGGTGACGAAGGTTGGCGAGGCCGTCATTCGCGCCAAGACCGGACTGACCGACAAGGAGCACGGATCCCTCGGCTGGCTGGTCGGCTGGTCCGAGAAGGGCAGTGACGTCACGGTGTTCGCGATGAACATGGACTGCAAGACCCAGGCGCAGATCGACGCGCGGATCAGCGTCACGCAGCAATGCCTCACCGATATCGTCGCGCTGTGACGAGCTGATCTGCGCGCGCCGCGGCTGGTGATCGCGGGTAAGCTCGACTAGCATCCCCCGTAAATCAAAGCGGAGGAAATCATGCGTTCGGCAACAGTCTGGCTCTCATCGCTCACGCTCGCCGCGGCGGGCGGCTGGCTCGCAGCCACGGCGTTTTCGGCGCCGGCCACCAGCAAGGAGCCGCGCTTCCCGCAGCTCACCATGGATCAGCTCAACGATCTGCAGAAGCCGCTCGGCGAGCAGATCATGAAGGTGTCGAGCGTCGGCATCGGCGGGCCCTACAATCCGATCATCCGCAGCCCCGTGCTCGGCCAGCGCCTCTACGATCTGTTCTACTATCTGCGCTGGCAGACTTCGGTGCCGACGCGGCTGAACGAGTTCGCGATCCTGATTATCGGCCGGCAGTGGCGCTCGCAGGTCGAGTGGTTCGCGCATGCGCCGCTCGCGGCCAAGGCCGGACTGTCCGCCGACGTCATCGCCGAGTTGAAGGCCGGCAGCCGTCCGTCGAAGATGGCCGACGACGAGGCCGTCGTGTACGACTTCGTCACCGAGCTCACCACGACCAAGAAGGTGTCCGACGAGACCTATGCGCGCGCGAAGAGGATCTTCAACGACCAGCAGATCGTCGATCTGACCGCGCTCGCCGGCAATTACGTGATGGTCGCGATGATCCTGGCGATGGCCGAGGAGACGGTGCCGCCGGGTAAGGAAGAGCCGTTCAAGGTTGGGGAGAAGTAGGGCGCTGCATCGATCGGGCGCGCCTCAGCGTCCGATCGCCCGCTGCAAGGCCGGCATCAGTTTCGGATCTCTGCATTGCGCGACGTTGAAGCGCATGAAACCGGTGGCCGATTGCGTGGTGCTGAACACGTTGCCCGGCGCCAGCACGATGTTGTCGGCGAGCGCAGCGCGCGCCACGTCGGCGGAATCGCAGCCGTCGGGCAGGCGGCACCAGAGCTGGAAGCCGCCGCGCGGCATCAGCCACGGCTCGATGCCGATGCGCTGCAGCTTCTCGCCGACGTCGCGGCGGGCGCGCACGAGCCGCCGGCGCAACTCCTCGACGTGCTTGCGGTAGAAGCCGGTCGCCAGCACGCTTGCGATGATTTCGGTTGCGACCGCGCAGGGGCCGCCGAACCCGGTCGCGACTTGCAGATCGACCAGTTGCTCGATCCAGTCGGCGCGCGCGGCGATGAAGCCGCAGCGCAACGAGGCCGACAGCGTCTTGGAGAAGCTGCCGATCCGGATCACGCGGTTGAGCCCGTCGAGGGCGGCGAGCCGCGCCGACGGCTCCGGCTCGAAATCGGCGAAGATGTCGTCCTCGACGATGGTGAGATCGCAGGCGGTGGCCGCATTCAGCACACGGTGCGCGGTCTGCGGCGACATCGTCGCCCCGGTCGGATTGTGCAGCCCGGACACGGTGATATAGAGCCGCGGTCGCTCGGCTTCGAGCACGGCCTCGAAGCTTGCGACATCGGGGCCCGCAGGCGTGTAGGGCACGCTGACGAGCTTGACCTGATGGGCGCGCAGCAGCGCGCGGAAATTGAAATAGCAGGGATCGTCGACCAGCACGGTGTCGCCGGGCCGCAGCAGGAAGCGGCAGATCAGGTCGATCGCCTGGGTGCCGGACATCGTGAGCAGCACCTGCTCGGGCGACACTTCGAGGCCCTCGTCAGCGAACCGCGCCATCAGCGTGCGGCGCAGGGCCAGCGAGCCGCGCGTCGCACCGTAATCGGCAAGCACCGCGTCCTCGGCCCGCGCCAGACCGCGGAATGCGCGCCGCAGCGCCTCGGTCGGCATCCAGTCGGCGGGCAGCCAGCCGCAACCCGGCTTCAGCGCGCCGCTCGCGGCGTCGAGCGATTGCCGCGACACCCAGAACGGATCGACGGCGCGGTCGTGCTGCGGCTGGTCCTTGGCCAGCGAAAGCGGCGGCAGCGCCGCGGACGAGACATAGAAGCCCGAGCCCGGCCGCGCCCGGATCAGCCCCTCGGCGGCGAGCCGGTCGTAGGCCTCGACCACGGTCGAGGGCGACACGCCCATGGTCGCAGCAAAGCTGCGGATCGAGGGCAGGCGGTCGTTGGCGGCGAGCGCGCGGCTCGCGATCCTGGCGCGGATCGCGTTCATCACGTCGGTGGTCCGGGTCGCCTTCGGCGCCGCGCGATCGTTGGATGGTTGCCGCAAGTGTATGCCTACCTTGACCCATACAGTTTGGCGATATTGTACTGATCCGTTACTGCCTTGGCCAGCCCGTCGCCGCTAACTTCGCCCGCGAAAGACGAGGTGCGCGATGAGCGATTCGAAGACATTGTCGGGGAAGACGTTGTCAGGGAAATCCTGGGCGGGCGACGGGAGCGGCGGCGCTTCGCTGGACGGCTGGGGCAGCGGCCTGCTCGGCGTGATCATTTTCAGCGGCTCGCTGCCGGCCACCCGCGTCGCCGTGGCCGGGTTCTCGCCTTTGTTTTTGACCTCGGCGCGCGCGGTGATCGCCGCACTGCTCGGCGCCGTGCTACTCGGCGTGCTGCGGCAACCACGGCCGCGGAGCAGGGACCTGGTGTCGCTGACCATCGTCGCGCTCGGCGTCGTGATCGGTTTTCCGCTGCTGACGGCGCTGGCGCTCCAGCACATCACCTCGGCGCATTCGATCGTGTTCATCGGGCTGTTGCCGCTGTCGACCGCTATCTTCGGCGTGCTGCGCGGCGGCGAGCGGCCGAAGCCGCTGTTCTGGCTGTTCTCCTGCATCGGCAGCGCAACGGTCGGCGCATTCGCTCTGTCGGGCGACGGATCGGCGTCGCTGACCGGCGATCTGCTGATGGTCGCGGCCATCGTCGTCTGCGGCCTGGGCTATGCCGAGGGCGCGGCGCTGTCGCGGCGGCTCGGCGGCTGGCAGGTGATCTCCTGGGCGCTGGTGCTCTCGGCGCCGGTGGTGCTCTTGATGACGATCATGACGCTGCCGCCGAGCTGGCAGGGCATCGGCGCGCCGGCGTGGCTAGGGCTCGCCTACGTCTCTGTTTTCAGCATGCTGGTCGGCTTCGTGTTCTGGTATCGCGGCCTTGCCATCGGCGGCATCGCCAGCGTCGGCCAGTTGCAGCTGTTGCAGCCGTTCTTCGGCCTCGCGCTGGCCGGGCTGCTGCTGCACGAGCCGGTTGCATGGTCGATGATCGCGGCGACCATGCTCGTCGTCGTCTGCGTGGTGTTCGCGCGCCGCTTCGCCTAGCCGCTCCTTCGGGTGACGGACGCGGTGCGCGTTGCTCAATCCACGTCATTGCGAGCGAAGCGAAGCAATCCATGGCTCCACAAGCTGAGAATGGATTGCTTCGTCGCTATCGCTCCTCGCAATGACGGCAATGAAAGATGGCCGTATGGCTCAGCCGAGCCTAAACAGCGCCTGCAGGAAATCGCTGACCGCCTTGCGGGCCTCGAGCGCGGTGGTCGGGTTGCCGCCGACATGCGGGCCGAGCTCGACACAGGAATCCTTGTAGCTGAACGGCGCCTGCGTCGATGCGTTCATCAGCACGCCGCCTTCGCCTTCCTTGATGGTGCAATGACGCACGGTCTGCGATCCCGTGGCTTCCACCACCGTGTTGTTGCCGATCAACCCGGCATCGAAGCCGTGCGCGGAATCCGGATATTCGGTCAGCACCACGTCGCGCTTGGCGGCTTCGAGCCGCGCGACATAGGCCTTGCAGCTCGCCACCGGGTTATAATCGTCCGGCGCGCCGTGGAAAATCCGGATCGGCCGCGCCGCGACCTCGGTGTCGGTGAGATAGCTGGTCGAGCAGTCCGGATAGAACGGGATGTAGGCCGCGAACTGCACGCCGGACTTGTTCCAGAGCTTGTTGAAGCGATCGAGGCTTGCATAGAGCGTGGCCTGGCCGCCGCGCGAGAATCCCATCAGCACGATGCGCTCGGGATCGACCCTCGGATGCTTGGCGAGGATCTCCAGCGAATGGTAGATGTCGATGATGAAATTGAGCCGGCCGAGCAGCGCCTGGTTCGGCCCGGTGGCGGTCAGGCCGCGGCCCGAGAAGCCGTCGATCACGAAGGTCGAGATGCCCATGGCGTTGAAATGGCGCACCCAGCCGTCCATCCCGGCGCCGACGCCGCTCGAGCCGTGCATCAGCACCACGACCGGCAGCCGGCCGGTGCCTTGCGCGATGCGGAATTCGCCGCCGACGGTGACCGGCTTGCCGTTGCTGTCGCCGGTCAGGAATTGCTGGTCGGAAATCGTCAGCGAGGGGATGCCGTAGATCTCGGTGCGCGACGCGATCTCCTTCGGGATCTGCTGAGCGCTGGTCTCGATGCAGGCGAACAGCAGCACACTGAGAAGCACCGCGCCAATGGCGGCCAGGCGACCGTAGGTGAGCATGATTTCCCCCCTGTGAATCGGTCGAACTGTAAAGTGCGCGCTAACCATGCCAAGTGGTAATTCATGCTGTCCGCCGCACGGTCCCGCACAGTTACGGATCAGGTTTCAGTGATCCTTAAGCAGAGCTGCCCACCTTGCGCGCTGACGCGAGATGAGAGGGGCAGATGACCTTCAGGTTCATTGCGCCTGACGCGATCAGGTCGACAAGCCAGCGCGCATTGTTGGAACAGTGGGATCGGCTGGCCGCCGGCCGGCCGTTTCCCGCATTCGCGGAGTTGAGGCCGGATCCCGCGATGCATGATCCCCGGCAACTCGTGGCATGGGCGGTCGAAGGCGAAGGGCGCCTGCGCAAGTTCCGCGCGATGTATCAGGGCGAGAATGTCGCCGAGGTGTTCAACTGCGGCTGGGCCGGGAAGACCATGGAGCAGGTTGTCCCGATGTCGCTCCGGCGCATCACGCTCGGGCCGGCGAAGGAATCTGCCGCGAGCGGCTGCGCGGTCTACATGGTGTTCTCCACCGTCGATGCCAACGACCAGCAGGTTGATTGCGAGCGGCTGCTGTTGCCGTTCGGCAATGGACTGAAGGTCGAGCATCTGCTCGCGTCGCTGCAATTGACCGTGATTGGAAGCAGACCGCGTATTCTGAAGCATTTCGACATGCAGAGTGAGGTCCGGCTGCAGGGCAGGATCCGTTCCGGCTTCTTGACCGGCGCGACGAGCGAGGTTGCCGGCGACCAGCGCCGGGCATCCCGGCGCAACGTCGCGCGGGCGGCGCGGATCAGCTTTGCACGGCGCAGCGTGACCTGCTTCGTCCGCAACCTCTCGGCATCCGGTGCCGCAGTTGAGACGACCGATCCCGCCGAAATCCCCGACAGCTTCCGCCTTGTGCTTGAAATGGAGGCGACCGAGCGACGCTGCCGCGTGGTCTGGCGCAGGAAGGGCCGGATCGGCGTCCAGTTCAGCTGAGCTTTCCGATTCGCCCGAGATGGGTGAAGCCGAAGCCTCTGGAATATTTCAGCCCGTAGCCGAGCGCGCGGTCGATCCCGATATGGGCGAGCCAGATCATCGCGATCGAGAGCACCAGCGGTCCTTCGCCGGCAAAACCCAGCGTCATCAGCGCCACCGGCGCCATATAGGTGTGGGCTGCGTTGTAGGCGATGGCGCCGGCCCGCGGGCTGATCAGGTAAGCCGCAAAGCTTAAGTCCGGCACCAGGAACAGCAGGACGTAGATCAGCCAGGACCCATCCCACTTGTAGTAGAGCACGGTCATCCCGACGAACAGTACCAGCCCCTCCAACCGGAGCAGGGCACGCACCCTGCCGGTCGCAGCGCCGGTCGTCTCAGCAGTCGTATCGGTCATTGCCGTCTCCCCAGATGTCGGAAAATCCTACCGTTTTGGCGCCAAAACCCGTTCACAAGCGCCTTTCCGGTTCCGAAATGGCCGTGCTAAAGCCATCCGAACGAAGCGGTCCCGGCCTCGGCCGTGACGCGGACTGTAGCTAACACGGGCGGAAACAAATGAAAGATATCCTCGACACCCTCGAAGAGCGGCGCGCCGGCGCGAAATTGGGCGGCGGCGAAAAGCGCATCGAGGCGCAGCACGCCCGCGGCAAGCTGACCGCCCGCGAGCGGATCGAGCTTTTGCTGGACAAGGGCTCGTTCGAGGAATTCGACATGTTCGTCGAGCACCGCTCGATCGAGTTCGGCATGGAGAAGACCAAGATCCCCGGCGACGGCGTCGTCACCGGCTGGGGCACGGTCAACGGCCGCAAGACCTTCGTGTTCGCC
>NZ_JACMYK010000122.1 GCF_020889785.1 Bradyrhizobium acaciae
CCTGCGCCAGCGCCTCGTCGCGCGCGGCATCGAGGCCGGCTTCGGTGAGATCATGCAAGCCGGGCAGCGAACGTGCGCCTTCGTTGGTTGCGATCAACAGTCCATCGCCGTTGAAGGCGGCGGCGGGACGGTCCAGTCCCTGCACCAGTCGCTGCAAGCGCTCGGCAAGCCGCATGCTGCGGCCGCCGGCATTGAGCGCGGAAATGAGGATGCCGTGGCTGCCGTTCGGCAGGTCGACACGGATGCAGCCGCAGGTCGCGAGCATTCCGGGTGCGGCGCCGAAGCCGCGCAGCCGCTCCAGCCGTACTGCGCCATTGGCACCGAGGCCTGGGCCGAGCCGGGCAACCTGGCGGCGATGCGGATCGGCCGGACCGAAGGCGCGCTTGGCCAATTCAGCGCCGTTGGCGGCGCCAAATACCTGCGCGCCGACCGGATTGGCCCAGAGAATCCGTGCGCCGTCAGCCGACCACAGCCATGCCGGGAGGTTGCCCGTCGCATGGTCCGCCAGCCTGACATCGCCGAGCGCCTGGATCTGGAATTCCGCGTCACTCATCACGCAAGATTTGACCGCATAGGTTTGGCTTCTTCCTTAGCTTTGCCGAAGGCCGGCAGCCGCAGGACGACAGCCTTAACAGAAGGTTAGTATCGCAACTGGGGGGCGGCAGGTCCATGTCCGCAGGCAGGATGCCGCCGCCAAAGCCGGGATAACGTTAACTTGGCTGAACGATCCACAGCCGTTTGGCGTTGTCGGGCAAAGGCGGCTGCGACAGCATGATGCGGAACCAGGCGGCACCGCGTCACACCTGCGATGGCAGTGCCGCGATATATCGTGCCGTCTAGTCCACCTCTATTCTACCCTGGGCCCGCAGGGCCAACCGGCGGGCCGATCACCAAGCGAGGGAGAGCGACCATGAGCGACAACGGGCGTGACCATTTCGAGATACCCAAGTTCGAAATCCCCAAGGACATGCGGTCGATGGCGGAGGCGAGCTTCGACCAGGCGCGCAAGGCTTTCGAGCAATTCGTGACCAACGCCAGGGACACCGCCGGCAAGATCGAGGAGCGCAACGCCACGGTGCGCGCCGGCGCCAAGGAGCTGTCCACCAAGGCGCTGTCCTACGCCGAAAAGAACGTGCAGTCGTCGCTGGACTACGCCCAGTCGCTGCTCAAGGCCAAGGACCTCACCGAGGTGATGCGGCTGCACAGTGAATATGTGCAGGGCCAGATGCGCTCGCTCGCCGAACAGGCCAGCGAAATGGGCCAAGCGGTCAGCCGCGCGGCGATGGACGCGGTCAAGCCGAAGAGCTGACGGGGCGAGCCGATTGGGACTGATTTTGGCCCTCAAACCTTGGTCGGGCGCGGTAACCCCATATTCCGCCACATAAAAAATGTGGCGTTGCACGCGATCTCACGTTGCGTTGCACAAAATTGACATGATATGGGTGTTTATTAGGCGCGCCCGACGAAGGGCACTCCCGTGAATCAAGGCAGCGTGATCCATTTCAGCGCTCCCGGCCTGATGGGCTCCGGGACGTCCGCAATGGTCACATCTACTCACCCGTTGCGAAGGATTACACGTATGACCAACCCGTCCGATCCGTTCTCCGCCTCCATCATCCCGTTCGAGGTTCCCGAGCAGGTGCGTGCGTTCGCCGAAAAGGGCGTGCTGCAGGCCCGCGACAGCTACGCCAAGTTCAAGGACGCTGCCGAGACCCACAACTCGACCGTCGAGGCCGTGTTCACCTCGATGAACAAGGGCGCCACCGCCTATTCGGCCAAGCTGATCGAGTTCTTCAAGGCCAACACCACCACGTCGCTCGACTTCGCCCAGGAGCTGTTCAGCGTGAAGTCGCCGACCGAAGCAGTCGAGCTGTGGACCTCGCACGCCCGCAAGCAGTTCGAGACCTACACCGCGCAGGCCAAGGAACTGGCCGAGCTCGGCCAGAAGGTCGCCAGCGAGACCGCCGAGCCGATCAAGGCCAGCGCCTCGAAGTTCTATCAGCAGCCGGCCGCCTGATCGCGGTCTGCACGAGCTAGCGAAAGGTCCGGGCCTTGCTGGTCCGGGCCTTTTTGCTGGACGGGGCCATCGAACGGCCCGAGATAAGAGCGGAAATCGGCGCGTTACGGCCTTGCCAAAGGCGGGCGTTGCACCTAGTTTCCGCCCGAAATCGCCGCCCCCTCACGTGGGGCCGTGCGTCAGGATGCAGTTGTAGCTCAGTTGGTTAGAGCGCCTGTCTGTGGAACAGGAGGTCGGTGGTTCGAGCCCACCCAACTGTACCATCCACAAGATCCCCTACCACGACATCGCAAGATCGGGCCATCCGCAGGATCGCTTGCCGTCCCCTGATCGCCGCCAGCGTGTCATCTCGCCGGCTTGCACTTCCTCGTCGCGTCACCCACACTCCGCGAAACGACGCCTTAACGACGCTTGGTGACACCTTGGGGGGATGCATGGGGACCGCCGGTTCAAGGAGTTTTTCGTTTGCGTTGATGCTTGGGCTTGCAGCGTTGCTGCTGCCGGGCCGAGGCGAGGCCTACACGCCGGACCAGCAGCAGGCCTGTACGCCGGATGCATTCCGGCTCTGTGGTCCCGAGATTCCCGACGTCGATCGCATCACGGCCTGCATGATCAGGAACAGGGCGCAGCTGTCGCCGGCCTGCCGCGCGTTCTTCCGCGCAGGTCCCGAGCCGCGTGAGGCAAGCGAGCGCGAGGAGCGGCGGCCGGTCGCAGCCAAGCGGAAGGTGCACAAATCGCACAAGGCGAAGAAGTCCACCCACTGACCCGGTTCCCATCGCGCGGACGCGGGCGTCATTAAGACTGGTGCGTTGTCGTGGCGTGTGTTTCGCGTAAGCAACCCGCGCTGATCGCGCGGCAGCAATTTCAAGACCGCGATGCGCGACAGACTGACGCCTTGTGACGCTGTCACGCAGCATCATCTCTGCAGCTTGTGTTGTTTGCCAAATCCGTTCGCGATGGAACGGATGGAGTGAGGCGCGTGGGCGAAACCTACCAGCAAGAGATCGATCGGCACTTCGCCTGGTTCGAAACCAAGCTTCCGGAAAAGCCGGCGCGCTTCGTCGCGTGGCTGCGCAAGCCGTCGTCGCGCTATGTGCGGATTCCGCTCGCGATCCTCCTGATCATCGGCGGCATCTTCAGCTTCCTGCCGGTGCTCGGACTCTGGATGCTGCCGCTCGGACTCCTTTTGTTCGCGCAGGACGTTCCTTTTCTGCAGAAGCCGACAGCACAATTGCTCGGCTGGATCGAACGCAAGTGGATCGCGCGCGAGCGCGCCAAAACTGCCGGAAAGCGTTAGGCGTGAGTCAAATCAAACGCTTAGCGCTTCCATTTTCGGTTGTGTCATAAGTCGAGTGTGACTCAAAAAGCAGAATGCACCGGTAATCTTGGCCGCATTGCGGATTGCAAGAAGTTTTTTCTTTCGCGAATCAGCGCTGTGATTCATTTTCGCCTCCTGGGGTCAATCTGGAGGCCAACGTATGAACGTGATTGTTTTCGCTTCGCGTAAAGGGGGCTCGGGAAAAAGTACCCTGGCTGCTCACCTCGCCGCGCAAGTGCACAAGGCAACGAAGCCCTGTCTGCTGATCGATGCCGATCCGCAGGGCTCGCTGACGCTCTGGCACAAGCTGCGCGGCACCAACGAGCCGGCGATCAAGACCGCGGTGAACTCGGTTGCCGGAATCATTGCGCAAGCCAAGCGCGACGGCATCGAGTGGGTGTTCATCGACACGCCGCCGAACCTGTCGGCTGTGGTCGACGACTCCATCAAGAACGCCACGATGGTGATCATTCCGGCGCGGCCCGGCGTGTTCGACGTCAACGCGGTGCAGGAAACGATCCAGACCTGCCGCTCGATGCGCAAGCCTTACGCCGTCGTGATCAACGGTGCGCCCGCGCAGCGGGACGGCGCCGAAAGCCGCATCGTCGCGATCGCGCGTGAGGCGCTGGCGAAATTCCGCGCACCGGTGTGGAGCGGCCAGATCACCAACCGCGCCGATCTTCTGATGGCGCTCGGTCAGGGTGAAGGCGCTCGCGAATATTATGCGGAAGGCCGCGCTGCCGCCGAGATCAATCGGCTGTGGGCCGCGATCGAACGCTCGATCAAGGCGATCCGCGGCACGGCGTCGGCTTCCGGCGCGATGCACAAGCAGGCGGCGTAACAACGCCGTTTCGGTTCGAACTGGAAAGAACGCGCGGCACTCGCGCGTTTTTTATCGACTGATGGAGCGTCATTCCGGGGCGATGCGCAGCATCGAACCCGGAATCTCGAGATTCCCCGATGCGCAATGGCGCATCTGCGGTTCTCGCTTCGCGAGCCCCGCAAATGACAAGGTAAGGAGGTGGCCCTTAGGCCACCATCAGCAAATAGAACACGATCACCGGCGCCAGGGTCAGGATCACCGACCAGATGCCGACAGCCCACAAAATATCCTCGGTCGTGAAGCTCGGCTCGGCAGCCGGCCTCACGGCAATAAAGCCATTCCTGGAATTCACGACGCCCCCGCGTTGGTCTTAAGCGCAATGCGTAAGGCTGATACGCGAGCTGTTTTAAGATCCCGGTCGGAATTTCGCTGGCATTTGCGTGCGGGGACTACTTCGGATTAACCACGGCAGGGGCGGCGGGCCGCATCCGGCCGGAAGCAGGATGCCTCAGTGCATGCCACCGTCGCGATCGCGGATCGCTCCGAGATGCTCGTTGATCCGGAATACGATCAGGATGAATTCGGCGGCGATGCGCGAGAACACGATGCCGACGAACATGCTGGCGATCGACGCGAGCAGCTGGATGAATCCGACGAACGGGCTGATCGCCATCGCCGTGAGGCTCCACAGGATGCCCGAGATCCCGAACAGCACGATGACCGCGATCACCAGCCAGTAGAACGTCTTGATGATCGTGGGCGTGATGAAGCGGTCCCACTGAAACAGATCCTGGAAATCGAACATCATGGTTCTCCCGGCCAGCCGACATATGATTCGCGTCTCGTGCATCCTACTGCCTCACCCCCGGCGTGATCACTTCGTCCCGGAGCCTGCGCGGCAGGCGTCCGTCAGGACGAGGCGTTTCGCCGGGCCAATGGTTCGGGGCGGCGCCAGAGCGCCTCCGCACCACCGGGATCGATTCCGTAGAGGCCCAATCGGTCCCGCCAAAGCCGAGCCCCGGACCGGGCGCCGGCAGTCCAGGGGCGAGCTATGCGAGTGGGCCGGTTGTGATTGCTGCAAATAACGGCCACAATCGGGCTTCCCTCCGGCATATCCTCACCCAATGACCACGCTGACCTTCGAAGACTTCAAGCCTGGCCGCTTCGGCACGTTCGGCCCGCGCCATGTTTCGCGCGAGGAAATCCTCGCCTTCGCCGCTGAATTCGACCCGCAGCCGATGCATCTCGATGAGGAGGCGGCCAAGAAATCCATGCTCCGCGGCCTGTCGGGCTCGGGCTGGCATCTCGGCTCGCTGTTGATGCGGATGCTGTTCGACGGCTTCATCATCCGCACCGCCTCGCTGGGCTCGCCCGGGGTCAACGAGATGCGCTGGGTGGCACCGTTGCGTCCGGGCGACGATTTGACGCTGGACGTCGACGTCGTCGAGGCGCGCGTCTCGAAGAGCCGGCCCGACACCGGCATCGTCACCTTCAAGGGCACGATCCGCAACGCGCGCGGCGAGATGCTGTGCGAGATGGAGTCGCCGATCATCATCAGCCGCCGCGACGGCGCGAGCGCATAGGAGACGTCATGCGCTTTTTTGAAGATATCGAGATCGGCGCGCAGCGCGCGTTCGGCTCATTCACCTTCACGCCTGAGGACATCAAGCGGTTTGCCGCGCAGTTCGATCCGCAGCCGTTCCATCTCGACGAGGAGGCGGGGCGCAACTCGCTGTTCGGCGGGCTTGCCGCATCGGGCTGGCATGTCGCCAGCGTCTGCATGAAGCTGCTCGTCGCCGACGGCAAAAAGCTCGCCGCCGAAGCCGCCGCGCGCGGCGAGAGGGTCGCGGTCTGGGGACCCTCGCCGGGCTTCCGCGAGCTGCGCTGGATCCGCCCGGTGCTGGCAGGCGACACCATCAGCTTCACCAACCAGGTCGAGACCAAGCGCACGTCCGAAAAGCGGCCGGAATGGGGCATCCTTCAGGCCCGCAACACCGGGGTCAATCAGCGCAACGAGGTGGTGTTCTCGTTCCTCGCGACCGCCTTCGTGCCGCGCCGGAATCCCGGTTCCTGATGTTGCCCAGCCGCCCCTGATGTTGCACGGACGCCATGGTCGGCAGGTACTTCTGCTGCCGACGTAGTTGTGCGTTGCGTGGAACTCATTTTTTGCTAACGCATTTTGAACCTTTGTCCCTGCCTATGGTTTCAGGGGCCGAACTACTGGGGATGACCATGGCAGATCGCAGCGCGCTGAAACTCGTCGGCATTATCTTCGCGACGGTAACGGTTGTCGTGATGCTGGCCACCGGAATGGTCGTGAAGGGCTTTGCCGACGGCAATTATTCCTTCGAGACCACCGCGAGCATCGATCGCTGATTGAACGTCTGTAACCGTGGGCGCCGGAGGGTGCCAAGCGCCGCGCATTTGCGTTTTTCAATGTGACCCGACGGCAGGTGGCGTCACACTTCTCCCCACCAAGCTTCTTGGGTTAGGCATGATCCTATCGGAAAGCCGCTTCACACTTTTCCGGATCACGCCTTAGCGATTCCAGATCAGCACCATCACGATGGTCGCTGCGGCCAATATGCCGATGAACCGGATCATGATCGTGCCGATGCCCTGCTGCGGCTGGCGCAGCGGTATCGGATCGGCGTTATCCGGCCGGACGCTCTGCATGAATTCTCTCCAAATGGATGCCGCTATAGGCGCGGTCGAGACGCGAGTTCCGGATTTGGACGCGGGCCCGGCATCTAAAGTTCGAATTGGCTTCTGCAAGAATTGACGCCGCGGAGTGTACACCGCGCTGAATAACGAATCGTTCTGCGTTGAATCGGCATGCAAAAACGAAGCCGCCGCCTCCCGGTCGGGAGGCGGCGGCTTGTCAGATTGCGGAATTCAGCGGGATCAGCTGTTGCGCAGGCCGTCGGCGGCGCGCTTCCACTGCGAGACGTTGTCGGCGATCATCCGGGTCGACTTCATCGCGGCCTGGCTGAGCTGGGCATAGCCGGAGATCTCGCGCTGGACGCGCTGGCCCTCGGCATGCAGCAGGTCGCGCAGGCTCTCGAGTTCGCCGATCAGCTTCTCGATCTCGGCGAGCGAGGTGCCGGCGACGCGCTGGATCAGCGAGTTGACGTTGCTGACGGTGGCGTCGGTGTTGGCATCGGTCGGCGCGGTCTCCGGGCTCGCCACCGGGCGGCGCAGATAGGCGATATCGTTGCGCACGAAGTCGCGGATGCCGGCTTCGACTTCCGAGACCGCAGCGAGGTTGGTGTCGACCTCGGACGTGGTTTCGGCTTCGGCTTCCTCGGTACGGTTGGTGGCGTTCATCGGCTTTCCCCTGGATCGCAATAGCGAAGCGCGGCGCTTGTCCCCCGCACGACGAATTGATGAAGTTACGGACCTATCAGTGCCGCCGAATTTGACCGCATCTGGGCCAAGTTGGGGCAATGCCTGATCATTAGCGCGACAGGCCTAACAGACCGTTCACCATGAATGCTTGTAGCCGGCGCCGATGCTCTTGTTGATCGTGCCCTGGGGGGTCTCGCCGACCGAGCCGGAGACGGTGACGCCGTCGAACAGCTTCTGCTCGGCGCCGACCCGGCGCAGCCATTTGTCGTCGGAGGTCGACAGCGTCTGGCCGGCGGTGATGCTGGTGCCGGTATCGGTGACGGACAGGCGCGCTGACTGATCGGTGTTGTAGCTGCTCGATGGACGGCCGATGATGCCGGGCACCGGGACCACGCCCTGCTGGATCAGATTATAGCCGTTTTGCAGCGTGAGCGAATACTGCTCCGACAGCGGCACCGACTTGCTCAGCGAGGTGCCGACCTTGCTCTGGTCGGCGCCGGGATCGACCCGCGCCTCGACCGAGGTCTTGTCCCAGATCGACGCCACGCCACCCGTCGAGATCGACGCCCAGGCCGAGCCGCCGGACTGCGGCAGGCTGCCGCCATTGGCGAGCCGCTCCGACAATTGCTCCGACGTCGTCATGGTGCCCTGCCTGGCGACCGTCATATCGGCACCGATGCGGGTGTCGAGGAATGGCGAGACCGACTGCTTGACCGACACCGCCGACGAGCCGTTGGCGTTGCCGTTGGTGGTCCACGAGGGATCGCTGCCGGCCACGCTGCTTCGCTTGGCCGCGCTCCTCGGCGCCAGCGTGGGCAGGCTGGTGGAATCGGTGTCGAGCTGGCTCCAGTCGAGCTTGCTCTCGCCGATGTCCTTCAGGATGTCGGCGTCGTTGGCATCGACCGCCGCCGGCGCCGCCTCGGCCGCAGCCTCAGCGTCGGGCGCAGGGGAGTCTTTCGCGAGGTCTTGCGCCGTGTCCTGGGCGGCGGGAGCGATCTGCCAAGGTGAGGTCTGGGCGCCGGCCGAAAACGCCATCGCCACGCTGAAGCCGGCCGCCAGCACCGGCAGCCTCGCCCAGCCAAATCGCAATGTGGAAGTCATTCCCAGCCCGCAAATTCCAGAGCCGCAGCGTAGGTTTGCCGTGGCGCAAAATTGTGGCAACGGCGCTGCGAAAGCAACTGATCAACGCGTGATTTGCGGGGGCGATCGTGGTGTCCGGGGCAGGGTGCCCCGGACATGACGAGGGCGTGAATCAAGGAGGCCGTCAGACCGCGATGCGCGGCAGATGGATCGGATAACCGACGGTCTGCTCGACCAGGTCGAAACTGTCGACCAGCATGCGGAAGCTTGTCAGCTTGCCGGCCTTGAACTGCGCGAAATGCGCGATCCGGAGCGAGATCGGCTTGTTGGCGTCCAGCGCCGTCAGCGAATAGCGCAGCATCGAGGCGGCGGAATCCGTGCCCAGCATGATGGATTCGCGGTCGAAGCGATGAACCCGGAGGTTGTCACCGATCTGCTTGATCACCTCGAGCACGGCGGCCTTGCCGCGGCGCGAGCCGAAGAAGGAAAACAGGTCGATCGGTCCGTAGATGGCCCATTCGACCTCGTCATCGAGCAGCGGCTCGATGTCTGCAAGCTGGCGTTCGTTGATCGCGCGATGCAATGCGCGCGAAAAACGCCAGAGGCTATGCTCTGTCATTTTGGTTCTCGTCCTGAAACTGGATTTTCAAAGCAAACGAATGGCAGGCGGTCAGCGTCGACGCCGTGCCAGGTTGCTGCACGTCACTATTACGGCCTCAAATAGTGCGGAATGGCCAAAACGCAAATGACAATTTTGCAATGCACAATTGCAGCGATTTTTGCCGGAATGTGACCGCTGCCCGGTTATCACCGCAATTCAGCGGTCGCGCTGCCGCACCGGTTGCCGCTCGATCACGATCTCGGCGTCGCGGATCGCCACCACCGCGAACAGCAGCGCGCCTCCGATGCCGCCGATCGCGGCGCCGAGCGGCATGAAGGTGAAAAACACCAGCGTTCCGCTGTCGATCCCTGAGGTTCTGGCCAATCCGATCCAGGTGAGCCCGGCTCCGATGCCGAGTGCGGCGCCGCCAAGGGCACCCAGTGCAAGGCCAAGCACAGCGAGCAATGCGACTTTCATGATGATTTCAGCCCCGACCGCAACAAGCCCAGTGATAGGTCAGCGCCGGGCCTGCGAGGTTCAACGCCGGCATTGCTAATTTGCAGGGCGGCCGGGATGCGTTGCCCCGGCTTCAGCGCTATTCCGCGTGCTGTCCGGTCAGCGCAGCCGCGACGTCGCGCTCCAGCACCTGCTGGACAAGGTCGAACGTGTCGATGATCTCGCGGATGTCGATGATCTTGCCGTCGCGCAGGGTGTAGAACACCGCGACGTCGAACTGCACCACGCGCCGGTTGTTGCGCTTGCGGAAGAATACGCGCAGTTGGGCTGCGACCTTGTCGCCTTCGGCCACCATGGTCGGCGCCTCGTAGCGCATGTCGGAATAGCGCTCGTGGATCGTGGTCCACATCTGGCGCAGCGCGGCCTTGCCGCGGTGCTGGCCCATATGCGGAAGAATGTCGATCGGGGCATTGGCGAGAAACGCGACGTCGTCGCTGCAACGATCGAGCGCGCCCTCGATGCCGCCGGCATAATAGACGTCGAGGAAGTTCAGGACGCGCTGCCGGTTCGAATCCTCGCCCATGATCGACTCCGCCGGTTCATTCCGACTCGCCCTCGTTCCACATTCTGAACCGGAGCGTTCCGCCATCAAACACATGTTTGACGTGCGAAACCGGATTAGGTTCGGCAACTAGCACGTGCATTGTGGCACAAAATGCACATGGTATGCCGGTCGGCGCAGCGGCGCTTGGGCCATTGCGGCGCAGCCCGCACGTCATGCCGCGCCCGCACGGCTGAAGCCCTGGGCCTCTAATCCGACGGCGCGGCCTTGCCGGTCACGAGGTCGATCGTGAACCGCTTCTTCTTCTCGGAGCCCGGCGGCACGAAGGCCTCGCCGGGCAGCAGGTCGTGGTACAGCTCCTGCGGCTTCGCAAAGCCCTCCCCGCAGGCGGTGCGGATGATCTCGTCGTCGGCGTAGTCGACATCGACCGCGACCGTGTTGCGGCGTGGGCCTGCGGCGAGATCGGAGAGACCGAAATATTTCGGCCCCTCGTTGCACATCACGACGTTGGAGCCGTAGGCGCTGACCGCGTCCTCGGCCCTGAGCAGGAAATCCGGCGCGATCTCGATCCGCTTGCCGGACTTCCTGGAAAACTCCATCCGCGCCACAGCGCTTTCGAGAATGCCTTGGCCCATGTGGCCGACCGTGCAGACCAGCACATCCTGCTGTTCGTCCTTGGGGACAACGATGCAGTCGTGGCCCTGCGCGCCGGGCAGGAAGCGGATGAAGCGCGAAGCCCCGCCGTTCTGCTCGAACAGGGCGACGCCGCCGAAATCGGTCGCGTGCGGCTCGCACTCGCTTTCATAGTTGACCACGAGCAACATACTGCCGGCGGCGAGGAAGCGCCCGGCGTAGCGCTCCCTGGTCAGCTTGACGTCGCACGCACGGCCTCCGCCATCCGGATAGGATCTCGCCCGCGTGCAGGCTGATCCCTTGATGTTGCCGGCGGCGCAGAAGGTCGCGAGCAGCGCGCGGTCGCCATCATCGGCGCGGGCCGGGCTCGAGATCGAGAAGACCGCCGCGCAGATCGCCGGCGCGAGCAGGGCAACAAGGAAGGCAATATGTGATGTCCGCATGATCTTCAAAAGGCTGCCTGCAATACGGCGGCATTTAGAGCATGATCGGGACCTGCGCGCAGCGGGTTTCTGCGGCGCGGCTGACGGGAACCAGCGGGGTAGGTCGGCCGTTGATGTCAGGGAATTCCATTGGAGCAGCATCATGAAATCAATTCTTCTCGTTTCCGTCATTGCCATCGGTGCGTTTGCCGCCGCCTCGCCCGCCGACGCCAAGGGCTGCATCAAGGGTGCCGTCGTCGGCGGCGTCGCCGGTCATTACGCCGGCCATCACGGCATGCTCGGCGCCGCCGCGGGATGCCTCTACGGCCGCCATCATGCCAGGGAGCAGGAACGTCAGCGCCAGCAGCAACAGGCGCAGCCGTCGCAGCAGGAGAAGCTGTAAGGCACGATCGGTTTGTGAACCCCCACTCCGGAACGCCGCCCGCACGGGCGGCGTTGTCTCCTTGCGTAACGGAGACGATGATGACGAAGCCACTGAACAAGAACATCCAGCCCGTTCCCGACGATAACCAGAGCCACAAGGGGCCCGGCAGCGCCCCCGCCGTTCCCCTCGATACGACGAAAGGCCATCGCGACGACGAGAAGCACAACATCCGCGAGCAGGCCGCGCACGGCAACCTGACCCAGAACACCAGCAACAAGCGGTCGGGGTAGGGCGGGAGGCCACCACGTCCTCTGATGTCGTCCCTGCGAAAGCAGGGACCCATACTCCGCAGCGGATGTTGTGAGAGGGACTCGTCGTTCCAGCGGCGTTCAATGACGACCATTGGTGGTTATGGGTCCCTGCTTTCGCAGGCACGACAGTGGAATGTGTTGCGTCATCTGCGCGCATACGTCCGCATTCTCGCGACATGAATCGTCCGAGCCTTGCTCTTCGTTTCGCCCTCAGCTTGCAGAGGGCGCAGGGAAGACCGGGTGCCGATCGCACCCATGGGCCCCGAGCAATGGGGTAGAAAGCTCGGGGGTAGGACCACAGGTGTAACCGGAAACATCCCGGCCTTCCCTGCGCGATGGGCTACGGCTTACTTCGTGCTCTCCCCGGCGAGACTGGGCTTTGTTGTCACCGCCTTCACAAGACGCGTTAGCGTTTTGTGAAGGGACACCTACCACTAGGGCGTCAGGACCACACGACTTCACCGTCCGCGTCATACGCACTCGTCAGTTGCGCAATCGGCGTCCACCGCATCCCACGCCGCGTTCGTGACGACCGCGAAGCGCCCCTCGATCGGGTGAGACGGACACATTGAACATCTGAGTTGGGTCACGCGTCAAGTCAAATTCTGAAAATCGGAATGCGTTTCTTGCGGCCCGCTTCCGGCGTGACGCGCATCACGTCGCAGCCAAGCATGTGCAGCTAAATTGGCGGGATCGGATCACCCGACTGCCAAGGAAACGCCGCCATGAACGCCATCGCTGCACCGAAATCGCCTGCGCAGAACCGGCTCGAAGGCTTTGCGCTCACCGCCATCCTGCAGGGCCTGCCGACCTTCGCCGCCGCCGTGCTGGTGTTGAAGCTGGTCGGCGCCCCGGAAATCGTGGGCGAACGCTATGGCGCCGCGATCTTCGTCGTGCTCGCCTCGCTGGTCTACGCCGCGATCATGCCGCAACTTGCCGCCAAATTCCCAAGGCGGTTCGGAAATGCCTACGCGCCGATGTTCTTCGATGCGCGCCTGTCCGTCTCCCAGAAGATCACGCAATGGCGGACCCAGCCTAACGTCTCGCTGCAACTCGTGACGACGATGATCATGATGTCGCTGCTGGCGGTCGCGGTCGTCAGCGTTGGGTGAAGCACCTTGGTCCTCAGTACCGCGTACCGGTCAAGCGGCGCTTCGACGGGTCGTGGACGTTACGATGGGCGGCTTACCGCGTACTTCCCTAGGCCGCCGAAGCGATCGGAGGTTTTGCCAAAAGTATCGCTCTGCGGTCATGAACCAGATTTTCCAGGCGGTGGGCTACGACGTTCAGCGTCGCGGTGTCGACCGCATTTTCGTCGCCCGCCTCAGCCTTGAGTCGTTCGCCCTTCAGAATATTGTCTATCTCGTCCTCGATATCTGAAAGTTCGCTCTCGAAGTTGACCGCGCGGATTCGGCGCGCGAGGCCGTAAAGGGTGTCGAGGGGACCTTCCCGGAATTCGGGCTGCCCGATGCCCAAAAACTTCCATGCTGCGGCAAGCACCGAAGCAATTCCTCCAAGGATCATCGGACCCAGATAAATGTAGTCGCTGTATTCATCGATGAAACCCTGTGTCGTGCCGTTGTAGACGGCCAAAGCTCCAGGATGGACGGGAAGGTAGGCGTCCGCATCAATACTGGGGGCGGTGATTTGGGCGATGAGAGGATTCTCCCGCAGCAGCTCCCTGCGTACTTTCAAAATGCTCTGGGTAAGATTTGTTGCAACGTCGGTGCTGAGGCTCTTTCGCGCGACAAGATAGAGCGACGTCCTCAGAGTCGTCAGGTCGTCATCGGGGACAGGAGGTGATCCGCGCAGAGCACCCTTTGGCACGTCGAAGCTCTCATAGGCGCGATTGCCGTCTGCAATTGCCGCAGCCGAGTCGATCGGAATCAGGACTGGAATAGCTTTTGTGCCTTGCGGGAAAAAGCCCTTCACCAGCGCAATGTATTTCTCCGTCAGAGGGATGACCACAAGCAGGGCGTTGACTTGTTTTGTTTGAACGGCTTTCCGCGTCTCCTGCAAGCTGAGGTTCTTGAAAACCGTCTTGTTGCGGGCAAGATCGTAGGCGCCATTCAACACATCGACGAGTTTGGCGTTTGCCTCGCCTCCGAGCACGCCCACGGTCTGGCCCTTGAGCTTGCTGATGCTGTCGATGGATGAGCCGGGGGGAGCGATGAGAAGGGCAGTCATGTGGGACAGCACGACAATGGCCTGGGCCTTGGACAAGTCGCCGACGTCGCCGCGAACAGCAGCGAGATCGACATTTCCTGCAGCGAACAGTTTGCCTGATTCAACGGCTGTTCCGGTGTCGATGACCTTCAGCCGTACCGAAGCGCCGTCGGAGGCAAGCTGATTGGCGATCGCCGACATCGCGCTGGCTGCTTCTCCGTCGATCGAGCCGACCGCCAGCGTCAGCGTCACCGGGCGATTGTACCAGCGATAACCATAGAGCCCGGCGGCCGTGCCGAGCAGGATCACGCCAACCAGCGAAACAACGCGGAGCCAGAACGGCATTCTGATCGAAATCATGACGACTTCCCCAATGCCGGAACAACTATGACTTTAAAATCTATCGGGTAGGGGATGCTCGCGATTGATGCAGGTCAAGGGGTCGGTTAAACGGCGCTCGGAGGCCCGACGAGCCAGCCGTCTCGCCCATGGTCCTAACGATGCGGCCCCGAGTACATGCGTCTGGTTCGCTTACCTCTTCTTCCACCCACCCCGCTTCCCCGGCGCACCGCCGCTGCTCCGCGGCGATGGCCCGAACTCCGGCCCCGACTGCCGCGAATCCGTCGGCTGGATGATGCGGCTCGTGGTGCCGAACGGTTTTGCCGGCAGCGCGCCGTCCGGGCGGAAGGGCAGCGATTCCGGGCCGTGCATCTCGTCGAGATCGGGCTTGTGCACGCGTGAGCCGGACTTGCCGCCGCGGCTTGCCTTGAGCGAGGTCTGCGCCGACTTGTTCTTCAATGCGCTGACCGGCAGGTTGGCGGCATCGCCGTACTTCCGGGTGCCGGCATAGGCGCCGGCCTGCTTCTGGACGTTGCGCTGCTTGGCGGTGGGATCGTCGACCACGGCCATCTCGGTGGCGCGCAGGCGTTTGACCTCGTCACGCAGCCGCGCGGCTTCCTCGAAGTTCAGATCGGCCGCGGCCTCGCGCATCCGCGTTTCGAGGTCGCTGAGCACGGCCTCGAAATTGTGCCCGATCGAGATCACGTCGTCGGCCATGCCGCCGTCGCCGATTTCGACCAGCACGTGGTCGCGCTCGTAGACGGAGTTGAGGATGTCGCCGATCGATTTCTTCACGCTCTCCGGCGTGATGCCGTTGGCCTCGTTGTACTCGACCTGCTTCTCGCGGCGCCGATTGGTCTCGGCGATCGCGCGCTCCATCGAGCCGGTCATGCCGTCGGCATAGAGGATCACCTTGCCGTCGACATTGCGCGCGGCGCGGCCGATGGTCTGGATCAGCGAGGTCTCGCTGCGCAGAAAACCTTCCTTGTCGGCGTCCAAAATTGCGACCAGCGCGCATTCGGGAATGTCGAGGCCTTCGCGCAGCAGATTGATGCCGACCAGCGCGTCGAACGCGCCGAGGCGGAGATCGCGGATGATCTCGATGCGCTCGATCGTGTCGATATCGCTGTGCATGTAGCGGACGCGGATGCCCTGCTCATGCAGATATTCGGTGAGATCCTCCGCCATGCGTTTTGTCAGCACCGTGATCAGCGAGCGATAGCCGGCCGCCGCCGTGGCGCGCACCTCGCCGACGAGGTCGTCGACCTGGGTGCGGGCAGGGCGAATATGTACCGGCGGATCGATCAGCCCGGTCGGACGGATCACCTGCTCGACGAACACGCCGCCGGACTCGTTGATCTCCCAGCCGCTCGGCGTCGCCGACACCGCGACCGTCTGCGGCCGCATCATGTCCCACTCCTCGAAGCGCAGCGGGCGGTTGTCCATGCAGGAGGGCAGGCGGAAGCCGTATTCGGCCAAGGTCGCCTTGCGGCGGAAGTCGCCGCGGAACATGCCGCCGATCTGCGGCACGGTGACGTGGCTTTCGTCGGCGAACACAAGCGCGTTGTCGGGGACATATTCGAACAGCGTCGGCGGCGGCTCGCCGGGGCGGCGGCCGGTGAGGTAGCGCGAATAGTTCTCGATGCCGGCGCAGCTTCCGGTCGCCTCCATCATCTCGAGATCGAAGGTGGTGCGCTGCTCCAGCCGCTGCGCTTCCAGCAGGCGGCCCTGGTCGTTGAGCTGGTCGAGCCGCATCTTCAATTCGGATTTGATCGACTTGATCGCCTGCACCAGAGTCGGGCGCGGCGTCACGTAGTGCGAATTGGCGTACATCTTGATGAATTCGAGCTCGTCCTGCTTGTGGCCGGTGAGCGGATCGAACTCCTCGATGGTCTCTATGGTGTCGCCGAACAGGTTCACGCGCCAGGCGCGGTCTTCATAGTGCGCCGGGAAGATGTCGATGACGTCGCCGCGGACGCGGAAGGTGCCGCGGGTGAACTCGGCCTGGGTACGCTTGTATTGCAGCGCGACCAGGTCGGCGATCAATTGCCGCTGGTCGATGCGCTCGCCCTTCTTCAGCGCGAAGGTCATCGCGGTGTAGGTCTCGACCGAGCCGATACCGTAGATGCAGGACACGGAAGCCACGATGATGACGTCGTCGCGCTCGAGCAGCGCGCGCGTCGCCGAGTGGCGCATGCGGTCGATCTGCTCGTTGATCGAGGAATCCTTCTCGATATAGGTGTCGGTCCGCGGCACATAGGCCTCGGGCTGGTAGTAGTCGTAATACGAGACGAAATACTCGACCGCGTTGTCGGGGAAGAAGCTCTTGAACTCGCCATAGAGCTGGGCGGCCAGCGTCTTGTTCGGCGCCAGGATCAGCGCCGGGCGCTGCGTCGCCTCGATCACCTTGGCCATGGTGTAGGTCTTGCCCGAGCCGGTGACGCCGAGCAGCACCTGCGTGCGGTCGTTGCGCTGGATGCCTTCGACCAGCTCGGCGATCGCGGTCGGCTGGTCGCCTCTCGGCTCGTAGGAGGATTTGAGCTCAAAGCGGACGCCGCCTTCGGATTTCTCCGGGCGCGGCGGGCGGTGCGGGGTCCACACCCGCATCGAGCCATCGTCCCTGCGGAACTCGGGGCGGCCGTCGCGGATCAGGTTCTCCAGCGCGTCGGCGGTCGCCTTGACGCCGAGCGCCTCCATCTTGCTGCGCGGCGGTCGGGCGAGCGCTTCGTCGTCGTCCTCGGCGGTCGGCAGCCCGAGCTGACGCGCCAGTTCCGGATCGAGCGTCGGGATGGTGGCCGAGGTTCCGTAATTGGCCTGCGGAGCCTCACCGAGGCCCGAACTATCGCGCTTGGCGACATCCTCGCTGGTCTCGCGCGTCGACGCCCGCGCGCGATGCGCCGCGGCCTCGCCGCCGGCGCGGCGGTCCCAGGAATTGTCCGGCGGCGGCTGCAGGCCGGTGCCCGAGCCCATGCCGGCATCGCCACGGTTGATCGCGGGATTGAGCAATTCGGCAAGCGCAGGCCCGATCGGTTGGACCTCGGGCCGGTGTGCTTTGGATTTGGGGGATTTGCCGGGCTTTTTCGGGGTGTTCGGTGTCTTCGCCATGGCCCGAATATGGGATGAGTCCGGCAGCGAGAAAAGGGCAATCGACGACCGGATTGGCGCGCAGGCGAGGCTGCTGACAGCAGGGTGTCAGCAGCGCGCGCTCTCGTTCCTCTCCCCGTTCTTCACGGGGAGGGGAGTAGGGTGAGGGGCCGCTTCCGCGAGCTCCGAATGTCGTGAGACCTGTGCCCCCTCACCCGAAATTCGCCGCGCGAATTTCGACCTCTCCCCGCAAGCGGGGTGCGGTAAGGAACGCTGGCGCCGCTGCGGCCGTCAGGCGCGCGGCCGGTCGACGATGTCGAGATGGATCCCGCCGCAGCCGTCGCAGCGCATGGTCCAGTATTCGGCGGCGCGGCCGGGGATCACGCGCAGCAGCGAAAGCTGGGCGGCACATTCCGGGCAGCTGGTGCGAACCTGCGCCGGCCAGACCGGATCCGGCTCGCATTGCGGCACGACGGCAATCACGACGTTGCCGGTCACGCCGACGGAATTGTCATGCCAGAGTGCTGTGGGAACCGGTCGATAGTTCTCTTCGCGTCGTCGATCGCCGCATCCGGATCGGACCACGCAAAGCCGATGTCGAGCGTCGGAAACGGCATGCCATCGATGACGACCGGCCTTTGATCGACCCGTTGAATCCTGGCGTGCCATTGCCCCTTCCCCACTTCGAACGACTTGATCTCAAAACCGCTGTAAATCATGGCGACCTCGAAATGCCCTTCTCATAGGAAGCACGGGCGCTAGGTGACCTATGTGAACCAGATCACAAATCGTGCGGTTTATTTCCGCACAGCAGGCGAGTTCCAGCTTTTGCTTTCTGGTCAATCGCTGGAAGCGTCCTAGCTGCGGGCCGCGATGTGATCGGCGAGCGCGGCCGCGTCGTCGCCGACGCCAGACAGGAACGAGGATTTCATCTTCGACAGCCATTGCAGGCCGAGGAAATAGAGGCCTGGCACGTCGGAGACGCCGTGGCGGTGTCGCGGCGCCCCGCCGGCATCGAGCAGCGGTATGTCGATCCAGTTCAGATCGAGGCCGTAACCGGTGGCCCAGATCACGCTGCTGATCCGCTCGGCGCGGAGGTCGACGGTGCGCAGCGGCGCGCTGAGGCAGGGCGGATCGGGCAGGCGGATGCGCGCCACGGGATCGTCGGGATGATCGAGGCCGCGGGCCGCGATGAAGTCGTCGACGATGCCGAGGAAGGTCGCGTAGTAGGCGTCGCCATTGGCGATGTTGGTGGTGAGATCGGGGGCGATCTCGAGCACGCCGTCGCGCGCCGTCGTGACGCGGCCGAGCAGCGTCACGCCGTCAGCGGCGAAACGGCGGAAATCGATGGTGTGGCCGCCATGGGCGCCCGAGATTACCGGCAGCAGGCGCGACGGGCCGCGCTGCTCGACCGGCGTCTCGTCGACCCCCATCTCGGCCAGCCACCAGAACAGGTCGCGCCCGCGATAGCGGCGCGGCAGCCGGTTGTGACGGCCGACCGACAGGAAGACCCGGCGGCCGGCGCGCATCAGTTCGTCGGTGATCTGCGCGCCCGAGGCGCCGGCGCCGACCACCAGCACCGCGCCATCGGGCAATTGCGCGGGATTTTTGTAGCTGGAGGCATGGACCTGAAACAGGCCGGGATGCTCGTCCAGCAGTTCGGGCCGCAGCGGCCGCTGATAGGGGCCGGTGGCAACCACGACGTTGCGGGCGGCAATGCTGCCGCCGGCAATCTCGGCAACGAAGCCTGTGGCGTCGCGGCGCAGCCTCGTGACCTCGACGCCGCAGCGGATCGGCGGCGCGACGAACGCGGCATAAGCCTCGATGAAGGCGATGATGGCAGCTGTGGTCGAGAAGCCGTCGGGATCGCTGTGCGGAAACGCAAACTCCGGCAGCCGCACCGACCAGTTCGGAAACTGGAACATCAATCCGTCCCAGCGTTCGCTGCGCCAGCGCTCGGCGATCCGCCGCCGCTCCAGCACCAGATGGGCGATGCCGCGCTGCTTCAGCCGATGGCTCATGGTGAGCCCGGCCTGGCCGCCGCCGATCACCAGTGTGTCGATGGTCTCCTCAGGCATTGCGCGCTCCCTTGCGGCGAGCGGTGGGCTCGGCCGCGGCGCGGATGATCCAGCGCCGGAACGCGGCGAAATCGCGCTGCTCGGCGTGGAAGCCGCGATAGACCAGATACCAGCGCATGCCCTTCGGCACGCTGAGTGCAAACGGCGCCACCAGCCGGCCGGCGGCGAGATCGTCGTCGATATAGGGCCGGATGCCCATCGCGATGCCGAGTCCGTCGCTGGCTGCCTGCAGCGCCTGGCCGTAGAACTGGAATTCCGGCCCGCGCGCGGTCAGGCGCGGCACGCCCGCAGCCTTCAGCCAGGACGGCCAGTCGTCGGGCGAATGCGCGACGCGGATCAGGCTCGGCCCCTTGAGATCGGCGGGACGCTTCAGGCTGCCGGCGAGCCGCGCCGTGCACACCGGCATCAGGTCGGCGGCGAACAGCGGCTCGGCGACGAGGCCCGGCCACCGGCCGTCGCCGAGCTGGATGCCGCAGCTCCAGTCGTCGGCGAACGGCACCGCCATGCCGCCGGTCGTGATCCGCACCTCGATGTCGGGCTCCGCTTTGCGGAACTCGGCGAGGTGCGGGATCATCCATTTCATCGCGAACGTCGGACCGACGCCGACGGTCAGCACCCGCGAACTCGCTGATGCCGTGACCTGCGCGGTGAGGCTCGCCAGCGCGTCGAAGATCGGCGTCAGCCCGCTCTGATAGGCGCGGCCTGCCTGTGTGGTGACGAGGCGGTTTGCCTTGCGCTCGAACAGCGCGACGCCGAGCCGTTCTTCCAGCAGATGCACCATCCGGCTGATCGCGGCGGCCGAGACGTTGAGCTCGCTTCCTGCCGACGCGAAGCTGCCGGTCCGCGCCGCGGCTTCGAACGCCTTGATGCCGTTGAGAAAGAGCAGCCGCCGCATGAACCCTCAGGAAAACTGATGCAAGGGCAAGATAACTCGGTTTGCGGGCAGAGGCCAAGCGGCGCAGAAATATCACAATCCGTCATGGCCGGGCTTGGCCCGGCCATCCACGTCTTTCCTGATGCAGAGCGCAGACGTGGATGCCCGGGACAAGCCCGGGCATGACGATGCTTAGGGGGGATACCCGATGACTGAGACCACCGACGCCCTGGTGCTCGATCTCGTGGAATGGGTCGCGCGCGAGCCGCGGCGCTATGCCGAGGTGCTCGAGGTCTGGCGCACCTCATGCCCGCGGCTGACGATCTGGGAGGACGCCGTCGACCGCGGCTATGTCGCGCGCCGTCCCTCGGTCGAGGGCATGCGGGTGATGGTGACGGAAACCGGCGAGGCATTTCTGCGCGTGCACGGGCGGATGCATTGACGCGGCGCGAAGTCAGCGTCCCGGCTCGGCGAGCCGCGGCCGGATGGTCTCGACCATGCGGTCGGCCGACGTGCCCGGTGGAAAGAAGCCGAGATAATTGCCGTCGCGGTCCATCAGGTAGATGTAGGCGGTGTGATCGACGGTGTAGTCGCCGGCGCCCTCGAGCGGCACCCTGGCGTAATAGACCTTGTAGGCATCGGCGACCGTGCGGATCGCCTCAGCATCACCGGTCAGCCCGATCAGCCGCGGGTGAAACAGCGGCACGTATTCGGCGAGGTGGGCTGCGGTGTCGCGTTCGGGATCGACGGTGATGAAGATCGGTTGCACCTGATCGCCGTCAACGCCGAGCTTATCGAGCGCCAGCCCGATCGCCTGCAGATCGGTCGGGCAGACGTCGGGGCAATAGGTGAAGCCGAAATAGACCAGCATGAGCTTGCCGCGGAACTCCTTGTCGGTGCGCGCATGGCCGGCCTGGTCGGTCAGCGCGAACGGGCCGCCGACCGGCTCCCTGTTCCACATCAGGATGTCCATGATCTCGGCGGCCGAGCGCGCCGATTGCCGTGGCGCGTCGCCGGCCAGCGCCGGCG